>JBAZZA010000017.1:0-2942 GCA_041659025.1 Bacteroidales bacterium | reverse complement strand
AACAAGTTATGTGAATATGTTGATAGATATGAACCGCGTGATATCCTTAAAAAACGATAGACAGAATCTGTCTAGGACAATATTGGATTATTCTGTCTATTACACTGTTGGGCTACAGTTGCGAGATGAAGCACATTGACAATGAATGAAAACATAATTGCAGCAATCATCACTGCCGCTACACCGATAGTGACAGGGTTGTTGGTGTTTTGGTGGAAGAAAAGGCACGCCATCCACCCAATCCCGAAAAAAGAACACGAAGTTGCAATAATAACTCCAATTACCTCTGGATCTATTATTGCAACTTCTGCACTTGATCTAACTAAGCCCATAGCTGACATTACTCCCCTCCAAATTATAGAAACAATAGAATCCTCAACGCCATTCTATAAACAGAAAATAAAAAACTCATTTATTGGCACTAAAGTTTCTTGGAACGCTGAACTATGCAGTATTTCTATATATGAACACCAAGGTACTATTTATGACCCAGAAGCTGTTATTTTTGCCAAAATTTATGACAGCAACTTCTTTTTATCATGCGCATCGACCAGAAAAAATTGTGATATGTTCAAAACATTAAAAAAGGGAGCAAAAATATCTATAACTGGTGAGATTAAAAGCATAAGTACTTACGACGCTGATCTTATAAATTGTATATTTGAGAATGTTAAGTAAAAGCAACCATACGCTACACCAGATCGCGGGAACTGCCCCGCTCCTGGTGAGCTTGCCGGTTAACCATCACAACAAAATCATTGATGCTATTTTCATATGACATATCCACGGATCGTTTTTTATTAAAATCGGCTGGCGCTAAGTCAAGCACGCCACACAACCTGGATAAGTATGAATATTTTCGTTATGTTCCTGAAGATGAAGCGGCAAAGGAAAGAATTCGAAATTTTTTAGTAAATGACCCACAAGAAATATGTTTCGAGATTACAAACAAATGTAATCTGTCATGCCCAATCTGTATCGCAAACGCCGGTGAAAAAAATACCATCTTTCTCCAACTGAGTTTCATCGACAAGACACTCAAAACATTATCGAAGCATTTTCAACGAGTGACAATAACTGGTGGTGAGACAACATTACATCCTAACATTACTGATATTTTAAGTTTATCAACTGAGAGATATGGCACTGTTTTATCCACAAACGGTTATTATCCAGAGCAGATTGATTATATTTCCAAAAATTATAAAAACTTAATAATTGCAATTTCACTACATGGGCCTAGGGAAATTCACGATTCTTTCGTTGGTAAAGCTGGAGCTTTCGATAATGCGCTAAAGTCAATAAAACTATCTGTAAAAAATGGAGCGTTTACGCATGTATACACAACAGCATCAAAACAAAACATTAATTATTTTAAACAGCTTTCTGACCTAATATCTGGATTAGGCGTTATTGAACATAGAATAAATTTAGTAAAACCTAAAGGCCGTCAAGGGACAGGTTCTGTTTCATGGGAAGAAGTGTATGACATCATAAATTCACGAGATTACCCACATCGGATTGCCATAAAGAGAGAGGAACAACCATTTTTGTTTGTGAGTTGTCATGGAGAAATGGAGATAAAGAATGTGTGAAATTGGGCGAAGTCAGTTTGAAATTGAAAAGCAAATCTATAACACACAATGGACAAATATAAGGCACCATTGGGATGAAACAATTAGTGCTGTTAGGTATTTGTCAACTCTTGTCGTCTTTGCAATTATCCCACTAAAATTTTTAAAGGTTACTGAAAACGGAGTAGTCAGTTTGGGAGTTGATCCCAAGGTAGCGCTGTATATTAAGTTATTCTTAATGGTAATAATTTTTGTCATGGGCCTTCTTACATATTTAAACCAGTACAATCATTACAGAAGGTCAAGGGCGGCGAGAAATGTAGTTGTTGAAATTGAACATAGGTGGAACCTTTACGACAAAAATAATAAGTTTGTACTCGAAAAAAGCAATTCTAATTACTGCTTTGGAAAGTTTGCTGGTGGCGAGAGGAGATTGACACATTCGCAAGTTCAATTTGGGTTTATCATCATTATTACAATTGTAGGTCTATTGTTTGTTTGGTTTGCATAATAAAAATCCATGGTTAACAAAATAATTCAGCGGACGGCGAGGACTTATGTGGCGCTCGCGTAATCGGGCTAGACTACGTTTTACGCTATTGATGTCGGAATCATTCTTTTAACCAACAACGAATTCGCAGCAAATCCTCGTAACAACATGGCGTGGGCACATCTTCCGGAGATCAACGAGTTATGGCATTGAAACCGACAATTTATAAATTAAAAATTACCTTAGCTGATACCGACCGGGATTATTATGACACGCTCAATTTAACGGTTGCGCAACACCCGTCTGAAACAGTTGAACGCATGATGGCTCGTGTTCTGGCCTTTTGTTTGAATGCTCAGGAGTATCTGGTGTTTACGAAAGGACTGTGTGCAGTGGAAGAGCCCGATATATGGGCCCGCACCTTGGATGATCGCCTATCATTATGGATCGATGTGGGGGAGCCAACTGTTGACAGAATAAGAAAGGCAACCCGGATTTCGCCGGCAGTTAAGATTTATAGCTTTAATTCAAAATCGGACACCTGGTGGGCTCAGGGACGAGCAAAGTTCAATGAGCTGCCGGTGTCGGTTCTTCAGCTTCCGTGGGGAAGTATTCAGGCATTGGCGGCGCTGGTGAAGCGTACCATGAATCTTTCCGTCACCATTACAGGCGATACTGCCTATGTTGCCGCTGAACACGGGGAATGTGAGGTGTCTTGGGTGTCATTGCAGGCTGCATAATCAGAGAAAGCAGGGGGCATTCTTGAAAAAACGAAAACTTATTTTTCAAGACCTGATCCCTGGCCTCCAGGCGGCCGTATAATCCAGCGCTTTCCTGCCCTGGATAAGCTTGAATCATGGTTCAGTCCGTTTCACGGG
>JBAZZA010000016.1:0-8277 GCA_041659025.1 Bacteroidales bacterium | reverse complement strand
TCCTTTTTATTTTTTCCATTTTGTATGAATATTTGCTTTCGGTTGAAATCGATATCTGATAGTTTTATTTTTGCGGCTTCAGAGACGCGTAGACCAGCAGAGTAGATAAGGGTTAAAATTGTACGATATTTTAAGCTATTACATTGTTCCAAGAGCTGAAAAACTTCATTTTGGCATAGGACTTCCGGTAGTCTATTATTACAATGAGAAAAATTGAAATATGGAATTCGTTCTTTCAGATTGTACATTGAATAGAAGAATTTTAAGGCTTCATAGTAAATATGTATTGTTGATTCACTTTTTTTCTGTTTTTTTAAGTAGAGGAA
The DNA here is from genome assembly GCA_041659025.1 of Bacteroidales bacterium. GTDB lineage: Bacteria > Bacteroidota > Bacteroidia > Bacteroidales > UBA932 > Bact-08. The sequence goes on along the minus strand of JBAZZA010000016.1, from coordinate 7,951 downwards.
AAAGGACTCAATTTCTTGATAAGAAATCTTAAGAGGAGACTTCATATAATGATAAGAAAAGCATTTAATACAACAAGTGTACAATTTTATTGTTTTATCTGAATATCCATGAGCGACCATATGGTCTATCATCTGATTTTTTAGAGTGCCCATATTTTGTCCTTTAAGATGCAAAACTATCGTGATTGTACAATATATAGTATAGAAATGAAAACTTATAACAATCGTTTCACCTTATAAACCACTTTGTAACGGTTTTTGTATGAAATCTAATGCAAAAACACGCGCCCCTTTCTCGCTTTGCTCGGGAACGTGGTTTAAAGGTTAAGCGAAAATGTTAGATAGGCGCCTTCGGCGCAAAAGTAGACATGTTGAATCTAGTCTCAAATAGGTTAGCTCGATGCTCGATTGTTTCACTTCAAGCCATCAAATACAAAGGGGATAAAATAGTATGAATATTGTAGTTCGAAATGAAGCTGAAACTGATTATCGAAAAGCAGAAGACATTACTCGAAAGGCGTTTTGGAATTTATATTTTCCTGGATGCAATGAGCATTACCTTGTTCATATCAGGTACTCAGTAACTCCTAACGCATAAAGTGTTAGGATGGGAACGTGGAAAAATATAGAAGAATCACGAGCAAAGATCGTGAAGAGATCACCGTATACCTAAATCTTGGGAATGGCCAAGAGGCAATCGCTAAAATGATGGGTTTTACACAGTCAACTATATCGCGTGAACTTAAAAAGGGACACGATAGAGGCTTATATAACCCATTTCTTGCACAACGGACTACTGATAAGCGAGCAAAACGTAGAATCCCTGGGCTTAAGATAAATAGTCCAACATGGCAAGTGATCAAAAATCATCTTTCAATCCGTTGGTCGGCGTTTTAAATAGCAGACTTCCTGCATACTTGCTCAAACGATGCTAGAATAATACCTGTGAGTGAGAAAACGATCTGTAACTACCTTCACTTCCATATGAAGGGAGAATTGAAAAAGCTAGCGATTCTGGAGCTTCGTCAAAAGGGTAAAAAGCGTACAAAACGGGGTGAAGAAAAACGTGGAAAGCTTGCAAACATTACGCTTATTGACGAAAGGCCAGAAGAAGTAGATTCAAGAGCTATCCCTGGCCATTGGGAAGGCGATCTCATTATTGGTAAAGACCATAAATCAGCATTAAGCGCTATTGTCGAACGGCAAACGCGATACGTCCTCATTGATCGACTTGAAGACTATTCAGCGGAAGAAGTCAGAAAAAGCATAGAGAAACGCCTTAAGACAATAGAGCCAATTCTTGTAAAGAGCTTAACCTGTGATCAAGGTAAAGAAATGGCCGAGCATGAAAAACTGGCATGCAGAATAAAGATGAAGGTTTACTTTTGTCACCCCCATTCTCCTTGGGAAAAGGGAACCTGTGAAAATACAAATTTCTTAATTCGTGATATGCTCGATGGAGAAACAGACTTTAGGAATATAACCCAACGAGATATTTCGCGTGTTGCTCGATTACTTAATGAACGGCCAAGGCAAATCCTTGGGATGGTACCTCCCAAGAAGAAGTTTAATAGCTTATGCGCTGAGAGTTGCTGACGAACTAATCAAAATCAAAAAGTGACGACTCGATCGGCCCATTCGACCATTTGAATATAGTCATTCATTGTTGAAATTAGGAAAATGTCAGTTCCATCGCTGATGCTCGCTTTTATGCAGGTGCACAAGTGAATACAATACCGTTATTTTAATCGAAATCATCGATTTGCATTTTAGAATTGTGCTTATCATGAGTGATACTTTCAATTTCAACACCGGCGCTTATCAGGAGGATTTTTACTTCATGGCGTTTCTTGAGAGATGCATTAGTGAAACGGACGAAATTTCAAGTTTTATGGGTTCGTTGGTTTCAATAATTATCCCAAATTTCATATCAACTCTACATTAAAGAAATATATATATAGAAAAAAGCATATTATAGCAAATTTCAATATGGATTCATTAATGGCAATGACTGGAATTAAATATAATTAATGCAATGAAATATCTTATGCGAAATAGATGTGGGATGAAAACTTTGCAAATATAGGCGTCGAGCAAGCGTTCAGAGAAATATTCTTGCTTTCAAAATTATATCAATATAGCATAATAGACATATTGGGGCTGGTTGGGTACGTGTACGGCTACCGAAAGGTACATCTCATGGGAAGGGTAATCAAAAGCTTATGAATGGCAAAATAGAATCTCTTAGGATGATTTATTTTTCTCCGACTCAATCCACAAAAAAAATTTTAAACGCAATTGCAGATGGCATTAATATTAGCTTTCGAGAGGAAGTAGATCTTACATTTGCAGCTTTCAATGGAGAGCAGCAGGAAAATATTGAAGATGTAGCCATTATCGGTGTTCCTGTTTATAGCGGCCGCATCCCGGAAATCGCAATCTCTAGAATGAATGGCATAAAGGGAAATGGAATACCAGCAATCATAATAGTCCTATACGGAAACAGAGAATTTGAAGACGCTCTTATGGAACTAAAAGATTTTGCAGAAAATATGGGTTTTAATGTTATTGCCGCTGCTTCGTTTATAGGGGAACATTCTTTATCTTCAAAAGAGCAACCTATCGCTTATGGAAGGCCAGATATATTAGATATAGAAAAAGCCGTAAAGTTGGGGAGAAGAATCAAAGAAAAGATAACCGCACAAATATTTAATAAAACAGAAATCGTTGTAGCAGGGCACTACCCTTATAAAGAAAGAAAGCCAAAGCCAATTATTACCCTCGTGACTATAGAAAAAAGGTGCATTGCGTGCAATAAGTGCATTCATGTATGCCCCGTTGCGGCTATCCCAAGCGATAATCCGCTTATAACCGATGGTGCGAAATGCTTACGTTGTTCTGCGTGCATTAGGGTGTGTCCGCAATCCGCTCGATTAATAACTGACTCCTTAAGCAAGGAAATCGCAAAACGATTATTTGATACATGCAAAATAAGAAAAGAGCCTGAATATTTTATATAAAATATAAGTAAACAATTATTTATTCTATCACATTTATTGCGCGGTAGATCGGGAAATAATTAGCACAAATGAAGAAGATCTTCCTAATGATGATATGATAAAATGCCATGGAGGTTGAATATATGGATATTTATGAGACAATGATGAATCGAAGGTCAATTAGAAATTTTTCGGATGCAAATATTTCCGATGATATTGTTGAAAGACTGCTTGGGGCTGCAAATAATGCCCCGTCTGGCGGGAATATCCAGCCTCTCTCTATCATTTTAGTTAAAGATAAAAATAAGCGAAACAAGCTTGCAGAAATTGTAGGCAATCAGCCGTGGGTTGCGAATGCGCCTCTTTCAATGATATTTTGTATCGACTTTAATCGCGTTAAAAATTGGGCAAAGATCTATAACACAGAATTCAAGGGAGAACAGTCATTTTCTCATTTTCTAATCGCTTACGCAGATATTTTATGCGCAGCGCAAAATATTGTTATTTTGGCTGAAAGCTACGGATTAGGGTCTGTGTATATTGGATCAATTCTCGAAAGCATAAATGAAGCAAGAGAAATATTTTCACTTCCGCAATATGTCCTTCCATTAATGATCCTATCGCTTGGCTATCCTAAGTCGAAACCAGAAAAAATGCCAAAGCTAAAGCAAAGCGTAATAGTACATAACAATGAATATCATGAAATGAGTGATGAAGAAGTAAAAAAGGCATTTGATGAAAAGTATGGAGATTTTGGAGGCGATCCCAAAGAGTATTTCAAAAAAGCTTATATTGAAGTATTGGAAGCAGAAAAGCAAGGGAATGAGGATATTGTTTCTCTGGCTAGCGAGAAGATGAAAAAATTGAATATTGCGAATAATGCGCAATTTTTGTTCAAGCTTAGGTACCCAACCGATGTGATGGTGAAGCTGAATGATAGAATTTTTGAAGCTTTTTCGTCAGCTGGGTATGATTTTTCTTAAATGTACATAATAGTAATATAAAGAAATAATGATGAATTGTTGTTTGGAAAAGTCTATGATACTGCTAAAAATCAGGGATGTCAGGTTCATTGCCGTCAGGAGAGGGGGAAGCTTATCCGATAGCGATCATCATTTGTTAACAATTTGGGCAGCGAAATTCGCTGAATATGTTCTTGCACATTTTGAGGCTGTATATCAAAAGAATAACAGACCGCGCATAGCCATAGATTTGACTCTGACGTGGGCGCGCGGAGAAATAAGAACAAATGAAGCTAAAAGAGCTGCTTAACATTCAAATGCCGCTGCGCGCGAAGTGATAGGAGCGGCAAAATACGTGGCATTATCAGCTGGCCAGGCGGCTGTTGTAGCCCATGTAGCAGCGCATGACTTAGGTGCTGCCGCATATGCAATCAGAGCTGTAATGGCAGCGAGCAAAAGTGATGAAAAAATATAAAACGCAAGAAGAGAATGTAGTTGGCAACAAGGACAATTGCCAGAAGAAATTAGAGGGAATGTACTGGAAGATCAAAAGAAATGAAACGAATTATGCTGGCAATTTTTTATATTATGAATATGGATAAAAAAAACATACTGAGACAGTTTCGGAGATAATGGATGTCTTGATGTAGCAGGACGTTTTAGGGTATTAGCGAAATTCAATGGGAGATAGGCCAAAACCAATCTCATTTAGTGTACGAGCTGTTCAAAGGAGCTGTTTAATATGAAAAAATTTATGAAGAGCATTTTATTGATATCATTTCTTGGCACATTTCTAGCGCATTCGTTCGCCCAAGTTGAAGTCAAGGAATACGAAGGCAAAGCACTATCTCCTTACGATAGGCAGTATGATAATTCCATCAAAGGTCCGCAGACGGTTGATGTTAAAACATATAAGCTTTTAATCGATGGGAAAATTCAACATCCGCAATTGCTTTCGTACAATGAAATATTAAAGCTTCCATCAGCTGAAAGAGCCATAACGCTTCATTGCGTCGAAGGGTGGAGCGAGTATTTGCTTTTTAAGGGAGTACGTTTAGCTGATCTGCTAAAAAAGGCAAGTCCAAATAAAGAAGTGCGGACTGTCATATTTTACGCAGCGGATGGCTATTCATCATCATTGGATTATAAGTTCGTCATAGAAAAAGATATTTTAATAGCGTACGAAATTAATGGAAAGAAGCTTGATTCGGAAAGAGGATTCCCGCTGCAAGTTGTCGCTGAATCAAAGTATGGCTATAAATGGGTAAAATGGATTACTCATATTGAGCTTTCAGATAAACAATATTTCGGATATTGGGAAACGAGAGGATATGATAACGAAGCAAATATTTCCAAATAGTTGTCGCTTAAAAAGAAGAAAAATAGGCGCTTAACAAGAAATCGTTTATATCATCATTAAGCAAAGCTAAAAGGAAATGGCTTTATGCAGATGTAGAAACAGGGAAGAATAGGCAAGATTGCATTTCTGGATGCTACTATACTCTATATGAAATACTTGAAGTATCCTTTAGCTCAATTCTACGCGAGATATGATATAAGCGCAAAAATCTATGTTAATAGCCACTTGAACTAATTAAATAGGCAAAAATGAAAATTTATGCTCGAAAGCATTGCGAATTTTCTCTCTGCGGACTCAATTGCTCATTATGTCCTCGATATCATATAGAAGGATCATCTCGATGCCCTGGATGCGGCGGAGCAGATTTTAATCTAAAGCATCCCTCGTGCAGTGTGATCAATTGTAGTAAGAAAAATAGCAATATAGAATATTGTTTTGAATGCAAGCAATATCCATGCCTAAGATATACGAAGCAAAACGAAAAGGATTCCTTTATTACCTATAGAGATGTAACGAAAAATCTCAAAAAAGCAAAGGAAGATTTAGATGAATATTTAAGAGATCTTAAAGAAAAAGAGCGGTTGTTAGGTTTCCTTCTGGAAAAGTACGATAATGGCAGAATGAAAAACTATTATTGCATAGCGGTAAATCTCCTGGAAGCAGAGGACATCAATGATTTGGTTGATTTGGTGGAGATAGAAGTAAAAGATAAAAATGAAAACAAGATAAGAGCAATAAAAGAAGGAATAGAAACCATGGCAGAAGCGAGAAGCATTGAAATAAGGCTAAGAAAGTAAAAGATGAATGCTAGGAAAAGACAAAAGAGATATTTTGTGCTTCGTATGGATTCTTTAAAAATCCTGGGAAGGTGGGCAGCCGATTGTACCAAAAGGCATTGCCAATATTCGAAGAATTAGCGAATGACGATGCTTGCCCACGAGACGCGATTAAAGGGATCCGCGTTTTTGCGAATGGCGGGAATCAAAATGCTAAATTGAGACACTTGATTTAGATGCATATCGCGAATCGATGGAAGCAAAAGATCTTGCTGCTTCCGTCGCTTCCCGAGTAGCGAGTCTTGCAGTGGCCAGTGCATATACTCATCCATTGATTGATGCACAGCAGACGAAGCACATAGTTGGTCCATGCGCCTACGCCGCTTTAGCCATTGAAATAATGAAGAATCGCGATCAACGATATAGCAAGAATGTAATTCGTTTTGCAATTGGTAGCGCTCAATATGAAATATGCTTAAGATTGACAAAAGGGGAAAAAGGACGAAGCTAGCAAAAATTAATAATGTCCTATTGGATATAAAATTACGAGAAAAATACTCGAAATAGTGCACAATGCGCTTCTAAAAAAGCGGAAACAATCGAAGTCTTGGGAATTCAGATGCGAAAATCTTCATAGGAGAGCATCATTAAAATTGAATGGAAAAAGGATGAAAAGGCGTATTATCTTCCCAAATGCGAGCCTGAGTTGATAGAAGTGCCAGCATTTAGCTACTTTACTATTCATGGGATCGGGAATCCAAACAGCAATGCGTTTGGGGAATACGTTTCAGCGCTTTATTCGGCATCATACGCCATTAAGATGAGTCCAAAGAAAAAATGCGCCCCTAAAGACTATGCAGAGTATGCCGTATATCCATTAGAGGGAGTATGGGATCTCACTGAAGATGGAAAGCAAAATTATAATGGATCGCTCGATAAGGAGAAACTCTCATTTACCTTGATGATACGGCAGCCGAAATTTGTTGATGAAATATACGCTCAAAGCATAATCGAAAAGATGAGGCAAAAAAACACTGATATACTATTAGGAGAAATTAAATTTGAGAAGTTTGAAGAAGGCAAGTGCATTCAAATGCTTCATATAGGCAGCTTCGATGAAGAGCGAAAGAGCTTTGAAGCAATGGAAGCATTTGCTGAACATCTCAGCCTAAAAAGGGCAGGGCATACGCATAAAGAAATTTACCTCAGCAACCCAGAAAGGGTTAGCAAAGATAAATAAAAAACAGTCTTAAGGTTCGGCGTGCTATCATAGTGCCAGAACTTGAGCTTGAATTCCGCGAGCGCGATGTTTGGATAGCCAAATCTAGCTAAGCCAGATAGGATCAAGAGTAGCGGCGCGACGATTGGCGCTGGCCGTCGAGCTGAGATGAAAGGCATATCCGTTGCACTTTAGTAATAAATGGAGCATTATTGCAGCACATTCATCTTGGAGGAGAAAACGGCATAATGCGGAAGATAGCGTTGAGTTTTAGCAAGCTTGTATTCGGGCTTTTCCTCTATGCTTTAGGGATAGCGCTTACAATTAGAGCAAATATCGGATATGGACCTTGGGAAGTATTTCATGTTGGATTGGGAAGAACCGTTGGAATCACTATCGGAAACGCAAGCATCGCAGTTGGATTGATAATTATAGTCATTACTTTATTGATGGGAGAAAAAATTGGAGTAGGAACGATACTGAACATGTTTTTGATTGGATTTTTCCTCGATGGCCTGCTGATAAGCGATATAATTCCAGTAATCGAAAATACATATTTAGGGATCTTGGCATTGATCGCCGGCTTATACATAATAGCGGTTGGATCATATTTCTATATTGGTTCTGGTTTTGGC
>JBAZZA010000015.1:0-38182 GCA_041659025.1 Bacteroidales bacterium | reverse complement strand
GAAAACAGGCAGTGTTGCAACGAGGGTTTTTCCCTCACCTGTTGCCATTTCAGCAATTTTTCCCTGATGAAGGGCAACCCCTCCTATCAGCTGCACATCGTAGTGAACCATGTCCCATACAATGTTATTACCTCCGGCCATCCAGTTGTTTTTCCATATTGCAGTATCTCCATCAATGGATACAAAGTCTCTTTTTGCAGCAAGGTCCCTGTCATTTTCGGATGCTTTCACCCTTATTTCATTATTTTCCTTAAGTCGTCTGGCTGTTGACTTCATTATTGCAAAAGCGTCCGGAAGTACTTCGAGGAGAACCTCCTCAATCTCTTCGTCAATTTTTTTGGTAAGCTTGTCAACTTCTGTAGCAAGTGCTTCTTTCTCTCCTACTTCAATCATTACGTCCTCGAGCTTGGTTCTCAGCTCTCTCTTTCTTGCCTCGTCTTCAGCTATTTTTTCTACTATTTTCTGCTTGATAATCAGACTCTCTGCTCTGAGGTCGTCATGAGATAGCAAATCAATTCTTTTGTATGCCTCTATTGTTTTATCAACATATGGTTGTATTATTTTCAGGTCCCTGTCTGCTTTGGTGCCAAAAAATTTCTTTAAAAGGCTTGTAATAAATGACATTTTATATTCTTTAAAATAAAACTTCGTGATTGTAGCCTACAAAGATAAAAAAATAGATGTAAACTTCTAAATTTGTGATGATGAAAAGAGAACTGATTAAGAGTGCCGATGGATCAAATACGCTTAGACTTGCGGAATATGACGAATCTTACCACTCTGTTAACGGAGCATTGACTGAGAGCAATTACATCTTTATAGGGTGTGGTTTGAAATACTATTCCGAAAATGTCCCATTTAAGGAGATAACTATATTGGAGGCAGGATTTGGCACAGGATTAAACTGTCTGCTCACAGGCATATTTGCCCTTAAGAACAGTGACATTACAATACATTACTCCGGAATAGAGAAATATCCTGTTACTGACGAGGAGTTCCACTCATTAAACCACATTAAATCAATATTAGAACAACAAGAAGTTTTCTCGGCTGAAGAGGTGAGTGAGATACAGAAAATCAATGAGATGATACAGCTATCGGATTGGGACAAATGTGTTGAAATACTGCCTAATTTTACTTTAACAAAGACTAATTCCGATATCCTCCTGTACAATAGTGACGGGCAGATAAACGACATTGTCTATTTTGATGCATTTTCTCCAGGCAGTCAGCCGGAATTATGGACAAGGGAGGTATTCGGAGAGATCTACAAGTCTGTGAAAACTGGCGGAATACTTGTCACTTATTCATCTAAGGGAATAGTAAAACAGGCTTTGAGAGAATCAGGCTTTGATGTATTAAGGCTTAATGGCCCGCCCGGAAAAAGGCATATTGTAAGAGCAACTCGCAGAATCTAATTGACTATCTGAACTCTGTACATTGTTGGCCAATACTTGCCTGTAAGGTATATTTGTTTGGTTATAGGGTCATAAGCAATACCGTTCAACACATCCGTCTTTTCAGTTCTGAGTTTTGCTGGTAGCAGGTTCCGGCAATCGACAGTTGCCTTTACCACACCGGTTTTGGGGTCGATTATCATGATATCATCGGTCAAGTAGACGTTTGCCCATATCTCTCCATTAATGTACTCCAGCTCATTAAGCTGATCGACACTCTTCCCCTTTAGCTTTACCTCTATTTTTGACTTCTCCTGAAAATTTGAAGGATCTATAAAGTATATATTTGAAGACCCGTCGCTCATAATCAGCATCTTTCCATCTGTTGTAAGGCCCCACCCCTCTTTTGGATTGAACAGCGTTTTGACTGGTTTGAATGTGTTGATATCATAGACGAAGACAACTCTGTTGGTCCATGTGAGAATATAAAGTTTGTCATCTATTACCGTAGAACCCTCAGCAAAATATTCATCGGGGAAAATTATGCTTTTGAGTGATGTCCCCTTTTTGATATCTACCTTTCTGAATTTTGATTCTCCAGTTTGTCCGGTACTTTCATAAAGTTGTTGATTATAGAAGAACAGACCCTGTGTATACGAGCCAATATCATGTGGTAGAACCTCCAGTATCTTTAGCTTGTAACTTCTTGGTTTAAACTGTGTCGCCATGTTTTTTTGAGCTAATACCGGACTTGCCGCCAGCAATAAAATGGCAGAAACATTTAAAAATTCAGATAAAAATTTAATTCTCCTGTTGAGCATTTTTAAAATTAATTGAGGCTTTTACAAAAGCTACAAAAATTGGTTGTGGTCTCTCCGGTGTACTTTTTAACTCAGGGTGAAATTGAACCCCTATGAAAAATGGATGCTTTGGTAACTCCATTATCTCAACTAAGCCCGTTTCTGCATTTCTACCACTTGGCATAAGCCCCCCTCTCTTCAAATCATCTACATATGCCTCATTTACCTCGTAACGGTGTCTGTGTCTCTCTGTTATCTCTTTCAATCCATAGATACTGGCAGCTAGTGAACCCGGCTCCAGCTGACATGAATAAGCGCCCAGCCTCATTGTTCCGCCTTTTATTGTAAGGCTTTTCTGGTCTTCCATCAGGTCAATTACAGGATACTTGGCATTCTGCTTTATCTCTGTAGTCATTGCATCATCCATGCCAAGAACGTTTCGGGCATATTCTATTACTGCCATTTGAAGTCCCAGACAGATTCCGAAAAATGGAATTTCTTGTTCTCTTGCATACTTCACAGCCACAATCTTTCCCTCTATTCCTCTCTCTCCAAAACCCGGAGCTACTAAGACTCCATGCATTCCTTTAAGCTTTTCGGCAACATTACCCTCTGTTATATATTCGCTGTGAATACAATGAACATTAACCTTACATTCATTTTCTGCTCCTGCATGGATGAAAGATTCCAAAATTGATTTGTAGGCATCCTGCAGCTCAACATATTTTCCTACTAGGGCAATATCTACAACCTCTTTAGGATTATAAAGCTTATCCAGAAAAACATTCCATTTGGTCATATCCGGAAGGTTGTTTATTGCAGGGAGCTGGAATTTTTTGAGTACGATTTCATCGAGTTTTTCTCTGTACATATTAAGAGGCACCTCGTAAATGCTTTTTGCATCTAGCGATTCTATAACCGCATTTGGTCTTACGTTGCAGAAAAGTGCAACTTTTCTTCTTATCTCGGCAGGCAGGGGATGCTCTGTCCTGCAAACTATAACATCGGGATGAACTCCGTTTTGTTGCAGCATTCTAACAGAGTGCTGTGTAGGTTTTGTCTTAAGCTCCTTGGCTGCACTCAGATAAGGTACAAGAGTAAGATGTATCACAAGGCAATCCTCATCCGGAAGCTCCCACTGTAGCTGGCGGACAGCCTCAATAAAAGGCAGAGATTCCATGTCACCTACAGTACCACCAAGCTCTGTGACAATCACATCATACTTGCCAGATTTCCCAATCAACATCATTCTCCTCTTAATCTCATCGGTAATATGGGGTATGATCTGGACTGTTTTACCAAGGTATGCACCCTGACGCTCTTTGTCAATAACCGTCCGGTAAATCTTTCCTGTTGTTACATTATTTGCCTTGGATGTGAAGACATTCAGAAATCTTTCGTAGTGACCAAGATCAAGATCTGTTTCGGCACCGTCTTCGGTAACAAAGCACTCACCGTGTTCATACGGATTGAGTGTTCCGGGGTCAACATTAATATAGGGATCAAATTTTTGGATAGTTACTGATAATCCCCTAGCCTGTAGTAATTTAGCTAAAGATGATGCAATAATGCCTTTTCCCAGGGAAGATGTAACTCCTCCCATAACAAATACATACTTGGTACTCATAGATTTTTTTGGATTGTAATACAGGGATACAAAGGTAAAGTAAAATTAATCTTTATCCCAATTTTATCTCTACTTTTACCATCAAATATTGCAACACATTTCTTAAATAATGATTAGTTTCAAAGAGACGCTTAAAGTAAAGAGTTACGAAACAGATATTAATTCAAATCTGAAACTATACTCCTTTATGAATTTTGCACAAGAGGCTGCCGGATTGCATGCCGACTCTCTTGGTTTCGGTTATGACAACCTCATACAAACAGAGACTGCCTGGGTGCTTTCCCGGATTCACGTTAAGTTCCTGAAATTACCCCGCTGGAAAGATGAAATATATCTCGAAACATGGCACAAGGGTACTGACAGACTTTTTGGATTCAGAGACTTTGAGGTTCTGGACAGTCTGGGTGAGAAAATCATTCTGGCTACCTCTTCATGGCTTGTCATTAACACCAGAACCAGAAGGCTTCAGAGGATGGAAAACATTATGGGTGAGAATACAGAGGGCAGCGACTCCAGACATGCCATAGCAGAGGCTGCGGAGAGGCTGGTTTCGCCACAGGAAATGGAGTTTGTAAGAACCAGAATTGTAGCATTCAGCGATGTGGATATCAACAGGCACACCAATAATGCCAAATACACAGAGTGGGCATTAGATTGCATAAAAGAAGAATTGATAACAAATATCAGGATAACCGATCTTATTATTAACTTCAACACAGAGAGCCGTATGGGAGATTCAATCGACTTCTATAAATACGACACCTCTGAAACTATGTTCATTGAGGGTAAAAGGGGCGACACTTCAATTTTTCAGTTTAAACTGAGCTATGTTAAATTATAGATCTATAGATCTGCCAAGATAGTCTGAGAAACTTTTCTTTTTTGGTGTATAGTCGCTTTCGAAAAGTGGCGAAGAGATTAAAAAGTCTGCCGTAGAACGGTTTGTTGCTGTCGGAATGTTGTAAAGGCTTGAGATTCTTAGAAGGGCCTTAACGTCTACATCATGAGGCTGCGGTTGCATAGGATCCCACAAAAAGAATAGCATGTCAATTTTACCTTCACAAATGAGGGCACCGAGTTGCTGATCACCGCCCAGCGGACCAGATTTTAACAGTGTGATGTCAATATTGAAGTCATCCTTCCTGCGATTCTGGGTGAGGGCAGCCTCAACCATCCTTCCGGTGGTTCCGGTACAAACAAGTTTATGGTTGGCGAGTGTTCCTTTGTTGAATTCAACCCACTCTATAAGATCCTTTTTTCTGTTGTCATGTGCAACAAGTGCAATTGTCAGTATTCTCATTTCAAATATATTAATCTGTGGCCAGGCTCTTGAGACTATCCCCGGTAAGTCGGTAAACTGTCCAGTCATCCATAGCTATGGCCCCCATTTTCTTATAAAACTCTATTGATGGTTTGTTCCAATCAAGAACCGACCAGTCAAATCTGTCGCACCTTCTATCAACTGCGATTTTTGCCAGTGCCTTGAACATCTCCTTGCCATAACCTTTTCCGCGGAATTCCGGTTTTATGTAGAGATCTTCCAGATAGAGGCAGGCTCTTCCCTTGAAGGTAGAGAAATTGTGGAAGAAAAGGGCAAAACCTACAGGTACGTTATCAACTTCTGCAATCAGAACTTCGGCCTGCCTCTTTACAAACAGGCTTTCGTAAAGAATCTTTTCATTAGCGGTGACATCGTCGCTAAGCTTTTCGTATTCAGCTAATTCGCAGATAAACCCAAAAATTGTTGAAATATCGCCCTCAACCGCACTCCTTATGAGAAAATTCATGTTAAACATGCATTGATTTGTGTGCAAAGGTAATTATATATCCTAAAAAGCCGGCTATACAGTTACCAATTTACTCCACACTTAACAATATCTTCGACAAAAGTTCAAAATAAATAAAAAGTTGATGTTTAAATATTTGCAAAAAAACATTAATAGCCATAACTTTATACCACTTTGTAACGAAAATAATTACATACTCACGTTGATTTATAGCAAAGAAAATAACAGTTATTACAATAATGTTAAATAAATGTGCTTAGATATACGTTAGTCGCAATTAATAAAGACAGACAATTATGACATTAAAAACTATTTTGACAACTATATTGCTCGTCCTGACGTTGCATTCAAACGGACAAGACCTATGGGAAACTTGGGACAAAAAATATAGAGAAAAAAACTATAAAGAGTTAATTAGTAATGAAAAGCAATATGCAGATAGTGTAGAACAAAACAAAGAAATTCCTCAGTATTATGCACGACTTGACAAATATAAAATTACTGCAAAATTAATTGGAAAGACACGACCAATTGACAGTGAAGTTTTAATGTCAGTAAAAAGAGTATATAAATTATTTATTAGCAGCCCAAATCAATTAGACGAATTTATAAAAAATGAATATCTTTTTGAAATTGACGGATTAGAAGTTTGGATACCAATTCAAATACAATTAGAAAAACCTTTAGAAAAAGAAATTGAAAAAGGGACAGAAACTATTTTATATTGTTTGTTCCTTAATGAACATTCTCGACAAGGACAATTATTTAACACCTTACTAATATCAGAATTTAGAAAAGAATAACTGCCACTAACAGCCGTTTGTCACAAGTGGCGGCGGCGTGGTTAATTGAAGGCACGCGGTTCTATCAAAGTCTGGTACAGATTGACAGCATAATGCTATTAAACCGCCACCAGCGGAAAGCGGCAAAAAAGTTAGCGGTTATTTGGAAGAATAATAGCATAATTTTGAGATTTAATTAGGACAATAAAATGAACAAGAATATATCTCATTAACGGATATGCTTTAAGCCAAAGATGGAGATTTTTTCCGCTCGTATGAATGAGCGCGATAGCCTACTAGGGCATTGCAAAGGATGCATTTGGGCACCCACTACGTGAGTGAAACGGCAAAAAACAAGTAGTGTCCCCTGCGTCTGATAAGCGTTGGCAAACTCAAGGGGGCACCTTTGTTTTTTAGTGGAATGAACGTATAGTTTGAATTTTATCCATGAAAAAAGCCCTCTAATATCTTATTACTGATAATTAGAGGGCTTTGTAGCGGAGGCAGGACTCGAACCTACGACCTTTGGGTTATGAGCCCAACGAGCTACCAACTGCTCCACTCCGCGATATATTTTTTTTCAAATGTTCCTTTTTGATTGGTCTGCAAAGATAGATCAATATGTATGATTAACCAAATTTATTTTTGAAGTTGCTCAATTAGTTGCACTTTCGATAATGTTTGCTGTTCTCCGGTGAGGAGATTCTTAAGATTGAAACAGTTGCCATTTACCTCATCTTCTCCAACGATAACCATGTAAGGGATAGACTTTTTGTCTGCATAGTCAAACTGCTTTTTCAGCTTTGTCTTCTCGGTATATATCTCTGCAACGACACCTGCCTCCCTTACACTTTTTAATATCGGAAGTGTGTATAGAACTTCATTTTCTCCCAGATTGGTGAACAAAACCTTTGTCCCCCCTACCGAACCGGAAGGAAACTTATCCAGAGAGAGCAGGACATCGTAAACCCTGTCTGCTCCAAATGAGATACCTACACCGGAAACATCTGGAAGTCCGAAAATTCCTGTAAGGTCATCATAACGACCACCTCCACAAATACTACCCATTTCAGCATCCTTGGCTTTAACTTCGAAGATTGCTCCGGTATAGTAATTGAGACCTCTTGCCAGAGAGAGGTCAAGTTCAACCTCCTGGCCGATGCCCACCTTTTCTATGAGTCCAAAGACGCTCTCAAGTTCATCAAGCCCCGATGTTCCTATTTCTGAAGATGACAGGATAGGTCTCATGGCACTGAGCTTTTCGATATTGGAACCCTTAAGATTCAATATTGGTTCGATTATATTGATTGCCTTGTCATCCAGTCCCTTTGACCTTAGTTCATCCTTTACTGCATCCAGACCAATCTTATCTATTTTGTCTATAGCTATTGTTATGTCAATCAGCTTATCCGGGTGACCGATAACCTCCGATATTCCGGAAAGCACCTTACGGTTATTGATTTTTATACAGACAGATATGTCAAGTTTGTGAAATACAGAGTCCACTATCTGCACAAGTTCCAGTTCATTTATTAGGGATTTGCTCCCTATGACATCTACATCGCACTGGTAAAACTCGCGGTAGCGACCCTTCTGGGGTCTGTCTGCGCGCCATACAGGTTGTATCTGATATCTCTTGAAGGGGAAGACTATCTCGTTCTGGTGCTGCACCACAAAGCGTGCAAACGGAACGGTAAGGTCGTATCTGAGTCCCTTTTCGCAGACCTTTACAGAGAGAGCATTGCTGTTGTTGAGCAGTGATGAATCTATCCCTGAAAAAGCATCCCCGGAGTTGAGTACCTTGAAAAGAAGTTTGTCACCCTCTTCGCCATACTTTCCAAGAAGAGTAGAGAGATTTTCCATTGCCGGTGTCTCTATTGGTGAGTAGCCGTATATTTTGAAAATACCCCTTATAGTGTTGAAAATATAGTCCCTTCTGGCCATCTCTGCAGGGCCAAAGTCTCTTGTTCCTTTTGGTATTGAGGGTTTCTGTGCCATTTTAATTATTAGTTAGATATTTGTCAATTGCAGCAGCAGCTTTACGCCCCGCTCCCATTGCCAGGATTACCGTAGCTGCCCCGGTTACGGCGTCGCCTCCGGCAAAAATACCTGGACGTGATGTAGCGCCATCGTCATCTGCAACCAGACAGTTCCATTTATTTATTTCAAGACCGGGTGTTGTTGATGATATCAGAGGGTTTGGTGAGGTACCCAAAGACATAATAACAACATCGGTATCTATATCGAAATGAGAATCAGGAATTGGCACCGGTGAACGTCTGCCGCTTTGGTCGGGTTCTCCAAGTTCCATTTTGAGACATTTCAGTCCTGTAACCCATCCTCTCTCGTCGCCAAGAACCTCCACGGGATTTGTCAGCATCCTGAATACAATTCCTTCCTGCTTGGCGTGATGAACCTCCTCTACTCGTGCAGGGAGTTCCTTTTCTGTCCTTCTGTAAACTACTGTGACATCTGCACCCAGACGCAAAGCAGAGCGTGCAGCATCCATGGCCACGTTTCCACCTCCTACAACTGCCACTCTCTTACCAACATAAATTGGTGTATCGTATGACGGGTCATATGCTCTCATAAGGTTGTTTCTTGTAAGAAACTCATTTGCAGATACTACTCCATTAAGATTTTCTCCGGGAATTCCCATAAACTTTGGAAGGCCCGCGCCTGAACCAATGAAAACAGCAGAAAAACCCTCTTTATCCATAAGAGTATCTATGGTTACTGTTCTTCCTACGACTATGTTTGTCTCGATTTTTACCCCGAGGGCACGGACATTGTCTATTTCGTATTTCACTACGTCCACCTTAGGGAGACGAAACTCCGGAATACCGTATTGCAGAACACCGCCAGCCTCATGTAAAACTTCAAATATTGTAACATCGTAGCCCATTCTTGCAAGGTCGGTTGCACAAGCCAATCCTGCCGGTCCACTGCCAACTATCGCCACCTTCTTTCCATTCGGTTGGGCCTTGTCTGTAAATTTAACTCCTCTCTCACGGCTCCAGTCGGCAACAAAACGTTCCAGTTTTCCAACTGATACCGGCTCTCCTTTCACACCGAGAATACATGCTCCTTCACACTGACTCTCCTGTGGGCATACTCTTCCGCAAACTGCCGGCAGAGAGCTGTCTTTTGCAATAATGCGTGCTGCCTCCTCTATATTACCGGTTTCAACTGCATATATGAATTGTGGAATCTGAATGCTGACAGGGCAGGCCGGCACACAGGATGGTTTCTTGCATCCAAGACAACGTGATGCCTCAAGCATTGCCTCAGATTGGTCGTAACCATATGATACCTCTTCAAAGTTCTTTGCTCTTACTGCAGGATCCTGTTCTCTTACAGGTACTCTTGGAATTTTGTTTCTCATTACACAATAAATTTCTTTTACTTTTGGTCAAGCCCTATGTTACACTTATGATCTGCCTCTGTCTCTATATTCTTATACATGCCCTGACGACGCATTGCCTCATTGAAGTCTACCTGATAGGCGTCAAATTCCGGCCCGTCCACACACGCAAATTTTGTCTTTCCTCCTATTGATACCCTGCATGCCCCACACATTCCGGTACCATCTACCATGAGGGTGTTTAGGCTGACTATTAATGGCAATCCATAAGGTTTTGCAGTGATACTGACGAATTTCATCATAATCATAGGACCTATTGCCACAGCCTGGTCATATTTTATTCCCTTATTTACAGTACCTGCCTCTATTCCATCCAAAATTTCCTTAAGCTGCTCGGTAACAAGACCTTTTCGCCCTGCCGACCCGTCATCTGTACAAATGTAAAGGTTGTTGCATATGGCTCTCATCTCATTTTCAAAAATGATCATATCCTTGTTCTTTGCTCCAATTATTACATCGACACTTACCCCTCTTGAGTGAAGGTACTTTACCTGAGGATATACAGGAGCCGTTCCCAGACCTCCTGCAATAAAGATGATTTTCTTTCCCTTAATCTCATCATCGCTCATATGGACAAATTCAGAAGGGAGCCCCAGAGGCCCCACAAAGTCCACAAAAGAGTCACCCTCATTCAGGTGACAAATCTGCCGGCTCGATGCACCGACAATTTGTGTGACAATTGTAACTGTACCTTTTTCTGAATCATAGTCACATATTGTAAGTGGTATTCTCTCACCCTTTTCGTGAGCCCTTACTATGAGAAATTGTCCCGGGTTTGCCGACTTGGCCATACGGGGAGCATCTACCTCCATAAGACAAATTATGGGGGTCAGGAACCTCTTTGAAAGTATTTTGTACATATTTTGATGATTAAATTGGGGAATCGGCTGCAAAGTTAAGAAATGTAGGTGAAATTCAGAATAAACGTTCAAAAGAGTAACCAAGTCTTTTAAGACGAACAACTATTTCGCCTAGTCTGTCGTATAGTTTATCGCTCCTTTCATCTACAACTCCGGGATGTATAAGTATAAATGCTCCGTTTAATCCATCAGATTTTTCAAAACTGAACAGTTTGTCAATAAGCTCCTGGCTGGAACGGTAATTCTTCATTGATGGCGAGGTATAGTCAGCCGGTGTAGCCGTGCCGGGCGTGTAGTTCATTGTTGTTATACCCAGGCTTGAAGCAATATTTACAGATTCAGTATTGTACCACTCATATGGGGGAAGGTACCACGTAGCCTCTTCATGTTTAATACCGAATTTTGCCATCTCAGCATAATTCAGTTTAAGATCATTTGCAACACTGTCCTTTGTGAGTATGGACTTTGACCTGTTATCCCATGGAGCATACAACAGATGCTTGTCTGAATGTCCTCCCACATAGTGACCATCTTTGATTATCTTTTGTATGATAGACTTCTGAGTGTCAAGTCTTAAAAAATTTCCTGTAAAAAAGAATGATCCCTTTATCTTGTTTTTTGTAAGTGTAGAGAGTATCTTACTGCCTCCCTGAAACATGGAATCGGCAGAAAATATGAGATATATAACCTTTTTATCGGGGTTTAGTCTTATGATTGCCCCCTGCGAGTCTCTAACAACTGAAGATACTTCCATTTTTGTATTTTTAAACTCTTTCCCTTCGTTCTCCATAGATGCAAAGTAATAACTCAATCCAGCCGTCCCGTCCATTGTCGGTTCATTGGATGAGTAGTCACCCATATCGTCATGATAAACTGCTCGTCCTTTGTTGAACTGTGCATATGTGTCTGGTTTTGTCAAGGCGCCACCTGCTCTTGTTCTGAATAGATCATAATAGATAGGGCCATCTACAAGACCCCCGTATGTAAGGTCACCTTTCACCTTTGTATAAGATGAGTGAGGAGAGTCAGGATAATCACCACCCTCAGGATAGCCAACAAGCATAGATGTTCCCCATGGGTTGCAACCAAAGAGCCAGTCTCTCAGGGCCATCTCCATCTCAAGATAGGTGCTGTCGCCCGAAGCCTTTCTGTAAAGATGAGCCTGAGTGATTGCGGCAGAAACCAGATTGTTTGAACACCACAAGAATGGAACACCATATACAAATGGATCATCTGCTGCCCTGTTTTTGAGGTCTTCAAGACCTTGTTTCATGTAGCCAAGATATTTTTCCTTTACTCCCTTGTCTTCCGATGTTGCGAGATAGTAGTGGCCAAGATTAATGAAAGGGTAATATTGGTAATGTCTTCCCCTGCCAAGTTCCATCCATGGAGTAACAGGTTCAAGTTCTCCCCAGTAGTCGGCCTTTTGTCTCCATGCTGCATCCTTGCCATAATTATAGAAAGTAGCTGCAGCAAGCTCTATGTCATCTACATAGGTATCCTCTTCGTAGAAATATGGAGATACTACACAGGCAGTCTGAGTGTTGCCTGGTCTTTCCACTGCAAATGCGAAGGCTTGTTCTGCCTTTAACTTCATGGTTTCAGAAAACTTTGGATCTAAGTTTCTAAACACCTCTGCTCCAAGTGCAAAACTTGAAGCGAATTTTCCCGCTGTAGACGAAACACCGGTTGTGCGGTTGATGTGTGTTCTCAACCCTTGCCTCTCTCCAGTAACAAAATAGACCGGTCTGCCAGTACCGGCTCCCCAACCATAATCCACCTTGTCATTCTGTGGAAGGCGAAATCCCGCATGATCACGGTCATCAGCTATCTGATTGAACATCACTTTATCTTCCGGGTTCATCCTTATCAACCAGTCGAGCCCCCATTTAACCTCATCTAGGATATCCGGAATACCGTTAGAACCTTTTCTTCCTCTGGCATCGTACAAATCTTTAAAGACAGATTTATCCCTCTGCTGCTCCCAGGCAAACATGAGGTGATATGCCGCTGTTGCAGATGTAGTCTGGTACTGTAGATAGTCTGTTGCATCGTGCCACCCTCCTCTTACATCTATTTTTTCCCCTGTTCTTGTAGGATGGTCAACAATATAGCCGTCATCCTGGTGGCAAAGCACTCCTGTATAAGGATTATCTCCACATCTTTGCTGACGCATGTAAACTAAAAGAAAATCTGAAAGTCCTGCGTAAGCATCTGCAGAGATCCTGAAGTTCTGAGATCTCACACCGTTAGATACAATGTAATACCCTCCTGGAACATTAACTTTGGAGAAATCTAGTCTGTATGCACCCTTCATTCCCCATAATGAAGCATTTGTAATTTTTCCTGTACCGCTAAAGATACATTTACCGGTGATGGCCTCATACAACTCAAAATTGGGGTTTGTATTTTCTGCAAGTGATATAAAAACCGCTACTTTAATATCTGACGGCAGATAGCCTGCCTGATTTATCCGAATCCATGACTGTGGAGAAGATGCATTGCAATATGCAGCTACAAGTATGGAAATCACTATAAGAGCCAATCTTTTCATATTAGATGAGGTTAGTTTATTATTATTGATTATTTATCCAGATAGGATGTTTTTTGCAGTGGTGCAGGTTCATCACTCAACAGAGAGTGAAGCAATGGGTCTTTGAGAATATCTCTGTAATCATAATCTCTGCCATCAATTCTCACCCTGTTGGAAATGAGGCGTATTCCATGACTATAATCTACATAAACCTCAATGTGTCCATTGTATACCGGTTGTATTGCCTTCCCGTCGAGTTTGTGCCAGCCATATATGGTTACGTTTTTTTTCCTTACAGTGTCGCTTAGTTTTGACGAGATAACTATGTCCTTCTTTGTCCCGGCTACAAAAACCCCTGGTTTATATCCGGCAGCTTTTATCTGGGCGAAAATAACCCTTGAGTGATCGTTAAGGATGTCGGGGGTCTCATTTCTGTTTCCTCTGGGAATGTAGTTGAATGGCTCGAGCTTAAGTTTGGAGTATTTGTAAATCATATCAACTACTTTTGGCGTTGGCAGTGAACAGTTAAAATTATCGGCAATCATCTGTGCGGTAATCGGTCCCATAGGAATAATAAATGAACAACTGTCATTACCAATGGACAGATAATCAGGCTTAACATAAATCACCACATTATGCTTATGCCCCTTTGAATCTCTCAGCACGCTCTTTATTGTCACAAATCCTTTCAGATAACCCGGTATATTTCCCGATGTAATTTCTTTGTAAACCAGAGCTTCTCTATCGACAAATGAGAGCGTCCTCATCTCTTCGTAAAAAGGAGAATCACCTTTGGTCACCTGAGAAAACAGGTTGCCAAAGGTGATTGCAAACAATATTGTAAAAGACAGAAGTCTTTTCATTATTTCTATTTTTTAGGCTCTATCTCTTTAGCCGGATAACCCAATTTATCAAGTGCGGAAGCTAGCTTTTCTTTGGTTGTCTTATCTGACTGGTATTTGAACCATACAGTCTTGGTTTCAAGATCTACCTTGAGGTCCTTGACACCATTTTCAAAAGGAAGTTTGGCTTCCAGCTTCTTAACACAGCTAGGACAATCTATAGAAACGGAGAATGTAACTTCTGCATCTTTCTTGATTTTCTTGTCCTGAGCATTTATATTGTTTGTTAACACAAAGAGTGCAACCAGCACTAAAGTAAGTGATTTTATAAGTGTTTTCATTTTTTTGATTTGTTTGTAAAAATAAATAAAAGTTTTAATAAAAGAGTGATTATTTCCAGAGAGTGAATCTCAGACCAGCATATATTTTTATGCCCATCAGAGGTCCCCATATAACGGTAGAATTAAATGTTGGCGAATAAGGATCCTGAGCATTGATTATCGGATTATGCTGACGATAGTTTGTCAGGTTTTCTCCTCCAATATAAACGTCAAGATCTCTGAATTTCTTTGTAATTTGAGCATACAACATAGCATACACCGGAGATCTTTCCATATCTGCAAAATAGAAAAGCCTGCTTGGACCATTCAACTGTGCTGTAACATCAAATGTCCACTTATTCAAATTGGTGGCATACTGGACATTCAAAACACCTTTGTACTTGCTTGTCAGTGGTTTTTCAACCAGACCCTGTCCGTTTAATGTAACTTTAGCGTCTGTATATCTGAAGGTTGCCAAAAATGTCAACCTTTCTATAGGCTCTACTGTAAAATCAAGCTGATAAGTATTTGTGAATGAATGGCCATCCAGATTGTAAAGCCATATGTATCTCATGTCTCGCTCCTGGTCGACAATTATCTGTTTGTTGAAATCTGTTCTGAAATAGTCAATGCTAAGCGATGCATCTTGTCCGAATCCCAAAGGAAAATAGCTTGTAAGATTTGCACCATAAGTCCATGCGTCCTCAATATCCAGATTATTGTCTATCCTTATATCTCTTCCTGTAGAGAGCATTCCTAGGTTGTCGGCTATCAAATTGGACGATCTGAAACCTCTGCCTCCTGATGCTCTGAATATAAGCTTTTCCATAAAAGCATATTTGAGATTAGCGCGGGGTGCAAGTAACCAACCATGAAGATTGTTTTTGTCTAATCTCAGCCCTGCAACAAAAGTAAGTTTATCTCCTCCAGTATAGGTATACTCACCATATCCGCCAAGTGATTTTTCTTCTCTTCCAGGGTCAATATCATGAGCAAGCGGATTAATCATTTCGTCAAAATTGATTGTTCTATGGTTGCTTACCTTCTCATCGAAGTTGTCGTACTGACCGCTTAATCCAAGGATGTATTTATGTTTCTCGTTTATTGTATTCATAAACATAAGATTCATAAACAGAGAATTCTGTTCTGCTTTATAATCCTTCATACCAAAATAGGAATCCAGGTTGTGATATGTGTAGTCAATTACAGTTGCGATGTTCTTTGTATTGCCCTCATTTAGTGGCACACCTATTTTAAAGTAACTGTTCAGTCCTTTGTTTTTTATGTTAGAACCCCAAATTGTATAATCTCTGGGAGAATCTTTTTTATAATCATTCTGACCAGCAAGCCTGTCGTCTGATAGCGCTTTAAATCCAAATCTCATCTGGGTTCCATTTTCTGCTATATACAGCCATCTGTTGGCTAGGTTAAACTGTACGGATACAGGTTCATCCTTAAAACCATCATGATTTCCGTCATGACCAAGTGGATCAGTAGAGAAGTGGCCAAATATTGCTGTACTAAGCTTTGAGTTAAGTTGAAGGGAAGAGACCACATTAGCCTCCGACCTTAAAGTGTTGCTCAGAAAAAGATTCACAAAAAGAGGCTGTTCAGTTGAAGGTTTTCTGTGTTCAAGATTTATCTGGCCAGTGATGGCCTCTAATCCGTTTACTACAGACGACGGTCCTTTTGCAATTTGTATGCTTTCAAGCCATTGTCCGGGAATGTATGATAACCCGAATGGAGATGCTATTCCTCTCATTACAGGACGATTCTCGTCGAGCATTTGTGTATACTGACCGGATAACCCAAGAAGTCTAATCTGTCTGGCTCCTGTAATTGCATCGGCATAACCAACTGTTACGCTTGCAGAATTTTCGAAGCTCTCTGCCAGGTTACAACAAGCCATCTTGCATAGACCTGCAGCAGATATAACCTCGGTTTTCACAGGTGTTGTCTTTGACAGAAAGTTTCCCTGCTGCCTTCCCACAACTCTTACCTCATTAAGGTTATTACTCTCCCTCAGGATAAATTCGACCTTATCCTGACCATTGGCTAGTACAATAGTATCTTTGATATAGCCAATGTATGCCGCTATCAATGAGATATTTTCTGTTTTCTTGCCATTAAACGAGAACTGTCCATTGTCATCGGACACAAATGCCGACTTTCCCTCAAGCCAGTAAATTGAAGCGTAAGCCAAAGGTTCGACTTCGCCGTTAGCTTTCTGAACCTTAACTACACCTGTAATTGTTTGTGCGTTAAGGAACGATGCTATTGAAATAAAAAGTAAAAATGATATAACTGTTTTTTTCATATTCATATTAATTGTAAAAAATAACTATTCCTATAAGAATAGAATCTCTACAACCTCCACTGAGAGTGGAACGAATATGTGTCATATGTTATTGACGGCGGATGATCCGCATAATTAATATCTGATAATTTGCTGTTTGCCGATAAATAGTCTGGACAATGTAAACATGATGTACATATTGCAGACAGATTAAGGAAAAGCTGTTGTGAATGGAAGCTAAACTGACTTATATCGTAGTCGCTGTTCAAATGATGAAACTCGGTTTCACAACATTTCTTGGAGTGCTTGATGCTATGACAATCGTGAGAACCACAGGCACAATGACCGTGTATTGCCTCACACGAACTGTCACTATAGAAAAACACGACACTTTTTGTATCTGACGCAGAGCATTCATGGACACCAATTCCGACACTTGCCAGCAAATACATAAATGCCAGCAATATAGAAACTGAATTTTTAAACACCTTCCTCATTAACCACAAAAGTACGAATTTATCTCTATTTAACAAGCTCCTCGTCATAAAACTTAGAGTACACCACGAGTTGGCATGTAAGCCTGAGAATACAGGTGAGAATAAAGGATCCTATTATACAAATGATTTGCAAATGGTCTGGTTCACAGACAAGGTACTTGAAAATCAAACTTACTATAAACGAATTCATCATCAATTCCCTTAGAAATGAGAATGAACTGTAAAAACGATAGTTGAACTGGTAGAAACTGCTAAGTAACAAATTAACATTCCTCCATTCCGATTTTTTCACAGACTTATGCCAGCTCATCTTATGTAATACCGATGCAATAAAACTAGTGCATAATGCTGAAGTTATTCCAATTGAAAGTATTATGATAGATACGCTCATACTTTATTAATTATAACCGGCTTTTAAAAATATGTTTAAACGGGAACAATATTCTTCTCAGCAGACTCATGTCCGCAGTAATTATCTCTGCAGTCCCTTGCATCTGCTCTGTAAAGATAAGGTCAGTGCCATAGTTGGTCCTCAATCGCTCAGGAAAACTTACATTTACTATATATACCTTATTATTATTCATATCTGTTGGAACCATTGAAATACTACCTACTTTTACTTCAACCATACCAAATTCCATATATGGGTAGTTATCAAGCTTGATATTAACTTTCTGTCCAACTTTGACCTTTCCGGCACCCGCCAGTGGCAGGTAGATCTTCCCGTTTATTTTTGCTGCCTTTAATGGTATTATGGTGAACACGATATCTCCGGCAGATACATTCTGGTTCTCCTGCCAGAATTTAGTAAATGAGACCTTACCGTTCACCGGGCTGACAAGAAGGTAATTCTGTTCCCACTGCCTGATATCGGCAAGCATATTGTCGTAGTTCCCCATGAGAGACCTTTCAAGCAGACCAATCTGCTCCTCCCTTGCCAGTTCCATATCAAAAACACTTTGCTCGGCCTGAAGAATACTTATCTTCATATTGTTGAGGTCAGACAAGGCTGCTTCATACTGCTGTCTGGCTGTAAGCTGTATGCTTTTACTTTTCTCAATCTCCAATTGTGATATTACCTTCTGTTCAAATAATGACAAATCTCTTTTATATATCTTGTCTGAAATTTCCATCTGCTCCTTCGAAAGAGAGACTTGTCTTTCACTCAGAGTCTTAAGAGATTTCTGTGCCTCAATCTGACGCTTTATAATTGCTATTTTTTTTCTGTGATAGTTTATCTGAAGAAAGTTTTTGTACTCGTTGAGGCTTTTATAAAACTGTGTGTATCCATTTTGAAGTTCCCCAAACTGCATATTTGCAATAAAAGAGCAGTTACTTAGATTTCCACCGACAGATAGTGTATCTGAGAACTGCTGCACAACCGACTTAAGGTCAAGGTAGTTTTCGTATGATGTAGGATTCTCAATTATTGCGACAACCTCTCTTATGGAAACCAACTCCCCTTCATTTTTAAAGACCTTCTGGAGCCTCCCACTTGTCTTGGCAATAAGTTGAGCAGGAAGATTTTCTGATGTTATCAATACAGGCGCAGTTAATTTATCCGGATATTTGAATATGGCGCTTCCGGCAAGAATCAGAAGGATGACTGAGAGAATGACAGCAGTCCCCCATGATAGTATCCATCCCGGAGGCCTGGAGAGAATGTCGTTTACATCCTCCGATCTGATTTCTATCTTTTTCTCACTAGACATATAACTGATTTTTTACAAGCTGGTAATAGGCTCCGCGTTTCTCAACCAATGCTTCATGATTACCTGTTTCAATAATCTCCCCTTTATCGAGTACTATAATATTATCTGCATTTCTTACGGTACTAAGTCTGTGTGCTACAATCAATACAGTTTTGCCTACAAAGAACTCGTTGAGGTTGTCCATTATCTGCTTTTCATTATTTGCATCAAGTGCATTTGTAGCTTCGTCGAACATAATGAATTGCGGATCTTTATATACAGCCCTTGCGATAAGTAGTCTCTGTTTCTGTCCCTGACTGAGTCCATGTCCCTCCTGTCCTATTTTCGTATTGTAAGCAAGAGGTAAACTCTCCACAAACTCTCTTATATTGGCCACCTCAACAGCCTTTAAAAGTCTCTCCTTATTAATAATTTCTGCACCTGGCGCGATGTTGTTTGCAATAGTATCTGAGAAAATGAATCCATCCTGCATAACCACTCCGCACTCTTTTCTCCATGCCTCCATGCTCAATGAAGAGAGATTATGCTGTCCATACATTATCGAACCAATAACCGGTGGATAAAATCCCAGCAGAAGTTTTACAAGAGTTGTTTTACCGCTGCCGCTTGTACCTACCAGAGCTGTAATTTTTGCATTTTGTATTGTCAGGTTTATGTTTTTTAAAACCATCTCAGATCCTGCACCTTCGTACTTGAAAGAGAGATTCTCAACTGAAATTGATTTATCCTTTGGAATTTCTGAAAGCAGTTCCGAACCAGTGTTCTCTTCATCTTTTTTATCGTGAATCTCAGAGAGTCTTTCCAGGCTCAGCTTTGCATCCTGAGAAGATTGCATAAAGCTTATAATCTGAGCAATCGGGGCATTTAACTGACCATTTATAAACTGTACAGAGAGCATCATTCCAAGTGTTAATTCTCCATTAAGCACAGAACTTGCAGCAACTATTGTAATGAATATGTTTTTCAGCTGGTTGATAAGAGTAGCTCCTGCCTCCTGATACTGCCCCAGGGCAAGCCCTTTAATACTTACCTTAAAAAGTTTAGCCTGTATCCTCTCCCACTCCCACCTTTTCTGTCTCTCACAAGAGTTTAGTTTTATCTCCTGCATTCCTGTAATAAGCTGTATTACAGAATTCTGATTAGCGGCATTCTGGGTGAATGCCTTATTGTCCAGCTCTCTGCGCCTCTTCATGAACAGCATCACCCATAATACATATATTATTGAGGCAAACAAGAAAATTGCAAAGATCAATGAGCTGTAGTAAAGCAAGACTATTCCAAAAATAACAATATTAAACAATGAAAAAAGAATGTTCAGTGACGATCCTGTAAGAAATGTCTGTATGCGTTTATGGTCTCCGATTCTCTGCAACAAATCACCAGTCATTTTTGTGTCGAAAAAGCCAATCGGCAACTTCATGAGTTTTGCGAGGAAATCTGAGATGAGAGAGATGTTTACTCTTGTTCCGAGGTGGAGAAGTATCCAACCACGAATGAAATCCACAGAGGCCATGCTTATTGTGAGCATTAGCTGGGCTATCAGAACGAGCCAGATAAAGCTAAGGTTCTGAGATCCGATACCAACATCAACAATACTCTGTGTAAGAAATGGAAGAATCAGCTGAAGAAGGCTGCCAACTAACAATCCGAGAAAAAGCTGAATTATGAGTTTTTTGTAGGGTCTTAAATAGGAGTATAAAAAACCGAAGCCTTTTGTGTTTACCTTCTCGCCCTCATTTGCATAAAATTGTGGTGTAGGATCAAGAAAGAGTGCAATACCTCTTCCCTCTCCGTTACTCACTGTACTGAACCACGATTTCTTGAATTCGCCTTCAGTGAGTTTAACCAGACCTGTTGCGGGATCTGCAACAAGCATCCTGAAATCTTTACCCTTGCCTTTTGTTCCGTAAAGCACCACAAAGTGCTTCTGGTTCCAATGAATAATGCAGGGGAAATTTGATTTGCAGAGATCTTCGAAAGACAATTTAGCCCCCAGAGTCCTTAAACCAATACTCTCTGCTGCTTTTGATATTCCAAAAAGATTTACACCTTCTCTGGTGTATTCACATTTTTTTCTAAGAGTGTCAAGCGAGAAATGACGTCCGTGATACATCGCAACCATTCTAAGCGATGTCGGTCCACAATCTGCAGAGTCTAACTGGGAAAAATGTTTAAATCTTTTCAAATGTCAAATTCCTTATTAAGGGATAAAATTACCTATGCATAATTAATATTACGCCTGAACAAAGTGATGCTTTTTGCTGTAATTCAGCAAGTTATCATCAAACTTTCTTTTTTACTGACCGAGTACTAGTTTCCGTCTTCGATAATTACATAATAAACGTTGCCGTTTCTGTCGGTAACCATTATCACTGTAATTTCACCACCATTTACGTTAATCATCTCTTGTTCATTCAGTTTTTCAAATGTTGCTTTCATGGCTTTATTGTTTTTTTGTTGTACAAATAAATTAATAATAATTGTTACATTTGCATACAGAATGCTGATTAAACACTGACAATTTGCTGAATATGTTAAACAGGGCGCTATCAATCTCCATAATTGCAATTTTATTTTTACTCTCACTCCAGGCTGTTTGGCTTTTTAGAATTATTGATAATGAGAAGAGTACTTTCCGCAAACAAACTGAACAGATACTGAGGGATGCCATTAATAAAGAGCTGAATACACGGCTTGAAAAAGTCGGCAAAAGCGATAAATTTCGTGTAACAATCTCAAATAATCTTCCTACTGAACCTCAATATCAAAATAAAATTCAGTCTGTAAACTTAAAAAATAATAATAAAGACTTTACAAAATTCACTTTTGAGGAGGCTCTTCAATTAGCGTACAAGAATAAATATCCTCTGAATTTGGATACTTTATCAAATTATTTCTCAGGGTTTCTTTTAAAATTGGAAAAACCAACAAATTTTATTCTTACCTATTCGAAGGATGACAAATCTGTCGTGAAGGAATTTGATGGAGGATACACTACTATACCAATATTGTTTTCATTTTTTGATCTGAGCATACCATTAACATCCTCTAATGAATTAATGATTTATGCAAAGGTTTTCTATCCCAGCACTGTATTCAAAGGCGACCTGCTCATAATCCTATCGTTGTCCCTTATACTAACAATATTTATTTTAGTCAGCATAATTATACAGACCAGAATGTTGTTCAAGCAAGTGTCACTGGCTAAGTTGAAAGAGAACATCACCCACTTCCTTACACATGAATTACGGTCTCCCCTGCAGGCATCAATCACAAACCTGGAGGTTGGTGAGATGGCCGATGCCAAGACAGCTCCGTATTTTTTAGGGAAAGCAAAGGAGCAGCTCTATTTTCTGAATGGTTTGATAGAAAACATACTGGACATAAATAAATTTGAGAAACGTCAGGCTCCCCTCAATAAAACATTGTTTAATATTAATGAAGCAATAGAGCCGCATATAGCCAGGCACAATGTTGAGTCAAAGAAAAATGTTACAATTACAACCGACATTACACCCGGCCAGGAAAACATTTATGGTGACCAGCTGCATATTTCTAATGCGATAGGTAATCTGATTGACAACGCAATTAAGTATTCCAACGATATTGTGAATATAAAGATTTCGACAAAAACGGAGGGCAAATATTTTCATATTGCTGTAGAAGACAATGGCATAGGCATACCAAAAGACGAACTATCAAAAGTATTCGAGAAGTTCTACAGGGTAAATAAAAGAGAACATTCTCAGAAAGGAAAGGGTTTTGGACTGGGTTTGAACTATGTCAATTGGGTTGTGAAGTCTCATAAAGGAAAAGTATTACTGACTAGTGAAGTCGGTGTAGGAAGCAAGTTTACACTATTAATCAATAACGAACATGGGAAAGAAGATTCTGCTGGCAGATGATGAGGTCAATTTTGGCTATGCGATGTGCGAGTTTTTGAAGATGAGTGGGTACGAACTCACCTTTGTAAACGACGGGCGCACTGCATTGGAACAATACAATATATTTCACCCCGACCTCTGTCTGTTTGATGTCAACATGCCTGAGATAGACGGCTTTGAACTTGCCAGACTAATAAGGACAACTGACAAGAACATTCCTATTATATTCATAACATCTATAAGTGACGACAGCAGCGTTGCCAACGGATTTGAAATAGGTTGCAGTGACTATCTTA
Source organism: Bacteroidales bacterium (assembly GCA_041659025.1). Taxonomy (GTDB): domain Bacteria; phylum Bacteroidota; class Bacteroidia; order Bacteroidales; family UBA932; genus Bact-08. The sequence goes on along the minus strand of JBAZZA010000015.1, from coordinate 15,125 downwards.
AAAAGCCTTTCGGATTAAGAGAATTATTGATAAGGGTGCAGAAGTGTCTTCAGATTTCAAATAAGGACAACGACATATTCACTCTGGGAAACATGAACTATTCACCTGAGGACAGGAGTCTTATAAAGCAGGATGGTTCACTTATAACCCTCTCTTTCTATGAAAACAAGCTACTTCAGATTCTTTGCAATAATTATAACCAGGTGTGCAAGGTTAATGATCTGGTCGTAGCTATATGGGACGATAAAGATATAGACACAAAGAAATCGCTTGAAGCACTTGCCTCGCATCTTAGAAAGAAACTGGATTGCACATCGGTAAATGTGGAAAACATAAGAGGTGTAGGCTACAGACTCAGAAAGGAGTCGTAATTGCCACTACAGGATTATCATTCTCTTTTAATTTGGCGGCAATTTCCTTTATTACAGGCGAGTCATAGGTTCCACTCTCTGCATTCTCTATAAAATTCAATGCGTTATAGCAAGTAATCATTTCTCCTTTTGATGATCTGAATCTTGGCCAGAATACAAATCCGTTGTTTATGTCATTTAGAAGACCGAGTTCCCCTTTGTAAGGTTGATTCAGCAGACTCAGTTTTCCACTTTTTTTGTTAAAAATTCCGTATACATATGGCCATTTTCTTACAGATTCACTACCGTCAGGTAACTTCATGACTTTTTCTACCGGTTCAGTAGCAAAGCCTCTGAAATTAAATGCCAAAAACAAATAATCGTCCGTTTCACAATACATTGGCAATTTTGAAATGAACATTTTATCGGTAGAAATCCAATCTTCTGCACTCATATCCGGTGATTGTCTGTACTTACCAAAATCCATAATGTACTTATCTGTGATTTGTAAATTTTTATCGATAGAGAAAATTGTATCGTTTTTGCTGACTATCCGGATATCATCTCGGTATCTGTAGAATCTATCGGGATCTATATTAATCATATTATTCCTGGCATCTGCTGCTCTGGTTTTTGTTACATGTGTTACTTCTTTTAAAATATTTGAGGAGACATCACAAACAAAATATTTGGTTTCTGAAACTTCTGACATTGTAAAAGTGCTCACAATATAATTTTTCCCGTCAATCTTCTTACAGTCCCAGTAAGTGCCTTTTTTCAATTGCATTGGTCTGGGTATGCTTTTTATGAAATTGCCTTTGCTGTCATATTCTTTTATCTGCCCGTCATTAGACAGTATGTATATATCTCCATTCTCTTCATTAACATCAAAACCTCTGATATCTAAATACTCCTGCGGTCCCCTACCAATTCTTTTAAAGGTTCTCAGATACTTTCCGTTCTCATCAAATATTTTACATAAATTGTTATTATCCTGTACATATATTAGCTTATTCTCGTAAAAAACAGAAACAATATTACCAAGGACAGAACTATCGTTTGTTTCCAGAACTACATAACGAATGTCCTTAACATAATCACTTAATTTTTCTACTGATCCTCTTCCTACCTCTCTCTCCAACGAAATAATCTTAATATCGTCATTTCTTTTTTGGGGGGTACAGGCTACTATAAGGAATAAAAGAGTAGCCATAATTTTCAGTGAAAATGGTGATTTCATAACACATAGATTTAATTGTACCCAAATATAGTGAAATTATATATTCAAAAAAAATCACCATGGTTTATCATTAAGTTCAATTCTAAGCAGTATATCACTATGTTGCGAAAAGTACATCTTTACAAACTCTTTTTCATTTACCCTTTCATAAAGCTCTTGCCCTACTTCATACCTGTACCGTTCAATTATCAAATAAAATTTTGATGACTCTCTCATTTTCTGACTCCAGAGCTTAGGAAACAAATCGCCTAGAATTGGAATATGCAGAGTACCACTTCCGGCTTCGTAAGAGGCCACTGTCTCTTTGCCCTGCACTTCGGCCAGTCGTAAAAGTGTTGTTTCCTCTCTTATGTCTTTGTTGATTTTTTTATTCATCCAGTAAGAGATAAGGAAACTTAATAATATAATAGCAGCATCGACCGATAACAAGATTAACAAGTCATTATTTACTATCATAATCATATACAAGATGTTGAAAAGTAGTCCAAATACCAGGACCATACCAGAAAATACATAAGCAATTCTTTTTTCTCCTTTCAACACCTTGATATCGCTCTCGGTCAATTCCATTAATTCAGACATATTCGGCAATTTATTTTTCGTTTGCTTTGGCCAGTGAGATAAGTCCGCCCATAGCACCAAGATTCATCGAATCCAGAGCAGAGCTAGGCACAATTACCATTGAACCCTTCTCTTTCAAACCCTCGAACAGCATGTTCATACCTCTCAGGTGAAGAGCAACAGGATTATCCTTGTATTGAAGGCTTGCCAGTGCAAATTTCTCTGCAATTTCTGTTTCTGCTGTCCCAAGAATCACCCTTGCCCTACGTTCTCTTTCCGCCTGAGCCTCTTTGCTCATAGCGTCGGCAAGAGCCTGTGGGATGATAATATCCTTGATACCAACTGTCTGACAGGTTATGCCCCATGAGTTTGTGTTATTGTCAAGCACCTTCTGGAGATCTTCTGCAATCTTATCTCTCTCCTGTAATAGCTCGGAGAGTTCATTTTTACCTATAGTATCTCTTAATCCGGTCTGAGCAATGTATGCAATTGCGCGCTCGTAGTCCTGTACCTCAAGTGCTGCTTTTTCAACATCCCATACCGTCCAGTATACAACTGCATCTACGTTTACAGGTACCGTATCTTTTGTGAGAGTTTGTTCAGCTTTAAACTCTGTAACGCGGATCCTCTGGTCGATATAGTTGACAACTTTATCAATTACAGGGATAATCATAAACGGGCCGGGGCCCCTCAGACCATTGTATTTTCCCATCCTAAGGACGACTCCCTTCTCCCACTGATCGGCAATATTGATGGAGCTTGCAACAAGGATAGCGCATAGAAGTAAAGCCACAAACAGCACGATTCCTATAACATTGAATACATATAAAGCGATGGAAGATCCTGCCAGGATTATAAACACCATAGCCGAAATTGGGTTAAAAACACCTTTGGTTACAAAATTTGTCTTCATATTTTTTGTTTTTTAAGTTCTTCTATAATATTGTCAATTGTGAAACCGTAGCTGAGTGCTATGGTCGAAAACTGGTTACATATCTCTTTCAGTTTATTGTTTTTCTCTTTTTCTGAAACCTGTATGTCCGTTTTAAAAATAAATGTCCCCGTACCCTGCTGGGTTTCAAGAACATTCTGAATCTCAAGTTCTTTGTATGCCTTGGCCACTGTATTGAGATTGACCTTGAGGTCCACTGCCAGTGAACGTACTGTTGGAAGTTGCTCGCCTATCTTAAGGTTACCGGATGCAATTCCAAACTTGATCTGGTCTATGATCTGCCTGTAAAAAGGCATTCCGGTTGTTGAATCAAGTTTAAATTCAATCATTGTTATATTATTATATTGTCCTATTTGTATAGTACAAATATACAAATATTTTTTAAATACAATAATTATAAATAAGTATTTATTTTGTTTTATTTAAAATCTTCCTGATATCATACCTGTATATCTCTTCATTTGTCAGATTGAGCCCGTACAGATATCCTTTTGCCCCGTCTACAGTGATAGTTGGAATATATTGTGCTGTTTTATGACATTTATAATATCTCCCTGCCAGTTAAAAACGTGAATTACGGTACCTGCCTTACCTGCATCAATTCTACTCTCTTTTGCATAGACAGCCATTATTAGATTGTCGTTAAAATAAACACTAGTATAATAAAGCATTTTTTCGTTGTCATTTTCTGTAAGTGATTCAATTTTCATTGGTTCCTTGCTTGTGGAAACCGAAAACCTATCCTTTCCATCCAGAGACATAAAGTTTATCTGATTAAAAGACATCATTGTAATTGCCAATCTTGAATTATCCGGTTTGACGTTTAATGATCCGGCGAAGAAATTAATGTTTGGTGCCTTTTGAGTGTAAAGTTGTGTTGCAAAAACATTTTTCATTGAAATGGTATTATAAACAGACAGATTAAAATTATCTACTGACCAAATATATTTTCCCTGAACTCGTTCCAACTGATCATACTCCAACTTAAGAAAAACAGTATCCTTAAGCCGCTGTATTTTAGATGTATTATTATTGCAAATATTTGCGAGGTTCACTTTATTTTCAATAACTAACTCTTGTTGTCTGACAGATTTTGTCAGATTAACTGCTAAAAGAAACTGCAAATTATTATCTTCCAGCCAAATGACAGTGCCAGAAGTGTCAATATAATTTTTATTACAGAGATTGAGCCAGTTGGTGAATTCATTTGGTCCACGTCCTTTTTTGATAATGTTTTTATAAAGCGACTTGTAGCTGTTAGTACTGTAAACCGATATGAATCCTTCATTATTCATAGGAGTAAAGGCAACCAGAAAAGTATCGACAATTTCCATCTCCATGACTCCCGGTATTTCAAGATTAACTTTCTCGCCATTCAATACCATCGGCTCTCCTTTAAACTTTACATATCTGAAGTCGCCATCGAATATATTGTGTTTATTATTGCACCCCAACAACAAAAAGGTTGTAAAAATCAATAAACAGAAGAACCTTGCTTTTTTCATACTTTATACATAAATTTGCTGATATCAAATTGACTACTAAAACGCTAATCTAGTAATTTTTATAAAACCATTATGAAAAATTTCCTAAAAATAATAGCCGGCACATTCATTGGCTCACTTTTAGCCATTGTCCTTGGAACATTCATACTTATAGGTGTAGTAAGCTCTTTTGCATCACTTGCAGAAAAAAGCACACCTACAGTTCCTTCATCGGCCATACTTGGCTTGAATTTCAACAACGCAATAACTGAACAGGCAACAGACGACCCGTTCGCAAACATGAACCCACTGGTAGAGATGTCTACCAAAACGGATGGTATTCTTGATGTAATCCAGACGATAGACAAAGCTGCAGCAGATCCTGCAATAAAGTTTATATATATGAATCTAGACAAACTCAATGCAGGTATAAGCCATATTGAGGAGATCAGGGCCGCTCTTGTCCGTTTCCGCGAAAGTGGAAAACCAATAATCGCTTATGCCGACAATTATTCACAGGCAGGTTACTATCTTGCATCAGTTTCAGACAAAGTATATCTTAATCCGGCCGGTTCTGCAACTTTGACCGGTCTGAGTATAAGCACTATATTCTTCAAGGATCTCCTTGACAAACTAGGAATTGAAGTACAGTTGATCCGTCACGGCAAGTTCAAAGCTGCAGCGGAACAATTCATCAGCAATAAAATGAGTGCAGAAAACCGTGAACAGTTGCAATCTTATCTGGATGCTGTATGGAACTCATGGATAGCAGACATTTCTACCTCAAGGAGAATTTCTCAGGAGAGGATAAACGAGATGACCAGCAACCTGGAGCTCAACTCTGCACAAAAGGCTCTGGAGAGTGGCTTGGTAGACGGCTTACTGTACAAGGACCAACTTTCAGACACTCTTGCTCATCTCTTTGGTGTAAAAGAGGAGAAAGAACTCAAATTCATCTCAAACACAGATTATTCAAAAGCAAGGGCAAAGACAAATTTCAAGGAGAAGAACAAAATTGCAATAGTATATGCCGATGGTGAGATAGTAATGGGCAAAAGCGACGACAATATAGCATCCGATTCTTATGTAAGCATGTTGGCGAATATAAGGAAAGACAGTACAATAAAGGCAGTGATCTTCAGGGTAAACTCACCGGGGGGCTCTGCTCAGAGCTCAGAGATTATAGATCGCGAACTTGCTCTTATGCGAGAAAATAAACCTGTTATTGTTAGTATGGGTGACTATGCAGCATCCGGTGGTTACTGGGTATCTGCCAAGGCCGACAAAATCATAACAAACAACACCACGTTGACAGGTTCGATAGGCGTTTTCAGCATGGCCCTTAACGGACAAAAAGCTATGAACAAGCATCTTTCTTTGTATACCGGAACAGTAAATACAAATCTACATAGCGATATTATGTCGGGATACCGACCTTTAGACGATAAAGAGGTTGCGTTTATTCAATCTTCAGTAGAGATTATTTACAATCAGTTTCTTGAACTGGTTGCACAAGGCAGAGATCTTACAACTGCTGGCGTTGACTCTATTGCTCAGGGAAGGATATGGTCGGGATATGATGCCTTGAAGATAGGACTTGCCGACGAAAAGGGTGGTTTACATGAAGCTTTGATAACTGCAGCTGCAATGTGCGATCTGAAATCATACAGGCTTGTCCAATACCCTGTAAAGAAATCTCAGATTGACAAAATAATTGAACAATTGACTGAATCTACCCAAAGTGCAAAGGTTCTTGCAAACCCAAAACTTCTTATAGAGAAAGCTTATGCTGGTCTTAAAAGTGAAACAGGGCTGAAAACATATGCACGTCTGCCTTTCAATGTTGTTTTCAATTAATCTGAACTTCAAAAATATTACTGGTTGAATCTGTTATCTTGCATCGGTCATCTATACGGTGACCGGGCAGGCAGACGATATTTTCACCTGAGATTAGTACTATTTTTTCCTCCTTGCTTTTTATATCTACTTTTTCATCTATGAAAAAATCACTTAGTTTCTTGTAGCCTTTCATTCCCAGTGGAATGAATTTATCGCCAACTTTCCATATACGGCAAACCAAGGGAAATTTAATTTTATCTGCATCCATATAAAAAACGGATTTTGATGGTATTGGCTTAAACCCTATATCTATCGGATAACATCGGAACTGCAACTCTTTTCCTCTGAATACAACCATATAACCAAAACTGTCCGGTTCCTTGATAATAATACCATCAGTAAGATATCCGGTTCTTGGTGGATTGTGTTTCTCTCCTTTTGAGTAGACAAGCAGATAATCCCTGTCTCTGATGAGCAAATGGGTAATAGAATGAAACTCCTTACCGGGCTGTCCTTCAAGAGAATCAAATATCTGATCTGCCTGAGATGAGTTGAAACCATACTCAGAGAGCAACATATAAAGCCAGTACTTTGAATGCTCTTCATTCATCAATACCGATATATTTATTTTTATATCGGAAGTTCCTTTGCTGTACTCAATAATCTGTTCTCTTTTCCGTGCGTACTGTGCCTTTATTATTTCTCCTGCTGTGTTGAAATACTCAATACTTCTCTCAATTGTTCGTAAAAAAGATTGATTTATTGCTTCGAATTCCGGAAATATCCTGTTTCTAATACGATTTCTGGAGTAGTAACTCTCTAAATTTGTCCTGTCTACTCTGTATGGAATCTCCTCTTTTGCAGCATAATCATCAATTTCCTGCCTTGAGAATTTTAACATTGGGCGTATTATAAGGCCATTTTTCATACGAATTCCTGATAATCCGTCTATTCCCGTACCTCTTAATAAATTTAGGAAAAGCGTCTCTACTGAGTCGTTGAGATTGTGTGCAATTGCCAGATAATCATATCCTTCCTTTTCCATAATATCATAGAACCATGAGTATCTCAAATCTCTGGCAGCCATCTCTATCGATATTTTTTCGGACCTGGCGTAACTCTCTGTTTCAAATGAGGTAGAATAGAATTTTACACCTCTGTCTACACTCCATCTCTTTACAAGTGCCTCGTCGGCATCGCTCTCCTTTCCCCTGAGTTTAAAATTAACAGTTGCCACAGCAAAATTGGTGTAGCCACTGCTGTACAAGAGCGAAGCCATTGTCATAGAATCTACTCCACCGCTTACCGCAGCTAAAATCTTTGGATTTTCACCTGTTGAAAAGGAACATCCTTTCTCAATCAAAGAGAGGAGGTTCTTCTTAAATTCGTTTAACATTATTTTTTAAACTCTCCAAAAGTATATTGAAATCCTACAGAAAGTATCTCCTTAAACTGAATTCTTGGAGCAAGTGCTCCATTGCTGTCGGCGATGAGAATATCATCGTCGTATATTAGGTTTGTTCTTATATTTGTCGAGAAAAACTTGTTGATCTTAGCGTCTATGAAGAGGTCCCAGTTAATCTTAATATTTTGAGCTTCTCCCAGGAAATCGGAGAAAAATGTTGCCGATGTAGACAAATTGACATTTTTCATGATATTCTTGTTGTAATCCATTTTCAACTGTGCACCCAATTTAAGTGCTGTCGTCTTGTCCAGAGGATTGCCATACTTTTTTCTCAACTCTGGAAGTTGAACTATAACAACGTTTCCTGCCAGGGGTGAAAATGTAATTGATAGGGTTTTATTGGGTTTGTAATCTATACCCAGTCCTAATGATATGTATGCCGGAGAGAAGGGTGCAGAAACCAGTCTTGGATCGGCATTCTTAGGATAGTCAAAACCCGTTGCCATCTGTGTCCTGAAGTTAAATATTGCTGAGGCAAACAACTTATCCCAAGCTTTATATCCAAATTTTGAGTCGACTATGAATTTATCATCGCTTTTTTTGTACCTGTCTCCGAAAGATTGAATAAAACCATAGGCAACCTGTAGCCTGCTTTCCCAAAAGAGTGTCTTTACACTGTAGTTTGCATAAGTATTTACATATGCATTAAGTGCAACAGATGAATATCCACCGGGGGACCAATTGGAAAGGGCCATCTGTGAAAAACCCAGTTGAAGGAAAGTGCCTTTTTTCCAATAATTTGGTTTTGGAGGAGGAGGGGTCAACTGAGGTATTTTAAAATTAGATGCTATAATAATGCTAAGTTCATGCCCAACGCTCAATTCAGATTTTTTCTCCTGTGCCTTCAGAATAGCAGGAGAAAGAATAAACAGTAGTGATAACGAAAGTAAGTAAGAAAAAAATCTATTGTACGTTCCCATTTCAGTATTCTATTAATCTTCTAGGACATCGTCAGAGTTATATTTAAAACCCATTCTCTTTCCTGTCTGGAGCTTTGCGCTCTCAATCTTATCGTTCATCTGTTCTACACTGGCAACCTTTACAAGGTCAAATGGTGGTACAAGAAGGTCGAAAGAGAGTGTGTAAAGGACAGCTGTTTCTATAATTGAAACCATCTCTTCTTTACCAAGATGCTTCTTTCCAAATGTACTTACAACTTTGTTTTTCTGTCTTTTGCCCTCAACCAGAAAGAACTTGTCCTTGTTAACGAAAATTCTTGCAACAAGATAACCAAGGTCTTCTACCCTGTTGTATTTTAAAGAATCAGACAAAAAATTGTAGACACTAATAACTCCACAATACGAACTGCTGCTGTCATTTTTTACAAAATCAGTTTTCCACACGGGATGATCCCGGTCGAACTGAAATATATCCGAGTGCATACTGAAAATCAGAACATCATCTGCAAATTTCAATTCAGCCTCAAATTTACCACGGTCCCTGTACTCAAGTCTAACTCTCCTGTCATTGGTATTGTCCAGAAGATCATTAAGATCGTTGCTCATTTCGTTGAGTATATCCTTCAACTGGTTGAAAACCTCCATTGTCTGATTGTATACCCTGAGCTTTGTATGAGATTTGTTGTTTAGTCCGTCTAAAATATCCTGCTGTCGGGACGGTAAATCTGATGTCATTGTAAAAAAAATTAATGTTATTTATTTGTAAAGTTATAAAAATAGTCTAAAAAATCAGTAAGCTCTGGCAAAGATCACTCTCTGTCTTGAAGGTTTCCCACTGTACACACAGAAACCCTCTTCCTCCACAGTATTTTCCATTGGAATGCAGCGAATGGTGGCCTTTGTATCATTCTTTATCTTCTCCTCTGTTTCTGTAGTGCCGTCCCAGTGACATAGTAAGAATCCCCCCTCCTCTATTCTCTTTTTGAATGTCTCATAGTCATCGACCTTTACAGTATTTGCCTCCCTGAAATCCAGTGCTTTCTTATAAATATTAGCTTGTATATCATCCAGAAGTTTCTGAATATGAATATCAACGCCCTCCTGAGAGACAAATTCTTTTGCAAGAGTGTCCCTTCTGGCCAGTTCAACAGTTCCTTTTTCCATATCTCTTGGACCGATAGCTATTCTCACAGGAACCCCCTTAAGCTCCCACTCTGCAAACTTGAAACCTGAACGAAGATTGTCCCTGTCATCAATCTTTGAACTTATTCCTAAAAGTGCCAGCTTCTGTTTTATCTCATTCATCTTTGTCAAAATACTCTCATGTTCCTCTTCCGTTTTGAATATTGGAACCATTACAACCTGTATTGGAGCAAGCTTTGGAGGAAGAACAAGACCGTTGTTGTCGCTATGGGCCATAACCAATGCGCCCATGAGTCTTGTTGAAACTCCCCATGATGTTGCCCATACATATTCCAGGCCACCCTCTTTGTTTGCAAACTGCACATCAAATGCCTTTGCAAAATTCTGGCCCAGAAAGTGAGAAGTACCGGCCTGCAGGGCCTTACCATCCTGCATCATAGCCTCAATGCACAAAGTATCCAATGCTCCGGCGAATCTTTCACTTTCAGATTTTCTACCCACAATGACCGGCATTGACATATATTCTCTTGCGAATTTTGCGTATACCTGAACCATGCGTTCTGTCTCCTCAATTGCCTCTGCTTTTGTAGCATGTGCAGTATGCCCCTCCTGCCACAGGAATTCAGTGGTTCTTAGGAAAAGGCGGGTTCTCATTTCCCATCTTACCACATTGGCCCATTGATTTATAAGCAAAGGAAGGTCCCTGTATGATTTTATCCAGTTTTTATATGTACTCCAGATAATCGTTTCTGATGTTGGTCTGACAACCAGTTCCTCCTCAAGTTTTGCATCCGGATCTACAACAACACCAGGTCCGTCAGGATTAGCCATAAGTCTGTGGTGAGTTACAACGGCACACTCTTTTGCAAAGCCCTCAACGTGCTCAGCCTCTTTGCTTAAAAAAGATTTTGGGATAAAAAGTGGAAAATATGCATTCTCGTGACCTGTCTCTTTAAACATTTTATCAAGCTGGGCCTGGATTTTCTCCCATATTGCGTATCCGTACGGCTTGATAACCATACACCCTCGTACTGCTGAATTTTCTGCCAGATCTGCCTTTATAACCAGGTTATTATACCATAAAGAATAGTTCTCCTCTCTGTTAATTATCTCTTTTGCCATCTTTTGTGTAATTTATTGTTAAATGGTATGATTTTTGACTATATTTGTAATATATACTATATAAATAAGATATTGTATCGGTTTAACTTTTTATTGAAATAATCATCTTATACTTAAAGATACAAAAGTACAAATAAATATTAATACACAGGAGGTGAACAATGAAAAACCAATTTATTATCCTATTATCCTTAGGTACCTTATTAAGCTCTTGTGGAACTACAAACCATTATGTATCATCGTCTTATGATGATGCAATCTACTACAATCCGGGCAATGACCAAACGGTTACCATCAATTCTGCTACAAACGATGCGTTATTTGTTTTAAAAAGCAAAACCCGTCAGGTCACCCAATCAAACAAGAGTGTTAATATTCAGGAGATTATCCTGATGGACCAGGACACTACAGTAATCGTTCCTGAGGAATCTTTCGAAGAGATTCTTACAAAATTCGACTCTCCATACTATGTTGTCAACATAAATATAATTAATGGAAGGGGGGGGTACAATTACTGGGACGACCCTTACTGGAGCAACTATGGATTCTATAATCCATGGCAATTCAGGCATAATCGCTACAGTCCATGGAGCTCATACTTTAACTGGTATGGTTCAGACGGCTGGTTTTATTCACCATATTACAGCTATTGGAATTCCCCATACTACAATCCGTGGTATTACGGAAACTATGGATATGGATATGGGTACGGTAATTATTATGGGTATTACGGTGGTTACTACGGTTATGGCTACTTCCCATACGACTCATGGTACTATTCAGGAGGAGGTTACGGTTCATATTACAACACCAGGAATACTTTTTACGGAAGAAGAGATGATCAGGGTGGATACGACAACAGAGACGGAGGGGCAGCGAGATCTGGTGGCAGTTATGTAAGGAGAGAGGCGAATGTTGAACAGATAAGGGGTGACAGATTTTCAAGCAATAATCGCACAGAAAGCAGTTATCCTCAAAGAACTGAAAGTGCTTACAGAAGGGAAAACAGAACTTCGTCATCCGGTATAATCCATAATACAGCAGTAGTAAACAGCAATTCCAACAGGGGAGAATCTACATATCAGAGGAGCAGTTCATCATACAGACCACAGCCAACTTCAAACCAACGACAATCTGTAGAAAGAAGTAACGAGCCTGTTTACAGGAGAAGTTCACAGCCAGTTACCAGCAATGGCAGCAGCGGCAGATCTGTATCTTCATCTTCTTCAAGAGAATCCGGCAATTCCAGCGGTAGCAGTTACAGCAGGACCCCATCATATTCTCCTCAGCCATCATCAAGCAGCAGTAATACCAGCAGCGGCAACAGCAGCTCCGGTAACAGCAGTTCTGGTAACAGTAGCAGCAGTAGCAGTAGCGGATCTACTTATCGCAGATAAAACGAATTAATAATGAAAAGAATAGTTTTAATATTGACAGCAGTTTTAATCACAACTGCTATATCGGCACAAAACAGATTTGATGCTCTCAGGTATTCTCAGAATTTTTATGAAGGTAGTGCCCGAAGTATGGCCATGGGAAACGCATTTACATCGCTTGGCGGGGACCTTGGCACTTTGAGTATAAATCCCGCAAGTTCTGCCATATATAAATATTCCGAGTTTTTGTTTACTCCATCTATAACTTTCAACAACAGTAACTCAACATATCAGAACAATAACTCAAGTGAGTCAATGACAAAATTCGGTGTCTCTTCTCTTGGTTATGTAAGTTACTTCAATACCTCCAAAAGGAGCAACAAACTGATGAATTTAAACTTCTCAGTTGCCATTAATAAATTGAATAATTACAACAGCCGTTTTTATGCTAGCGGCACAACAACAAATTCTAGCTGGCTGTCGGACGTTGCAAACAGTGCTGCCGGGATACAATCATCACAACTTGATATTCAAAATGTTGGTGATACATATCCATTTTATAACAGCGGTGCTTCGTGGAAAGCAATTCTCGCATGGAACTCCAACCTTCTGGACCGTTTGCCAGATTCAGACGAGGACTACATTGGAGCAACTGAAAAAATTTCAGGTACAACTATTATTGTTGCCGGACCACTTGAACAGAAGTTTCTTAGGGAGAGAACTGGCGGTTTGTCGGAATTCGTCTTAAATTTTGGCGGTAACATCTCTAATAAATTATATTTTGGCGCAAGTCTTGATGTCCAGACAGTACAATATTCCGATTTTCAGAAATATTCAGAATTTGCAGTTACTACATCTTTGTTCCCTTCCAAGTTCGATAACTTCTCTCACTCCTACATGCTAAATACCTCAGGAGCAGGTGTCAATGCAAAAATAGGTATGATATACACACCTGTGAAGGGTCTGAGACTAGGTGCTTCTATTGCAACTCCAACATTTATGTCGCTAACTGATGAATGGGACGAGAGAATAAAAGCTAATTACAGCGATGGTTACAGCCAGTCCATTCTCTCCCCCCTGGGCCAGTATGAATATGTTGTGATTACGCCAATGCGTGTAAACCTTGGTATTTCATATGTCTTTGGTAAATTTGGAGCAATCAGCGCAGATTATGAGGGCGTTGATTATTCTTCTGCTAAAATGAAAGCGACCAAATCATACGATGATACTTTCGATCAAGAAAATGATCTTATTGCCCAGGATTTTATTTTTGCAAACAACCTGCGTTTAGGCCTGGAGTTAAGACCAGTTGCTAATTTTGCTTTAAGAGCAGGGTACGCATTTTATCAGAATCCGGAGAGAGATTTCGGGTTTGATACTCAATATCTGTCGCTTGGTGGAGGATTTAGGACCAAATCAGGATTATTTGCAGATCTTGGTGTGCAACGCAGACTTTTACAAAACGAGGGATTCTCCTTATACAATGATATTCCCGGCCATCTGGCACCAAGGGGCACATCTGACTATTCGGGATGGAAGGTACTCTTAAGTATAGGATTCAGATTCTAAAGATATGATAAGGCATCGGGTCCTTCATTGAAAAGAAGGTCCAGAACTGAAAGGTTTTGAATGAAACCATGCTTATGGGCGAATACCTGATGGTATCGCCCATTTTCATTTTTCATGAGAGTTGTCTCTCTTTTTGGATGAATAAGCTCTCTAAAATCACCATTAAGGTATGTGTTTTGAAAACTATCAGTAGTCCCCAGATTATAGTCCACTCCTATGAGATTAAGAATTGTTTTCAATACTTTAGAATTAAAGTTAAAAAGTAATTCTTCCTCCTCTATGTAAAAAGGAACAATATCATCTTGATAGTATTCGAAAAAAGGGGAGTTTTTATATGCCGAGACAATGGCCCTCCAGTGTTGCTTTTGCCACTTTTTTGTGTAATCAATCTTGATTTCAGAGATATTTACGGAATGACCGTTCTCTCTGGATACAGGTATTATCAAAGGCAAGATGCCGTTGGCACTGTATATGTGACAACGGCTCCTGTATGATTGCTTCTGATACTTTTCAAACTTCTCTATGAGAGTGAAATCAGATTTTGAAATTAACCTGACATACTCTATCGGTGGAAGATAGGCAGTAGTAAGATAACAGCATTTATGGCTGTCATTCATCTGATTTTGAACTTTTAACCTTTTTGATAATACCCCTTTTAGAGGACTTTATAAAATCCATGATTGCCTTCTTCTCCTGACTATCTTCAATTTCATTGTCAATTTTCTTGCATGCATCAGTCATATTGAGTCCGCTTCTGTAGATTACTTTGTATATCTCGCTGATTCTTTCAATCTGCTCACCTGAGAACCCTTTTCTTCTAAGCCCGATAAGGTTAAGGTTAAAAAATGCAATCGGCCTGTGACCTACCAGGGAGTAAGGCGGCACATCCTTTGATATCATGGATCCTCCTGAAACCATGGAATATGCACCTATTCTGCAAAATTGGTGAACCGCGCTGAATCCTCCTATATTGGCGTATTCCCCTACCTCTGTATAACCACTCAGACCTACATAACTTACAATAATTGCATTGTTCCCGACAATACAGTCATGCGCAATGTGAGTATATGCCATAATCATGCAATTGTCCCCCACCACTGTTTTCCCTCTGCCTGCTGCTGTACC
>JBAZZA010000014.1:0-40836 GCA_041659025.1 Bacteroidales bacterium | reverse complement strand
GCTCTTCCGATCTCATACGTTTTAGCTTGGACCGTGGGAAACCTTAGCGGAGTTTTATTTGCATGGTGATTGGGTGTAATATACTTGCAATGAAGATTTGGGTACCCGCTAAGCGAAAGTCGCGTTAGAAAAAACGAGAGCTGAAACCTGCAGCCTTATGTACTGGCATACTTGGTTTCAGCCTTTGTTTTTTAGCGGATTGAGCGCGAAGCGGGTAAATCTGGTGCACGTATATCACAACCAACCACCATGTAATGAAAAAATCACATAAATCCCTTCTAAATGAAACAGGCGATCCGGTTTATTACGAGAAAAATGAGGACCAGCAGAAAGCCTACTCTCTTTTTCGCCGGCTTTTCCGGAGAGCTTACATATTCCAGTACAAGAACTGATACAGGAATTGCTATGATTTGCGTGAGTCCCTCGCCCGATTGAGGATAAAACAAAACTATAAGCACACATAATACTAATAATGATATAAACCTCGAAAAAGAGTGTGATTTAAGAATTTTATATCTGTTCATATTATTTAAAGCGTAACTCACGGCAAAAAACAGATAGAGAAAAAGTGACAATGTGACTACAATGTCCGATACACTCTTAAGGCTCATAGATGGGTAGTCTATAGATGTCAGGTCACTAAAGAAAATCTCCAAAAAAAACATAGCATCCTGGAAAAAAAGATACCTGAAAGAGAGCATGAATGCAAATGGTATAATAATGGAACCTGCTACAATTGCGACTGTTCTTGGAGTAACCACAGCAGACCTGAGTGCGAAGAAGACAATCAGGGGAAACAACAACGTGACGTGGGGATCAAAAAGGGCTGCCAACGAAATCAGAAATCCTGAAACAAACATCTCAAGGTCACCTTTTTTTGAAAACATTGTATAGTACAAGGACCAAACTACAAATACCGATGCAACAGACACACCGGAAAAAAAGATTGACTTAGGCGTAGTAATTGAAAAGATCAGATAGACTATAGGAAATAATATCCCCCTTTTCCCTATCATTAGATTTCTCTCATTAAAGATATATAATGATATGGATGTCAGTATTATAAAAACGGTTGCCAGAGTGATTGACAATGTTGGAGTTATAGTGTCGATATCTACAAATCCTATAAGTGCAGGTATCCACCTTTCACTGTTTTCTACAGGTAAATATATAGCAGAAACAAAATAGAGAACCAGAAAAAGTCCCAGAAAAAACGGTGACGTAACGAACTCATATCTTCTTTTTCTCTTCATCGTTGCTTAATTATCCATTGTATGACAAAAGGTCCGTTCCAATGTCCCTGCGATAGAAAATATCCTTGTAATTAATTCTATTCACCCTGGAATATACTGCCTCTCTTGCCTTTCCTATGTTTTCCTTAAGCACTGTAATAGCAAGTACCCTACCGCCATTGGTCACGACTTTTCCCTGGTTCATTTTTGTTCCTGAGTGAAAAATCATCGTATCAGAATTAGAATCTGTATCTGTATCATTCTCCAATCCTGAAATCTCATACCCCTTGACATACTCCTCAGGATAACCTCCCGATACCGTTACAACTGTTAGAGCAGTCATAGGATTGATCTGAATTTTCTCTTTATTAAGTGTACCCTCGCCAAGAGCAATGAAGTGTGCCAGAAGGTCGCTGCTGATTCGTGGAAGTACAGCCTCAGTCTCAGGATCTCCCATGCGGACATTGTACTCTATTACATAAGGATCACCCTTGCAATTCATCAAGCCAATGAAAATAAACCCTTTATAGGTTATGCCATCGGCCCTTAGTCCGGCAATTGTAGGTATGACAATTCTCTCCTCTACCTTTTTCATAAAAGCCTCTCCTGCAAAAGGAACCGGAGACACTGCTCCCATCCCTCCTGTGTTGAGCCCTTTGTCACCATCTCCAATTCTTTTGTAATCTTTGGCTTCCGGAAGAATGAGATAATTTTGGCCGTCGGTAAGTACAAAAACCGATAATTCAATACCATTAAGGTACTCTTCTATCACAACTCTGTTGCCGGCAGAACCGAACCTGCCACCAAGCACAGCTCTTAACTCTCTTTTTGCCTCAGCAAGATCATTCAGGATAAGAACCCCTTTGCCTGCCGCAAGACCGTCGGCCTTTAGCACATACGGCGGTGTAAGAGAATTCAGATAACTATCACCTTCGTCAGTATTTGTTGAATCAAAACTTTTGAATCCTGCTGTTGGAATTGACCATCTTTGCATAAAACTCTTCGCAAAATCTTTGCTCCCTTCTAACTGTGCCCCCGATCTGTCAGGTCCAATGAATATTACATCGCTGAGTTGCGGGTCATCTTCGAAGTAGTCCCTTAATCCATTCACCAGAGGGTCCTCAGGTCCAACAACAACCATCTGGATACTGTGCTGCAAAACCGCACTCTTTATCAGACTGAAATCCTTTATGTTTATCTCAATATTGGTAGCAATACCAGCTGTTCCAGGGTTTCCGGGCGCACAAAATAATGCCTCCAGCAGAGGACTTTCACTTAATTTCCATGCAAAGGCACTCTCTCTTCCTCCTGAACCAATAATTAAGACTCTCATTTTTTTCCGCAAAAATAACAATAAAAAATTAACTTTGTAGCTTGTAATATAAAGCAATGAATCAATTTTACAGAATACTAATATTAGCTGCTTTTGTTGTCATCGGTTGCTCCAGAGAAGTAATTGATGACGATGACATGCCCAAGATACTTGCAGATATATATATGACAGACAGAGCGATACTCAACAATCCTATGAGCATTCGCGGCACCGACAGCTCCAGGGTATACGAATCGTTGCTTAACAGATATGGCTATAAAACAGAAGATCTTACATACACACTGGATTACTATCTCCCGAGACCTACCAAGTTGAAGATTTATTTTACCGAAGCAAAGACAATTCTTGAAAACAGGGAGAAGTGGGTGAGCGAAAAAATATCTGCGCTAAAATACAGAGACTCCTTGCTGGCTCCCGTAAAGAGAATAATTGACCAACCGGATTCTCTTAAAGATATTGATTCATATATACGATCGCTGAGATGGATGCTATCACCGGAGAAACATCCCGGCTGGCGCCTTTTTATGGCTGACAGCATTCAAAAAAGATACGAAATTCCTATGCTTACAAAATGGTGGATAAACAATCTGTCATCAAAACAAAATTCATTTCTTAAATATGAGAAAAATAGCCGCCCAATATCTCTTCCCCTTGACAAGCCCGCCGATCCTGAGAGGCTATCTCTCCCTGAGCACTGACGGTACAATACTTGAAATAGGTAAATTGGAGGAGGAGGTTGAGAGCACTGAATTCTATAATGGAATTCTTTGCCCCGGCTTCGTTAATTCTCATTGCCACCTTGAACTCTCACATCTTTTAGGAAGCTTTGAACAGAACACCGGCATGGCCGGATTCATCCGTCAGATAAACCAGATGAGGAACAATTCCGACCAGGTTGAAAGACAGGCAGTAATGAAGAGAGAGATGCAGCAGATGTACGATAGCGGCGTATCTGCAATTGCCGATATAAGCAATGGGGACGAAAGTTTCGGAATCAAATCCTTATCTAAAATCTATACCCGCACATTTCTTGAAGTCTTTGGAACAGATTCAAACGATGCTTCAGCTATAATGAAGCGAGTACGGGATCTTGCCAGTAGGGCTCACGAATATGGGATGAATGCCTCTCCTAACCCACATGCCTGTTATTCAATGAGTCCTGAGTTGCTGAGGGAGTCAATTGCCGACGCTCTAAAAGAGGGATTCCTCTCAATTCACAGTCAGGAGAGCATGGAAGAGGAAGAGTTTATAATGAACGGGACAGGTCCGCTTGCCGATGAATACAGAAGCAGGGGACTCAGCGCACTTCCAGCTCGTGGTATCTCTCCCCTGCACTACTTTCTTCAGGTACTCAAATCTGTAGAAGGAGTTGACCAATCAAAAATTAAAGAACAGATACTTCTGGTTCACAACACATTTGCAAGTGCAGAGAGTATAGATGATGCATTAGAATCTATAGAAAATCTGTACTGGGCAATTTGTCCTTTATCGAATCTCTTCATTCACAGCGCATTGCCAGATCTTAATCTGTTAAGGAAGAAGGGAGCAAACATAACTATCGGAACAGACAGCTTGTCTAGCAATACAGTTTTATCAATTGTTGAGGAAATAAAGGTTATTCAAAAATATTTTCCGGACATTCCTCTTGAGGAGATCTTAAGGTGGTCATCGCTTAATGGAGCAAAGTTCCTTAGACTCGATGATATGCTCGGATCTTTTGAGGTCGGCAAAATGCCTGGCATAGTTTTAGTTGAAAATATAGACTGGCAAAACATGAAGTTGACAGAAAGGAGCCGGTCGTCGAGGTTAATTTAAAATTCATTTGTATGTCTACAATACTATTCAATCAGATAATTTTTGGTCCTGTAAAAAGCAGGAGATTAGGAACATCGTTGGGAGTAAATCTCTCTCCACAATTCGGGAAGCTTTGCAGTTTTGACTGCCTCTATTGTGAATGTGGTTTTAATGAAGATGGCAGAAAAGACAATCGAATACCTACATTAGAGGAGGTTAAGCTGGCCCTTGAGACAAAACTGAGTGACTACACAAAAAATGTAGGCAAGATTGACACAATAACATTTTCGGGAAACGGAGAGCCTACAATGCATCCTAAGTTTGCAGAGATCATCGACTTTACTCTTGAGATGAGGTCGAAATATGCACCCGAAGCCAAGGTTTCGGTACTTTCAAACGGCAGTCAGATAGGGAAACAAAATGTTGCTGATGCTCTTCTGAAGGTAGACAATGCAATTCTTAAGATAGACTCTGCATTTGAAGCTACAACAATGCTAATGGACAGACCTCAGTATAAATATTCTCTGACTAAACTTGAAGAGAACCTTGTTTCTTTCAAGGGAAAATTCGTTCTGCAGACAATGTTCCTCCGGGGAGAATTTGAGGGTAATATTATTGACAATACCACTAAAGTGGAAGTTGATGCATGGAGGGAGCTTGCAGAAAAGGTGCAGCCAAGGGAGATTATGATATATACCATAGACAGGGATACTCCTGCAAAAAATCTGAGCAAGGTATCTGTAGCTGAGATGAGGCAAATTGCCGGACCTCTCATGGATAAGGGTTATAAAGTGACAATTAGCGGATAAAATTTAGCATGAGAATACTTGTTCAGCGTGTTTCAGAGGCTTCCGTAAAAGTAAACGGAAAGATTATTGGTTCCATTTCAAATGGATTGCTTGTTTTTGCCGGTTTTGAGGATGATGACAATGAAAAGGAGATTGAGTATGTTACTAAGAAAATAGTGAATCTCCGTATATTTGACGACTCCGATGGTGTCATGAACTGCTCTGTTCTGGAAAAAGAGGGCAACATACTGCTTATCAGTCAATTTACCCTTCATGCCCAGACAAGACGCGGAAACAGACCATCATACATAAAGGCTGCGAAACCCGATATTGCTATTCCTCTGTACAAAAAGCTTATTGCTTCGCTTAATGGTGCAATGAACAGAGAGATAGAGACCGGCGAATTTGGAGCAGACATGAAGGTCTCCCTTGTAAATGACGGGCCCGTTACAATATGGATAGATACTAAAGAAGAATGATTATATGGAAACAAATGTAAAAGCACTTGATAAACCTGAGGTATATGCTGCTTGTCTTGGTCTGATTGACCTGACAACCCTGAATAGCACAGATACTCCGTCTAAGGTGGCATCCATGATAGAAAAGGTAAATCAGTTTACCTCTCATTATCCAAAATATCCTCCTGTTGCGGCGGTTTGCGTTTATCCCAATTTTGCTGAACTGGTAAAGAACATGCTGAATGACCCCGGAGTCAAGGTAGCAGTGGTAGCAGGAGTATTTCCATCTTCGCAAAGCTTTATCGAGATAAAGGTTGCTGAGTGTAAAATGGCTGTTGAACAAGGGGCCGGTGAGGTTGATATTGTTCTTGCTCTGAATCACTTTCTTGAGGGAAATTACGAGGCGGCATCTGATGAGATCCGTCAGATAAAGAAGGCTATAGGCAAGGCTCATCTTAAGGTAATTCTTGAGACCGGTGCACTTACCCCTGAACAAATAGCCAAAGCTTCTGATCTTGCCATTGAGGCCGGGGCAGATTTCATAAAGACCTCTACTGGTAAGCTTGAGCCGGCGGCTACTCCCGAGGCCGCTTACATAATGTGTCAGAGTATTAAGAAATATTTCCTGAAAACCGGAAAAAGGGTTGGGTTCAAGGCTGCCGGTGGAATTGTCACTCCCGAAGATGCTCTTGTCTATTATTCAATTGTAAACGAGGTTCTGGGCCAAGAGTGGCTCAATCCCGAACTTTTCAGGCTTGGAGCGAGCAGACTGGCAAATAATTTGTTGTCGAAACTCGAAGGTAAAACAATTAACTATTTTTAATAATAAATATGAAAAGATCACTACTAATTATTGTTGCATTATTCGTAACCCTAAGCGCATATTCTCAGAATTACAAAAAGGCTATAGGCTTTCGTGCAGGTTCCGTTATAGGAGTAAGCTATAAGGAGTTCATGACTGAAACAGAAGCAGCAGAAGCAATTTTTGACATAGATTTCACCGGCAGGAGAACCACTAAAGTAAAGGCATCTGCTTACTATCTCCGTCATTTTGACGTAAATGTAGACGGTCTATCTCTTTATGCAGGGCCGGGTGCATCTGCAGGTGTATTTATTGAGGGTCTTTACCAAAATAATTTTGTAATGTCGCTGGACATAATGGGGGGGGTCGAATACAAGTTTAACAATATTCCTGTAGTACTGGCATGCGACTGGACTCCAAAATACCAGTTTATAACACTTGCCGGATTCAGATCCGGAAACTTCGGTCTGACGGTACGATACACTTTTTAACAGGTAATTATAACTAAATCTATATATTATGAAAGAATACATTCAAAATAACAGTGAAAGGTTTTTGTCGGAGCTTTTTGAGCTTCTGAGAATCCCTTCGGTCAGCTCAATGGCTGTCCATGCACCCGATATGCAGAAAGCTGCAGAGAAATATGCGGAATTACTATTGGCAGCGGGTGTCGACAGGGCTGAGGTATATCCTACTACCGGTCATCCTGTAGTTTTTGCCGAGAAAATTATTGACAAGAGCAAACCTACTATTCTTGTTTACGCTCACTACGATGTTCAGCCTGCCGACCCGATGAACCTTTGGACCACTCCTCCTTTTGAGCCTGTTGTAAGGGACGGAGCTATATATGCAAGGGGTGCAAATGACGATAAAGGTCAGGGATTCATGCATATAAAGGCTTTTGAATACTTACTCAAAACAAATCAGCTTAAGTGCAATGTCAAATTTATAATTGACGGTGAGGAGGAGATAGGTTCTCCAAGTCTGCCTGCTTGGGCCGTTGAACATAAGGATCTGCTTGCCTGTGACGATATTCTGGTTTCGGACACTACTATGATTGATGAGAAAATTCCTTCGCTCAATGTGGGTATGAGGGGTCTTGCTTATGTTGAGGTTGAGGTCACAGGTCCAAATAAAGATCTCCATTCAGGTCACTATGGCGGTGCTGTTGCAAACCCTATTAATACGCTTTGTACTATGATTGACAAGCTTATTGATGATAAAGGCAGGGTTACAATAAAGGGTTTTTACGACGATGTTGTTGAGCTCAGCAAAGAGGAGAGAGAGATGCTTGGTCGTGCGCCTTTTGACATTCATGAATACAAACACTTCCTTGATATTGACGAAGTTAAGGGTGAAGAGGGCTATACTACAATGGAGCGTACCGGAATAAGGCCATGTCTGGATGTTAACGGTATTTGGGGTGGCTACACCGGCGAGGGGGCAAAGACTGTCCTGCCATCGGTTGCCCATGCAAAAATTTCCATGAGACTTGTACCTAACCAGGATTGCAAGAAAATTGCCGAATTGTTCGAAAAGCATTTTATGAGCCTTGCTCCTAAGGGAGTTAAGGTTAAGGTTATTCCTCATCATGGCGGCCAGGGCTTCCTGTGTCCGATGACTTCAAATGTATACAAAGCTGCGGCGCGTGCTGTGAGAGAGGTTTATGGCATTGAACCTGTTCCTAACAGAGGTGGCGGCAGTATACCTATTCTGGCAGATCTTCAGCAGTTGCTTGGGGCCAACCCGCTTTTAATGGGTTTCGGTCTTGAGCGTGACGTGATTCATTCGCCTAACGAGAGTTATTTGCTGAGTCAGTTCTACAGGGGAATCGAATCTATAGGTCTGTTTTACAAATACTATACGGAGTAGTTTCTTCTTTAATACAGGCAGCACACCCTCTCTAGAGCTTTCCAGTTTTGTTCCAAAACCTGACTGAGCACAACACATCTCCCTTAGCAGCTTTCCAGTTTTGTTCCAAAACCTGAGGCTGCTTGGGGAGATGTGTTGTGCTTTAATGGGTTAAAAGAACTTTCTTGAAGTTTCCCACATGTCCAGCAAAATCATGTGAAAACTGCAATGGGCACTGAATAATGCGCGAAATTAACTGAACCCATGATGCAAATAGGTGTAGAGGAAGATACAAAGAGCTCAACAAGGTATGTGTCGGCATGATTTGCCTCCACATGTTTTTATATTCAGCTGTAGATTAGGTATTTACTAACGGCTCTGGCAGAGCCGTTAGTAAATGATAGATTAGCAGGCGAATACGTATGCCTCTCATTTTCAGAGAAGTGCTACTCACTCTGGCAGAGACTCTGGCAGAGGTGTTAGCATATGCATGACTTACAAATACTTACTAAATGATCTGAAAATCAAATGAATATATAATTAACTGATTATCTGATAACTGCTAAAAGCTTTGGCAGAGCAATTAGTAGACCTCTCATTTCCAGTGAACTATTATCACCTCTGGCAGAGAAAGCTCCGACCCGTCAACCGATTGCATTTTCAGTTGTCCCATATTTTGGGACAACTCACTGCCCTCATTCTTTAGCTTTGTTTTAAGTGCATTCCAGTATTTTCGAGGCCTTGGACTGTCCGTTAAAACCTCAATAACATCCACAATCGAGAAATACCATTTCTCCGACTCATCGATGTGCAGAGCAGATTTTTTTTAGCAAAGGCAAACCCTTGTCTATTAGCACATCGAGTTGATCGTCCAGATATACCCAGTAGTTTGTTTCTATGCCGACAATCATTTTTCCATCGAGGGCGGGCAGGTTTGGCAGATAGTCGTTTTGAAAAACTATGTAGGATGGTCTTACCTTCTCATAGATTTTTCTGAACTCATAAATATCCCCTTCGCTTATGATATTATCCGGAAGCGATTTCTGATTTGTGGTTATTGTCAGTTGACTGTCAATTTCGGAATTGCCTGTCTTTTTGCGGTTCCATCTGAAGATGCCGTCGAGAGTCTCTTTTATATGGATCTTGCAGCTGAACGACGGGTCCATGTTTATGGTTGTGTAGATGCCGGTAAATGTGCTTCCGGAACCTGCCTTTCCGGCAAAGGAGTCGGCAGCAAAAAACCAGAACCCTTTTTCAATTTCAAACAAAAAGAATTTTCTGGATAGAAAGGTATCTGATACTGAAATCAGTCTTTTGAAATTACTGTTTGTTGCATAGTCATACCCCTTTTTTTGGGCATATTCTGCCAATAGAATCCGAGCGTCTTTTTCCTCTTCCATACCGTCAGGTTTTATAAGTCATTATTTTTGATAAAGTTATAAAACTCTTTCGGTAATACAAAAATCTTTAGCCCTATGCTTTCTCCACTACACTAAGGCAGTACCGGCACAGATCTGTGATTTTGCTCCACTCTTTGGCCTTGATAACGTCGGCAGGAAAGAGGTTAGAGCCCATTCCAACGCAGGTTACGCCGGCTTTTATCCAGGCAGTAAGGTTATCTTCTGTAGGTTCCACTCCGCCGGTGACCATAATCATGGACCATGGCATAGGTGCCAGGACGGATTTTATGAATGACGGTCCGCCTACGTTTCCTGCAGGGAAGACCTTGCATAGGTCGCAACCGGCCTCCTGGGCAAATCCGATTTCTGTAACCGTACCGCAACCTGGGGAGTATGGAATTAACCGTCTGTTGCAGACCTTTGCAACATCGGGATTGAAGAGTGGTCCTACAATGAAGTTTGCGCCAAGTTGTATGTACAGAGAGGCAGTCGGGGCATCTACTATTGAGCCGGTTCCGAGAATCAGTTCCGGACACTCCTTGGCGGCAAATTTTACAAGCTGCGCAAATACGTCCTGAGCAAAATCGCCTCTGTTTGTGAATTCGAAGGCTCTGATGCCACCTTTATAACAGGCTGACATAACCTCTTTTGCAACTTCTATGTCGCTATGATAAAACACAGGAACTATAGCTGTATTTTTCATAGCGGTGAGTGTCTGGATTTTTGTAAACCTTGCCATAATATTATCTTACGACCCTGCCTGAGCCGTCTCCTTTCATTAAATTTTCCACTTCAGAAACCTTTACCAGATTAAAATCACCATAAATTGTATGCTTGAGGCACGATGCAGCAACAGCAAACTCAAGAGCATTCTGGTCGTCACCGGGATAGGTAAGCAAACCATAAATCAATCCCCCCATGAACGAATCACCCCCTCCCACTCTATCTACAATATGTGTGATGTCATAAGACTTTGATTCATAAAGTTTTTTTCCATCATAAAGAACTCCTGCCCAGGTATTGTGATTTGCATTTATCGAACCACGCAGGGTGATAATTACTTTTTTAGCCCTTGGAAATTTTTCCATCATCTGTTCGCAGACCGACTGAAAAGCAACAGATTCTATATAGCCTCCGGTTGCATGTACTACAAATCCTTTCGGCTTTATTCCGAATACCTTTTCTGCATCTTCTTCGTTCCCTAGGATTATATCGCAACCCTCAACAAGTGCAGGCATGACATCCTGTGGAGCCTTGCCGTATTTCCATAGGTTCTTTCTGTAGTTAAGGTCACATGAGACTGTAATTCCCATTTTATTAGCCACTTTGATAGCCTTAAGACATGCATCTGCAGCAGCTTGTGACAACGCAGGCGTAATACCTGTCCAATGGAACCATGTTGCCCCTTTAAAAACCTTTTCCCACTCAATTTCGGTCGGATTGATTGTGCTGATTGATGAATGTGCCCTGTCATATATTACTTTTGACGGACGGGCAACTGCACCGGTTTCAAGGAAATAGATACCCAGCCTTTCGCCACCTCTTACGATATTATCAGTCTTGACTCCATATTTTTTCAATTCCGCTATACAGGAATCGGCAATTTCATTTTCCGGCAAACGGGTAATGAATTCTGCATCTATCCCATAATTGGCAAGTGATACTGCTACATTTGCCTCACCGCCGCCAAATGTGGCACTATACGACTTAGCCTGTATAAATCTTTCAAAACCCGGAGTGGAGAGCCTGAGCATTATCTCTCCAAATGTAATCACCTTGTTCATAATATACTACTTATGCTTTTTTGTCTAAATCAATATTCTGGATTTTGCCTCCGAGCACGAAGATAAAAAATAAAGAGAGAGGAAACAGCATACCACCTAAAATAAAGAAAGGAACCCATGAAACCTTTGTTATAAAAGGAACCAGCAACATTGCTGTAATTATTCCCAGAACTGCCGCTGCACCCCCTAATCCGGCTAATGAGCCCACTGTCTTTCCATAATGGAAATCTGCAGCAAGTGTCTGTACATTAACACAGAAGAATTGATATCCAAATAAGATTATTGCCATCATCAACACAGCCGATGTTGCTGTTGTAGACATTGTTGCGCCAATAATTCCAGGCATGGCCAAGCATGCTCCCACTACCATGGCAGTTTTGCGTGAAAAGTTAAGACTCTTACCTCTCTTTTGTAAGTATCCGGAGAACCAACCGCCTGCAAAAGCACCAATTGCAGCTCCAACATATGGAACCCATGCACTGAAAGCCACCTGTTTTATGTCGAGATTGAATTGTTCAATCAGATAAATTGGTATGAATGTGACAAACATCCACCAGATAGGGTCAAGGAAGAATCTTCCTACTATGAGCGCATAATTTTTTTTCTTCTTCAATAATTCTCCCCATGATTTTCCAACAATTGGAGCCGTAGTCTGAGCCTCCGGCTGACCGGAGAGAATGTACTCTTTCTCCTTATCAGTTATCCAAGGATGGTCCTTTGGACCCTTCTTGTTGATTATGAGCCAAGGAATTACCCATATGATAGCCATAGAACCTACAATTACAAATGTAAATTTCCATCCGAACGACAAAAACAGAAATCCTATAACTATAGGAGCCAAAATAGCTCCGACAGAGGTCGATGCGTTAAACAAACCTTGTCCGAATGCTCTCTCCTTTGTAGGGAACCATTCTGCATTGGACTTTGTGACTCCCGGCCATGGTCCTGCTTCACCAAGACCCAGCATGAACCTGAACCCTGTCAGAGATTTTATTCCTGAGGCAAAATATGTTAAAGCATCAGCTGCTCCCCATACTATTGCAGAGAGTGCAAATCCCTTTCTGGTACCTATTTTATCGTATAACTTACCGGAAAACATCTGACTCAGGCCATACGCAATCATAAAGAAGATTGTTATGTTAGCCAATATCTGTTTTGTCTTGACCTTGAATTCTGCTTCCGGCAGATTTGAATCAACAATACCAAGTTCAACAGCTAATCCACCCACTTTAGTATATTGGTAATTTCCGTCTTCCAGTTGCTTCACCCTGTCATAAGGGGCTGTTATTTTACTTCCATCCTTGTCTGTTATAATGAATGTTTTTGTCAAGGAATCTCTAAGTACGTCATTTGCAGAATAGTTTACTTTAATATTTGCAACCCACATGTAGCTCAGTGTACCACGGTCGAGGTAGTTGATTATTGAAACCAACATGATCATTCCCAGTACAATCCATCTAAGTCCTTTTACTTTCATAGATTTAAGTTATTTAATATTGTTGTTTTACTTTAAGTTGCTTACAATGAAATTGAATGCTTCCAAAAACAGCTTCTCCTTCATATCCGACTTTGTCGATGATAAATTGTGATCGTAATTGGGATACAGTTCAAGTTTAAGAATTTTTATCCGATTTTCTTTCAATTTATCTGCAAATTCCTGACTTTGCTGCCACTCAACGGTAATATCACCTGTTCCATGAATCAGATATATAGCCGGAAGATTATTCTTGTTTATGAGATTTACGGGAGAGACCTGCTCCAGTTTTTTTGGGTCCTTATTATTGAAATATGCCAGCCTCTGAGGGTCTGTAGCTGCAGAACTTATTTTTGCAGACTGAAGATTATATATTCCTGAAACTCCTACGAGAACTTTTGCTCCCGGTATAGAAAGTGCTGCAACTGCAGACAGATGCCCCCCTGCTGAGCCTCCCAAAAAGCCGAATATATCGGGATTGACATTCAGCTCTTTTGCATTGTTCTGAACCCATTTTACTGCATCCTTTACATCTTGCACTGTAATCAATATATTTGCACCTGGTTTATCTGCAAGAGTATAGCTTATCCTCACTCCTGTTATTCCTGCTTTTTTGGCACAATACTGAGAAATATCTCTGTTTGCACTAAAATCGCCTCTTGCCCAGCCTCCTCCGTGAATATATACCATAAAAGGTGATGGCTTTTCTGATAATGCAAAATCAACCGCAAGCTTTAAACTATAAGTGGGATATGTTTTATATACATACTCTTTTGTAACTATCCCGTCATAATCTTTACTTGAGATTAGTGCTGGTTTGTATGTGTAAGGAACAAGTAGCTCCTGAACCTTGTCCAGGTCAATAATTTTAGAATATTTTTCCCTATTGATCAAAGCAAATCTTCCATCCTCTTCCCTGCTTAATTTCATTGCATATTTGTTTGTATATTCCTCCTGAGCATACAGGGAAATTACATATAAAAGGGAAAAAGCCAGAATTAAAGTTATTCTCTTCATAATTTAATGCCTTTAATTGGTCAACCAATAATATTTTTACAAACCTAATATTTTTTTTCATATATTGCGCAATCTTTAATTATTTTATGCCAATGCTAAGCAAATTCAACCATAAGGAAAACGCAACCGTTAAGGTACTAAAACATTTATATGACCTTATAAATGAAGGCAAACTCAAACCCGGAAGCAAGTTGCCCGCAGAGAGAAAGCTGGCAGAGGAACTCTGTGTTGGTCGTACACACGTTAGAAATGCGTTTGCAGAACTAGAGTTCTATGGCATAGTCAAAACGTTCCCACAGAGCGGTTCCGTGATAGCCGCAATTCATCATAATGCGCTTCAGGGATTGATTTCAGATATAATGTCAATTGAGAATTATGACTTTTTCTCATTGGTTGAGACAAGATTAATACTCGAAATGGAGTCTGTAAGACTCGCTTGCGAAAGGGCAGATGACAAAGATATTGAGGCTCTTAAGCTTGCCCATAAAGACTATCTGGACAATTTTCATTCTCCAAGAAGGGTGGAAAAGGATATGATTTTTCACAGGGTTATAGCACAGGCATCGAGAAACGATGTAATTAAGAGTATGCTCCTTATAATCACCCCCGATATACTCTCCCATTACGTAACCAAAGATTTCTGCTCTACCCCGCTCCCTACAGACAAGCATGAACACCAGATAATTATTGACGCCATTGAGGCGAGGAGTTCATCAAAGGCTGTCTCTGCAATGCGACTACATCTGGATAGGTTGTACACCTTTGCTAAGCAGCAAAAAATCTAGAGATTTTTCAATTTTTACAATTTTTAACATTTAATAAAAATTTCTTTTTTTATTAAGAAAATTCTTATATTGCGCTCAAATTGGTTGACCAATTTAACCGAAAGGGACCTTAACTACAAAATTTGAACGCATGAACATAATCAGACTTGCCATAGTTTTACTATTTGTATCCTGTCAGTCTATAAGTGCCGAAAGCTATAGGATAACAAACCCCGATGAACTTTCGATCCTGAAATCCCTTAAACCGGGAGATATCGTTGTTCTGGCTCCAGGAATTTATGATTCCCGTTCAATGCAGTTCTCTGCAAATGGTACAGCAGAGGCACCAATAATACTTGAAGGAGAGAAACCGGGTGCGGTTATCTTTACAGGCAAATCATTATTGAAATTAACAGGCAACTATATTATTGTAAGAAACCTCTATTTTAAAAATCTTTCACCCATTTCCGGAAAATCTCCTATTGAGATGAGGACAAAGGATTCAAAATTGGAAAACTGCGTAATCTCCGGAGTTGATACTAAGGAGGACCCTGTTACTGACAACAAATGGGTATCCATTTACGGAGAGAGGAATACTATAGAGAAGTGCTCTTTCATAGACAAGAAAAACATAGGTTGTCTGCTCGTAGTCTGGCTGGAAAAAGATATAATTCCTAATCACAAGATTCTGAACAACTATTTTTCGCGACCAACCATTATAAGAGGGTCTGACGGCAGCAAAACAAACGGACAAGAGTGTGTAAGAATAGGTACAAGTGATTTTTCCATGCAGGAGGCCCGCTGCTTGGTTGCAAACAATACATTCTACAGATGTGACTCTGAGATAGAGGTGATCTCAAACAAGTCATGCTATAACAATTATATTAACAATCTCTTTCTTGAAACACAAGGCGCACTGACTCTGAGACATGGCAACAACTCTCTTGTGGAGGCAAATTACTTCATAGGGAACAACAGAGAAGGGACAGCGGGTATAAGAGTTATAGGTGATCATCAGACTATAAGGAACAACTATTTCGAAAACGGTACAGGTGAGAATTATCAGGCTGCTATTTGTCTTATACAAGGGGTTAAAAACTCGCCATTAAACAGATATTTTCAGGTTACCGACTCTAAAATAGATGGCAACATAATCAAAAACTGCAATAATGGAATAGTTATCAGCTATGGAAATGCACCCGATCAGTCTCTTCCTGTAATATCTACAGAAATCATCAATAATATAATATCCAACGACAACTCTTCGAATTATTCGATAGTATGGGTGGATAATCCTGAAAAACCGCAAATAACGTTCAGAAACAATGTTATATACGGCGGAAGATTTAATAACTTCAATGCGGAATTGTCTCCGATGACTAACGAGAAACCGGTTATTGGAGATATGTCCGATAAATGGAAAAGCATAAAGAACCATTCAGGGGCAGATTGGGCCAAAAATGTGATAAATAATTTATAAGAATATGAAACCAATATGTGAGGTGAGATATGCATCACACCCAAATGATGCAAAAAAATACGATACAAAAGCAATACGGGAAAACTTCCTGATTGAAAAGCTTTTTATTGAAAATGAGATCTGTATGACCTATTCAATGGTCGACAGGATGGTTGCCGGAGGAGCAATGCCGGTTTCCGGTGAGGTAGAGTTGACCGCTCCCGCTATATTCAAGGCAGATAATTTTACATCCAGACGAGAATTAGGAATCGTCAATATTGGAGGAGAAGGGATTGTTAGCATCGACGACAAAAAATACAGTCTGAACTTTAAAGAGGCACTATATATTGGGAAAGGAGAAAAGAAGATTGTTTTTGCAAGCAAGGATAGTTCTGCTCCTGCAAAATTCTACTTCAACTCCGTTCCGGCGCATGCAAACTATCCTGACAAGCTGATTACCAGAAAAGATGCAATAGTTATTGAGTTAGGCAAACAGGAGGAGTGCAACAAAAGAATCCTGAACAAGCTTATTGTTTCTGAAACTGCTCAAACTTGTCAACTCCAGCTTGGAATGACAGAATTGCAGGCGGGTAGTGTATGGAACACAATGCCTGCACATACTCACGAAAGAAGAATGGAGGTTTACTTCTATTTCGAGGTACCTCAGGGACAATCGGTATGTCACTTCATGGGTCAGCCAGATGAAACCAGACATATCTGGCTATCAAACGAACAAGCAGTCATTTCTCCCGTATGGAGCATTCACAGTGCTTGTGCAACAAGTAATTATACATTTATCTGGGGTATGGGTGGAGAGAACTCAGACTACACCGACATGCAGCCGGCTCCAACATCAGAATTAAGATAAAAATGGAAAATTTGTTTTCTTTAGAGGGTAAAGTAGCTCTGATTACCGGAGCATCCTACGGAATAGGATTCGGACTCGCTGTAGCTTTAGGCAAGGCGGGAGCAAGAATTGTCTTCAACGACCTAAAACAGGAAAAGGTAGATGCTGCCATTGAGGAATATAAAAAAGAGGGAATAGATGCCAAGGGTTATGTTTTCGATGTTACGGACGAAGATCTGGTAAACAGACACATAGCACTAATTGAGCAAGAGGTTGGAGTAATTGACATTCTTATAAACAATGCAGGAATCATTAAGAGGATTCCAATGCATGAGATGTCTGCCGCCGATTTCAGGCAGGTTATAGACATAGATCTGAATGCACCATTTATTATGGCTAAGGCCGTGATTCCTTCAATGATAAAGAAGGGGGGCGGAAAAATCATAAACATCTGCTCAATGATGAGCGAACTGGGTCGTGAGACTGTTAGTGCCTATGCAGCAGCCAAGGGGGGACTAAAAATGCTTACCCGTAACATTGCATCAGAATATGGTAAATACAATATCCAATGCAATGGCCTGGGTCCTGGGTATATAGCAACTCCTCAGACTGCACCTCTAAGAGAGCAGGGAAATCCATTTAACTCATTCATCATTGCAAAAACACCCGCTGCAAGGTGGGGCACGCCTGAAGACCTGCAAGGTCCGGCTGTTTTTCTGGCATCAAAGGCCTCCGATTTTGTAAACGGCCACATTTTGTATGTAGACGGTGGAATATTGGCATATATCGGAAAACAACCTGAATAACATGAAAAGAATATCTCTCATTTTCATTTTGGTGTTAATTGCCGGTACATTTTCGTTACAGGCAAGGAACATACATATTCCCCTGACCGATTTGAACAAGAAAATTGAATTGGCTCAACCCGGAGACACTCTTTTTATATTATCCGGATTATACAGGGATATCAATATTGAGCTTAAGACCAGCGGTACAAAAGAGAATCCGATAGTTGTCAAGGCACTCAAACCCGGAGAAGTTATAATTTCAGGAACATCTTCTCTTAAAATGGCGGGAAATTGGATTGTAGTGGACGGATTATACTTTAAAGATGGCACCCCTCCTGCCGGAAGTTCAGTTATTGAATTCAGACTAGGTGACGAAGCAGCAAATAATTGCAGGGTGACTAACTGTGTGATTGATTCATACAACCCTAAAAGTAGGGAGATCAATTACAGTTATGTCCTTATGTTTGGACGCAACAACCGTTTTGACCATAACTCCCTTCTGAACAAACTGAATATTGGAGTTACTCTTATAGTTATGCTTAATCAGGAGCGAGATCAGCAAAACTTCCATTCAATTGACCATAACTATTTTGGACACAAACCTGTCTTCGGCTCAAACGGTGCCGAAACCATAAGGGTGGGAACTGCAACTCAGGCTCTTAAATCTTCAAATACAATAATAGAATACAACTACTTCGACAAGTGTAACGGAGAGGTGGAGGTTGTCTCTATCAAATCGGCCGACAATATAATAAGATACAATACATTCAACGAGTGTCAGGGAGTACTTGCATTGCGTCACGGCGACAGGAACGTTGCCAACAATAATTACTTTGACGGAAAAAATGTAAGAAATACCGGAGGAATAAGGATAATCAATGCCGGTCATAAGGTTTTCGGCAATACATTTTACAGACTAAAGGGTGACAGGTTCTTTGCTGCACTGGCTGTGATGAACGCTGTACCAAATTCGTTGCCTAACAGATATTGTCTGGTAGAAAACGTGGACATCAACAACAATACTTTCATCAATTGCGACCATATCACCTTCGGGGTAGGAAATGATGAAGAGAGAACATTGGAACCTTCAGATGTAAGGTTCTTCAAAAACATTATCATAAACGATAAAATAGCATATCCATATGAAGAGAAGGCCTCAGTCAAGGGGTTTATTTTCAAGGAGAACAGGGTTAAACTTGCAAGCAATGCAAAGCTTCCTGCAGGATTTGTGAACGATGGAGGTCTCTCACCGGATAATCAAATAGTACAGGTTCCAGTTAAAAGAGAGGAGTGCGGACAAGTGTGGAGAATGACATCTACCGTCAAAACGGGGAGATCTCAAAATATTATAACAGTCAAGGCCGGACAGGATAACATTCTAAAGGCCATGGCTCAGGCTAAAGCAGGAGATGTGTTGGAGTTGTCGGAAACCGGGGAGTATCCGGTTTCATCAGATATTTTTATTGATTTTCCTGTAACAATAAAAGCTTCAACAGGGCTGAAATCCAGACCAGTTATCAGATACAACGGTTCCAGAGAGGGTAATATAGTAACAATAAGAGATGGAGGAGAGCTCATTGTTGAGGGGCTGTCTTTCAATGGTATGAGTCAACCCGGAAAAACGACACCCGGTTCCGGAATCTCAACATTGGCAGGTATGATAAAACCATATTATCTGATTGTAGACAATTGTGAGTTTTTTGATTTTCCAGAGGGCAGCACAGTTCCGGTAAGGGGATTAAAGAACACCTTCACCGAGAAAATCATTATAAAAAATTCCTTATTCAGAGCAATTTCTGCAGATGCAATAAACTATGCAGGCGAGCGTGATGACGCCGGAAAGTATAATGTAGAGGAGCTTGTTATAGAGAATTGCTCCTTCAACAGAATCCTTGGCCTTGGGATTAATGTTTACAGAGGAGGAAGTGATGAGAGTACGGCCGGTCCGGAAGTTAATATCTCGAATTGTACATTTGAAGATGTCTGCAACAAGGAGAGAGGTTCGGTACTAAGGCTTATAGGTCCGCAGGTTTTGAACATCTCAAACTGCAACTTCAGCAACAGTGGCAGAGGAGGCGTATCTATAAGACTCGACGAAGCTACTTTTGAGAAAGTGAAAATATGGAACTGCAACTTCTGGAACTCAGGCAGGATCCTGACAATGACCAACAAAGTTGTCGAAGGCGAAATGTCTGCAATTAAGCCTGAATATCTGGATGCTGCAAAATTTGATTACAGATCTGCAAAATCAAGTGAACTATTTATTAAAAACATTGGAGTGAAATAAAATGAAAAAACCGTTAATACTACTTACACTCCTGTTATTTGCAAATGTTATTATTGCAAGGGAGCACCCATCTCTAATGATGACTGGCAAAGGGGTAGCGGAGATGAAAAAAGGAATTGGCAAATATCCGGCTTTTGATGCTTCCATAGAAGATATCAAAGCAAAAGCAGATTTGGCTGTTGCATCTCCTGTGAATGTTCCGGTTCCCAAAGACGGCGGAGGTGGAGCGACGCACGAGAAACATAAAGACAATTACTACTCTATGTACTATTGTGGTATAATGTTTCAGCTGACAGGAGAGAAAAAGTACGCCGGCTTTGTAGAAAAGATGCTGGATGAATACCTGAAGCTCTACCCTACTCTTGGATATCACCCTGTAAAAATGTCTTCGAACCCCGGCAGACTCTTCTGGCAGACTTTGAACGATTTTGTTTGGCTGGTTCACACATCAATCGCTTATGACTGTGTTTACAACTACCTGCCGGAAAATAAGAGGACAGAATACAATAACAAGCTTTTCAAGCCCATGGCTCAGTTCCTTATGGATGGAAGTGATGCCAACAACAAGATATTCAACAAAATGCATAATCATGGAACATGGGCGTGTGCAGCCGTGGGTATGATTGGCTATGTGATGGACGACAATGAACTTATACAGAAGGCACTGTATGGCAGCGACAAGACAGGAAAGAACGGAGGTTATATGCAGCAACTGGACGAACTGTTCTCACCTGACGGATATTTTACAGAAGGAGCTTACTATCAACGTTATGCTATATGGCCATTCGTCATTTTTGCTCAGGCAATCAATAACAACGAACCCGACAGAAAGATTTTCATGTACCGCGATGCTATTCTCAAAAAGGCTGTCAGTACCCTAATGCAGATGACATACAACGGGGAATTCTTTACAATAAACGATGCTTTGAAAAAAGGATTCAGTGCACAGGAGCTTGTTTTTGCCGACAATATCCTTTATGCCGCAGATAACTCCCAAAAAGAGTTGCTTACAATATCTAAGAATTACCAAAGCTTCTTCCTGCCAACTGACGCAGGTTTTGCAGTTGCCCGGGACATTGCCCGAGGTGAGGCTAAGGAGTTCAAGCTTAAAAGTCAGCTATTGAGAGATGGCAGCGATGGAAGCATGGGCGGTCTGGCTATATTCAGAAGTCCCAAACCTACAGAAAATACAACATTTCTAATGAAGGCCACATCTCATGGATTGAGCCATGGACACTTCGATAAACTTACAATTTCCTATTATGACGATGGCAATCCAATTCTTGTCGACTATGGTTCGTCCCGTTTCCTGAACATTGTAGTGAAATACAATGGAGGATACACCCCACTTAACGATAAGTATTCCATGAGCACTATCTCACACAATACAGTGAGTGTTGATATGAAAAGTCACTATGAAGGCGACATAAAGATATCTTCGAACTACGCCCCTGCAATATATTGTTATGACATATCAAATCCTGAAATACAGGTATGTTCGGCCTATGAGACAAATGCCAGCCCGGGGGTCAGAATGCAAAGAACAAATGCAGTGATCGAGAATCTGGGTGGTGTAAGAATCATCCTGGACATATTTAAACTGACAAGTGAAAAGGAGCACACATACGATCTGCCATTCTTTTATAATGGCGATATGATAAGTCTGAGCACCCCTTATACAAAGGCACTTGAACAGATGGGAATATTTGGCAATTCCGACGGTTATAAGTACCTCTGGAAAGAGGCATGGGCAAAACCAAACGATTCAAAAGTCTGCTTCACATGGCTCAAGGGCAGGAGGTTTTACAGCGTGACCACTGTAACGGATTCAAAATCTGATCTTTTCTTTGTCCGTTCAGGCGCCAACGATCCTGAATACTATCTGAGGACAGATCCGGCATTTATTATCAGACAAAATTCAGCCAAAAATCACACCTTCCTCTCTGCTATTGAGACCCACGGAAAATATGACCTGGTAGTTGAAAAGACAGAGAATGCAGTATCATCGGTCAAATCTTTAAGGATTATTGAAGATAATGACAATTATACAGTTGCAGAAATAGAAGTAAACGAAGTAAAAGCAAGGTTCCGGATAGATTACAATAAGGAATCTTCAGCAGCAAAATGGACATTCAATAAATATTAACATAAAAATCATGAAAACAAGAAGCGAAAGATTTGTAAAAGACAATACGGTACAGTGGGAAACTGTAGCCGAAGGGCTGAATCGTAAAGTTCTAACCTATGATGGTCAGATAATGCTGGTAAGGGCTAATTTTAAAATTGGCGCCATTGGCAGCAGGCACGAACACTATCACTCTCAGGTTACATACGTAGCAAGTGGCAAATTTGAGGTTACACTAGGTGACAAGACAGAAGTTCTCGTAGCCGGCGACAGCTTCTATGTGGAGCCCGATCTCAACCACGGAGCAATATGTCTGGAAGAGGGCGATTTAATAGATGTATTTACACCCCACAGGGCAGATTTTTTAAAAAAATAACAAAAAAAGGTAATTATGAAATTAAAAGATAAAGTAGCAATTGTAACCGGCGGAGCCAGGGACCTGGGACGTGCAATCTCTATCAAGCTTGCATCGGAAGGGGCAAATGTGGTTATTAACTATTTTGACAATAAAGAAGATGCCGACCTCACACTTGAACTTATAGCCAATGCAGGAGGACAAGCTTTGGCTGTGCAGGGCGATATGACAAAGGCAGCAGATGTCAAAAAATTGTTTGAGGAGTCAAAAAAGGCTTTTGGCCCTAATGTTAATATTCTTGTGAATGTTGTAGGTGGTCTTGTTGGTCGTAAAGCCATAACAGAACAGGATGAGGCATGGTACGACTTTTTGATGGATGTAAACATGCGTAGCGTGTTTCTGTGTACAAAAGAGGCCGTCCCTGTAATGGCAAACGGAGGCTCAATTATTAACTTCTCATCACAGGCAGCAAGAGATGGCGGAGGACCGGGAGCATCAATGTATGCAACAGCTAAGGCGGCTGTAATGTGTCACACCCGTGCCATGGCAAAGGAGCTGGGGCCTCTTGGAATTAGGGTTAATGCACTTGCCCCCGGGATGATAGCAACGTCGTTCCACGACAGATTCACAAATCCTGCAGCTCGTGAAAATCATGAAAAAACCGTCCCTCTGCGTCGTCAGGGTGTTGCAACAGACATAGCAGATCTGGTATCCTACCTTGCCAGTGACGAATCGGCATATATAACAGGTACTAATATCGACATAAACGGCGGTGCCTGGTTTTC
This sequence comes from Bacteroidales bacterium, assembly GCA_041659025.1. GTDB lineage: Bacteria > Bacteroidota > Bacteroidia > Bacteroidales > UBA932 > Bact-08. The sequence goes on along the minus strand of JBAZZA010000014.1, from coordinate 17,493 downwards.
TTAGATGATATAACAAATACTTAATCAATATTCATATGAAAAATAAAAAACTAATTAAAGTAGTGACCATATTGTTAAGCACTATGTTGCTTTTCAATCTGAACCTGTTCGCCCAGAATATAGGCGTTTCCGGAACAGTTACAGCAGAAAACGGTGACCCTCTTACCGGTGTCTCTGTTGTTGTAAAGGGTACTCCCAATGGTATAGTTACCGATCTGCTTGGTAATTATTCTCTCAAAAATGTTCCCGCCAACGGAACACTTGTCTTTACATATATTGGCTTTATTAGCAGAGAAGTTGCAGTCAATTCACAGAAACAGATCAATATAGTATTAAAGGAGGATGTTCTGTTGCTTGATGAACTTGTTGTAGTTGGATATGGTGTGCAAAAAAAATCACACCTCACAGGATCAATAGCTAAGGTTAACACTTCCGGTATGGGAGATGTTCCTGTATCACGTCTGGACCAGGCACTTCAGGGCAAGGTTGCCGGCTTGAATGTTCAAAACACCTCATCTGAGGCTGGTGTTGCTCCAACTATCAGAATCCGCGGCATGGGATCTATAAGTGCCAGTACATCTCCTCTGATTGTAGTGGATGGCTATCCTATTTCCGGTGGTCTGGAGATGGTGAACTCTTCCGATGTTGAGTCTATCGAGATACTTAAAGATGCAGCATCTGCTGCAATCTATGGTTCACGTGCTGCAAGTGGAGTCATTCTTATAACCACAAAAAGCGGCTCTGCAGACAAACCTTCATACAATATCAAATTCAGCACAGGTATAAAACAAACCTACAAGAGGGTTGACCGATATTCTACACAGGAGTATACCGACCTGAGACGTTCACAGAAAGTTGCTTATGATGCATACATGGCATCAATTGCTAGTTCATCTAAACTGAATATCAATAATGACCTGGCTGCCTATTCAGTTGGTGAGAAATTCGGATTCCGGGACTGGCAAGATCTGGGCCTTCAAACCGCAACCATATCAAATATCCAGGCTAATGTATCTGATGGGAATGAAAAGTATAAATATTATCTGTCGGGCAATTATGACTTCGACGAGGGTATTATGATTAACAGCCAGTACAATAAGTTTAACATGCGCGCCAAGATAGACGCCAAACTATCGAAATATATTGAGGTTGGTATTTCATTGACTCCTCAGTATACAAAGAGACAACGTCCTTCAAATTCATCGGGAGGCTGGTACAACAACCTCATCCGTACAGGTGACTGGATGCCTGTATATCATACACCGGAAAGTATAGCTTTTATAACCGGGCAAAAACCTGCATTTGCCAAAAAAGTGGGCGACTATGCAATGGGAGCCGATTTCTCAGGATTGAACTATACTCTGCTGGATGGCACTGTTGTTACTAACGCAACTCCTTGGAACACATCAGACAACAGCCCTATAAACATAGCAGACAAAACTACATTTATAGAAGAGAACTATAGTTTGAACACAAACTCATATGTAAATATCAATTTCACAAAAGACCTTACATTCAGGACTTCTAACGGTTTCTATATGGCATATATGGGTCAGGACTACTTTATAAAATCAGATGGTCTTAAGCCCGGTAACCTGGCCAACGGTACATACAGCAATGATTTACTGATAGACCTGTTGTCGGAAAATACCCTGACATATAATAAGAACATAGGTAAACACAGTTTCAACCTTCTTGCCGGTTTTACATCTAACCTCACAAAACACAGGACAGCTGCCATTGCCGGTACATTTGGCAATGACTATGTATCTACCTTCAATGCTGCAACAGCTATCACACAAAAGGATGCTAACGGAAATATTCAGACACAGACATACAGCGAGAGTATTTCAATGGTATCATATCTTGCACGTATCAATTACAGCTATGCAGACAAGTATCTGTTATCTGCAAGCTGGAGGGCAGACGGAAGCTCAAAGTTCGGTCCGAATAACCGTTATGGGTACTTTCCTTCTGTTTCAGTTGGCTGGCGAATTACCGAGGAGGGATTCATGAAAAACATTACGTGGATCGACCGGTTGAAACTTCGTGGAAGTTATGGTGTGACTGGTAACAACAACATTGCCAACTACGCAGCATACAACACATTAAGCTTGGTAAACTATCCTTTGGGTTCAGGTACCGGTAACGTAACTCCGGGATTTATAAATACCAATCCTACCCTTGGAAATCGTTCACTCACATGGGAACAGACTAATGAAATCAACGCAGGTCTAGACTTCTCATTTTTTAACGGAAGGCTGAATGGTACAGTTGATTATTACAATTCAGAGACTAAAGCTCTTCTTTTACAACAGGATATTCCATCTATTACAGGTTCCCTGAATTACTGGAACAATGTTGGAAAAGTTCGCAACCAAGGTGTAGAAATTGAGGTAGATACATACAATATACGAAAAAAAGATTTTACATGGCAGACCGCTTTCAATATTGCAGCTAACAAAAATACTTTATTGAGCCTTGGAGGGACACAGACCTTTAACCTTCAACTTGGTGAAAGAAATGAAGGCTATGCAGCTATAGTCGGTCAGCCTGCAATTCAGTACTATCAGTTTAAAGTGCTGGGAATCTACAAGACTCAGGCAGATGCTGTTGCTTCAGGAATTTCCGGAGCTTCCGGTGGTTCATTGCAGGTATGGGATAACGGAGACAAGATTCTTGACCAAAATGACCGGGTTGTATCAGGTTCTCCTTTTCCTGATTTTACATGGGGTATAACTAATACATTCAAATACAAGAGTTTTGACCTTTCATTCTTAATTCAAGGTTCTCAAGGGGGCAAGATAATGAATGGCGATATCAACTATGTAGAGACTCGCAGATATGTAAAGAATTATAATTATGCGAACGCTTGGTTATGTGACGGAGTACAAGGTGACGGAGTGACTCCAGTAAGCAGCGGTGGTATTAACTGGATGTGGACAGACTATGTGCTGGAGGATGCATCTTATGCTGCTCTTCGCGAGGTAACTCTTGGATTCACTCTAAAATCGAAGTATGCTAAAAAGATTGGCATGAAATCATTAAGAGCCTACATTTCCGGACAGAACCTGTTCTTCCTCACAGCAAAAGGTTTGAGACTTGTTAATCCTGAAGCTCGTACAAAACCTACAAATGCTTATAACTCACCTCTTGTAGATGGTTACTCACGTGGAGGTTTCCCACTCCAGAGAACCATTTCATTTGGACTTAATGTTTCATTATAAACTTTACAATTAATGATTATGAAAAATAATATATTTAAACTGCTTATATTAAGCATTATAGTATTGATGAACTCTTGCAAGCTGGATTATTTGCCAGAGTCTGCAATGAGTGAAGATGTCTACTATAAAAACACAAAGGAGATTGGAACCGGAATAATTGCCTGTTACAGTGGTTTGATGGACGTTGTTAAGGAGGAGTGGCGCTTTAGCGAACTCCGTTCAGATAATGCTCATCTTGAATCAACATCATCATCTGATGCTAATAACGAGGAACTTCGCCGTCTTGACCATATGACCGCAACAGCTCAGGATAAGTTTATTTTTGATTTTGGTTGGGTTCCGGCCTACAGGGTAATTTCGCGTTGCAATACTCTGCTTGCAGCTATAGACAATGTAAGTGATCCCGATACAAAAGCCAAATACAAATCGGAATTGTTGTTTATCCGTTCAATGATGTATTTCAACCTTACTCGTCTTTTTGGAGATGTGTGGCTTGTAACAGAGCCCATTATCGGGGAAGATGCATTAAAGCTTGCCAAGAGTACCTCAGATGTAATCTATGCAAAAATCATCGAAGATCTTGAATTTGCAGCATCACCTGCAGGCAAACTCCCTTATCCTACATTTTCTACCACTGCAGGAGTGACAAAACAGCCAACAGCAGAAATAGGACGTGCTACAATTTATGCAGCAAAGGCTCTTCTTGCAAAGGTATATCTTACAAGAAAGAACTATGCCGCAGTAAAGACCAATCTTCAACCTATTGTCCAGGATTACGGAACAGCAGGATTAGTTGCTTATAATCTGATATTTGCAACCAGCAACGAGATGAACAAGGAGATTCTTTTTGCAGTAAGATTCAAGGCCGGTGGTCTGGGAATAGGCTCACCTTTCGTTAACTATTTTGCGGCACGTAACTCATCCGCCACAATAGTTGTAGGTAACGGTATGGGCTACAACACACCAACAGAAGGAATAACCGAAAAACTAGGAAATGTTACAACATGGAGTTACACTTCAGGAGGAACTCCTATTGACCCTATTTCAACTGTCCGCAATCTTACAGATAAACGAAACGCAGTCTCTGTATCATTTTTCAACAACAAGGTATGGTGGACAGCAAAATACTGGGAGTCTCCAACAGCTGTTTTAATACTGAATGATGCCGAAACCGACTGGCCGGTTATTCGTTATGCCGATGTTCTTCTTATGTATGCCGAAGCCCTTAACGATGGTACCGACAATGACCAGAATTCTGCAAGAACCTATGTAAATGCTATTCGTACACGTGCCGGTCTTCCTAATCTGGATGTTGCAGCAACCAGCAGTAAAGCAACAATGCACACTGCAATTCTTGATGAACGTCGTCTGGAGCTTGCTTTTGAAAACCAAAGGTTCTACGACATGTTACGCGAAGGCAGTCAATATGTTGTAAGCACATTGAATACACAGTTCGCAAATGAGAACTTCTACAAGAGCTATACTCAGGGACGGGCTCCACAGCCAATGACCACAGCCAACATTTTGTTACCTATACCACTTAACATGACCAAGCTATATTAATGAAGAGACATGCAAAAAGGTTATTATTCGTGGTCATTTCAGTGGTATTGTTCCAACTGAGTCTCTCTGCTCAGAATACCATATCATGGAATGACCAACGGATAGTAAATTTAAAAAGTGCATACACAAATATGGATGCAAGGGTTGTTCCAGGCATAAATACTATTATTGAGTCTTCTGAAAAGTATTTTGACAGCAGACCATTCAATATAGTGACCGACAAGAAAAAAATTGCACCCAGCAAAGACCCACGTGATTATATGAGTCTTTCCAGATATTGGTGGCCCGACCCTGAAAAAAGGGACGGGTTGCCATATATCCGTTTTGACGGCAAGTCAAATCCGGAACTCGAAGAGTATGATTACCGTAAGATTACAGAGTTGGAAACTGCAGTATCAACATTGGGAATGCTTTATAACATAACAGGAAAAGAGAAGTATGCAAAACGCACATCTGAAATCCTGAGAGAGTGGTTCCTTGACCCTGTGACCGGAATGAACCCGAATATGGTATATGCTCAACATGTACCGGGTATGACATTCCTCCGAGGGACAGGCATTCTTGATGCACGGTCAATCATGTATGCCCTGAACGGAGCAAAACTAATTGAAGGCAGCAAATTCTGGAGCACAAAAGATAAAGTGGATCTACAGGAGTGGGTGAAAGCATTTCTTTACTGGATGCAGAACAGCACTCAGGGTCAGCTTGAGATGAAGGCAGACAACAACCATGGGTTGTGGTATGACATTATAAGAATGGGTCTCTCCTATTATATTGATGACATTTCACAACTAAGGAGTGTATTGGAAAATTCACTTTATAAACGTCTGGATTCTCAACAGGATAAGAACGGCAGCTTTCCGGAGGAGTTGGCTCGCACCTTAGGGTTGAGTTATTCCACATTTGTTCTGGATGCATTTTACGAAGCTAACGAGATTGCTATGAAGATTGGGACAGATATGTGGAAGCACACAACTCCCAATGGACGTTCAATATCCCGCGGAGTGGAGTTTGTGTATCCATACTATCTGGAACCACAGAAATGGCCATATGAGCAAATATCTCCTTTTGAAACCAGCAGAGGCTCAATGGCACTCTATATTGCCGGATTACATCTAAATAAAAAGGAGTATATAGATGCAGCCAGAAAGATAGGGTATACAACTAAACCAAATTTTAAAAGCCTGCTTTACTTCGACATTAATAATAAGTAACAGATCATTTTATAACAAATATGACAATATGAAGCAATTAAAAATATTCTGGATATTCCTGTTTTCTGCTCTTCTTCTAAACAGCTGTTCAAGTAAAGTTGAAATCATATCAATTTTATATGACGACGCATTGTTGAAATCGGCCAAAGAGGCTATTGCAGCAAATGATAGCGCAATAATGCCAAAATTTACGGATTTCCGTCAATATAACGACTCTGTGTTCATGAATATGGAACCACTGAGTGTTGTCAAGAATAAGAAACGTGTGGCCCCAAGCAAGGATCCGCGTGATTATATTACACTCTCTCCATACTGGTGGCCCGACTCAACTGCAGAAAATGGTGTTCCATATATCCGCAGAGATGGTGAAAGAAACCCGGAGGTATATGAATATCTGGAGAGGGCAAACAGCACAACATTTGCCGAGGCTGTCCAATCACTTGCAGTAATGTACTATTTGAGCGATGAAGAGAAATATGCCGACAAGGCAGCCGAAATGTTAAGGGTATGGTTCCTGGACACAATAACCGGTATGAATCCCAACATGACCTACTCTCAGACCGTACCGGGAATGGTTGAGATTCGAGGTACAGGAATAATAGATGCCCGCAGAATAGCAGGTGCTCTTAATGCTGCAAAAATAATCGAAGGCTCTGCTGCGTGGACAGAGACTGATAAGGCTGAGTTGAAAGACTGGGCCAACTCATTCAGATACTGGCTTGAACATAGTGTCAACGGACTTAAGGAGGCAAAAGCTGCCAACAACCACGGTCTATGGTACGAAGCAACCCATCAGGCGGTTGTGATGTATGGCGGCGATTATGAATATTTACGTAAGATTATTGTTGAAAATCAGCTTCCTCGAATTGATATTCAGATGCAGCCCGACGGCTCCTTGCCAATGGAACTTGCAAGAACGCTGGGATTGCATTATTCTTCCTTCGCATTGGAGGCTCTTAACATTTCTGACAATATTGCCGGCAAAGTCGGGTTAAACCTTTGGGAATACAAGGCACAGAATGGTCGCAGCATGCTACTTGGACTGGAATTCCTAAAACCTTACTGGATAGAACCACAAACCTGGCCACATATGCAGATCAAGCCCTTTAACCAGGATCGCGGAGCGTTACTCCTTTACTGTGCCGGCAAAAGGACAAACAACAAAGAGTATGTCGAACTTGCCGAAAAGATAGGCTATAACCCGGATATTAGCGGAACCGAGAATACAGATGCACTTCCAAGAATCAATTCGCTGCTTTACTACAAAATAAACGAAAAGTAAATCCATCTCCGTTGAAGTTTCTCACATGTCCAACGAAATCATATAAAAACTGCAAAGAACCCTAAGTAGGGAGAATTCAAAGCGCACAAGAAGGTATGTGTCGGCATGATTTGCCGACACATAGTTTTATATTCAGCTGCAAATTAGGTACTTACTAACAGCTCTGGCAGAGCTGTTAGTAAGTGATTGACTAGCAGGCGAATTCGTAAGCTTCTCATTTCAAGCAATGTACTAACACCTCTAGCAGAGACTCTGCCAGAGGTGTTAGCATATGCATGATTTGCAAATACTTGCGAAATGGTCTGAAAATCAAACAGATATACAATTAACTGATTATCTGATAACTGCTAAAAGCTTTGGCAGAGTTAAAAACTTCAAGGGAGTTTTTCCTCCCAGATTGTGAGTTGTAACGTAAAAGAGCTTTAGGCCTGATAAGTAGCCATAACTGTAAAATCCCAACCCCATACCACAACCTCAGTTTTTGCGGGATCAAATGAAAAAGTAGGTGGAGCAGATTATGTTAAAATCATAATGGAGCAAAAGTGTGGAAAAAGCAGATCCAGGTGTGGAATTTGAGGATGCTTGCATAGGAGGGTTTGGGCACCCACTATGTGAACGGAGCGCAAGAAAATCGAGCGCAGACCCGTGAGCTGATCTGCAAAAACACAATATCGGGGCTGCCTTTGATTTTCAGCGGAGAGAACATGAAGTGGGTAAACCCGGTGCAGCATCCAAAAATCCACACCTGGACTGAAAGTAATCCAGACTTTTGCCTAAACTTGAAATTTACTGCTCCACCTACTTTTCAACATGATCAGGTTTGCGCAGCAAACTGGAAAGTTGTGTAATGGGGTTGGGAAGGACAGTTAAAAAAAAAGAGGCCTAAGCCTCTTTTGCCAATATCAACGAACCGGTGAACTTGTCCACCTTCTTTTTAGCATAATCCAGTTTGACCGTAAGCCCCTTCTTAGTGTCCGAAGGCATGTCATACATTGCATCAAGCATTATCGCCTCGCAAATTGACCGCAATCCTCTGGCACCCAGCTTGAACTCAATGGCTGTATCAACAATATAATCCAGAACATCCTCTTCTATCTTCAGCTTCACACCATCCAGTTCAAACAGCTTTGTGTATTGCTTTATAAGAGCATTCTTAGGTTGAGTGAGAATACTGCGAAGTGCCTGCTTGTCCAGTGGTTTCAGATATGTCAGAACCGGCAGACGACCTATGATTTCCGGTATGAGTCCGTATGCTCTCAGGTCCTGAGGAGCAACATACTTCAAAAGGTTGTTTCTGTCTATATGCTCTGTCTTCTTTGAAGTTCCATAACCAACAATCTGAGTGTTCAGACGCTGAGATATCTTTCTGTCAATTCCTTCAAACGCACCACCGCATATAAAGAGAATATTTTTAGTATTCACAGCAATTAGCCTTTGTTCAGGATGCTTGCGCCCTCCCTGAGGAGGTGCATTTACAATACTTCCCTCAAGAAGTTTCAGCATTGCCTGCTGGACACCCTCACCCGACACATCCCGGGTAATTGACGGATTATCGCTTTTCCGCGCAATTTTATCAATTTCATCTATGAAGACTATTCCCTTCTGAGCCCTTTCAACATCATAGTCAGCCTCCTGCAATAGTCTGGTAATTATTGTCTCAACATCTTCTCCAACATATCCCGCCTCAGTCAAAACAGTGGCATCAACAATAGCAAACGGAACATCAAGCATCTTTGCAATAGTCTTGGCAAGAAGGGTTTTACCGGTTCCTGTCTGACCAACAAGCAGAATGTTTGATTTCTCCAGTTCAAGGTCATCTCCAACAGGGTGGCTTATCCTTTTGTAATGGTTGTAAACCGCAACTGCCAGGTATTTTTTTGCTTCATCCTGACCAATAACATACTGATCAAGAAAGGCAGTAATCTCCTTTGGCTTCATCAAAGCATTGGCCGGTTTTCCCTTAGCATCGGCATTTTTTCCTTTTCTCTTAGACGCTAAAGCCTCCTTGGTATAATCCAGAGCCTGTTGTGCACACTCATTACAAATGGATGCAATATCTCCTGCGATCAAAACATCAACCTCGCTTTTGTTTCTTCCGCAAAATGAGCAGAAATCATTGTATTTAGAAACCATTCTGACTCTTGTTATTTTCTGTTTGCTTTTGTAAGAATCTCGTCAATCATTCCATACTCTTTGGCCTCGATGGAGGTCATCCAGTAATCTCTGTCTGCATTTTTTTCAATTTGTTCCAAAGATCTGCCTGAATGAAGTGCTATGATTTCATAAAGCTCCTTTTTGAGCTTAACTATCTCTCTTGCAGTAATCTCAATATCAGTTGCCTGTCCCTCTGCACCACCCATTGGCTGATGAATCATCACACGTGAATGAGGAAGAGCAGATCTTTTTCCGGCAGCACCCGCAGTGAGCAGTATAGCAGACATAGAGGCAGCAACACCGGTACATATTGTAGCAACATCCGATGATACAAGCTGCATTGTGTCGTAAATACCCAGCCCTGCATAAACCGAACCACCCGGAGAGTTGATATAGAGCTGAATATCAGCCTTAGATTCAACAGAGTCAAGATAAAGCAGTTGTGCCTGAATTATGTTGGCTACATCATCGTTTATAGGTACCCCAAGGAATATAATCCGGTCCATCATCAATCTGGAGAATACATCCATTGCGGCAACATTAAGTTGTCTCTCTTCAATGATTGTAGGATTGATGTATGCACTATGCACAGATTCGAATCTGTGTAGTGAAAGGCTGCTGATGCCTTTGTGCAATCTTGCAAATTTTTCAAATTCAGTAGCCATAATATTAAATTATTTTAATTATTCATTTTTTGAAGTTCGTCAATTGAGATTACTCTCTTATCCAGACTTACAACACTCTTTATATAACCTGTAACAAGCTCATCTTCTACTTTTTCATATATACGACGACCCTCTTTCTCGTTAGAAACAAGAGATTCAGCATATTTTGCAATCTGCTCTTCAGGCGCATTTGCCATTCCGTACATTGCAAACTGATAACTTGCCACCTTCTTTGCATGTTCGATAAGATTCTCTCTTGTTATCTCTATCTTCTGCTCTTTTGTAATAAACTGACGGATCATCTGCCAGCGGAAGTCCTGCAGGAACAGGGCAAAGTCTTTTTCTATCTCCTCCATTGTAAACTTACCCTCATTTGCAGTAAACAACCATCTCTTAAGGAATTGCTCAGGTACTGCAATTGCTGCTTTTTCTATAAGAGCAGTTCTTGCGTCAAGAGAAAAGCGGTAGTCACTCTCCTGTGCAAACTCGGCTTTCATTTTTTCAATGATCTTAGCATCAAACTCCTCAACAGAATTAACCACTCCGGCACCATAAACCTTGTCGAAAAGATCCTGTGTCATCTCTGCATCAACAAACCTCTTAACCTCTTTGATAACAACAGTATAGTTTGGATCAAGAGTAAGTAATTCCTCTTTTTTAACCTTAAGCATTGCTGCTCTGTCTGTCTCATTTTCAAAAACAGCATTCACGTCAATTGCAAATTCATCTCCCGCCTTTTTGCCAATGAACTTCTTCTTGTTCTTTTCGTTAGCGATGGATCTTAGGGAAATATAAGTTCCCTCAATCCTGTTTTCGCCCTGTATAAGATCTGCAATAATAAAATCTTCCTCTTCAACAGATTCAGCAGCTCCAAGCTGTCCGTATTGTTTTAACAGATTACTTCTGTATTTGTTCTTTTCCTCTTCAGAAATTGAAACTTCATAGTAAGGAATCTTATCGTCGGCACTCAGTTTGATTTCTACCTTCGGCGCAAGAGCCAGGTCAAATACAAATTCAAACTCTGTGTCGTTATCCCAATCTACAGGTTTCTGCTCGGTTTCGCTTGGTAACGGTTCACCAATGATATTAAGCTTGTTATCAGTTATGTAATTATTAAGACCATCCGAAATAAGACCATTGACAGCGTCCAGCAATGCTGGTCTGCCATGCATTTTTTCAATCATTCCCATAGGAGCCATACCTTTACGGAAGCCTTTGATTTCGGCTTTACGACGGTAGTCGTTCAGGATTTTCTTTTGTTTGTCGGCATAATCAGATGGATCAATGTTAAAAGTAACATTCAGTGTTAAATCATCGATGTTCTTTTGTGTAACTTTCATAAATATTATTTTTTGTATAATGCAGTTTAATAACCAAAAAGCAGATATCCCAAAGGTTATCTGCTTTTATCAGTGCGGGCAAAGGGACTCGAACCCCCACGCCTCTCGGCACCAGATCCTAAGTCTGGCGCGGCTACCAATTACGCCATGCCCGCTTTGAGGAGTGCAAAGGTAAAACAAATATTTAAAAATGCAATAATCACTATTGCTTTTAGATACTTTTTTTCAACTTTACCACCGCCCAGTTATCCCGACTTTTGGAAGAGACCAGTTTAAGCCCATATTTTTTGCCCTCTTCAAGTATTGCAGGAATGTCTTCTGTGTAGAACCCGCTTAAAAAAAGACGCCCCGCAGATGTGAGCGCCCTGCTGTAAGTTTCAATATCTGCAATTATTATGTTTTTGTTAATATTTGCCAATACAAGATCATATCTGGCTGCCTGTATCACCGAAGCATCACCCAAAAGGCATGTCACTTTTTTTGAAACCTTGTTTTTATATATGTTTTCATTTGTGGAATCCACAGCAAGATGATCTATGTCTATTGCGTGAATCTGTGGTTCGGCACCCATCTTTGCAGCAAGAATTGACAAAATTCCGGTACCACAACCAACATCCAGCACCTTAAGACCCTTAATGTTCTCTTCAAGAATGGCATTCATCATAAGATAGGTTGTCTGATGGTGACCGGTACCAAAGGCCATTTTAGGCATTATGGTTATATTGTACCTTGTCCTTGGCAGGTTCTTGTGAAAATCTGCCTTTACTGTACAAAGCTTCTCAACAACAATAGGAGAAAAATTTGATTCCCACAAAGCGTTCCAGTTCTCCTCCTTTACAAAATGACTTTGAGTCGATACCGAAAATTCGTTATTATGCCTGAAAGCAGAAAGAAGAGTTTTAAGGTTCTGTGCAGAAAAATTATCTTCCTGAATATATGCCTTTAGATATGGCTCCTCAATCATGAAGCTCTCAAATGGGAGCTCCTCAATTTGAGCAATAACCTGTTCTGCATAATCATCGGAGAAAGGTTTAATCTCAATCCAGACTTCTATGTAGTTCATTAAAATGATTTAACTATACCTATAAAATCCTGTGCAACAAGCGAGGCTCCCCCAATAAGACCGCCATCTACATTCTCTTTTGAGAAAATTTCTGCCGCGTTTGAAGGTTTGCAGCTACCGCCATAAAGAATTGGAATAATATCGGCATGTTCGCCGAATTTACTTGCAATTACCCTCCTGATATATGCATGCATCTCTTCTGCCTGATCCGATGTTGCAGTTCTACCTGTCCCTATTGCCCACACCGGCTCATAAGCTACAACAACTTTATCAAGTTCCACTCCTCTCAGTTTGTAAAGCACCTCCTGAATCTGTTCTGAAACTACCTCGAAATGCCTTCCTGACTCTCTCTCCTCCAATCTTTCACCAACACAGAAAATTGGAACCATACCCTCATTTATTACCAGGTTTATCTTCTTGTACAGCTTTTCGCTTGTCTCTCCATAGTATTCCCTTCTCTCTGAGTGACCAAGAATTACGTACTTGCATTGTACATCCTTAAGCATTTTTACAGAAACCTCTCCGGTATAAGCGCCCGATTCCTGATCTGCACAGTTTTGTGCACCCAGCGAAATCTTAATCTTATTCTCCTTTATTAATTTTCCAATAGTGGCAAGATGTGTGAACGGAGGACATACAATTATCTCTACGTCTGTTTCCAACTCTTTTGTAAGGAACTCCAGCTGTTTAACCAAAAATTCTCCTTCTGGAAGAACAGTATTCATTTTCCAGTTTCCTGCAACGATTTTCTTTCTCATTTCTGTAACTTTTTATTGATTTGAACTATGCGGCAAAATTACGAAAATAAAATAAAATGCTTTATCTTTTTTGCACTATCTTAGGGGCCGGATTCCACGCTGAACATATTGTGAAGTTAAAAAGGTCATACTACAAGGAGTATGCAATAATCGCCATATTATTGCTTGCACTGGTAGTGTTAAATCTGATCCTGGGCTCTGTGATAATCCCCGTAAAAGATATTATCTCTACTCTCCTTGGTAACCACACTTCGGATTTTGTATCAGACATACTTTTCTCCTTAAGAATTCCGAAACTGATTACAGCACTTATGGCTGGTGCCGCTCTCTCAATTTGCGGTCTTCAGATGCAGACCCTGTTTAAAAATCCACTGGCAGATCCATATATTCTTGGTATAAGTTCAGGAGCCGGACTGGGAGTGGCGTTTTTTGTAATGGGAGTTTCAGCTTTTGGAATATCATTGCCATCGTCACTGTTTTTCAGCCTCGGAATTGCTACTTCTGCATGGATTGGAGCTTTTGCAATAACTCTTCTCATACTTCTTGTCTCTTATCGTTTGAAGGACAATATTTCTCTGCTCATTTTCGGCATCATGCTGGGGAGTGCCGTTAGTGCATTGATATCACTTTTCCAGTATTTTTCATCGACATCTGCACTCAAGGTATTTGTTCTTTGGACAATGGGAAGCTTCACCGGATTAAATCCGGGGCAGATATGGGTAATGTTTTTCCTTATTTTAACTGGATTTGCACTGTCGGTATACAATATAAAAGATCTTAACACACTTCTCATGGGTGAAGCCTATGCCAAAAGTCTTGGGGTAAATCTGGAGAAGACTAGAAGAAGGATATTGATTGCAACAACGCTTCTTGCAGGTAGTGTGACTGCATTTTGCGGTCCTATTGGTTTTATAGGGATAGCAGCTCCACATATTGCCAGGTTGTTTTTCAGGAACGCCGACCACAAGGTTCTTATCCCAGCCACCGCATTATTGGGAGCAGTAATAATGGTTTTTGCAGATACAGTTGCCCAGTTGTCCACACCAATTATCCCCATAAACACTGTCAGTGCACTTATTGGTGTTCCAGTTATTCTTGCAATAATTTTAAAAAACAGGTTTGTCTAAGATGGAAAGTGTGCTAGTATTGGAAAAGCTCTGTTTGGGTTATAACAAGGTTATTTATCGTGAAATAAATGCTGAGGCAGACGAAAACGAGATAATAGCCCTTGTAGGGCCAAATGGTGTGGGCAAAAGCACTCTTCTCAAGAGTATTGCGGGCATCCAGAGATATCACAGCGGAACCATAAAAATACTCAACAAGGATATACGCAGTTATGCTCCAAACAAGCTGGCAGAGCAACTCTCCTTTGTACCGTCACAGTCGTCGAGAGCAAAAAACTTCTCTCTGTTCGACATGGTATCTACGAGTTGCTATAACAGGACAAACTGGCTGGGAAAAATCTCTGAACTGGATTATGATTTTATTTACTCAACTCTTAGGAAGGTAGGGTTGGACGGTTTTGCCGAAAGAGATTCCAGCAAACTTAGTGACGGAGAATTCCAGAGAGCAGCAATAGCAAGGAGCCTTGTTCAGGATAGTAAGATAATACTTCTTGACGAACCCACTGCCTTTCTTGACATTGCAAACAAAATAACAATAACACGCCTGCTAAAAGAGATTGCAGGACAAGAGAACAAGACAATAATTTTCTCTACCCATGACCTTCAGCACGCTCTTAAGATTTGTGACAAGATATGGATAATGGGTCATGGTCAGTTTTTTTCAGGTGAGCCGGAATATCTTATAGAAAAAGGAGCCTTTGAACAGATGTTCAAAGACTCCTCTCTAAAGTTCGATTCAAAGTTATTTACTTACATTTAACATCTTCTCAATAGCTCTGGCAAGTCTCCTTACCCCCTCCTCTGTTCTCTCTTCATTCATATATGAGAAGTTGATACGCATCGTATTCTTTCCCGATCCGTCGCAATGGAACGCCTCTCCTATTACGAATGCAACATTCTCTTTAATTGCTACATTGAACAGATCCATGGTATCATACCCTTCTGGAAGCGAAACAAACAAGAAGAGTCCTCCCTCGGGTCTGGTCCACTCAACACCTTCAGGCATATATTTTTCAAAACAAGCCAGAATATGATTTCTTTTGTTTTTGTATAGTTCTATGGTTTTGCCCAGATTTTTCTCAAAAAGACCCTTTTCCAGATATTTAGCAGCCACGGCCTGATCAAAAACCGGTGTGCAGAGGTCTGTTGATTGTTTTGCAACAACAAGTCTATCAATTATTTCAACAGGAGCGATTATCCATCCGATACGGAAACCGGGCAGGAAAGTCTTAGAGAATGTCCCAAACAGAATAACCCTTTCGTTATCCATTGAGTACATCATTGGTTGCTCCTCTCCTTCGAATCTCAATTCTCTGTATGGACTGTCTTCCAGAACCAGAAGGTCATATTTACGAGCAATATCAAGCACATACTCACGCTGCTTGATGTCCATTGTAACACCGGATGGATTCTGGAAATCCGGTATCGTATAAATAAACTTCGGCTTTCTATTTTGTGCAATCAACGATTTGATTGTCTCCTCAAGCTCTTCGTCTTTTTTTATCCCTACAGGAACAGCCTGATAAGACCAGAATGACTGTAAAGCACCAAGATATGAAGGTAATCCGCAGATAATTGTATCACCCGGATTAAGGAATATTTTTGATGTAAGGTCTATGGCCTGTTGTGACGATGTTGTTATCAAGACATTGTTCTTGTCTATTTTAAGACCTTTGGCAATATATCTCTTTGCAATTTGCTCTCTTAACTTCTCATTACCCTCTGTCGCTCCGTATTGAAGTGCAGAGATAGCTTCTGTCTCAAGTACTTCCTGCATAATTATCTTAAGGTCCTCTATCGGGAAAGTAGCTGGATTGGGAAATCCACCTGCAAATGAAATTACTTCCGGTCTGTTTGCTACATTTAAAAGATCTCTTATTACAGATCTTCTCATGTTCTTTGCATTTAAAGACAAAATGTTTTGTATGTTTACTGTCATGTCTGGATATATTTTTGGCAAAATTACTGAATTGTAACGTAAAACCAAATAAAAATTCACATTTTAATCTTTTATATTACTATTCCTTATCATTCTAATATTATCAACCCCTTTTACCTTAAGATTAGTAACAATTTGCACAACTCTTTTCTGAAAAAATTATCTACTTTTGCAAAAAAAGAATGTCAATAATACGTATCACAAAGGAGTTTCGTTTTGAGGGTGCTCACGCACTCACAGATTATGATGGAAAGTGCAGGCACATTCACGGACATTCGTACAGGTTGTTTGTAACACTAAAAGGCACACCTCTTCATGAAACAAACCATCCAAAGTCAGGTATGGTCTTGGATTTCAGCGAATTAAAAAACATAGTCAATAAACTGATAATTGATCCTTTCGACCATGCACTCATTCTTAGAAAAGATGCCAGACTTGTAAATGAGATAAAGGAGGCATATCAGAATGTAGTAATAGTGGAATTTCAGCCAACCTGCGAGAACCTGACAGTCTATTTTGCCGGACTAATCCAGAAAAATCTACCGGAAATACTTGAATTACAAAGCATAAAACTATATGAAACCCCTACTTCTTTTGTTGAGTGGGTTAATGAGGATAATAAATAATACTGCCGGAAATAATGAAAAGACTCTTTCTGATAGACGGACACGCCTTGATTTTCCGCTCATATTATGCCTTCCTTAGAAGACCAATGGTTAATTCCAAAGGTGAGGACACCTCGATTCTTTTTGGCTTTACCAAGACACTTATAGACCTTATTATAAAGGAACGCCCGACGCATCTTGCCGTGGCATTCGATCCTCCGGCCAAGACCTTCCGCCATGAAATGTTCGAAGCATACAAAGCTAACAGAAGTGAAACACCCGAACTTATTAAAAGCGCACTTAATCCTCTGATTGAGCTTATGGATGCCATATCGGTACCTGTAGTTATGAAAATCGGTTTCGAAGCTGATGACGTAATTGGCACAATGGCAAAAAAAGCAGAAAAGGAGGGATTCAGGGTATATATGGTCACTCCCGACAAAGATTACGGACAACTTGTCTCGGAAAACATCTACCAATGCAAGCCGGCAAAGAACGGCAACGAGATGGAGGTATTGGGCAAAGATGAAATCTGCAGCATGAACGGAATTGAGGATCC
>JBAZZA010000013.1:0-55838 GCA_041659025.1 Bacteroidales bacterium | reverse complement strand
GGGAGTGTAAAGAAAAATAAGGTCGGAAATTGGCAGCTGTTACGTACTTGTAAACTATCAATTTCCGCCTTTATTTTTTAATGTAGCGACTGCAAAGTGGGTAAATCCGGGGCACGTATCAGAAAACCCAGCCCCTTACCAGTAAACAGGGTACACATTGTGCGTCCCCATGTACACTAGTTGGTGCGTCCGGGATATTGCTTAAGAGCAACTTCAAGACACTTCATGGCAGCCTTAAGATCTTCAATTTTAAGTACGTAGGCTATACGAACTTCATTACGGCCTTTACCCGGAGTAGCATAGAATCCTGCTGCCGGTGCAACCATCACTGTCTGATTTTCATAATTGAAATCTTCAAGCAGCCATTTAGCGAACTTGTCGCTGTCATCAATTGGCAGTCGGGCAACTGTGTAGAATGCGCCCATAGGCTTAGGAGTAAATACACCATCCATCTTGTTCAGAGCCTCAATCATTACATCTCTGCGTTCCATGTATTCCTTACGGACAGCAGCAAAATACTCCTTAGGAGTAGCAAGTGCACCTTCGGCAGCTATCTGACCGTAAGCAGGAGAACATAGACGAGCCTGTGCATAGCGGAGAACGGCCTTCATTACATCTTTGTTTTTTGAAACGATTGCACCGATACGAACACCGCAGAGGCTATAACGTTTTGACACAGAGTCAATCAGAATTACATTTTGCTCCAGCCCCTTGATATGCATGCATGAGAAGTGAGGAGCATCTGTATAGCAGAATTCTCTGTAAACCTCGTCGGAATAGATGAACAATCCATGTTTCTTTGCCATCTCACCAAGTTTCACAAGTGATTCCTGAGTGTAAAGGCAACCAGTAGGGTTACCAGGGTTGCAGATGATGATACCTTTTGTCTTTGGTCCGATAAGCTTTTCAAATTCGCTTGCATCCGGAAGAGCAAAACCCTCTTCTATGTTTGTTGCGATTGGTTTTAACACAACGTCATTTTGGAGGGCGAAAGAGTTGTAGTTTGTATAAAACGGCTCCATTACAATAACTTCGTCAGTTGGATTACAAGTTATTGCAAGAGCAATCTGCAAGGCTTCGCTACCGCCTGTTGTTATGTTAATTTCATCATAGGCAACATCAATATTGATACCTTGATAGTACTTAGCAAGACCAATACGGTAAGATTCATTACCTGCAGAATCAGGATAGGAAATCAGGGTAGGAGAGGCATTTTTCACCGCCTCAAGGGCCTCCTTTGGAGAAGCTACGTCTGGTTGCCCGATATTCAGGTGATAAACCTTTATGCCGCGTTTTTTTGCAGCGTTGGCAAACGGAACCAGTTTTCTTATAGGAGATGCAGGCATCTCATTTGCCTTTCTAGATAGTGTTAACATTTTATATTATTTTATATTAATAAGTTCTTTCATAAATGCCTCTACGCCAACCTGAATCTGAGCTGTTTTGGCAGAGTAGTTGTTTGTTAGTATAGCAAAAGTATAAATCTCTCCGCCCCCCCTCTCTACATAGCCTGCATAACATTTCACATTTGCAAGAGAGCCGCTCTTTGCATGGATTTTAGACTTCTCTCCAGTCTCAATTTTGCCAAGTACACTTTTAAGTGTTCCGGGACCACCGGGTTGAGGAAGACTTCTAAAAAACTCCACAAAGTTATCGCTTTCTCGCAGTTTAGAAAAATAATTGCAGAAAAATCTTGCAGAAACGTAATTCTGCCTTGAGAGTCCGCTTCCATCTACCTGAGTATAACCCCTTGACGGGATACCCATATCCTTCATCGTTCTTAGAACCGCAACCCTTGATGAATCGTATGAACCAACACCGGTCATCTTTTTCCCAATCATTTTAAAAATGGATTCAGCATAAAAGTTGTTGCTAATTCTATTAGTTACATTAACAATCAAAGATAAAGGAGGAGACTGTGTCTCACAAATCATTCTCATCTCGCCCATTGACGGTGCATTAAATGTTTTTGCATCCTTTATTTCGGAATCGCTTATTATGCCCCTAGATGCAAGAAAATTACGAAACTCCCACGCACAACTGAGATGCGCAAACTTATTGGATGCCTCTACAATTACCGAGTCTTTTCCGCATGGCATGGTACCCTTGAATTTTCCAACCTTGGCCAGGTCCGAAACATAATAAGAGCTTCTGTCACCCATAAAAGATCCGGATGAGACAAGCTCGTTCTTGTACACCATTCCGGGTACCTCAGGGTAGACGCTCTCAAGAAAAACTTTGTCCCCTATGTTTTTTCCGGGAACAAATCTGAAGAACTGGGTATTTTCACAAAATGACAGACCAGAGGCTGAACTGCCATATGAGGGACCCAGATTGCTCCATGCCCAGCTGGCGGGTATCGTTTCGTCAGTGAAAAACCTATCATCGGCAACTATACTTCCGTTTATCCTTTTTATTCCGGCAACCGAAATTGCCTTTACCCACTCACCAAAAACAGTTTCTACGGGGATTGCCACAGTGTCTTTTGAGCCAAGAGTAGGGTCACCACCGCCTACAATAAAAAGATCGCCATACAAAACTCCGTTCTCTACATAACCAGTGTGTCCGATTTTTGTGACAAACCTGAAATCGGGGCCCAGCAGCTTCAACCCAAGTCCTGTAGTGATTGTCTTCATAGTAGACGCTGTAAGTAAAGGCATGTCAGGGTTCCATGAGGCAACCATCTTGCCTTTGCTATCCATAACCAGAATGCCCACAACCGCATCTCTGAACAGAGTATCGGTCTTCATTTGATTTATATACTTTTGAATATTGTTACGCTGGGCAGACAATTCCAAAGGCAGTGCAATGAGTGTCAAAAAAAGCATAGAAGCGGCAATACGTTTCATTTTCAGTAAGATTATATTATTGTACAAATGTATTAAAATTGATTAAAGATTTTTTAAAAATATACCTACATTTGCCGAGTTAATAAATAATCAATATGAGTAGTTTCAGAAAAAGAGCTCTGGATGAGTTTGCAAGTCACAAAGCAGAAAGATTTTATGTAGAAAACAAGCCTGTTTCTCAGTACTTTGGACAAAATGTCTTTGATATTGAGAAAATGCGCAGGCATTTATCGGCAGAAGCCTTTGATGCAGTCCAGCTTGCAATTAACGAAGGAGTAAAGATTGACAGAGGAATCGCAAACCAGATTGCATCGGGTATGAAATCCTGGGCTATTGAGATGGGAGCAACGCATTACACACACTGGTTCCATCCCCTCACAGACGCAACAGCAGAAAAGCACGAAGCTTTTGTAGATCCTGCAAAAAGTGGCGGAGTATTTGAAAATTTTAAAGGCGAGGCACTTGTCCAGCAGGAACCGGACGCTTCAAGTTTTCCAAACGGAGGTCTCAGAAACACTTTTGAGGCTAGAGGATACACAGCATGGGACCCATCATCTCCTGCATTCATAATGGACCAGACCCTTTGTATTCCAACTGTCTTTGTAGCATATACCGGAGAATCACTCGATCAGAAAACTCCTCACTTAAAGTCACTGCAGGCACTCGACAAGGCAGCTGTGGATATCTGCAAGATGTTTGACCACAAGATAAACAGAGTGAATTCTATGCTTGGTCTTGAGCAAGAATACTTTCTTGTAGATGAGGCACTATACAGAGCCAGACCAGACCTTATGCTTTGCAACAGGACTCTTGTCGGTCATATAGCAGCTAAGGACCAGCAGCTGGAGGATCACTACTTCGGAGCCATTCCATCGAGAGTGATGGCCTATATGAAAGATTTTGAAACAGAGGCATATAAACTGGGAGTTGTGCTCAAAACCCGTCACAATGAGGTTGCACCCAACCAGTTTGAATTCGCCCCATACTATACAGAAGCAAATCTTGCAGTTGACCATAACCTCATGATGATGATACTCATGAGAAAGGTTGCAAAGAAACATAAACTCAAGGTTATTTTCCACGAAAAGCCTTTTGCCGGAATAAACGGTTCAGGAAAACACTGC
Source organism: Bacteroidales bacterium (assembly GCA_041659025.1). Classification (GTDB taxonomy): domain Bacteria; phylum Bacteroidota; class Bacteroidia; order Bacteroidales; family UBA932; genus Bact-08. Next base: position 51,865 of record JBAZZA010000013.1, on the reverse strand, counting down.
AACTGGTCTATGGTGACCAATACCGGTGTGAACCTTCTCTCTCCGGGCAAGACTCCAAGAACAAACCTTCAGTTTCTCAGCTTCTTTGCATCGGTTATAAGAGCAGTATACGAACATCACCATCTTCTGATGGCCGGTGTCGCCTCACTCAACAACTCCCACAGGCTGGGCGGCGGCGAGGCTCCACCAGCAGTAATGTCGGTTTTCGTAGGAACAACACTTTCGTCTGTACTCGACTCCATAGAACAGATGTCCATAGAAGATGCTACAGCCGAGATAAGCAGCCTGAGACTGAACATTGTAAACAAGATACCTGAGATTTTACCTGACAATACAGACAGAAACAGAACATCTCCGTTTGCCTTTACAGGTAACAGATTTGAGTTCAGGGCAGTAGGTTCATCGGTAAACGTTGCTTCGGCTATGTTTATACTCAACTCTGCAGTTGCCCAACAGCTTACAAGATTCAAAAAACTGGTAGATGCACTAATTAAATCAGGCACTCCAAAAGAAGACGCCCTCATTCAGGTAATCAGACAATACATACAGGAATCTAAGCTTATCAGATTCGAAGGCAATGGCTATAGCAGCGAATGGCGCGAAGAGGCAAAAGCAAGAGGATTAAAAGGTGTATCTGACGTTCCTGAGGCCTTCAAGGTATTTCTTGACCAAAAGAGCCTCAAGCTTATGAAAGAGACCAACGTGCTCACAGAGAGAGAGGCCGAAGCCAGATATGAGGTTATGAATGAGATATTCATCAAGAAACTTCAGATTGAGGCAAGAGTTTTAGGTGACCTTACAATAAACCATATTATTCCTACAGCAATTAAATTCCAAAATTCCCTGATAGATAACGTATTGGGTATAAAAGAGTTATTTGGACCCGAGGATTATAAAGAGATGTCAGAAAGCCAGCTTGTTACAATTAAGAAAATCTCCGGATATATTAAAACACTCAGAGAAGATTTCCGGGCTATGGTTGAGGCAAGAAAAGAGGCAAACCAGCTAACAAGTTACCCGGAAAAAGCTGCTGCATATTCCAACAATATACTTCCTTATCTCTCCAAAATACGCACTGTGGTAGACAAACTTGAGATGCTGGTAGATGATGAGTTGTGGCCATTGCCAAAATACAGAGAGCTGCTTTTCTGGAGATAGTTTACAGAGTCTTTAACAAATAACATTATTATGTCACAAAATAGCACAGAGGCACCCAAATATGCACAGAGGGGAGTTTCCTCTTCAAAAGAGGACGTACACAAGGCGATAGAGAGAGTGGATAAAGGTCTGTTCCCAAAGGCTTTTTGTAAAATTGTTCCAGATTATCTTGGCAACGACCCAGACTATTGTATAGTCATGCATGCAGATGGAGCCGGAACTAAGTCTTCTCTGGCATACGCTTACTGGAAAGAGACAGGTGACATGAGTGTATGGGACGGAATAGCTCAGGATGCAATTGTGATGAACACAGACGACCTCATATGTGTGGGAGCCTGTGACAACATAATGCTATCCTCAACTATAGGCAGAAACAAACACAGGATTCCCGGAGAAGTTATTTCCGCAATTATTGCCGGATCGCAGAAGTTTGTGGATAAAATGCGGGGGTACGGGATTAACATACACCTTACCGGAGGAGAAACAGCAGATGTCGGGGACCTTGTGAGGACAGTCATTGTAGACAGTACGGTTTGCGCAAGAATGAAAAGATCTGATGTAATTGACAATTCCAGAATACAGGCAGGTGACGTAATAGTAGGGTTAAGCTCATATGGTAAAGCAGTTTATGAAGACGAATACAATGGCGGAACCGGTAGCAACGGACTGACATCTGCTCGTCATGATCTTTTCGCATCATACGTGGGCACCAAGTATCCCGAGAGTTACAACAACCAGATTCCCAAGGACCTTGCCTATACCGGAAGTAAGAGAATGGATGAAATTGAGCCTGAAACAGGAATAACCTTCGGTAAGCTGGTTCTTTCTCCAACAAGAACTTATGCGCCTGTAGTCAAAGAGGTTCTGGCGAGTTTCAGAGGAGAGATACATGGTATGGTTCACTGTTCTGGAGGAGGGCAGACTAAGGTCCTGAATTTCATAGAAAAATTAAGGATAATAAAGGACAATCTTTTTCCTGTGCCACCGCTTTTCCATGCAATTCAGAAGGAATCCATAACCCCATGGCAGGAGATGTACAAAGTTTTCAACATGGGTCACCGTTTGGAAATTTACACCGACTCAAACACAGCATATAAAATTATTGAAATATCTAAAGGTTTTGGCATTGATGCTCAGATAACAGGCCGCGTAGAAAACGCGAAAACAGCTTCGGTTGAGCTTCTTACCGAATATGGAGAATTTGTTTATGAAAAATAATCATCTGCTTTTCCTGCTTGCAGGAACCATTTTATTGTCGTGTAACCCAAAGGGAACACAAACAGAACAATACCAAAGTATTCCGGTTGCAGAAAAAGCAATAACAGATACATCATCTGTTTATTATGCAAACTATGCAACATATCCGGAAAACATCACCGGGCTCCCGATTGGAGTTTTTGATTCAGGTACCGGCGGATTGACTGTTCTGGAAGCATTTCTGGGGCTGGATCTTTTCAACAATGTCACGGGAGAAGAAATAGCAGATGGCATTCCTGATTTCAAGGGAGAAAATTTTACATACCTTGCCGACCAGGCCAATATGCCATACGGTAACTATTCATCGGAGGGCAAATCGGACTATTTAAGAGAATTGGTTGTAAAAGATGCACTTTTTCTCACCCGTGAGCCCAACCGTTCAAAAATAGTTGTGATAGCATGTAACACAGCTACAGCTTATGGATTGAACGACATTGAAAATCTTCTGGAAAGAAGCGAGGCGGGAATAAAAGTGGTTGGAGTGATAAATGCAGGAGCGAATGCATCGTTGGACGTTATAGACAAGGCAGATAGTGGTGCAATTGGAGTGTTGGCTGCTGTTGGAACAATTTCTTCGGGCGGTTACGAAAGGACAATCAAAAAATTGATAGAGGAGAGAGGATATAAAGGAAACTTTGTTGTAGTAAACCAGGGCGGTCATGGATTTGCAGAGGCAGTGGATATGGTTCCCGATTTTATCGACAAGAGAGCTTCAAAGGTGAGAGCAAATTACAGAGGCCCCAAAATTGGCACCGACACCCTTAGCATAAAACCTGAATTGCTTGATATATACAATTTTCAATTTGGCAACGGAGCTATGTTATACGAGAAAAAGGATGGTAAGTTTTCTGAACTGCAGCTAAACTCGCAAGGAAACTATGCCAGGTTCCATCTTGTAACTCTTATAGAAAAGCATAGGGAGAAGGGAAACGGATTATTGCTTAAGAACATTATTCTCGGATGCACCCATTATCCTTTTTTAGTTGACACTCTAAAAAAAGTTGTGGATGAATTGAGAAATTACCAGCAAAACGGGGAAAAGATATACGGGAAAATCCTTTCAGAAAACATGACTTTTATTGATCCTTCGGTTTATACTGCAAAAGAGGTTTACAAAATATTGAAGAGCACAGGGATTCAAAACAAGGACAATCAGATAAGCACACTTAAGGCATACATATCTGTACCAGCAACAACTCTTGCACCCGAAAATCTGGACCAGGATGGAAACTTGTCCTACGATTTCAAGTATGGCCGTGAAATCGGTTCCGAAAAACAGACTGTAGAGGTGGTACCTTTCTCCGGTAAAAATATAAATCCATTTAATTTACAAAGAATCAAAGAGAGGCTTCCACTATCTTATATGTTAATTAACAATATACTTCAATAGAATGGGTTACTTACCGACAATTTCCCACGAGGAGGTAGACGCACTTCAGACTGCTTCATTTAAGGGGGAGATAATAGTTATAGACAGCGAAAATGAAGATTACAAAGAGGCAATAGAGTATTTGTCCAGACAGAGGATTGTTGGATTCGATACCGAAACCAGACCGACATTTCAGGCTAATGCCAGACGAAACGGAGTAGCTCTTCTGCAGTTGTCAGGATCGGACAGGGCCTATATATTCAGGCTACATTCACTCGGATTGACCGATGATTTATGCACGTTGCTCTCGTCAAAAAGCACTATCAAAGTTGGAGCTGCCGTTCATGACGATATAAAGGGTCTACAGCACTATAAGAAATTCATAGCAAAGGGGTTCGTCGATTTACAGACAGTAGGGGAGAATTGGGGAATAAAGGAGAAGAGTGTGAAGAAGATGGCAGCCATAATTCTTGGCTTTAAAATATCCAAATCGCAGCAACTATCCAACTGGGAGGCACAGGATCTAACCCCGGCGCAGATTCAGTACGCAGCAATTGATGCCTGGGCATGCCAGAAGATGTACCTCAAGCTTCTCAGTACACCCAAGGTAGTCGTTCAAAAGGAGGAGGCATGACAAAAATAATTCTCAGACACGGCAGGGAGGAATCTCTTAAAAGATTTCACCCGTGGGTTTTTTCAGGTGCAATACACCATATTCAGGGAGAACCACTGGAGGGTGATATTGTTCAGGTATGTGCAGCAGATGGCACATTGCTGGGTTGTGGACACTATCAGGTAGGGTCCATAACAGTAAGAATGCTCAGCTTCGACTCACTTGCCCTCTCATCGGATTTCTGGGAAAAAAGAATAGGTGCAGCCTATGAAATGCGTTTGGCCATCGGGCTGGCAGGTTCGGAAAAGACAAATTCATATCGTCTTGTTCACGGAGAGGGAGACCAGCTCTCGGGCCTAATAATTGATTACTACAATGGACATGCTGTTATACAGGCACATTCGGCCGGCATGTTCCGCTCAAGGGACAAGATTGTAGAAGCCTTGAAGCATGTATATGGTTCAAAACTCACCTCTGTTTATGACAAAAGCTCCGGAACAGCTCCCTTTAAAGCCGGCCTTGAACTTTCCGACGGATATATCTATGGAAATCCGCAACTTCCGGTAGAGATTAAGGAGAATGGCCATCTATTCTCAGTAGACTGGGAGAGTGGTCAGAAAACAGGATTTTTTCTGGATCAGCGTGACAACAGGTCACTGGTAAAAAAATACTCGGCAGGCAGAAATGTCCTGAACCTGTTCTGCTACACTGGCGGATTTTCAATATATGCCCTTGCAGGGGGAGCAACATCGGTAGATTCTGTAGACAGCTCACAAAAGGCAATGGAGCTGCTGGAGATTAATATAGAGAAAAACCGTACCGCGGGCATTATTGCCAAAGAGCAGATTCACAAAGGAATATGTGAAGATGCAATTGAGTATCTGAGAAATTGTCCCACAGGAAAGTATGACCTTATGATAGTTGACCCACCTGCGTTTGCAAAGCACAGAGGAGCAATATCAAATGCATTGAGGGCATATCAGCGGCTCAATGCAGCAGCAATCGAAAGGGTGGCACCCGGTGGAATTATTATAACTTACAGCTGTTCTCAGGTTGTAGACAAGATTGCTTTTGCGCAGGTTGTTTTCTCAGCCGCTGCCCAGACCGGCAGAAACGTCAGGATATTGCACAGGCTCTCACAGCCGGCCGACCATCCTGTAAGCATTTACCATCCAGAAGGGGAGTATCTCAAGGGATTGGTAATATATGTAGAGTAAACTTAAATTAATAACATATACTATGGAGAAACTGGAAGTGTCAGGAGGGGATAAAACCCGGAATTACGAAGTTCTGATTCCTCAGCTTATCTCTCTTACCGAGGGTGAGGAGGATATTTGTGCCAACATGGCTAATATAGCTGCGGCACTTAAGGAGACATTCAACCTTTTCTGGGTTGGCTTTTATCTGGTAAGGCAGGACTCTTCTCAGTTTGGTAAAGCATTGGTACTCGGTCCGTTTCAAGGGCCTGTTGCATGTACCAGAATAGCTTATGGCAGAGGTGTATGCGGCACAGCGTGGATGGAGGGCAAAACAATGATAGTGCCCGATGTTGACCAGTTCCCCGGGCATATTGCATGCAGTTCGTTATCCCGCTCAGAGATAGTGGTTCCCATATTCAGAGACGGGGAGGTGTTTGCCGTTCTGGATATTGACAGTAAGGAGCTGGACTCTTTTGACGAGACCGACCATACTTTCCTTACGATGATTGTCAACCTTATTCATTAGTATTATGAATGTAAAATCTGGAAAATCAGCTATATACTATGTATTGCTGTTGATTGTCGCCATTACCGCCATTACCACAATTACCGGCTGTACAACCATTCCTGCTGCTCTCACTGAGCCCGGAGTGAGTAAGGACCTTGCCGTAAACAGAAAAGAGAATATGTCCGGCATCGAATACAAATTGTCATTTTCAATTCCACAAGAGAAGGGTTCATCTGTGTCAGGAACTGCTTCATTGAAATTCACGCAACGTGAAAAGAGGGAGATTATAATCGACTTCAAAAGTGAGCCATCGGCAGTAAAATCGTTGTTGGTAAATGGCAAAGAGAGAGAGTATAAGTTTGAAAATGAGCATATAGTCATACCGCGGAGTGCCGGAAAGAACGGAGAGAATGTTGTTGATATAGTATTTACTGCCGGTGACCAGTCACTTAACCGTCAGCAAGAGTATCTGTACACACTGCTTGTACCCGACAGGGCCAGAACACTTTTCCCTTGTTTCGACCAGCCTGATTTAAAGGCAAAGTACACACTCTCGCTGGAGATTCCGGCAGGGTGGGAGGGTGTTGCAAATGCCAACGTAAGCAAAAGGGATACAACTACAAAAACCGGAAGGGCCCTTTTGGAATTCAATCAGACAGAACCCATACCTACCTATCTGTTTTCATTTGTGGCCGGAAAATTACAAAAGCTTACTAAAGAGAGGAATGGAAGGTCAATATCGATATATCACAGAGAGACCGACCCAAAAAAGATAAGCCAGTGCGACACAATATCCAGTCAGATATTCATGTCCCTTGAATGGCTCGAGAACTATACAGAAATAAAATATCCGTTTTCTAAGTACGACATTATTATTCTTCCCGGTTTCCAGTATGGAGGAATGGAGCACATGGGTGCCACTCTCTATGCCGACAGGACCATGTTCGTAGATGAGAATGCCACAATAAGCGAGCATCTTAACAGGGCCAAGCTGATTGCTCATGAGACCGCGCACATGTGGTTTGGCGACTATGTAACCATGGAGTGGTTCAACGACGTGTGGATAAAGGAGGTATTTGCCAATTGGTTCGCATCCAGAATGATTGCACCGTTCTATCCTGAGATTAACCATAAGCTCAACTTCCTGAACAGCTATTATCCGGCGTCCTATTCCGAAGACCGTACCCAGGGCTCAAATCCTGTGCAGCAGGAGCTTGACAACATGAACAATGCAGGGCTTGTCTACGGGAACATAATTTACAACAAGGCTCCAATTGTTATGGATATGTTGGTGAAAAAGGTTGGCGAGGAGAACTTCCAGAAGGGCATTCGCCTCTATCTGGCAAAATTTGCCTATTCGAATGCCACCTGGAGCGACCTTATATCTATTCTTGATGAGCTGACAGCTGAGGATCTCTCTTCGTGGAGCAATGTGTGGATAAAAGAGAGAGGTATGCCGACCATAACATCTAAGCTTTCTGCCGACACTATTTTAGTAGAACAGAGCGATCCATTCAACAGAGGAATCAGGTGGGAGCAGCCGCTAAAGTTCGAAATGGCAGGTAAGTTTGTAATCCCAAATACCGATGGCTGTGGCTACGGATATTTCCAGCTTGATTCGCTGACATCTGATTTTATACTTAACAGCTTATCAAAATACAGCTCCGGAAAAAATGCGGAGCTGCCGCTCTTAAATGACGTAGTAACTAGAGGGTCTTTGCTTATAACTCTCTATGAAAATCTACTGAACGGAACCATCGCACCCGAGAAGTTTGCCAGGGCCATGTATGAGTATCTTCCCCAGGAGGAGAACACACTGCTGTTTACAAGAGCAATCGGCTACCTGTCGGCAACTTACACCAAGTATCTTTGTAAAAACGGTGCCAATGAAGAGCTGGAACAGAACCTCTGGAACCTGATTGAGAACAATAAAAACATACAACACAAAACTCTGGCCCTAAGGGTATTCATGGATGTTGTAAATAGTGAAAAAGGTGTAGAGAGGCTGTTTTCTATATGGAGCAAGCCAGAAAGCCTGCGCTCTGTAAAACTTGGGGAGCGCGACCTTATTAAAGCATCCTATGAACTTATGCTCAGACTCCCTGAAAAGTATACACAAATTATTGAACTTCAGCTTTCCAGAATTACCAATCCCGATAGAAAAAGAGAGTTTAAGTATGTAATTCCTGCTCTGTCGTCAGATAAAGCAGTGAGAGATTCTGTCTTCAACTCACTTCTAAAGGAAGAAAACAGAAATGTAGAGCCATGGACATCAACCTCATTGTCTTATCTTAATCATTATCTGAGAGATATGAATTCTGTGGAGTACATTGCTCCCGGACTGAATGTTTTAAAGGAGATTCAGAGGACAGGTGATATCTTCTTTCCAACAGACTGGCTAAAGGCGCTTCTTTTGGGGCACAACTCTCTTGAGGCATTGCAGTTAGTGGAGGAGTTCCTGTCGGCAAATCCCGATTACCCGCCTATGCTAAAGAACAAGATTCTCCAGCAGTCGGACCATCTATACAGATTGAAAAAATAGTGCAAATAATATGACCAGCCAGTCCAAAGCCTTGATAATGGGTTGTTTTGTGGTTGTCTTCTGGGCAACGGTAGCTACCGCTTTCAAAATAGGGCTTGGAGAGGTTAATTATGTACAGTTTCTGCTGATTGCCTCTATTACGGCACTTCTAGTGTGTTTTGCCGATATTCTGAGAACCGGCAAGTTACATCTGGTTAAATCGTTCTTTAAATCTAAGAGTGACCTGTTCAAGGGTGCATGGCAGGGCTTTCTCAACCCGTTCTTCTACTATCTTATACTTTTCAAGGCTTACTCGCTGCTCCCTGCTCAGATTGCCCAGCCGCTCAATTTTTCATGGCAGGTAGTGCTTATCTTGATGATGGCAGTTTTTCTCAAGCAGAAAATAAGGTTGATTCAGATTTTTGGGGTGCTTGTCAGCTTCACCGGAATTCTGCTCTTGTCATTCAACAGTTCTGCCGACAGCTCCGGATCGCTCTCGCTGTTGGGTATATTACTGGCTCTGGGCAGCGCATTTGTTTGGGCAACCTATTGGATTTCAAAGTTGAATAACAAGGCTGACCCTGTTGTTGAACTTTTTTTCAACTTTCTCTTTGGTTCGATTTACCTCATTATAATCAGCTTGTTCATTCCTATGGAGTGGCCTTCGTTTAAGGGGCTCCTTGCGGGCATTTATGTGGGGTGTTTTGAGATGGGGGTCACCTTCATTCTGTGGATAAAGGCTCTGCAGTTGGCTACTAACAGGGTGACTCTGGCTCAGATTACTTATCTTGCGCCTATTCTTTCTCTTGTGCTTATTCATTTTGCTTTGGGCGAATCTATAGGTTATCTTACTATTGCGGGGCTCTTGCTTGTGATTGGGGGTATTCTCATTAGTAATATGAGAAGTTTGGCCAATTGATTTTTTTTTCTACCTTTGCCTTCCCAAATATGGTACCCTGGCCGAGTGGTTAGGCAACGGTCTGCAAAACCGTCTACAGCAGTCCGAATCTGCTGGGTACCTCCAACGAGGCCGACTAAACAGTCGGTCTTTTTTTTTGTTCATATACCGGCAAGCGCAGACAAGGCAATTGGGGCAAAAGTCTGGTTTTTTTTCAGTCCAGGTGTGGATTTTTGGATGCTGCACCGGGTTTACCCACTTTGTGTTCTCTTCGCTAAAAATCAAAGGCAGACCCGATATTATGCTTTTGCAGATTAGCTCGCAGGTCTGCGCTCGATTTTTTTACGCTCCGTTCACTTAGTGGGTACCCAAACCCTCACCTGCAAGCATCCTCAAATTCCACACCTAGATCTACTTCTTCCACACTTTTGCTCAACTATGATTTTTAACCTTGTCGGCGCTAAGGTTTTTTGCACTAACAATTCTGACTGTGTCTATCTTCAGTCGGCATTCTCCTTCTGGCTGATATTCTTCTTTTAGTGCATGTGCGGATAAGTGTCGACAAAGTATTAGGTGCATTTTCCATCCTCAGTCGTTTCACTCCCTCCGGCTGAGATGCCCCCATTTGCCTTGTCTGCACTTAGGTTTTATGCACTAAATAATTCTGAATGTGTTTTCATCCCAAGTTTTTTGCGCTCCCTCCGGCTGAGATGCCCCCATTGCTTTGTCGGCGCTTAGTTTTATGCACTAAAAAACTATCACTGTGTTACATCTTCAGTCGGCTCTCTCCTTCCAGTAAAGTCTGGATTAGTGGGTGCCCAAACCCTCCATGCAAGCATCCTCAAATTCCACACCTAGATCTGCGTTTTCCACACTTTTGCTCAATTATGTTTTTTTGCCTTGTCGGCGCTTTGTTTTATGCACTAAAAAATTCTGACTGTGTCTATCTTCTGTTGTTTCACTCCATCCGGCTAATAGATATACTAATGTCTTAAAATCCATTTTGTTGAAAACTTGGGTGTAAAATATATTATTTTCAACTATTAGTGTATAATATTTTATTTATATTTGAATGCCAAAAGATTACAAGAGGGGATTCTGTTGTTTTGGATTGATTTGATTGCAGCGAGAGCAAAGCTGAATTCGAGACCAGTTTTAGATTCCAAACCACATTTAGCAGAAGATTTATTAAGGAACTATATACAAAAGCACCACGAAGCCTCGGGTTATGGAGGGCTTGAAGTATATTTTATACACATATAAAAAAGTTTATGTGCAAGCTGAAAATACGAGACACTGAATTATGACAGCAATTGTAGACGACAATATATTTGGATTTTATGCAGGTTTTCAATCTGGCGAAACTGACCAAGAATTGGTGAAACAATACTTATGGGGAGACAAAGGATTGAAAGAAAAATTAAAGACTTTGAAGTGGCAAATATACGGACAAGACGTTCATCTTATTTTGTTTGAATTCTATGTAAACCCAATTCCAGATTTACGTGACGCTTTAAAAGAAATGGGAAGTTATAGACGCAAAGAAAAATCAATTGGAATTCCTGTGATACTTGACCATGAGAATTTTTTCAAGCTAACCGAAATTGACAGACACAAATTCTTTCATTCAACAATTTTAAAAAGACTTGAATTGCTCAAAGAAAAGATTAAAAGAAACAAACTTGACCTAGATATTGATAAACTACAAACTGAGACGGACAAAATATTGCTTGCGAAATGACCAGAAAGCCAGCACATAACAAAAACTATATGTCAATTGGGGTTTCGGTGCGGACAAGAATGTTCGCAGCCCGCAACAACGGCATCGGGGTTCGACAGGAAAGCAACCCTCAATCCCCAACTGCATATAGTTCCGAACGTTAACGGCAAGTTTAACGCATTCAACTAACTTTAAAACATAAAGCTATGACAACAAATTTTGACATGACATTTGAGAAAAACAAAGTAAGTTTTAAACAAAAATTCGGCATTGAGTGGAACTCTAATATTTCTGCTTATTTGTGTTATTTACAGACATTGTATATTTCTTCATTAGCAGAGATTACTAATACAGGATTAGGCCAGATACTCAGTAATCAGAAAGAAATGGAAGAAAAAATAAAAGTCTTGACAAGTAAAATTGCGAAGTAATGATAAATCTGGAAGATACTTTAAAACTAGAAAGATGTCCTCATTGTTCTGTCGACAATCCAAACCTAGTTACAGTCCATCAAGAATTCCCAACAAATTCAGATAATGGATATAATCCTAGACAATGGAGAATATATCGTTGTCTTAGATGTGGAGGCGTGGTAACTGCTGCTTGTAACAAGGGAAGCAGACAAGTAATTGAATTATATCCTTCAGTTAAGACAGTCAATGATGTTCTTCCTCATAAAGTAAAAACATATCTTCAACAAGCAATTGATAGTGTTTTTGCACCATCAGGTGCAGTTATGCTATGTGCAAGTTCAGTAGATTCAATGCTTAAAGAGAATGGATTAATAAATGGCAGTTTGTATTCAAGAATTAAATTAGCTCAAGAACAAGGATTGTTGACAGAAGCAATGGCAACTTGGGCACATCAAGTTCGATTGGATGCTAACGACCAAAGACACTCAGATACTGAAGCTATTCTTCCAACTGTTCAAGATGCAAAACAAGCAATAGAATTTACTCAAACATTGGCAGAATTTCTATTTGTTTTACCTTCAAAAGTTACTCGAGGTATTGAAGCGACAAAAGTTCAAGAAGAAAAACCAGCCGTTAACAAAGTGTAGCGGTCAATAAGGGTTTCCGTGGTATTCGGGCATTCTGCCCCGCATAAACCTCGGTGTAGCTTGACAGTGACGAAGCCCGCAATCCCTTACTGCCGCTACACTCAAACGTTAGCACCAATTATAAACGACAGCAAATGATAGAAACAAATTACTCAGAAAGTCAATTACAACAATTAATAAACACAGAAATCACATTTAGAGTATTTCGTGGACGTGGTGTTTTTTCTGTTCCAATCGTAATCGACCTAGTTGAAGAGTTTGGTTTAGGTTGGGACACGGCATTTTATTTTCCTTGGTTACATTTCCCACCTCACGCAGGACACAGAGGCGGAAACTTTTTTATTCAATACAAACTCTCTGACGAAATAGAAGGTAGAAATGGAAAGCATTACAAAGATTGGAAAGAGTCGTACTTGCGTTTTTTCATTCCGCACAAAAAAGGTAGTAATCTGGACTATCATCAATATGATAGGTTGAAAGAAATTGCAAATGCAGGTTATCCCGTTTATTATGCAACAAATCAAGTTATGACTTTTAACGACTTAAAAGCACTTGCCGAGCAAATGAATTTACTTGACAAAACACCATTTCTCAATATAAACTATATTAGCCAGTATCACAAAGAAGTAACATTTACCAGAAATTCGACACACTTCCTACTTCATAGCGAAATTGAAAAATCAAATAAGACATCTTGGGAAATTATTTACAAAAACGACAACAACAAATTCACTCTAAGAGAAACATTAGATTATTTATCCAAATTGATAATTAGAGAAGAAGGCGAAAAACAAAGGACGGAAGGCAATCGACTTTCTTTCGGTTATCAATACAATCGTGTAAGCAATAGCGACCATGGTTATGCCAAAATTATAAGACAATCATATTTGGTGTCCTTTTATTTGAGGCTTTACTTAAACTTGAATTGGTATTGGACAGACAGAATATAATTAGTGCAAACAGGCGTTTGGCTCAATGGCGGGTGACGTGGTTAATTGAACATTCTACCTCGCATCATCTTTTGTGGTATATTGACAATTTTGTGCTCCGATATCCGCCACTGCGCCAAGCGCCAAACCGTTGGCTGCAAGCTTTGGCGACAGTTCTAACTTGAAACTGACTGCAAGAAATAAACTGAAATGAAAAACATAAATGACTTTTTATTGACTAGGGATATTACGGTTGGACAAGCAAGAAACTGGATGAAAGTTAAAGACGAAGAAGCGAAAAAGGAACTTGTAAAACTTATTCATCATCGTTTTGTCAATCGGTATGTCAAACACCTAAAAGGGATTGATAGTGGATTTTTAAAGATGGCTGTATCATGCTTGATGATTGAAACTTTAGAATCATTCAAACAAGGCAAGAAGGATACTGAAGGTATTAGCAAGAAAATGTTTCTGGACTTCTTTACTTCAGAGGAAAAGTTGTTCCCTGAATTTAAGATTATAGCTTCTGAGTTTTATAAAAGAATTAGATGTGGCATTTTGCATCAAGCGGAAACAACTAAAGCATGGAGAATTATTAGAAATGGAGCTCTACTTGACAGAACCGAAAGAGTTATCAACGCAACAAGATTTGTAAATGCTTTGGATAAAGCATTAGACAAGTATATTCAAGAATTAAAATCAGCTGACTTCAATTCTCAAATTTGGGAAAACGCACTTTTGAAAATTGAAGACATCTGCGAAAATTGTAATCCATAAAATTATGAGTAATCCATTCAAAAAATTCTTTGCCCAAAGCGACCTGCTTGACTACATGGTTTTAAGACCGCTATCACACATCAATATGAGTTGGGAGATGACTTGGGACAGAAATAATCAAGAATACGAAAGAGAACCAGACACATTTGCTTCGTTATTAATTGACCTCACCACAGAAATTTCAAAAACTACTCCGCCAGCAAAATATCACGATAACGAAGATTGCCTTGCTGAATATGTCAAGCAATCGCTGAATTGGAAAATTCACAAGCAAGGAAATCGTTGGGTTGGTTTTGACTATGAATCAATTTTGGAACAGGGTGGCTTCAAAGACCTTGATGAGAAAAATTTAGTGCAAGCAGCAACAGGTAGAGTCAAAGCAGCACTTGACAGAGGGCAACTTCACTTTGACGACATGGAAGAATCCCACAGAAAAATGTTAGCGGCTGTCATGGCAATAATCATTTATCACAGGTCAAGTCAACAATGAGTAGCACAAACTATTTCAATCAACCTGACAGCAAACTTGAAACGACATCTTTTCGTGGAAAGAATAAGCCAGCAGCCAACACGGGTTTTGCGTCAGGCGGGGTGACGTGCAAACTTGGAGTTTTGTTCTTCTATTCAAGTTCAGTGCTGCTAGACAGTTTTGTGCTCCGAAACCCGCCCGAACGCAAATCCCGAAACCGTTAGAGGCATTTTAAAGCCCATATCTCAAAATATCAAAATTTTTCATCATTAAATCTAAAATATAATTATTATGAACTTATTTACTCAAATTGTAGTGACTATCGGTAGAGTAAATCCCGATGGAGTACAAATGCTAGGTACGGGATTCTTAATTTCAAATGACGGGAAGATTGTTACAACAAAGCATGTTGTTGGTATTGATAATGCTAGACTTGTAATGCTGGCTCCGCATATTGCTGATATAAATCAATATCAGGATACTTCAGATAACCGTTGTTTCCCAATACCAATTAACGTGATTGATATTGATCCATTAAAAGATTTATGTATTGTAAAAGCTAATATTACATTTGACGGTGTATTACCTATTTTAGGTTCTTTCGATGAAATTAAAGTAGGCGAAAAGATTGGAATCTTTGGCTTTCCTCATTGTATAGAAGGTCGAAGAGTACTTACGTTCCAAGAAACAGAAATTGGTGCAAAAATCTTACTTGAAACAGAAGGTATAAGGTCTAAGCATGCTGTAATTAATACACAAGCTAGACCTGGACAATCAGGTTCATTGATTTTCTCACCTAGAATAAATAAAATTGTTGGAGTTTTATTAGGTACTTATGCAAGTCAAAGCGGGGTTATAATCGCTGGAATAAATCCAAATGAATTGAATCAAACAACTCAGTGCATTTCCGCAGAATATATAAATGACATGTTATGAAAAATCTTGAAAATATCTCATTAGATAACTGGTTGGCTGTATTGAGGCCATATCAAAGAAATAGTATTGAAATATTAATACAAAAACATGGAGAAGAAAAAGCTGCTGAGATTTGGATCACAGCTAATGGTCCGTCAAATATCGCTCAATTTGGTGGAAAACAACAACCCTCACAGCCTTTCTTTGAAAACTTTAAAACTGAGTTTAAGAAATTTGTTTGTGGGCATCCTGACTATGAGAGCTTCAGAAAACAACTTAAAGCTGAATCAAAGGTTATAAATGCAATTTATATTTCTGTTATCTCTGGGGCCATTGGTGCAACACTTGGTTTTGCACCAGCATTATTATCACCAGCAGTAGCAATATTGTTATCTGCAGTTGGAAAAATGGGAATTCAAGCTTACTGCACAGGATTTAATGCTGATCCACCTGTGATTATCAAGAGTGAATAAAAAACACCCTTTAACAGAAATTTCTGCCCATTTAAACGAGCTGTACCACCGCTCCCATAGCGGTTTCACTCTACAAGAAAGAATTCATAAACCAAAATAAATTGATATAAAATAAATACACGTTTAATCATCTAAAAAACCTGAAACATATGGAGAAAATAAGAATTAAAGAGTTGGTTAAATTTCGAAGAAAATCTGAACGGTCAAGGATTACTCTTGCTAGTAATTTAAAATCAGATAACAAGTTAGATACTATTGACTCCTCGGGTGGTGATTATTGGATAAGCTGTTTAAGTGCAATCGTAAATGTATTTAAATATGATAATGTTGAACTTCTTGACGAAAAAATTGATTTGCTAAACGATAAAATTAGAGCTACAGGAGATAAAAGAATAAAAGATCAATTTCAACGTAACGCAGATGTTTTATATAGTTTTAAAGATTTTGACTTTGAAGAGATAAAACCCAATGTAAAATTGACATATCAAAAAAAACCAATATCAAAGTCTATACTTGAGATTAAAGGATTGCCAATACAGGCTAAACCAGATCTTGTTTTTACATTCTCGATAAATAGTAGGAAAGAAATTGGAGCGGTTTGGTTTATTGCACAATTAGATGGATTCGAAAAAGGGGAGTTGGGAATGTTTGTAGATGTTTTATATCGTTATTTGATAAAACATTTCTCTAAAGATTTTTTATTAATACATCCTATTGTTTTGCAATTGACGTAAACAATGCACAGAGTGTTAGTTATAAGGATATCGAAGAAGGAAGAGTGCCAAAATTATTAGAAAAAACTGTCGGGGATTTAAAAAAATTACTGTAATTATCATCTTTTACAAAATGTGCCCTCTATTTTATATGTAAAAAAATATAAAAACAAACATTTATGCTAAATTATACTTAATTGCATATAATTTTATATATTTGTAAATAATTATATTTAAAAGCATATAATGAAACAATTGGCAGAGTTTGTTAAAGATCGTAGAAAAGAGGTAAATCTTACTCAGGAAGAGTTCGCTGAACGTGCTGGCGTCGCATTGACTGTGGTTCGTAAAATTGAACAGGGTAAAACGAATATGAATTTGGACAAGGTGAACTTGATCCTGAACATGTTCGGACATGTATTGGCTCCTGTGAACAGTAAAGAGTTGAGTGAATGAGACAGGGGAAAGTATACTATAAAAATTATCTGGCCGGTATTATAACCGAGACAGATGAAGGTGTATATGTTTTTCAGTACGATAATCAATATGTGAAAGATCATCCCAAAGATTTCATAACATTCACAATGCCTGTAAGCAATAATCCATATGCAGAAAACCGACTCTTCCCATTCTTTGAAGGTTTGATTCCGGAGGGATGGTTATTAAATATCGCTTCAAAAAGCTGGAAAATCAACAAGAGTGATCGAATGGGATTATTACTGGCATGTTGTCAAAATTGCATAGGTGCTGTAAGTGTTCAACCAATATTAGAAACAGATGGAGAATAGATGCTTGTATTGTTACGAACCTGTAGGGGCGGGTCATGATTTTCATGAGAAATGTTCTTTGGAATTCTTTGGCACCCCGGTACCTCCTGTAATTGAATATTCGTTGGATCAAATGGATGAACTTGCGAAGCATGTGGTGGAACGGAGTATTGCGGTACCAGGTGTACAGGCGAAACTGTCGATGTCATTAGTGAAAAAAGCAAAGGGGAAATCGGATTCGCGACTTACGGTTGTTGGTGCTTTAGGTGGGCAGTACATTTTTAAACCCCCTTCTGATAGCTTTCCAGAAATGCCTCAAAATGAACATCTGACCATGCGAATGGCTGAAGCTTTCGGTATTCGGGTGGTACTATCTTCTTTGATCAGACTGGCATCGGGAGAACTATCATACATAACCAAACGCGTCGACAGGAAAGAAACTGGTGAGAAGATTCATATGATTGATATGTTTCAGATAACTGAGGCATTTGACAAGTATAAAAGCTCTATGGAGAAGGTTGGAAAGGCAATAAATGAATATTCCGACAACACATTACTCGATAAGATCTTTTATTTTGAATTGGCGTTATTCTCCTTTCTTACAGGAAATAACGATATGCACCTGAAGAATTTCTCTATGATTGAGAGTCCTTCTGGTTGGGTGTTATCTCCTGCTTATGATTTGTTGAATGTCTCAATTCTAAATCCTGACGATGAGGAAGAGCTTGCTCTTACTTTGTCTGGTAAGAAAAAGAAGTTGAAAAGGGAGCATTTTGTACAACTAGGAGAGGGATTAGGCTTAACCGATAAGCAGATAAACGGAGTCTTTAAGCGAATTGAAAGGGATACTCCTAAAGCTACAGCATGGATCGACCGGTCATTTCTATCTGCCGATATGATGAATGCTTACAAAGAACTTCTCGAAAAAAGATATCAGCAAATAGGGATCAAGAAATAATTTCCAAAAAATATATTATTTTCATTTATTAGTGAATAATATTTTATTTATATTTGAATGCCAAAAGATTACGGGAGGAAATTCAGTCGGTTTGAAATGAATTGAGACCAGCTTTAGATTCCAAACCACATTTCGCATACGATTTATTAAAGGAATAATATATAAAAGCACCATAAAGCCTCGGGTTACAGAGGGCTTGATGTATATTTTATACACATATAAGAACGTTATGTGCCATTAAAAAACTCAAAAATATGAAAAGTATTAAATTAGCTTTAGTTGTAACACTTTTTTTAATAACAAACACACTGTCTGCTCAAAAGCAAAATTGGATCCCGTTTAAATGGGTTGGTGACAGCGTTGCTGGTAAATATTTTGACAAATTAGCAATGACAGTTCCAGTAGGTATTGAGAATCTTCCTTACAAGTTTGAAATGCAATTAGACCTAGGAGCAGTTACTACCAATTTCTATGGGAATACTATCAGGCCTTATCTTGACAAACACCAATTTTTACAGGCTAAACTTGACACAAACCTTGTTTTTTGGATACAAAGTCAAAAGAACTATATGCTTAAAAACGTTGACCTGAAACTTGGCAATGTGGTATTCCAAAAAATTCAAGTTGGCCTATTTAAGAATTATGGAGACAGTTTGACTTCCGATTCTATTAAAACACCCACTGTAAAACATATTGGCACAATTGCACCCGACTTGTTTAAGAACAAAATTCTAATTATTGACTATCGCCATAAAAAGTTATGTATTGTTGACAAACTTCCATCAAAATACCTAAAATCATCTTTCGTTGGTTATAAAGAAAGGTATGGAAGAATCTTTGTCCCTTTTCTGATTAATGGACAACTGCAAGACTTACTATTTGATACAGGCTCCAGTATTTTTGAATTACTTACAACTGAGCAAAATGCAAATGCTATTGGCGAGCCAATTATTTCTGACTCCTTAAAAATATCTAGTTGGGGAGAATACTATATGGTTTACGGCAAGAATGTGAAATGTGACATTAAATTAGGAAATAAAAAACTTAATAGGGCCACTGTCTATTATGATAAGATCAAGAAATTGGATAAGTTTTATATTGAAGAGAAAATTTGGGGAATTACAGGCAATGCTTATTTCCTCAATAATACCATTATAATTGATTATAAGAATAAAAAGTTTGGAATAAAATAAACGGCACATAACACGGGTTTTGCGTAAGTAGGCGGACAGTGCGAATAGAAACATTTGAGCAATAAATAATCTTTTGTGCTGGCAGACAGTTTTCGGTTTCAAAAGCCCACCAACGCAAAGCCCGAAACCGTTGTGCGTCATTTTAAGAGACTCCTTCGTGCACCTGTGATTTGAATAGAACAAACCGTAATTTAACTATTGAAACCAACTGAGAAAAGATATTTCTTTGTATATCAAAAAAAAATGATTTTTTATGCATAATGAAGAAATAATATACAGAGTAAAGTCAATAAGTGAACTACATGATTTTGCTGGTATTGAAAAGCCAAAACATCCTTTAATCTCGGTTGTTGACTTTTCTAAAATAAATACTGAGAACGCGCCTGAATCAGGGCGTTTTGTTTGTGAATTTTATTCAATAAATTACAAAAACAATTGCAGTTTTCATTATGGCAGGCAATTTTTTGACCATAAGGAAGGTGCGTTGATTTGCACTGCTCCGGAACAAGTAATACAAATACACCAAGCAGAAAAGCAGTATAATGTAGCTGGTTGGGGTTTGTTTTTTCATCCAGAGTTTATTAGAAATTCCACTTTGGGTAAGAAAATAGCGGAATATTCTTTTTTTAAATATGATGAAAACGAGGCATTGCATCTTTCTTCAGATGAACAAATTACCTTAACTAACATTTTAAAACAGATAGAAAAGGAATATCAGACAAATATTGACAGGCATTCGCATGAACTTTTAATTTCGAACCTCGAGTTATTACTCAATTACTGCAAGCGTTTTTATGATAGGCAGTTTATAACACGCGCCAATAAAAACAAAGATACTATTACACAATTTGAACAATTCCTTACCGAATATTTTAATTCCGACGAATCGAAAATTTCAGGACTTCCTTCCGTAAAGTTTTGTGCCGAAAAAATAAATCTATCACCCAATTATTTCAGCGATTTACTCAAAAGTGAAACAGGTAAAAACGCACAAGAACATATTCATTTTCATTTGCTTGACAGGGCGAAAACGCTTTTGCTTAGCACAAACAATACAGTAAATGAAATAGCCTTTGAACTTGGGTTTGAATATCCTCAAAACTTCAGTAAGTTATTTAAAAATAAGGTGGGTGTTTCTCCAACTGATTTTAGGACAAAACAAATAATCAACTAATCAACTAATTATGAGTATATCAACAACTACATCCACAAACAGAATATCAAAACTTGTTGGGATTTTGTTTCTTTTAAGCTTAATAATACCAACATTAAACTGGGTTTTCATTCTATCTAAATTTGCTTCCCCTGTTGGTAATATTGCATTAGAAATACAAAACAACGAGTTGCTATTTCGACTTGCTATTTTCATTGAAATAATAACATCTGTTATAGTTTTAGCATTAGCCTTCTATTTGCACATATTACTGAAAACCATCAATCAAAACCTGTCTTTTTTGGCTTTTACATTAAGGGTGGCAGAAGCAATTTTAGCCTTGGCTTTGGCTATGGGGCATTTTATCGGGTTATTGGTTTTAAAACATAAAGTGGGTGAAAGTCAAATTTTTATAGATGTATTGGTTGGCAAATACATTTCTCTAACCTCATTTCTTGGTATATTCATGGGTATAAGTATGTTGCTTTATTCTTACCTTTTTCTAAAATCGGGATATATCTCAAAAAAAATAGCCGTTTTTGGAATTGTGTCTTACATACTTGTAATTGTGTACGACTCCACCGTAATTCTCTTTCCTGATTATGCATCCATATTGTTTGTGCAAATAATTGGGGGCATACCCGTTTGTCTGTTTCAGGTAATAACAGGTTTCTGGCTATTGTTCAAGGGAATAAACGTTACAAAAAAAAATCCATAAATTGTATGAAAGCAGTAATTTATAAAAAATATGGTACTCCCGAAGTTTTAGAGTTGGTGGAAATTGCAAAACCAATTCCTAAAAATGATGATGTATTGATAAAAATTAAAGCAACTTCGGTAACAAATGCCGATTGCTATATGCGCAGGGCAGATACATTATTTAGCAGATTAATTCTGGGACTGTTTAAACCAAAAAAACGATACCAGATTTTAGGAACGGAATTTTCGGGAATCATCGAGGCGGTGGGAGCAGAAGTTGGGGAATGGAAAACTGGTGACGAAATATTTGGTTTTCGAGGCTTTGGCACAGGCTGTTATGCTGAATACAAATGTATGTCAACCAATGGTTCTCTTGCGAAAAAACCGATAAATGTTAGTTTCGAAGAGGCTGTTTCAATGGTAGATGGTGCTACAACCGCCTTGTTCTTTTTAAAAGAGAAAGCTAAAATAAAATCTGGGCAAAAAATATTGATAAACGGAGCTTCTGGGAGCATAGGGACATTTGCGGTTCAATTGGCAAAATACTTTGGTGCAGAAGTAACCGGAGTTTGCAGTTCCAAAAATATTGAATTAATAAAATCTCTCGGAGCAGACAAAGCAATAGATTATTCAAATGAAGATTTTACCCAAGGTAAAGAATCTTACGACATCATTTTTGATACTGTAAGTAAAAGTACATTTGGTAATTGCAAAAAGGTATTAGTAGAAAACGGATTATACATCGACACAATGTTCAGCATTTCAAGAGTTTTACAAAGTTATTGGACAGCTTGGTTTTGCAAAAAGAAAGTAATTTTCGCAATGTCGGTAAACAAAAAAGAAGCACTTAATTTTATAAAAGAACTCGTTGAAAAGAACCAATTACGGACAATTATTGACAGAGTTTATACTTTAGAGCAGATTGCTGATGCTCACGCATATGTAGAAACAGGCCATAAAAAAGGTAATGTTGTAATTGAGACATAAAAAAACGAACGCACAACAACGGGTATAAAACATTGGGGTTTAGTTGGTTGGGTTGCATTTGTACCCGTGTCGTGGTTCTTATCGTGGGATACAGACGCGCCTCGCAATCTCCAACGTTTCATACCCGCGGACGTTGTGTGTCATAATAGAAGAAATAGTATCTTTCAAAGTATATGAAGAACAAAAAAAGCACTTTTATAATTGTTGCAATATCCATATTCGTTGGACTATTGCATTTCGTCATTGGTCCTGATTATCAAGGAATATTCAAGCATTTTATTCGCGGTTATTTAATTGACATTCTACTGCCTATGAATCTCTATTTATTGCTGCAAATATCACTGAGAAAGAATATTTCAGTAACCAAAGCTCGAATTATGGGAGCAATTTTCACTGTTGTTTTTGGAGCATTTGTAGAAATATTACAATTTTATAAAATTGAATTTCTGGGCAAAACTTTTGACCCTTGGGATCTACTTATGTATGCAATTGGTGTTGGATTGGGCATTGTATTTGACTTGACAATAATTGACAAGTTTGAAAAGCAAGGACAGAAAAATGAATAATTACGACACACAACAGTTAGGATCAATTTTAGGACAGGCTGCAATACAGATATTTACTTGTATTTTAAAACAAACACGCTACCTTTAATACTTTCATATAATATTATACAAAATAACCGCAATTGTGATGAATTGTACTAGTAAATTGACAGATTATTTATGGAAACAAAGTATGGCTTTACAAAAATTGGTTTATCCGAGTTTTTAAACTGGATCGACGAACAAAGGGTTGGACGAACAATCCTTACTATTCAGCAACACCACACATTTATGCCCTCTTATCGGGAGTTCAATGGGAGCAATCATTTTGAACTCCAGAAAGGAATGAAGAATTATCACGTTGGCCAAAATGGGTTTAGCGATATAGCACAACATTTCACCATTTTTCCCGATGGGGCAATTTTGACCGGACGTAGTCTGGATGTCAATCCGGCGGGCATTAAAAACAGGAATTCCGGGGCCATTTGCATTGAAAACCTCGGTAATTTTGATATTGGCCAAGACAATATGTTGCAAGAGCAGAAAGATTCTATTGTTCAAGTAACCGCTGCTTTGTGCAAGAAGTTTAACCTTGTGGTGAATTCCAACTCAATAGTCTATCACCACTGGTTTAGGTTGTCCGATGGTTTTCGCAACGATGGTGCAGGAGGCAACAAATCGTGCCCGGGTACCAATTTTTTCGGTGGGAACAAGGTGGTGAATTGCGAAGCCAATTTCTTGCCTCTGGTAAACCAAGCTATTGCAGGGCATCAGCCCATTACTGTTGATACTAATCTCCTAAGATATGCGGTTGTTTATGCAGATTCATTGAATGTTAGGGTTGGCCCCGGGGCTTCAAACAGTTTGGCTCCCGGGAGGGACCCGGTTCAACTTGGGGCCGTACTGAGGGTCTATGCCGAATCTGATGGTTGGCTCAAGATTTCCAATTCTGCAAGTCATTGGGTGTCGGGAAGTTTTACCATTGAAGCCAAACGATTCATCGTAGATGCCAGTTCATTGAACGTAAGGTTCGGGCCGGGCACCAATTATCCTATTGTAAGCAAGCTCGCCAAAGACGATCAGGTTTTCGTTCTGGAGGAAGAAGCCGGCTGGGCCAAAATTGCACTAAATAGTTGGTGGGTAAACAAGATGTATTTGCGGGAGTTTTAGGGTTAAAATTGCTATTAGAAATTAAACAAGTGAAAAGTATACTCATAATCATTTTGACCATTACAGTATCACTCTTTTTCATTTCATCAGAGATTATAGAAAGTGACACGCAGGAAAATATAATCCTTGATACAACGTATTCAAATTTGCCAATTCTTCATTTAAATGGCACTCCGTATGAAAATGGATTTCAACACGGACAGATTATGAAAAGCAGGATTCATGAACTTGTTGGATTATGGAAAAAAGATATTGAAAAAAACTATCAAATATCCGCAGACGTATTTATTAAAGTATTTCTCAGCTCGACGGATTATATTCCTTCTATAAAAAAATGGACTCCGGACTTATTGGAAGAGATTAAAGGTATTAGTGACGGTTCCGGAGTAGATTTTAATACCATTTTTGCGTTTCAGCTCATTGATGAGATATGGACAAATGCACGATTGATAAATATACCACATCATTGTACGTCTGTTGGGATAAACAATTACAAAAAAGATGGAAGTTCAAATTATATTGCTCAAAATATTGACATTACTCCATTTTATCATGGTTTTGAAATTCTATTGGACATAAAGGTAAAAAATACAGATTCGAGAAAGCTAGTGACTACTTTTGCCGGATACATTGGAGCAAATGGACTAAACAAACGAATTGGTATTTCAGTAAATTCTTTATCTGACTTAAAGAGTTCACTTAATGGATTGCCTGTCTGCTGCATTGTAAGAGGAGTTTTAGAAAAAAAATCGTTTGAAGAGGCTGTGAATTTTATAAAAACTGTTAAACATGCCTCAGGTCAGAATTATATTGTTGGCTCAAATCATGATATAATATCGTTGGAATGTGCTTCTGACTTGCTTACGGAATATTGGCCTGATTCAACAAAAGACTATACTTTTCATGCAAATAGACCACTTACAAATAATTCATATCATCCAGCTTATTTGTCTAATTTAAAAGCATTGTATGGTTCAATTCCTGAATCTATAAGTTTCCCGGACCCAAGATTAGAATCAATAAAGAACTTAATATTAAATAATAAGCACATTAGTTTGATGACTATTAAGGATGCACTTTCTAAAAAACCTATCTGCAATAGCAATACTTTTGTTTCTACGATTATGGAGTTTGACAATGACTATAGCGAACTCAGGATTTCTCCAGGGAAACCTGATTCGACAGAATATATTGTATTTAGAATTAAAAAATAACAATAAAAGAGGGAAATCCCATGCAGAAAAAGTCTTTAGTGGTAATTGACATTCAAAATGACATTACCAAAAACTACAAAGAAATCATTGACAATATTAATCGGTCTATAGATTGGGCAGTGGAAAATGAAATTCATGTTGTTTACATAAGGCATTATAACTTATCTGATGGCACAAGGACTTTCAAACCTAATACTCGTGGTTCTGAATTAGTTTCGGACATGAAATTGGTTTCCAAAAACATTTTTGAAAAATCCAAAGGCAACGCATTGACCAGCCAAGATTTTGCTGACTTCATCAAGAAAAACGAAATAAGCGAATTTTACATTACAGGAGCAGACGCCATTGCCTGCGTGAAATCAACCGTATTTAATATGTGCAAGGAAAACTATAAAGTAACAGTTTTATCAGATTGTATTACGAGTTATGATAAAAGGAAAATTGACGAAATGCTGAATTATTACGAAAAAAATGGCAGTAAAATAATTAGTTTGAATGACTTGTTAGATTCTAAATAAAAATGCCAGCCGTAACAATGGTTATGATTGATTATTACAAAGCAGTTTCAAACAATATTGGTAATAGAACTAACCCAAGAGAACAATTATTCCAGATACTTGATGATACATTTAACCGATGACTATTATTCAACTTGTTATCCACAAAGCAATGAAGCAAAAAAACTTGTTGAGAAATACAAAATAAAATAAACGGCTTACAACTCATTGTTATGAAAGCATCCTTTTCAGACTTCGATTTTCTTGTTTTAAGGATAAAGGATTACATCACTCTTAATGAGGCTGATGAAGATCTCATTAGCAGATTGTTTGTGCGGGAGTATTTCAATAGAAACGAATTAATTTTAAAGGAGGGGAACCATTGTCAAAAATTGTATTTTATAGCCACTGGTATCGTTAGATTTTCCTTGCTTATCAATGGAGAGGATAGGAGTTTTGTTTTCAGGGATGAAGGTGTTTTCTGTACCGATTTAGAGAGTTTTTTAAAAAGGACACCTACAAAATTTAACATTTCTGCTATTGAAGCCACCACTGTTTTTTCTATTACTTACGATAATTTGCAGGTTTTTTACAAAGAAATCACCAATGGCGAAAGGTTTGGCAGACTTGCCATAGAGCAACTGTTTCTGGGAGCGGTCAACCATCTTGCTACCTTTTATTCAGAAGGTCCAGAACGAAGATATTTGAAATTTGTAAACCAATACAAGGAGATGTTGCAGCGCATTCCACAATATTATATTGCATCATATGTAGGTGTGACACCTCAGGCACTCTGCAGAATCAAAAGAAAAATACTTCATCAAAATTTATGAATCCGGGTTCATAAATCTCTTTTGTCAACAGCATAACTTTGTCCTATGGAAACACTCTTTCGATAAATTAAACAATAAAACGTATGTCATTAAAATTTCTTTTTTTCATCCTTGGTTTATGGGGTTCTACCTTTTTCTCGCAAGAAAATGGACAAAATGGAAAAAAATCAAAACCTGAGATATTCATAGTAGGTACAATTCACTCGATGCACTTTAATCCAGACTACAATTATTCTGTAATTGATCTTCTGGCTCAAATTAGCGCCTTAAAACCAGATTTTGTTTGTGGAGAAATAGTACCCGAGGCATTCGGACAGATCACCGAGGGATACTTCCCGCCTGAAGCAGCATATCTTGCAGAAATGGCACCTGTATTAAATTATCGCTTTGTGCCGGTTGACTGGCGCCTTGATTATGCTACCCAATCAAAAGCAGATAGCTTATACCCCAAATCGGTTATGGAACAAGTCTCATCATTTGGAAGCACTTATTTTGCCAGGATGAAGGAGTCTTATAGTCAATCAATATATGATGGAATTCATAGCGAGTTAAACATTGCTATTGTAGATTCTGTATTTGAGAAAATCATTGGTGCCAATCCTATTACTGAAATAGCTCATGGGAATTGGCATGAACGTAACCGGCGAATTGTTGAGAATGGTTTAATTGCTGCAAAAAATGCACGCAGAATTGTATTTGTAATTGGCAGTGACCACATACCTCAAATTAGAAGACAATTAAAGGATCGTGGGTTTGAGCCTGTGATACCAAAAAGGCTTTTTGTTCCATGCAATAACTTCAAAGTAACTGAGGCAGTAATTGAAAGATGGAAACTCAACTTAGAGAATCTTTATTTGATACGCGACAAAAAAATTCCGACATCAGACGATTATTATCAGAAAATAATAAATAGTAGACGAATTCAAGAGTTAGAGCTGGCAATCCGGAAATCATCATAATACCAAAACCCAACAACATGATAAAAACACTAATAGTTCTTAGCCTGCTATACACGTTGCCCTCTTTCGCTCAACAGCCGCTAGATGGGTACCGGTTAATTGAGCAAATGCACAACGCAAACAAATCAAACTGGTATCAAACCCTTTGTTTCTCGCAAGAGGTTCTGTACTACAAAAACGACAGCATTGTGGCAACCGATGTCTGGCTAGAAGCCTATAAATCACCCGGTAATCTGATACTTAAATTCAATAATTGGAACAGCGGCAATGGCTATTTGTTTACAAACGATAGCCTCTATACCTATCAGGACGGGAATCTCCAGTCAACAAAGTATCGCATTCATGATTTAGTTGTACTTGGGTTGGACATAAACAATGTCCCTCCCGAAACAACTGCCAAACGTGCCGAAAAATGTGGGTACAACCTCAGTATTATTGCCGATGATCAATGTATGGGGCGCGACGCATGGGTTGTTGGGGATACATCAAGTATTTGTTTTTGGGTTGACAAGGAGACACTCCTTTTCCTAAAAATGCGTCGCACGACTGGTGAAAACTCCAGAGAGGTTGAGTTTGCCAAATACGAAAATATCAACGGTTATCCCGTAGCAACAGTTATTAAATTCTACTCCAACCAAGGGGAATTAAACATGGTCGAAAAGTACTTTGACATTTCACCTGGCTGCAGCATACCCGCAACAATATACAACCCAAATGATTTTCTCAATGCAAAGTGGTAATCACCCTTAAATCAATCTTCAAGTTAAATGGACAAACTTACTATTAGTGAAACAATTATAGCTTTAGAGACTGATGCTCTTGAAGCATGGCACAATGGCGATCCCTCTCCCTATCTCGACCTTTATTCGAGGGACTTTACTTATTTCGACCCTGCTATTGAAAGGCGGCTTGACGGCTGGGACAAGATAAAGGAGTTGTATGAAAGCATGCGTGGAAAGGTAAAAATGGATAAGTTCGAAATGATAAATCCCGTTGTTCAACAAACCGATACTATGGCAGTTCTGACCTACAATCTGCACTCATACTCAGGTGAAATGCTCTGGAAAGAGAATTGCACAGAGGTGTATAGGCTGGAAGACAACAACAAGTGGAAAATAGTCCACAGCCACTGGTCGCTGACTAAACCCTCTGTTGATTAACTGCACTTTTATACATTTTAGACTGCTTATGGATAAAATATTGACATTCACCGATAGACAAGCCTTCCGGGAATGGCTTGGCAGGTATGGAACAGAGAGCGATGGCATTTGGTTACTCTTTGGTAAAAAAGGAAAAATTGTCACGCTATCTGCTGCCGATGCATTGGAAGAGGCACTTTGTCACGGATGGATAGATGGACAAATGCAATCTCTTGACGATAATTCTTACAAAAAGTATTTTGCGCCACGTTTACCAAAAAGCAAATGGTCTGTTATAAACAAGGAGCTTGCACAAACACTTATAGAAAAGGGCATTATGACCAAGCCGGGTTTAGAAGCCATAGAACGCGCAAGGGAAAATGGTTTTTGGGATAATGCTAAACGTATCCTTATTGACGATGAACATATACATCTGTTTAAGGAAATCATGCAACAGTATGAGCCGGCTTATAGCAATTTTCTGGCTATGTCTCATTCGGTACAGCGTACATATACAGGATTTTATCTTGATGCAAAATCTGACCAAACCCGTCGCACCCGGTTAGAAAAGATTATCGACAGACTAAATAGGAATTTGAAGCCAATGTGATGTGAGTAATTTAGATGACGAAATTAAAAAATGAATTATGAATAATAATGTTCGTTTCCCTTTGCGTTTTTTCTTAATGACATTTATTTGGTCATGGATCCTTTGGACTCCACTGGTCCTATGCAGCTACAAAATCATTACTGTTTCAGATAGGCTATTATCATTCCTGACATTTCCTGTAATTATGCTAGGAGCTTTTGGGCCACTCGCAGGTGCACTTTTTGTTTTACATCAGGAAAAAGGAAAAGGTTTTATAAAAAAATACCTGCAAAGTTTTCTTGACTTCAATTTAGGTTGGAAAGCTTATACTATTCCAATAATAATTTTTGGCGGCAGTACATTTATTGCCTGGTTCTTCCCCGAATTATTTGGCGAAAAACGATTATCAATGTTATTACCGTCTATCTGGATTTATATTCCTTGTTTAATATTTATGATCTTTCTTGGTGGCGGTCAGGAAGAATTTGGCTGGCGAGGATATGCTCTCCCTATTCTTGAAAATAAATTCGGAATATGGTTAGCAAATATAATTTTAGGGATCATTTGGGCTTTCTGGCATATCCCGGTATGGTTCATAACAGGTACAAGTCAAACTTATATGAATTTCGGAGGCTTTATTCTCCTGATGGTTGGATATTCATTCATTCTTTCCTGGATTCGAAAAATCTCAGGCAACAGACCATTTTCAGGACTTTATGCTCATGGCCTTGCTAATTCTTTCATTTCAATCATGCCAACATTGACTATGCAAAAAAATGTAACACAGCCACGTTTCTGGATATGGGTAACATTGACATTTTTAATCGGCATTCTAATTACCATTTTACGTGAAAAAAAGGCTTAAAATCTCCGTTGAAGTTTCCCGCATGTCCGGCAAATCTTGCCGACACATGGTTTTATCTATAGCTGCAGATTAGGCATTTACTAACAGCTTTGCCAGAGCTGTTAGTAAATATTAGATTAACAGGCCAATACGTACACAATTCATTTCCAATGATATACAAATACTTGAAAATAGGTCTGGAAATCAATTAGATACACAATGCGCAAAGTGTCAATGCATAAACTCCGCCGCAGTATGAGGCATTTATTTGTGTGTAAATTACAGATTAAGTGATAGTTACCGCATACTGCGGCGGAGTATTTTCGGAAAATTTTTATATCCCCAAATACTATAGAAGCTAATATAGGCGTAACCGATTAGCGGAACAATAAATGACATTTGAATGCCAATCTTGTCTGCAAGATAACCTTGGAAAAGAGGAAGCAGTGCACCACCAACAACCATCATTATTAGAAGAGAAGAGCCTTGCGAAGTCTTTTCTCCAAGATCTTTAATTGCAAGGGTAAAGATGTTAGACCACATTATTGAGTTAAACAGACCGGCAGCAATTACTGCCCACATGGCAACAACTCCAATATTGGTCATTGTAACAAGTAAAAGCGTGATAATTACAAGAGAGAAAACCAACAGGGTTCTGGCCGGTTTATTTCTCCCGAGGATGAATCCCAATATTTGAAGTACTACAAATCCGGCATAAGGCGACATCTCCATAAACGATATTCCGTTTTTATAGTGTGCTATTGACATAATTAAAAGAGTGGAAGTAATTGCAGTAACAAAAATAAGAGCCCATTTTACAGTGTTGTTTTTGAAAGTGCTAAGAGTTATACCACCTATAAATCTGCCAATCATAAGTCCCCCCCAGTAGAAAGCAACAAATGTACTGGCGTGGTTATCGTCAAGCCCGGCAACCTCTTTAAGTTTAAGATAACTTATAAGAATGCTCCCTATACATACTTCTGCTCCTACATACATGAAAATTGCCCCCATTCCGTAACGCAAAGGTTTATGCTTAAGAACCCCAAGCCCTTTAGAAATTTCGTCGTGATTTGTAAAAACGGGAAGGTGGATTATTTTAAAGAATATGGCCAGCAAAACAAAAATTGCAGCAAAAATAAGATATGGAATTTTAACGGAATCGGCACCGGTGTATTCAGCACCAACGAAATATTTAAATATCATATATCCTCCAATAATTGGAGCAATTGTTGTTCCCAAAGAGTTGAAGGCCTGAGAAAGATTTAGTCTCCCGGAAGCACTTTCGGGAGTTCCCAGAATTGCAACGTATGGATTTGCAGATATTTGAAGCAGAGTAAATCCTAAGCCTAATATAAAAAGGGCCGACAGAAAAAGAGGAAAAGACACAAACTCGGCTGCGGGAAAGAAAAGGGCACACCCAATTGCAGATATAATTAAACCGGCAACTAATCCATTTTGATAGCCTATCTTATTGATAGGGTCACCTTTAAGGGCTGAATATATAAAATACAACAGCGAACCTATAAAATATGCGCCAAAAAAAGCAAACTGAACTAACATCGCCTCAAAGTGGCTAAGCTCAAAAACACCCTTTAAGTAAGGGATTAAAATGTCGTTCATACACGTAATAAAACCCCACATGAAAAACAGTGAGGTCATAATTACAAGCGGAACTCTGTAGTTGACAGTAGATTCGGTTGTTGTTTTCATTTTTTTTAATTATAAACAATATTAGATAAGATAAATTGCTTATCCAAATTTTAGTGGAGTATATTTATTATCTTTGTTTAAAGTAAAAGACTTTTTTGCTATTTTCTTTTTGTAATAATATGAAAATCAACATAAAAACTTTTCTGCTAGGCTTGCTTTTCTTGTTTAACGGGTTGGCAAATTCTGCAGTAAATCTGTTTGAAGCTAATAAATATGTAGAGAATATAAGTCCGTCAGCTTATATGGGAGGTCCCCAGGTGTGGACCGTTGAGGTAGGTGGAGACGGGTATGTTTATTTTGCTACTGGTTTCACCCTCTCTGTTTGGGATGGAGTTCGTTGGAGTTCATATAATCCAGGCAAGAGTTTTTATCTAAGATCTCTCAGCTATGATCCCGTTTCTAAAAGGCTCTATTGTGCCGGAGATAATATATTCGGTTACTGGCAGAAAGATGCGATTGGCGATTTTTATTTTACGACTTTGTTTCAGACAAACAATGTTACAAACGGAAATGTCTTTTGGCGAATAATACCCATAAACGGATACTTCTATTTACAGACCCATGAAAGCATTTACAAATTTAACCCTGCAGATAACAAGATAGTCGCGATAGTTATCAACCGGAACATCGGCTATATTCATAATGTTAGTGGGGTTCTTTACGCTCAGATTGACAATAAATTTTATGTAATTAGTGAGGAGAATCTCTCTCCCATAGGTTTAGAAATGTCTGACAGGGTGGTAAATATCATAAATGTAAAAGGAGATTTATTCTTCTTTACAGAGAACAAGGGTATTCAGGTTCTACGTAACAACAGGTTTGAGCCAATCAATTCTGAATTAAATTCAATTTTAAAGGAGCATCGTGTTTTCTCAGTCTGTTCTTTAGGAGATGACTCTTTTCTTGTTGGAACCGTTCTCGACGGAGTTTACATTGTAGATTCTAAAGGAAAAATATCAGAGAAATTCAGCGAGAACAACGATTTGAATTTTACTACAGTATTGAGCATGGCTGTAGATAATTATCAGAATATCTGGTTGGGGCTGGACGGGGGAATAGCCACAATTCCAAATAATCCAAGTGAGAGATATTACAAGAGTATTGGAAAAAAAATAGGAAATGTATATGCAGTTCTCACCTATAAAAACAAATTATTGGTAGGTACAAACAAAGGCCTCTATGTTGTTGAAAATCATAAGGCCGCAAGACTTATTGTAAATACTCAGGGGCAGGTTTGGGATTTACTTCAATGCGGAGAAGATATTATAGTCAATCACGATAAAGGGCTGCTCCGTCTTTTCGACGATGATTCTTTTGAAGTAATCCACGAGAACTCCTGGATGATTAGTCAATGGTACCAAGAGCCAAATATCTTCTACGTTTCCGATAAAACCGGCTTTGCTATTTACGAGATTAAGAACGGACACCTGACATTCAGGAATCGCTTGGATAATTACACCGGTTATTTCAATAGGGGTCTGGTTGACAAGTATGGCAATATGTGGATAAACGGAATGAGCGGGCAGGTTAGAAGGTTGGTGATTGACAAGGATAAGCGGGTGGTTAAAAAGAATTTACTTTATAAGATTGATTCAAAAGACAAGTGGATTGGTGCAAATATTATAGATAACGAGGTTGTATTTAATGTCGGGCAGGACTGTTTTAACTACGACATAGATAAAGATTCGATAGTAAAAAGCCCATATTTTTCTCAACTTTTTCAATTACTGGGAGGAAACACAGATGCAGTTATTCAATCGGGCAACACTTTCCTCTTTGCCTCGGATGCCGGAATATCAAGAGTAGAAAGAATAAATGATAAGTTTGTAAAGGTATCGGATATTTTCCCCAGTATAAGGGGGCAAATGATACCTGTAGGGTTCAGACGATTCCAGAAAGATAGCGACGGTCAAATATCCTTTGGTTTTGCAAACGGAGTGGCATTTTATGACTTGTTCTCCGCACCTCCGCAACACTCATATAAATTGGATCTTAACAAAATTGAGTATTCCCAGCGAGGAGTCGTTAAGCACTCAAGTGTTCAGGATCCAACTAAACAGATAGAATTTCCTAACAATATTGTGGATCTGAAATTCTTCTTCACCGGGTTTCCGGGAACATATCAGATTGAATATTCTATTGATGACTCGCCATGGAAGAGTTTTTCAATTTCAGACCCCCTAAAGTTTGCATATTTAGAAGAGGGTGCCCATTCATTAAAATTGAGAGGGATTTTCTACAATTTAGAAGAGCAAAAAATCAATTTTGATATTAAAAAGTCATTTACATCTACTATTTGGTTCCTTATTTTGCTGCTTCTTGCTTTTGCCTTTTTAATATATTTTATAAGAGCAATAATAAGTAGAAGAATAAAGGCATTACACGTGAGGCTTCTTAAACGACAAGAGGAGGTTATTGAAAGAGAGAGAATCAAGCATGAGAATGAGCTGCTTGCATTAGAAGTTCATGAGAGGGACAAAAAGCTGACAAGTATTGCCATGAATGATATTCATATTAACAATATGCTTAACGAAATTCAGGCAGAAATACTGGAAATTCAAACCAATGACGCATTAATTAAAAGTAAACTCCGTTCTGTATTACGCAAGATAACATCGAGCAGAAGAAATGATAACAGCTGGAAAGTTTTTGAAAAGTACTTCAACAATGTTTACGACGGATTTTTTGACAAGTTAATGCAACAGTACCCTGCACTGACAAACAACGACCTTAAAATATGTGCATATATTAAACTCAGACTATCATCTAAGGAGATTGCTGTTCTTATGAATATATCGCCAACCAGTGTAGAAACTGCCCGACACAGGTTAAGAAGGAATTTGGGAATATCTGCTGATGTTTCTTTAACAGAATTGATAGGAAAAATATAACATTGAGTATTAACTACTTTTTTGTAAGGTTCTCTATTTAGGGTAATCGCCATAAAGACAAATATTTAAAAACCTGGAATATTGTAGATGTAAAGGTGTTTTAATAACACTCTTATTTGTTGTAATATTTTTGTAATGGTACTATATAAGGTATATATTATTTATTTGTTAAACTTTATATTCAGAAAAACTACAAAAATTTTATTAAAAACTCTAAACAAAAACAAAAATCATGAACAGATTTTACATTCTGGTCATAGCATTACTCCTAATCTCCTCTTCTGTGTTTGCACAGGAATTTCGTGTTAAGGGTAGTGTTATAAGTTCAGAAGACAATCTTCCGGTTATTGGAGCGACTGTCTTAATTAAGGGTACTAAAATCGGTACTTCAACAGACATTAACGGAGCATTCGAAATCACTATCCCAAAAACAGGTACTGTGCTTTCTGTATCTTTTATAGGGATGTCAACTCAGGATGTTACCGTCGAGAACACTAATCCAGTTAAAGTTGTCTTATCTCCGGATGCAACTATAATTGATGCTGTAGTTGTTACGGCACTTGGTATAAAACGTTCAGAAAAAGCACTCGGTTACTCAGTTCAGAATGTCAGCAGCGACAAACTGATAGCCGTCAAAGGTGTTGATGTGGGGTCATCTCTTACAGGTAAAGTTGCCGGTTTATTGGTGAAAAACTCAACAGATTTTGCTACTGCACCTAATCTTTCAATAAGGGGAGAAAATCCGTTATTGGTTATTGACGGGGTTCCTTATGGGAATATGACACTAAGAGATATTTCTGCCGACGATATTGAGTCGGTAAGTATCTTGAAAGGTGCAACAGCATCTGCCCTTTACGGATACCGTGGTGCAAGCGGTGCAGTTATGGTTACTACAAAACAAGGTAGCAAAGAGCAGGGAATTCAAATCTCTATTAACAGTAATACTATGTTTGATGCCGGATTTCTTGCCATTCCGGAAAAGCAAGGAGTATATGGTCGTGGACAAACTTCGGGCGTTTATTCGTATAATCTGGATCAGGCCTGGGGAAGAAAAATTGACGGAAGCGACCAATATCAATGGGATCCTGTAGCCAAAGAGTACAGAACCTATGCATACCTTCCTGTTGGAAAGGATAACTTCAAAAACTTCCTGGAGCAGAGTTATATAACCAACAACAATGTCAGTTTATCTTATCAGGGTAAATACTCTTCTGTAAGATCTTCTGTTTCATGGGTAAAAACAAAAGGTCAATATCCAAACAATACACTCGATAAATATAACTATCAAATTGGCGGTGATATAAACCTGGATAAATTTAAATTCAGTTCAAACGTAGCATACTACAAACAATCTTCTCCGAATATTGGTTTCAACGGTTATACAAACTATGACCCAATGTATTCATTATTAATTTGGACTGCTCCTGACTACAATATTCTTGACTATAAAGATTACTGGACTATTAAAAATGAAAAACAAAATTTCACATACCAGAACAATACACGTCAGGGAGGAAATTTAACAACCAGTCATAATAATCCATATTTTTCTCAATATGAAAAACTGAATATAATTAACCGTGATATTTTCAATGCTACTGCAAGTGCAAGCTACGAATTCACGCCTTGGCTTAAGGCCAGTTTGCGTTCAGGTTTGGACTTTTATGCCGACAGACAGGACGTTAAAATTTCTAAGGACTCTTATGTCTCTTCAGGTAATACAGGGCCTAACGGCGGATGGTACGGCAGTTTGGACGGGGCTTACGCAACAGGAAGAAATTCTGGTTACAGTATAAATAATGATTTGATTATATCGGGAGAAAAAACTTGGGATAAATTAACAGTGGATGGTCTGGTAGGGGGAACGATTTTCTTCCGTCAGGATGATGCAATGGCAGCAAACACTGTCAATGGTATTTCAATTCCTGCATTTTTCTCACTTAAAGCTTCTGTGGACAAACCAAATGTTACCTCTACTTTATCTAAGCAACAAGTAAACAGTTTATACGGAAGGTTGGCCTTCTCTTGGGACAGAATGGTATATGTAGAGGGAACCCTCAGAAATGACTGGAGTTCAACACTACCTTCTGATACCCGATCTTATTTATATCCATCAGTTTCCGGTAGTTTCATTGTTTCTGAGCTTCTTCCCAAGAAATTTGACTGGTTGTCTATGTGGAAACTAAGAGGTTCCTGGACAATGTCTAAAACGCCACCGGATGTTTATGCAACAAACAGCGTATATTCTGTAACAAACTCAGCCTGGGGCTCATTAGCATCTGCGTATCTTCCAAACTCACTGGTAGCTACAGATGTGCTTCCACAAGCAGCAACCACATTCGAAGTGGGAACACAGTTAATCCTTTGGAACAACCGCCTGATGGTAGACGTTTCATACTATGATAAACTGATGTACGACTTTCTAAAAAGTGCAGCAATCTCTCCATCAACAGGTTATGTAACCAGCTATCTTAATATTGACGAAGAGATATCACGCAGAGGCTGGGAGGTATCAGTTTCAGGAACTCCTTTATTGACAACGGACTGGAGAGTGGACATAGGTGCAAACTGGTCCACTTATGCCAGATACTACAATAAGCTCGATCCAAAATATTCAACTGATAAACCTTGGGTGAAAGAAGGTGAAAGAGTAGATGCGTATGTTCTGAACGATTATTTGCGTGACCCGTCGGGTAATATTATTTACTCTAACGGTGTTGTACAATATGCAAGTTATACATCTAACTTCGGTTGGTTCGATCCGGATTGGGTTTGGGGTGTAAACTCTACAGTAAGCTATAAAAACTTCTCTTTAAGTTTATCATTTGATGGTAGAGTGGGAGGATTAACAAACTCTATGACAGAAAGTTATTTATGGAATTCGGGTAACCATCCTGAATCACTAACAGAGACACGTGCACTTGATGTTGCAACACCGGGTTCAAAAAACTTTATCGGACAAGGGGTAAAAGTTGTTTCAGGAACAGTTGCTTATGATGTTTACGGGAACATTACAAGCGACACAAGAACTTTTGCGCCAAACGATATAGCTATTACCTATAAAGATTATGTAAACAGAATTCATGCCGGTATCGCATGGGGTGGGTCTGGTCGTCCTGCCGATATATACTCTACAACATTTATTAAACTCAGAGAGCTATCTCTTACATACAACCTGCCAAAGTCGGCATATTCTACATTTGGTGCAAAAGGTGCATCAGTATCTTTTGTAGGACAAAACCTGTTTTTCTGGGCTAAAGATTTCAAGTATTCTGACCCTGACGGAGGTTCAGACAACTTTAATGACCCATCTTTACGCTATCTGGGTTTTAATATTAAACTTAACTTCTAATTCTAATATAAGCAATGAAAAGAATATATATATGGTCAATGTTGTTTATACTGATTTTTGCTGATTCTTGCAGCAAATTTGAGGAGATGAACACAAACCCGGACAAATCTACAATGGCTACACCAGCCATGCTCGCCACAGGAGCTCTTATATCAACACTTAAGCAAGGAGGTGACAGCAAGGCATATATAACCCTTCAGGCACTGCCTAAATATGTTGGATATGTAGAATCTTCTGCTTTAAACGAACAATACAATAAGATTGGTACTTGTAGTTTTGGAACTTATACAATACTTCCAAATCTAAAACAAATGGTAGAATACTCAGCAGGAAGTATTACAGAAAATTCTTACAAAGGGCTGGCTCTGTTTCTTAAAGCATTTAATGCTTTCAGGGTATCAATGCAAACCGGTGATATTCCTTATTCCGAAGCAGGGTTCGGAAAGGATGGATTGCTCAATCCAATATATGACACTCAGGAAAACGTTTTTAAACAAATCCTTGCCGACCTTAAACAAGCAGAAGAGTATTTTGCTGTTGGAAGAACATTTGGCGGCGACATCGTTTATAACGGCGATCCGGTTAAATGGCGTAAACTATGTAACACTTTCCAATTAAAAGTTATTATGTCTATGAGCAAACGTGTTGATGCCGCTACAAAAGCACGTTTTGCAGCTATTGTTGCAGCAGGTAATATTATGGCCTCAAATGCCGATAATTTTCAGCTGAATTATGCAAATCAGACAGGTAATTACCATCCTTTGTATCAGGCTCAAAAGTTTACAGCAGCTACAATGATAAGCGATAATCTGGTTCAAATTCTTAAGAAGCTCAATGATAAAAGGCTGTTCTATTATGCAGAACCATCTGCTTATCAGCTTACTCACGGCAAAGTAATGAGCGATCCCGATGCATACATTGGAGTTAATGTTGCAATTAGTTACACTCAGCTTGCAGGTATTTTTTCAAGTGGTAATGTTTCATTGTTAAACAGGAGATATGCATTTCTGTATGCTTCGGAACCTCTTGTCTATGTTGGGTATCCAGAACAAAACCTGATCATTGCAGAAGCAATTGAGTTGGGTTGGATGACAGGAAGTTCACAAACATATTACGAGACAGGAGTAAAAGCGGCACTGGCATTTACCATGGCTACAGATGTTTCTTATGCTCACGGTGTTCCGATAGACCAGGCATACATTAACGGATATTTTACCGGACAGGCAGCTTACAAAACCTCAAGTGCAGACAGACTGAAACAAATTTGGGAGCAGCGTTATCTGTTTAACTATTTTCAAGATGGAACATTTGCATATTTTGAATTCAGAAGAAACGGATACCCTCAGTTTCCACTCGATCCGGCAACAAATCTGAATGCAGAAAATGTAAACGGTTTCCCGATGCGTTGGACATATCCTTCGGGTGAGTCTCAGTCTAACAAAGACAATCTGGTAATTGCTCTGGATAGACAATATCAGGGATTTGATGAAGTAAATAAACTAATGTGGGTTCTAAAATAGGTTATAAGTTAGTTTTGAAGTGATGATGTGATGAAGCGATAAAGGCTTCATCACACATCATAAATTGCTTTGGCTATCATAAGTATGCAAAGGATCTATAAATTATATAAAAATAAAAAAGTGAAAAAATTTATTTTAATTATTTTTATCTCTGCCGTGTCGTTCTCTTGTTCAGACCATAAGGATGAGTGGAAAATGGTCTGGAGTGATGACTTTGATTACACAGGACTTCCCGATTCAACTAAGTGGAGTTTCGACATCAAAGGAAATGATGTTAGTTGGGGAAATTACGAGGCTCAATATTACACAGATAAAGACAGTACAAATGCCTATGTGTCTGATGGTGTATTGAGAATCACTGCCCGTCTCGATAGTGCAGGAGGCAAAAGATACACATCTGCACGCCTTGTTACCAAGGAAAAAGGAGATTGGCTTTACGGAAAGTTTGATATCAGGGCAAAATTACCTTCGGGAGTAGGTTCCTGGCCGGCAATATGGATGCTCCCTACCGATTGGGAATATGGAGAGTGGCCAAATAGTGGTGAGATTGATATAATGGAAAATGTGGGGTATAATACAGACACAATTTTGGCAACTGCCCATACAAAAATTTATAATCACATATTGGGTACTCAGGTAAGCGGGAAGATTTTTGTGCCGAAACCGTATGACAATTTTCATATCTATTCTTTGGAGTGGGATCAAAACGAGTGGAGGGCCTATGTAGATAACGTCCACTTTTATACTCATAAAAATGACGGTACAGGATTTGGAACTTGGCCCTATGACAAACGTTTTCACCTGATTATTAATTTGGCCATAGGCGGATCACTGGGTGGAAAATACGGAGTGGACGACTTAAGTTTTCCAAAAGTCATGGAGGTTGATTATGTAAAAGTTTATCAAAAAATATGAGAGTTTTCTTTTCAATAGCTTTGTTATTTCTATATCTGAACATTTATGGCCAGAAAGAGACAATATCCAAAAGAGTTGACACCTTGTTGAGTCAAATGACTCTTGACGAAAAGATCGGTCAGATTAATCAGTATTCGGGTAACTGGGAACAGACCGGACCAAAAGCGGTAACACCAATAATTCTTGACGAAATTGCCCAAGGCAGAGTAGGCTCTTTGTTAAATGTACACGGAGCAGCTACCACCCGTGCATTGCAGCAGTATGCAATGAAATCGAGATTAAAAATACCTCTTTTGTTTGCGCAGGATGTTATTCACGGCTACAAGACTACATTTCCGATTCCTTTGGCTGAGGCAGCAAGCTGGGATATCAAGGCAATTGAAAAGTCGGCAAGAATTGCAGCAACAGAAGCCTCTTCATCTGGAATTCACTGGACATTTGCACCAATGGTAGATATTTGCAGGGACCCTCGTTGGGGAAGGGTTATGGAGGGAGCAGGGGAAGATTCTTATCTGGGGTCAATTATAGGTGCAGCAAGAGTAAGAGGTTTTCAAGGCAATGGAATTGGATCTGTCAATGCTCTTATCGCATGCGCAAAACATTTTGCAGGATATGGTGCTTCTATGGCAGGACGAGATTACAATACCACCGATATATCCGACAGAACACTTTGGGAGGTCTATTTGCCCCCTTTTGAATCGGTTGTCAAAGAGGGTGTTGGTTCGTTTATGACAGCCTTTAACGATCTTAACGGAGTTCCGGCAACAGGAAATAAGTTTCTGTTGACAGAGGTTCTTCGCAAAAAATGGGGTTTTACCGGTATGGTTGTGAGTGATTGGGGTGCAATCGGCGAACTGATACCTCACGGCTTTGCAAAAGACGGAAAGGAGGCAACCCGCAAAGCACTCCTGGCAGGTTGTGAAATTGATATGGAGAGTCATCTGTATAAAAATCACCTCAAGCAATCAGTCCTTGACAGTGAGATAGACGAAAAGGTAATTGATGAGGCAGTCCGCCATATTCTTTACAAAAAATTTGAATTAGGATTATTTGAAGATCCGTACAAATTTTCGGACGAAAAAAGGGAGAAAGAGAATCTTGGCAATGCCGCCAACAAAGCATTCGCAAGAGAAATAGCAGCTAAAAGTATTGTGCTGCTTAAAAATAACAACGAAATCCTTCCCTTGACAAAAAAATATAAAAAGATATCACTCATTGGCCCTCTGATGAAATCAAAAGCAGATATGAGAGGCAACTGGTCCATTGTCCGATGGGGCGATTCAGAAATTGTTTCACCCTATGAGGGTATCCAAAAAAGAGCTCCAAAGGGGACAGAACTTATATATTCCAAGGGTTGTGAAATAAGCACAAACGACAGGAGTGGTTTTAATCAGGCAATTGAAGTGGCAAAGAACTCAGATGTTGTAATAATGGCAATGGGAGAGACGTGGAACATGTCAGGAGAGGCCAAAAGCAGAACAGATATATCGCTTCCGGGAATTCAGGAGGAACTTATCAAAGAGATAGTAGCAACAGGCAAACCGGTGGTAGTGTTGTTAATGGCCGGCAGACCAATGACATTTGAATGGACAGCAGCAAATGCAGGTGCTCTTCTTTACACATGGTGGCTTGGAAATGAGGCCGGAAATGCAATAGCCGATGTACTCTTTGGCGACTATAACCCCGCGGCCAGGCTTCCGATTACCATACCCAGATCTGTGGGACAAATACCGCTGTTCTATAACAATAAAAACACCGGCAGACCTTTAATTGATGAAAATAATGTTTCCTATGTATCTGCCTATATAGATTCTCCAAACACTCCCCTCTATTCATTCGGATACGGATTAAGTTACTCACAATTTGAGTTTTCATCTCTGGAGCTTAGCAATAGAAAGATAGGAAAAAGTGAAACCCTTACTGTTAAATGTAAAGTCAGAAACGTTGGCAAGTACGCCGGCGAAGAGGTTGTACAGTTGTATCTGAGAGATATTTCTGCATCGGTTACAAGACCTGTAAAGGAGCTAAAGGGTTTTGACAAGATATTCATTAAGGCTGGAGAGACCAAAGAGGTTGAATTTAAAATAGGTAAAGAGCAACTAGCTTTTTATGACATTAATATGAATTGGACAGTAGAGTGCGGTATGTTTGAGTTGATGATAGGGCAATCCTCCGATAAAATTTTGCTCTCAGAAAAGTTCGAAGTAATAAAATTATAGATGAGAAAAATAGTATATCTCATAGCAGTTGTTTCTTTATTTGGTTGCAAAAATATTTTGCAGGAAAATAAACCGGCAAATGCGATTGTACAAAATCCTGTTATCGAACATAAGATTGATTCTATCTTAAACAGAATGACTCTTGATGAGAAAATAGGGCAGATGACACAATTAACTCTGGACGTTATAGGTAAAGGGACAAGCGTTTACGATAGTAAAATACCATTTGAGTTTGACCAGGCTATGCTGGATACTGTTATTCGCAAGTATAAAGTAGGATCAATTCTAAATACCCCGAGCAATACTCCGTTAACACCTCAGGAGTGGGAATCAATTATAAAACAATTACAAGAAATAGCTATTAAAGAGACCGGAATTCCAATTATTTACGGTGTCGATCAAATACACGGAACTACAAACACAGTGGGTGGAACTTTATTCCCTCAAGAGATTGGTATGGGTGCAACATTCAACCCTTCTCTTGTAAGATCGGGTGCCGAAATATCTGCCTATGAGACCAAAGCAGGCTCTTTGCCCTGGAATTTTTCTCCAATCCTGGATTTGGGCAGAGATGCACGTTGGGCAAGAATGTGGGAAACATATTCAGAGGACAGCTATCTGGTTACAGTTATGGGAAAAGCATGTGTTGAGGGATATCAGGGAACAGACAATGGAACAATCGGTGATAATTCTGTTGCAGCATGTCTTAAGCACTACATGGGTTATGGAGCACCATTTTCCGGAAAAGACAGAACACCTTCATATATTTCTGATCAGGATATGCGTGAACGTCATTTTGCCCCATTTCTTGCAGCTATAAAAGCAGGAGCATTATCGGTAATGGTAAACTCAGGGTTGAATAATGGCACACCTTTTCATATCAATTATGAGTATTTGACAAATTGGCTTAAACATGACTTAAATTGGGACGGTGTAGTGGTCTCAGATTGGTCTGATATATATAATATCTATACAAGAGACAAGATTGCCTCTTCTAAAAAAGAGGCTGTTAAACTTGCTATAAATGCAGGAATTGATATGTCTATGGTTCCGTATGAATGGAGCTTTTGCACCTATCTGAAAGAGCTGGTAGAGGACAAGGAGGTTCCAATCTCCAGAATTGACGATGCTGTAAGACGCATTCTAAGGCTTAAATTTCGCCTTGATTTATTTGATAAACCATATTATAATTATAAGGATTATCCAGATTTTGGCAGCGAAAAGCATGCTGCAGTAGCACTTATGGCTGCCGAAGAATCGATAACACTGTTAAAGAACACCGACAATATTCTCCCTTTGCCAAAAGGTGAAAAAGTTCTTGTGGCCGGCCCTAATGCCAATAATATGAGGTCGTTGAACGGGGGTTGGACATTGTCTTGGCAAGGTGAAAAAACCGATGTCTATGCTCAGAAATACAACACTATTCTGGAAGCGATTACAAATAAAATTGGAGCAAATAATGTAATTTATGAGCCGGGTGTAACTTATAAAACAGGTAATCCACCAACCACCTCGATTGAGTATTACGAAGAAAATAACCCCGAAATATCTAAATCTGTGGCAGCAGCCAAAAGAGCCGATTATATAATCCTCTGTCTTGGAGAAAACTCTTACTGCGAAACCCCGGGAAATCTTACCACAATGGAATTGTCGGCTAATCAGCAAAAACTGGCTTTGGCCCTTGCCGCAACTGGTAAGCCGGTAATACTTGTTTTAAACGAAGGAAGGCCAAGAATCATATCTGAATTTGAACCTCAAATGAAGGCAGTTATTCAAACCTACTTGCCTGGAAATTACGGAGGAGATGCACTCGCCTCAATACTTTGGGGAGATGTAAACCCGAGCGGAAAACTGCCATACACCTACCCAAAAGCCGCTAATTCACTTACAACATACGATTACAAACCTTGTGAGAACCTAAACAAAATGCAAGGGGCTTATG
Organism: Bacteroidales bacterium; assembly: GCA_041659025.1. GTDB lineage: Bacteria > Bacteroidota > Bacteroidia > Bacteroidales > UBA932 > Bact-08. The sequence continues at coordinate 7,190 of JBAZZA010000013.1, read as the reverse complement.
ACTACGACGCAATTCCTTATATCCAATGGCATTTTGGTCACGGACTAAGCTATACCACTTTTGAATATCTTAATCTGAAATCTGATAAGCAGGAATTTACCTATTCCGATACTCTCACTTTTACTGTTGATGTCAAAAATTCCGGAACAAGAGCAGGTCAAGAGACCATTATGCTGTTTAGTAGTGATTTATATGCCTCATTAACGCCGGATAACCGCAGGTTAAGAGCCTTCTCAAAAGTTTCCCTTGAGCCTGGAGAAACCAAAGCAGTAACTCTCACTGTTGCAGCAAAAGATTTAGCCTTTGTGGGAGCAGATGGAAAATGGGTTTTAGAAAATGGCGATTTTACTATTCAGATAAAAAGTCTGAGCCTCAATATCACTTGCACTTCTACAAAAAAGTGGGATGAACCAAACATCCACTAAATTACTTTTCCAGAAAGAGCTATTATTCTCCATATTGTAAAATATATTATTTACATTTATTAGTGTAGAATATTTTTATTTATATTTGAATGCCAAAAGATTACGGGTGAGGGGCTTGATGTATATTTTGGACACATATAAGAATGTTGGTAGCCAAGCAAGAAATCCTACTAAAAAAGTATTCCCGGAAAAGTTTATAAAATGATTTCACTGGAAAATTTAAAAATAGAGAAAGCAAAAGAGAACGACATTTCATCTTTAATTGAATTATATGCTCAATTAGATAGTGATTCTAAATTGACTATTAAAGAAGCAATCGAAATCCTTAACAGAATAAAAAAATACCCAAATTATTCTCTCTATGTAGCTAAATTTAACGACAAAATAGTTGGAGCATTTGAGCTGTTAATAATGGATAATTTCGCACATAATGGTGCAAAATCTGGAATAATTGAAGATGTTGTTGTGGATATTTCAATTTGATATTAATACAAATAAATAAGCACGGCTACCAACAAAGTCAATACGCAATGCGGGTTTCAGAAGATTATTGAGCAGTTCGTCCTGCAACAATCCTGCACTACGCTTATTAGAGTCCTTATGTAAGTTAAAAACCAAACGATATGAGAAGACATCTTTTGCTAATTATTTTAATCGTTATCTCTGCATCAACCTTTGCCCAATCTAAGAATGAGATTTCGATCCTTTATGGTAAGTCTTTTGGGCCTGCGTTATATACTATTATAAGCCATGGATTTCTTAAAGGAGCTGGTTCAAGTTCTCTTAGAGAAAATAATTCTATAGGAATAAGGTACTTAGCTAGTATCAAAAACAGACCAAGACTAAAATTTGAAATAGGGATTGATTATTTAATTGGAAAATTAGAAATAAAGCCGGCTCCCACTGGGGACCCTATCCATGATGCCTCTCATACAGAAGATTTTAGCCTGATTTCAACTCCCATTTTTCTGAACCATTATTTTGGAAAGTATTTTTATATAAATGAGGGGATAATGCTTGACTATCAAAAGACAGAATCAGATAATGATACATATACAGGTTATGGCGTAGGGATAGGATTCGGCATCGGGGCAAAATTTAAGTACAAAAATTTCACATTTAATATAAACCCCAAACTCGAACGACACCTGTTCTTAAGTAAGAAAGATGGCCTGATCGAGTTAGGAATAATGCTGGGAGTGGGATATAAGTTTTAAAAAGCGACACGACATGCATTTTTCCGTTATACGGCATGTTAAGAAATAAAAAGTAATTGTTCTCTCATAAGATAACATTATAATATTTTGTTATCTTTGCAGATAACTTTATATGATGGCACGAATAATCATTTTTTATGGAGAATACTTCATTGATTTTTATAAGACTTTGGATAATAAGGTCAAGGAAAAGGTGAAGTATGTGTTAGAATTGATAAAACAAGTTGAAAGAGTTCCGGATAAATTTCTGGCTCCAATGACTGGATATGATGGGCTGTTTGAAATACGGATTGAGTATCAATCAAATATTTACCGGATATTTTGCTGTTTTGATCAGGGACAATTAGTGGTGTTATTCAACGGTTTTCAGAAAAAGACACAGAAAACTCCAATAATTGAGATTGAACGAGCCATGCGAATAAAAAGAGAGTATTTTCAAATTAAAATTAATGAGAATGATGGAATACAAGGACATAAAGAATTTTGACGATCTGATAGAACATGAACACGGCAAACTGGGAACAGAGAGTCGCAATGAATATGATGAACGTGCTCAAATGTTCATTGTGAGCGAAATGTTGAAGGAGGCAAGACTTCAGGCCAATTTAACACAAGAAGAATTGGCAATAAGGGCAGGAACTAAGAAAAGTTATATTTCAAAAGTCGAGAATGGCAGAGGGAACATACAACTATCAACTTTGATCCGAATATTTGAGAAAGGGTTGAATCGAAAAATTGGACTTACTTTCTTGTAAAACATTACAATAATAATCTATTAATTTTTAAAGGCAATATTATGAAAATTAATTCTGTCTACATAAACGAATATAGAAAAATTCTCCAATCTACTAACCTGCAAAAAGGTTATCAGGAATTTGTCAAGTTTTTTAGGGGTTTAAGAACATATTTGGCGGTAAACCTATCTGAATTTAAGTTCACAGGGAATATTGTTGAAAACAACATGGATTATTCATATTTTCAGTTTACTAATGATGAGTTGAAATCAAAAGGGCTGAAGTTTGTTGTCGCGTTTACGCATAACAAATTTGAATACGAAATTTGGCTATCAGGAATGAATCGTAAGAAACAAATAAACTACCATGGTAAATTAAGCAAGGTAAAACATCCATTCACAATGTCGCCAGATCCAGGAAGATTTGATTACATCCTAAGAGATAAGTTATTCGATGAAGTGAACTACGATGATTGCGAAAAGTTTTTTGATACTGCAAAAATTAAAATCCAATCATTTGCACAGCAAATAGCTAAACATGTATGTAGTTAGCAGATTATCAGATAACTACATGCTGTTCTGGCAGAGTTTTTTGAAGCTTTCCTTTCAATAAGATACATACATGATATTCGTAGGCTAGAATTATCAAAATATTTCGCCATTACTTGTATATTCATGTAAATCACTGTTTTGATTAAGTTTGAGCCACACTCAAACCGATCAGGTTGTCAAGTGTTGATTCACTTTTATTATATTTGTAGGGCAACCATGTAAAAAACACATTAACGTCGATAAAATTGATAAATATATTTACATTAATTTTTGCTTTAACTGTTATTCCTCTAAATTTGTTTGGTCAGCTCACTTTGACCATCGAAATTGAAGGTTTAATAAACAGCACGTTTTGAAAAAATAATTTTTGAATTGGAGGGAAATACTACTTTAAAATGTAATCCTACTTATTATTAAATTTTAATTGAAATAAATAATGGAAAACATTCTTTCTGCAGAACTTATTAAAGAATTGTGGTCAAAAACATACAACACAGAAGGTCGACCCGATTGGTCTCACATTCTTCCTTATTACGATTCTAATATTTATTTCAGGGACTCCATTCAGGAAATATGCGGAATAGTGCCTTTTACTGAAATGACCGAACGCCTGACAGCCCGATCGAAAGACCTGAAAATGAAAATTGTAAATATATTGATGAATGAGAATATTGTTTTTATTGAATGGGAAATGACACTCAGTTTCAAAAAATATCCTAGTTCTATAATGTATGGGTCAAGCCGGCTAACCATAAATGCGGAAGGAAAAATTGTTGAGCAAAGAGATTATTATGATTTGTGGGGCGATATTTTTGACAATATTCCAAGGTTTGGTAAAATGTACAGAAGATTTATGAAGAAGAAATTTGGTTGATATTGACTTATGAAAAGAAATGAAAAATTCTTTAAATACTTCAAAGAATACGACTGGTCGAATATATTTGCCATGATTAGAAATAATCGCAAAGGCCCTAAAATCTGTACCGACAATTTTAACAACAGACTTGTCGTAATATCTGGTGCAACATCTGGTATTGGTTACCATACAGCACAGAAATACGCTGCAAGTGGGGCAAATCTTTTGTTTATTAACCGAAATATTCAAAAATCGGAAGCTTTATGTAAAGAAATAAGGCTAAGGTTTGGCGTTCAATGCAATTACAAAATTGCTGATTTAAGCAGTTTGTCAGACATAAAGCGTGTTGCCGAAGAACTTGCAACAATGGACACGCCAATAGATGTGTTGATTCATAATGCCGGTATATATCTTACCAAAAAGGAATTCACTGTTGATGGACTTGAAAAGCTATTGGTTGTGCACTATCTGTCTACCTTTATAATCAATTACAAATTAGTTGAAAAGCTGAAATCGCAACAAAAAGCCCGGATTATTATGGTGGGTTCAGAAGGGCATCGTTTTGCTGCCTGGGGCCTGCGCCTCGATGATTTGAATTGGGAAAAACGGAGATATTCAGGTTTAAAAAGTTATGGTTCTGCAAAAACCGCCCAATTGTTGTCTATGCTTATTTTTGAAAAAAAATTCGAAAACACAGGTGTAACAATCAATACCATACACCCTGGCGCAGTTAAAACTGAAACCGGACAGGAAAACGGACCTGTTTACCGTTGGTTTAAACGGATTATTTTCGATAAAACCCTGAAATCGCCCAAAATATCGGCTGAAGCCTTGTATTACCTGGGAGTTTCAAATGAAATGGAAAATGTAAGCGGAAAGTTCTTTAATTTGACTACAATGGAAGTACCCGCACCACCCGCTTTAGATGTTGAAGTAGCTTTTGACCTTTGGGATAAAAGTTTGGAAATGGCAGGTTTCAAAGTTTAATAAATTAAACAATAGAATAATAACGGATAATTGGAATTTATGGAAGAAAAGCTCATTGCCGATAAATCATATCATTCAATTGTTGTTGGTGGAGGGATTGCCGGACTAACTTCGGCTGTATACCTTGCCCGCACAGGACAAAAAGTATTGCTTATAGAGAAAAACAAGGAATTAGGGGGGCTCGTTAATTCATATACCCGCAATGGTTTTCATTTCGAAGCAGGGGTAAGGGCTTTGGAAGATGCCGGAATCATATTCGCCATGCTGAAAGACTTAAATATTCATCTCGATGTTGTAAAAAGTCCCGTATCCTTAGGTATCGAAAATGAAATTATTGCTATTGAAACAATTGCCGATTTGCAAAAATACAGGCAACTTCTCGTGAAATTATTTCCTGAAAGTGAAAACGAAATAGATGCGGTTTTAAAAGTAATACGAAAAATAATGAAATACATGGATGTACTCTATGGCATTGAGAATCCATTGTTTAAAGATTTAAAGCGCGACAGGGAATATCTTTTCAAAAAACTTTTACCCTGGCTTCCAAAATTTATATTAACCGTTGGCAAGATTAACCGCATGAACATGCCGGTTGAGGATTATTTAAAAACCATTGTAAAAAATCCTTCACTTCGCGACATGATTACACAGCATTTCTTTAAAAATACGCCAGTTTTTTTTGCCTTAAGCTATTTTTCATTATACCTCGATTATTTTTATCCTAAAGGCGGCGTTGGAAAACTCTCCGAAGCCCTGAAAGATAAAATTCTGGAATATGGGGGTATTATAAAATCTGAAACTAAAATCACTGAAGTGCTGGCCGAGAAATGTATTGTAGTTGACCAAAACAACAACAGCTATAAATATGATAATCTTATATGGGCTGCCGATCTAAAAACACTTTATAGATTGATTCAAACTGAGGGTATACAGCCTAAGACCAAAATAAAATTTGAAGAAGCAAAAACAAAAACTTTAAAAAGCAGGGGGACAGATTCTGTTTTTTCACTGTTTCTAGAAGTCGACGAGCCCCTCGATAGTTTCAAGAAAATTGCGCATGGGCATTTCTTTTACACTCCATTAAAATCGGGTCTGGGCGAAACCCACCGGAAAGAACTTGATGAGTTGCTCCGTAATTTTGAAAATAATCCTAAAGAGCAGGTTTTAAGCTGGCTTGACAGATTTACCAAATTAAACACTTTTGAAATTTCTATTCCCGGGCTTAAAGACTCTACATTGGTTCCAGAGGGAAAAACAGGTATGATCATCAGTTTACTTATTGAATACAATTTGTTTAAAGAAATTCAGAAAGCAGGATGGCTCAGTGAATTTATTCACGAACTCGAAAATCGCATGATAAATGTAATCACCGAATCGGTTTACCCGATGTTAAAACAAAAAGTCACAGGTCATTTTTCATTTTCGCCCCTAAGCATAGAAAACAGGGTTGGCAGCTCCGAAGGGGCAATTGTAGGCTGGGCATTTGAAAAAGACATGCCGGTTGTAAGCAAAATTCAATTTTCCGATCGATCGGTGCTAACACCAATATCGTCAATTTATCAGGCAGGACAGTGGGCATACAGTCCGGCAGGTGTACCCATGTCGATACTTACAGGTAAATTAGCCGCAGATAAAATAATTAAAAAAACAAGAATTTGAGGTAAGATACAAGCGCATTACAGCGCCGCAAAACAAGTGATTACCGCAAATTGCGGCGCGATTTCACTTTAAAAAGTCAGTTTTTTTCATACCCGCAAGAACAGACAAAGCAATGGGGACATCTCAGCCGGAGGGTGCAACGCAACTGAGGATGAAAAATTGATCTGCCAGTTGTTTTCACAACTATCACATAATGAACGTGATACTAAAATATTTTATAAGTTTTTTACTGAAAAATATTTGTAATGTGCTAATAAACAAGCTTTTCTTAAAACAACTGGCAGATCTGTCCCGTCCTGAAATAGGTTGACACAAAAACAGCAACATTTGACGTGGCACAATAAGTGGTATATTGCTATAAATAACCATGTTAACCAAATACATTTGATCTGTTTAATTTGATACTGTCCTGAATATAAGATTAATACCACTTGTCGTGCCACGCAAAAGTTACCGCGCCGCAAAACAAGGTAACTAGCAGCCTACTAATGTGTTGTAAACAGCAAAGTCGTCAGATGAAAGGGTTTTTACTTTGTAATACGCAGGTAAACAAGTGATTACCGCAAACAGCGGCGCGGTCAGTTCGCGGCGCTGCCTGTTTCACCGCAAGAACAGACAATGCAATGTGGACATATCAGCCGGAGGGAGCAACGCTTTTAGATTTACACCATAATTTTCAATATGAGGATATGGTGTATTTTTGTTTTTATAACAAGTTAACCGGAAAGAGAAAGTGAACTTAGAGCTAAGCCAGTTTATTA
>JBAZZA010000012.1:0-56438 GCA_041659025.1 Bacteroidales bacterium | reverse complement strand
GCGACTGATAGTTCTGTTAATAAACTGGCTTAGCTCTAAGTTCACTTTCTCTTTCCGGTTAACTTGTTATAAAAACAAAAATACACCATATCCTCATATTGAAAATTATGGTGTAAATCTAAAAGCGCAGCTCCTTCCGGCCGATATGCCCAATTAGGTATTTTACAGATATTTACTAACACCTTTGGCAAAGCTGTTAGTAAAGGACAGATTAGTAGACGATTATGTATTGCTCTCATTTTAAGGGAAATGCTAACACCTCTGGCAGAGACTCTGCCAGAGGTGTTAGCACATGCATGATTTACAAATACTTGCGAAATGGTCTTAAAATCAAATAGACATACAATTTACTGATTATCTGATAACTGCTAAATGCTTTGGCAGAGCTTAAAGTAGCTTCTTGATTTTTCTCTCTTTAAGCAGAGATACTTTTGTCGAGATTATCCAGATATCCTTGACGGGTCTGTCATTTTTGTCAGTCTCCACCTGTGAGATTTTATCGGCAAGCTCCTGCCCTGTCACAACCTCTCCAAATATAGTGTATTGCAGGTCGAGATGCGGTGTTCCGCCATAAGTTTTGTAGAACTCCCTTCGTTCAGGTGTGAATTTAAAATTTTCTGTTTTATTGGATTTGCTTATTCTTAATTCAACTTTGTCCAGATCCTGATCGGTAAGTTTTTTCCCAACTACAATGTAAAACTGAGAGGCAGATGACTTGCGTTCGGGGTTTTCCTTATCTCCCTCTCTGGCTGCAGCCAATACTCCCTTTTTATGAAATAGTTCCGGTAATATCTCTGCCGGTAATCTATAACCCAGATCACCTTCGCCATATAGTTTGCCTGGCTCATGAGCTTTACTGTCCGGGTCGCCCGACTGTACCATAAATTCTTTTATGACCCTATGGAACAACACATTATCGTAATTTTTAGTATTACACAGTTTTACAAAGTTATCTCTGTGCAGAGGCGTTTCGTTATACAGTCTCACTACAATATCTCCGGCAGTCGTTTGAATATTTACAACATAAAATTTTGGAGTTTTTGCTGTTGCCATTAATGGCAGCAGTAAAAGAGCAATGAGCAGATAATTTAGTTTTTTCAACATACACTTATTTTTTATCAATTATTTGTTGGTTTATTATATCTCCCTTTTTTTTCACCATCAGTCCAAACATCATTATAATCGTGGTCAGCAATATTACCTGCACAATCAGAGATTTGTTAACCGGTAGTATGTTTTGTCCGGGGAGAATCATTAAAAAAAGAACAATTGTTATAAGTCCCCTTGGTGCAACATATAACAAGGGTTTGAAAGAAATTCCCGACATTTTGAGCTGGAAGGCACGTATAGCATAGATTGCTGCAACTATGACAATGGCCCATATTAATGTATCTGTATTAAGTATCTCGGATGTCTGTATAAGGTAACCAAACAACAGGAAGAAAATTGCTCTCACCAGAAATGCTGCTTCTATTGTAAGTTCCCTGAATTTCGAAACCTCTCTTTCGAGTTCTTCCGGGTTGAATCTCTCAACCAATTTAAAATGTCTCAACTTTTTGAGATTTCCGAGAAACAGTCCGAAAAGTAATATAAATATCAGTGCCGGCAGGTGATAGTATTCCGATACAGAATAAATTAAAATCACCAGAAGTATTATTGGTATATACTTTATGTGGTGTTCTATCCTGTGCAGCAAAAATGAGAGTCCCAGTATTGCAACAACCGAAACCAATGCTATGCCAAGCAGCTGTAGTCCAAAATTTCCCAGAAGGCTAAAGTCATATGTTGCATTAAGTGCCACAAAATTAAAGAATAGCACCCCTGCTATATCCGACAAACTGCTTTCGTAAATTACAAACTCCCTTTGCGCCGGCCTAAGGCTCCTTACACTGGGAATGGCTATGGCACTGCTTATGACGCAGAAGGGAATTGCATTTACAAGACTGTCACGGAAAGAGAAGTGTCCGACAAAGTGGAACAGAGCCGCCAGAACAAAAGAGAGTGTAAGCATAGTGAGTACAGCTCCTATTAATGACTTTTTAATTAGTCCTGTCTTGGACCTGTCTAGCTCTAGTTCAAGGGAACCCTCCAGTACAATCAGTATAAGTCCAATTGTACCAAAGACCGGCAATACAGATGTAAGGTCAGGGATATCAAACTCAAACAACAACGTCAACTGTTTTACAATCCATCCTAATAGTAAAAGAAGGATTACTGAAGGAATCTTTGTCTTTGAGGAGGTTATGTCAAACAGATAAGCAAAAAGGAGCAACGAGCAGAATATGATGATAATTGTCAATGTCATAGTTCGCGCCCCTGTAATTTAAAATCTTATACCTAAAGAGATACCGGCTCTTATACCAGCCCAAGGTCCGTCAATTTTCATGTTTACCTTGTTGGCCGAAACCTCAACTGTTTGCTTAACCATTGGAATTTCAAGATCTTCAAGGGTCTGTCTTATCTCAGTCTGCCCCTCTGCCGGAATTGGTTGTGAAGGAATCCCTGTAAGATCGCCCTTGCTCTTGCCATAATGAGGTCCAAGTAGCCACCAATCCAGACATACATATTTTCCCAATGCCCACTGCGCTCCAAACATAAGCCCTACAGTATTTGCAGTTACATTTCCGGACATAGATATGCTTGCATTTACCTGCTGGTCATTGTCGTCCTGATATTCATAGTCAAATACAAGATTGGTTGCATCGTACTTTGCGTAGCGATAAAAAGGGGCTATATAGAATCCTCTGCCATACCCTTTTTTTCCCATATAAAACCTCACCTCCGGGGTGAAAGCCATGTTGCCTATTTTTACTCCATTAATAGCATCTTGTATGGATTGGTCATTTGCATCTACCTGTTTAAGAATCATACTTTTGAAAGGGATTGTTGTGGAAGGCATGTCTCTGAATGTGAAAGCCAGAGAGATTGTTTTTGTAAGTGCCCTCTCATACTGTATTGAGTAGTTTTTCAAAGCAATTGAAGTGATGTTAAACTTCACGTAGTTTTTTGGTACCCTCACTTTGTTTTCTGAGGTCGATGCTTGTTGTTCCTGTGCGAAGATGTTCGATAATGTACAAAAAAGAAGTAATCCTGTGATTAATAATAATTTTTTCATAGTAACGTTTTTAAATTAATTATCCCCGGAAATCTATATAAAGTTAAAACAATTCTTTGAAATTGAAATTTTTTCTAAATTGTACTTCGTAATTTAAAACCTAAACTCATGAAATACCTTAGAATTATGGCATTAGCGCTTGGAGCACTTTCTTTTTCATCAAATATTTCTCTGTATGGCCTGAATATCGTACCTAAACCAGTGTCTGTTACAATTGAGAAAGGTAATTTTTCTATCGGAAGTAAAACACGAATACTATACAATTTCAAAGACAAGGGTATTGAGAATATTACTTCTCCTCTACTGAACCACCTGAAAAACTTCTTCGGAATTGAAGCACTCCCTGTCATTTATTCAGCAAAGTCAGAAAAACATTCGGTTTATTTATCCCTAAACCCTTCTGCCGGCATTCAAAAAGGGGGATACAGACTAGATGTTACACGAGAGGGAATTACCCTTGAAGCTTCAACTCCAAACGGACTCTTTTACGGCATTCAGTCATTGATTCAAATGATGCCTGCTTCTAAGGAAACCCTGAAAAAAGTATCTGTCCCTCTTGCACATATTGTAGATTATCCGCGCTTCCAGTGGCGAGGACTTCATCTTGACGTATGCCGTCATTTCATGCCTAAAGAGTTTGTCCTTAAGTATATAGACTATATGTCGATGCATAAATTCAACATATTTCACTTTCATCTTACAGAGGATCAGGGCTGGAGAATTGAAATTAAAAAGTATCCTCTCCTTACAAAAATCGGATCGGTCCGCAAGGAGACAATTGTAGGAAGTAACAAACTTTCCAAAGTATTTGACGGAACTCCCCATGGTGGATTCTATACACAGGATGATATCCGCGAAATTGTGGAATATGCCGCTAAAAGATATGTGACTGTTGTACCTGAGATTGAGATGCCGGGTCATGCACTTGCTGCACTTGCATCATATCCTCATCTGGGTTGCACAGGCGGACCTTATGAGGTGTGCACCAGGTGGGGCGTATGGAAAGATGTAATGTGTGCCGGCAGAGAGAGTACATTTGCTTTTTTGCAGGATGTCCTTGATGAAGTATTAACTCTGTTCCCATCTGAATACATTCATATCGGTGGCGACGAGTGTCCCAAAGATAGCTGGAAGCAGTGTCCGGTTTGTCAGCAAAGAATTGCTACCGAAGGTCTAAAGGACGAACATGAACTTCAGAGTTATTTCATTCAAAGGATAGAAAGGTATATCAACGGTAAGGGTCGCAAAATAATCGGTTGGGACGAGATACTCGAGGGAGGTCTCGCTCCTAATGCTGCTGTAATGTCGTGGCGGGGAGAAGATGGTGGCATAGCTGCAGCAAAACAGCACCACTTTGTTGTAATGTCACCGGGAACTCACTGTTATCTTGACCATTATCAGGCAGAACCAAAGACTCAGCCTTTTGCTATAGGAGGGTTTACCACTCTGGAGAAAATCTACAGCTATGAACCCGTACCATCTACTCTTACACAAGAGGAGTCTGCATATATCATGGGAGCACAGGGGAATGTCTGGACAGAATACATGGCAACAGAAAAGCATGTGGAATACATGGTATACCCAAGAGCTGCAGCTCTTGCAGAGGTTATATGGTCTCCTAAAGAGTCTCGAAATTATCCTGACTTTATGCTTCGAATGAAGGAGCAGATAAAAAGGTATGATGCCTACGGAATTAATTATTGCAAGGCAGCTTTTGAATAGTTTACTAAAACAACAATGGTCACATGAAACATTCGTGGTTATTTCATGTGACCATTAACGGTACCTTTTTTTATTTATAACTACCCTAATAAATATTATCCCGTTGTAAGGACTTTGACAAAAGTGCCGGGCTAACTCAAAGCCAATCCCGACGGGTACCGTTTGTAAGAACTAGATCTTGTCCAAATTTAGTTTCTAATATCAATATTACAAAGGGGAAATAGGGTTGCTGCGCAAAGTTGCGCTTAGTGCCCACTTATTAATCTTTAAATCAATAAAATAAAAAAAAGTTGCTGCGCAAAGTTGCGCTAGTGTGTTTTTGAATTACTCCTTTTCGAAGATTTTTAATGAAGTTTTTGCGTCACTTGAGAGGTTTTCCATGCTCAATACTTTCTCTCTTATTTTAGTTTTTGACGCCCTGATGCTCGAGGGAGTTGTATTAAGTAAGTCGGCAATATCCTGGGTTGTGTAGTCGTATTCAATCAAGGCAAGAATGATTTTCTCCAGATCGGACAAGTCCTGCAGATGCTTCAGATTTGGATTGAGTGTCATAAATGTCTCATTCCTGACAATGGCAGTAAGTTTGTTTCTGGCTGTTGTTTTTATATTTTCAATCGATTTATTAAGTTCATCTGAGACCTCTTTAGACTGTTTTCTGCTTCTGGTTGCCTGCTTGTTCACATCTTCAATGAACCTTGGCAGTAGATCTGCTGAGATTTTCTGAACTTCGTTAATAAACCATGATCGTTTTAGCTCATTTGTTGCAGAAAATATCTCTTCTTCCGAACTTTCTCTTTTTTTGTTGTACTTGTTCACAAATTTCGTAAAGAAGAGGATAGTTAGCACTACCAATAGTGATAAAGATATTACAACGCTAAAAAGAAATGTTTTGTCAGCTTCAGATTTTCTCAGTTGGGCCTCTTTTTGAGACAGGTCATATCTCTTTTCTATCTCCAGATATCTGTTTTGTGAAATCTTAGTATAAACCGAAATATATGATAAGTATGCCTTACGGCAATTTTCAAAAGCTTGCCGATAATCACCTCTCAGCGAATATATATCTGCCAGGTACCTGTAATAGAAATGAGTATCCATATTTACATCCTTGACTGACAGTACTGCAAGTTGGCCGTAGAAAAGAGAACTGTCCGGACGGTTGCATTTTTTATAATAGTTGGCAAGAGAATGATAGAGCTTGGAGTAATTGATAACCAGGTTTTCTGTGCTCTTCATGGCAAGCATCTTCTTAATATACTCGGTTGATATTTTGAAATCTTGTTTTGATGAATAGTATCCAGCAAGAGCATTATAAAATTTATATTGTATATGTGGAGAAAGGGTGTCTTCATCTGCAAATGTAATTATGTTGGAAAGCGCTTCTGAGTATCTTTTTTGAGATAGAAATGTCCAGAAAAGATCAATCCTCGCATTTTGTAAATTTTCAATATGGTTTATTTCTTTACTAATTTCCATGCACTTCCTCAAACAGAGTTCGGCTTCTGAGAATTTTACCTTTAAGCTGCTTATTCTTCCAAGATAAAGGTATATGGTACTTTCCAGGGCTTTGTCATCAATTCCCCTGGAGATATAAGTCTCTTCTGCCTGCTTTACGAACAGATAAGCAGACGAATCGGCCTGGCTTATGTTATAGATTACTATTCCTTTGTATAGTAATGATCTGCAATAATTCCGGTAATCCTTTATGCCTCTGTACCAGTTAACCGCTTCAGTTATTGTAGAATCATCCTTGAATCTTTCATAATTCTCTTGTCTGGCAATTGTTATCAAAAGATTATAATAGGATACATTGCTTTTAGATAATTTCTCCTTGTTAATTACCTTAAGGCTGTCAATTGCTGCTTTAGGATTATCTTTAATGACACTATCCAATGCTTCCAGCTTTTCTCTCACGATCTGTTGCTCCTGCCTTATGGACTTACATGAAAATAGCATTGTTACCATAGCAAAAACTATAGTACTGATTAAAAGCCAGCCCCCTGAAATTTTCATATGATATATATATTTACAACTAGATAATGATACACAAAGATATATAAATCAATTCATACACTCCTTATAGAATTCGTTTTGCAATTTTAGCGTTTCTTTGTCGGCCTTAACCGCCTTAATGACTTCTGATAGCTGTTGTACCTTTTGATTTACAATTACCTCTCCTAGTGCAGGGTTGGCGTCCCTGGCATCGCCGGCATAATGATTCGGATATTTTGCATACCACCAGATTGGGGTATATGCATTGCTTAATTTAAGTCGCATCTGGTCCTCACCGCTCTGATTAGCAGCTTTGTCAATCTTTACAAGCTCCGGACGGAACAGCATCATTACACTTGACTCTGCTTCGTCTGCATGCCCCCCTGTTGTTGTTTTACGCATCGATGCAATCTTTTTTTGGGTATCCTTGTCTACCTCAGGAGTAAATACATATAAGGCATAATCCTTTTGTTTTGCCAGTTGTGTCTGGCAAAAATATGTCACGAAATTGTTGTTTCCTCCATGGCCGTTGACTATGAGAATCTTCTTGAATCCGTTCCTGGACAGCTCCTGACAGGTTTCGTCCAGAATCTTGTATATGAGCTCCGGGCTATATGCAATTGTCCCGGGTTGGTGTTTGGCTTCATATATCTGGCCCGCAAGATAGAACGGAAATACAACGCAATACTCCTTAGAAGCAGCCCTTTTACTGATTTCTCTTGAAGTGAAAACGTCAGTTCCAAGTGGAAGATGAGGACCATGTTTCTCAATAACACCCATCGGGATTATGCAGACTCCTTCTGAAAGCGAGATAGCCTGTGCGAAATCAGGAGCTGTAAGTTCTTCCCAGTTCACAGACAGTTTCACCGGTTCTACCGGTGATTGGGCTACTTGTCCGTTTGCGGCAAATGTTAACAAAAAAAACGCAAGTAGTGTAAATAATTTTTTTCCATTCATAGTGGTTCTTTTTTGAATTTCTCTCAAAGATAAATATAATTACTCTACCTGCTTTATGTAAGGTGTAATTATTTCCTGTCTCTTAAGTACACATAAACAGAGATTTACAGTAACTAATAAAAAATACCAGACAATATCATTAATTACTAACTCTTAATGTCTACCTTGGCAACAAAAAAATTGATGAGTAATTTTTCTATTGGTAACCTAAAGCTTACTGTTCCAATTGTGCAAGGTGGCATGGGTGTGGGTATCTCTTTATCGGGTCTGGCTTCGGCTGTTGCAAATGAGGGTGGTGTAGGTGTGATCTCTTGTGCCGGTATAGGCCTGTTGTATAAGAATTCGTCTGACAATTATAACGAGGCGTCAATATTCGGATTGAAGGAGGAGTTGAGAAAAGCAAGGGAACTTGCTAAAGGTGTAATAGGTGTGAACATTATGGTTGCACTTACGAATTTTGCAGACATGGTTAAAACTTCCATTTCAAGCAAAGCAGATATTATTTTTGCAGGAGCCGGACTTCCACTGGATCTTCCGTCATACCTTCAAAAGGACAGTATAACCAAATTGGTTCCTATAGTCTCCTCTACCAGAGCAGCACTTATTATTTGTGAGAAGTGGATCAAAAACTACAACTATGTACCTGATGCCATTGTCCTTGAAGGCCCGAAAGCAGGTGGCCATCTTGGTTATAAGGAAGATCAGATATCTGACAACAACTACTCCCTTGAAGAGCTTTTGCCTGATCTTGTTAAAAACATAAAGATTGTTGAAGAGCAGAATAATTGCAAAATTCCGATAATCGCAGGAGGTGGCATATACAATGGTGAAGAGATGAGAAAGATTCTCGACCTTGGTGCCTCAGCAGTTCAGATAGGAACAAAATTTGTAACAACAACTGAATGTGATGCCTCTTTAGCTTTCAAGGAGACATATATCAATGCCAAAGAATCCGACATTGAGATTATCAAAAGCCCTGTAGGAATGCCTGGAAGGGCAATATTAAGTAAGTTCATTGAGAGGGTGAAAGAGGGAACTGAAAAGCCAAAAAGCTGTCCGTTCCATTGCATCCGTACATGTGATTATACAAAAAGTCCTTATTGTATAATTATTGCCCTGTACAATGCATTCAAAGGAAACTTCAATAAAGGTTATGCTTTTGCCGGCAGTAATGCATTCAGGGCAGAAAAAATAATCAGCGTAAAAGAGACAATCAAAACATTAATGGCAGAGATGAAATTTTCTGCTAAGGTATAGCTCTGTTTTGAATCTGCCTCTTTGCCTCCCCTGCTAACCTTACCTCCGGCTTTATTCCTGCCTCTTCCTGTTCAGATATCAATCCCTTTATCCTGAATCTCTGTGCCAGGAGTTTGTAATATCCTTCCATTCCGGGTTTCAACTGAAGATCATCCGTAAAGGAGTTGAGGGATCGTTTTGGTGATGGAATTATACTTGCAAGAAATATTGCTTCATTTATGTTAATCTCTTTAACATCCTTATCAAAATAGAAACGGGCTGCTTCATTTGCTCCGTAAACCATGGGGCCCCATTCTATTATATTCATGTACACTTCAAACATCCTCTCCTTGCTGCTCAACCGATTGGTCTCTATGAGCCAGACAATCATAACCTCCTCAAATTTTCTTGCAAGTGTCTTGTTTCTGCTGAGAAACACATTTTTAACAAGTTGCATGCTTATTGTACTACCTCCCCTCCTGAATTTCTTCTCTTTTATATCCTCTGCCAGTGCTTCCCTGAGACTCTCAAGCAGAAACCCGCCGTGGTAGAAAAACCCGCCATCTTCCGATTGCAGTACAGCCATCTGAAGATAAGGTGATATTCTGTCAAGTGTCCTGAAGTTGCTGTTTTCCGGGCCTACAATAAATCTCCTTACGGGATATCCGTTTTCGTAGGCCGTATACTCAAAGTCGGAATTCATTTTTCTAAGATTTGTTTTGCCGGAACTTATAATTCTGAATTTTTTGGGTACCAGTGAAGATTCCAGTTTCAGACTGTCAATTCTGGAAAAGTCCAGATTCAGATAGAAATGATAGTTAAGTGTACCCTCTGTCCTTATTCCCTCCAGGTTGTAAAACATTCCTTTGGGCAGCGATGAAAATAATTCATCAGCCGGAAAATCCGGTTTGTTAAGCGATGCCGTAATCTGCCACTCTCTGTTTTTTTCTGCCCGCAAATAAGGCGAGAAAGCGAATTTGTTAATTATAGCTGTCGAAGATGAGTCAAGTTCCAGATAATTCTTCCCAATAATTATTTTATAGGCAAATTCTCCCTTATCGAGAATTACGTTTACCGGAGATATCCTTTCGTGAAACACAGAAATACCTTTTGCCATTGCTTTTCCGGTAAGGGTAATCCTGTCGCTTTTTCTTGATGAGCCGGATAGTTCAAAAGCAAGGGTGTCAAACTGAACCTCTGCACCCCATTTGAAATCAATAAATGGAACTGAAACCTTGGCGCTGTCTCTTGCAAACAGACGTACTGTTATCTTTCTTTCCGAATCATCCAATATCCCTTCTGCAGAAAGTAGCGTAGTTAAACCGTCATCTACAGACGTGATTTCTGTCCTGAAACAGTCATCACTTACTATCAGTTCGGGAACATCAATTGAGAGGCTGTAGGGTCCGTTAAAATAACATATGTTCATCCTGCTGATATTTGCATTTGCAGGTAATACGCCTAAAATCAGTGAGAGAAAATTGTCGGCATTTCTGGCATAGTTAAGCCTGCCCGTAACTGCTTTACTCCTTTGGGAAGCAGAAGAAGGTTTGTTTCCTGTTCTAAAAAGAAAATCGAAGTTGGAAAGGGAGTCCATTTTAACAAAATTGATTTTGATATTGTCAGCATCCAGCCTTCTTAGATCGGGTGTAAGAAAAAGAAGCTTTAACGGATTCATCTTCAGCCTTATGTAATCCGCAGAAAAGAGGGTGTCTCCATTGAGGGGCAATATTCTCAGTCCGGAGATTTTAATACCTGCAAGTCCGGACATTTTAAGTTTATCATAACTAACTACCAGTGAATACCGTGCTTCTGCCTCTTTGGTTTTATGGTCTACATACATCCTCAACACCGGTCCCCTTAGTAGCATAAACAGAGTGATAAGCAGAATTACTGTACTTATAAAAATTATTCCGGTTTTCTTTGTCATCTGCATATGTTTACTTAATCTCTCCTAAAGCCAGCTTAGCACCGATAAGGATAAAAACAGATCCTTTAATATAATTGATTCGTTTGGCTAGCTTCTGATTTTTGGCCAGTTTATCACCGAAAATTCCCGCAAATACTGCAACCAGTGTGAAGATGACTATTGCCTGAAGAATAAAAAGCGACCCTAAAAGTACCATCTGCGCAGGAATGTTGCCAGTGTGAATATTGACAAACTGTGGCAGAAATGCCAGGAAGAAAAGGGCTACCTTAGGATTAAGTATGTTCATGTATATGCCCTGCAAATAAAGGGATTTTCCATTCTTTTTTACTAAATCTTTTTCTTTATAAGGGAAACCTCCTTCTTTGAATGCCTGCCATGCGAGGTAAAACAGATATGCTGCCCCGGCGTATTTCAATATTGAAAATGCAATTGCCGACTGACGGAGAATTTCAGATACTCCAAAAGCTGCTGCTGTAGTATGAACAATAAGACCTGTGCACAAACCCATCGCCGTAGCAATTCCCGCTCTTTTGCCGGATGTTATGCTTTGAGTTGCTACATAAAGAATATCGGGCCCAGGGGAGATTGTAAGCAACATGGAGACTGCAATGAAAGATAGTAACCCTGAAATTTCCATATTTTGTTTTGACAAATATATGAAAAAATGAGGTTTTATGTCAGTACAAATACTGCTACTTGTTTTTCGCTCTATTTTTCATCTCCTGCTGTACCTTTCTCACAATTTCCCTTTCAATCCTGAACATCTTGATGATATCTCCGGGTTTCATTATAGTTTTGAATTCATAAAAGAACTTTTCCCTCACAATAAGAAGCCTTTTAGCTTTTTCTGTCTGCTTTACAAAGTTGTCCTCTATTTCTGGATCAGACATATTTTCCAGATTTGCCTCTAAAGGGACAAGTCCCTTATATGTCGAATTAAGCGCATATACTTCCAAAATATACTTTCTGTATATCTGGTCGAATTTCTGCATGTTCCTGGTGTCTATGTTTATGTTCTTTTTTATTTCTGTCAGCTGAGTCTCCATCAGAAGCATTCTTACCTTTGGGAAATTCTTTATCTCCTGAGCATCGAGCTTTGCTACAGATGCCATCAGCAGGAACAAGACCATACATTTGAAGAGTGTCTTCATATCTGTTTATTTTTTATTCGTTGAACATATCGGAATCCAGCATCGTAGAGAGAAGAATCAACTCATCATCCGAAAGTTCTCTTATTATTCTCTCTACTTCGTTATTTTCGGAAATAGTTGTGGTTTTTATTGAGTCGTTAAAATTTATAACGGGCATATCTTTTCCTTTGTTAAGGAATAAACCGGTAATCAGAATCAGTACAACAGATGCTGCCGCAAAGGAGATTTTCCACAAATGCATTCTGAATGACCTTCCGTTTTTTTCTTCTTTTGTCATATTTATGCAGTTGCCTGTGAACTCGTCCAGAAACGACCCCGGAATTTTGTAGGGTAATTTCTTCCCTACCTTATAGAAATCAAATTCTTTATTCATTAACTCTTTAACTATTTAACATATATTCTTTTACTCTCTCAGCGGCATAGTGATAATTTGTTTTTGCCGATCCTGCGCTGATATTCAGGATTTTTGAAATCTCTTCATAATTTAACTCATCGTAATACCTTAAATTAAACACAAGTTTTTGTTTTTCCGGTAATCTCAGTATTGCCTCTTGAAACTTAACGACTATCTTATCACCCTCATCTGCTGTATTATAATATAACTTATTAATCAGTTGGTCACATATTTCATCATATGATGTGAAAATATGCTTCCGTTTTCTGAATAACTTGATACACTCATTTGTCGCAATCCTGTATAACCAAGTATAAAGCTTGCTCTCCTGTCCGAATGTGCCTATAAACCTGTAAACATTTAAAAAAGTCTCCTGCATTACATCCTGGGCATCTTCATGGCTCACAACCAATCTCCTTATATGCCAGTAGATCCTCTCTTTATATTTGTTTATCAGCAGGGTCAACCCTTTCTCTCTGGTATTGTCCTCTTTAATCAGTGACAAAATATACTCGTCCTCGGGTTCTGTCATGGGCAATAGTTGTTAACTGTATATAAGAAGTACAAATATCAAAAAAGTTAAAAAATATCTGCACATGATTTAACTTTTTATGCAAATCTGCTTCTTAAAGATAAACGAATAAACTTAAATTAACCTTTAATAATTAGAAATATGAAACGAGTTCTTTTTTTATTTACTGCAGTACTTCTTATATCTGCATCTTCATGCACAAAGAGCGACCAGCCTGCAGAAAACAACGACTTGATTATACATGACGCCTTTCTTGAGCAGATAAGTGCAGAGTCTGACGGAATCTTAGGTGAAATAATGCAGCTGACTTCGTTTTTCCCTCTTACAAAAGGTTTCTGGGGAGAACAATTCCTTACAGGGAGCGTTACAATTTCTATGCGTGATTCATCTTCAATAAGAATTGTCACTGTGGACTTTGGAACCGGAAACAAAGGCATCGACGGCAAAACCAGATCGGGTGTACTTGTAGCATACATTTTTGCAAACACTAAACTGAATACCGATCAAAAATTAAAGTATCAGAATTTTAAGGTTGACGGATATTTGTATAATGGTCAGATGACAAAAAATATTACCAGACAGATAGATTCAAATTCACAACAGGCAGTTATAACTGAAGATTTTAAAGTTACTTTCCCAGATGGTGTAAAATTTAATCAGAGAGTATCCAGCATGACCCGTCTTTATAAATTTGGAGATCCAAAGACACTTGATGACAATACAATCAAGTCTTTCGGAACAATCACAATCACTAATGAGAAGAGTGCCACCCAGACAAAAAAGATTGCAGAGGCAACTCCACTGCTGTTTAAAGCCGTACCGGGTGAAATAGTTAAGGGTATAGCTACAACAACATTCGGCGACGGAAAGGTAATTACGATTGATTACGGCGATGGTACCGCAGACAATAAGGCTACTGTGTCGAACGGCACAAAGACCTGGACCATAACATTAAAGAAATAGTTGCGTTTATTTCATAGTTGATCATTTTGGGGGAGGGTGTCTGAAGCGATTCAGACATCCTTTTCAATTACCTATCTGCCTGTTTCATCCAGGACCTTGGTATTATACTTCAAATACTTAAGAACAACATACATAAGCATCGTCAGAATACACATAGCCACAAGAAAGTAGTTGTAATTGTGCCCTTTGTTCATCAACTCTCCCACAATATCAAATATGAGGAAAATCAGAAACACTGCTGCAAGCCCGTTTTTTTCCTTTTTCAGGACCTTTCTCCAGCTGAAAGGAATTTCAGGTTTGACAAAATTATTGAATTTCGGCAGGAAGGCAGGTACCCTTTCTGCCCAATCAAGATATGTTTTCCCGAACTTACCTCTCAGGTACTGCTCTTCTGCAAACATTATCCTTTCATAATAAACCAAGTAGAAAAGGCAGAACGATACCAGGAACCATAAATGTCCTGTAAGCAGAGCCGGACCAAACCACATGAAGAAATTTCCCAGATACAAAGGATGCCTTACAGTCGAATAGATACCCGTGGTATTCAGAGAGTCCGCAACCTGTTTGGCCACATTTCTGCCGGAGGTGTTTGCCGGTGTATGTCCTACAGTATATACTCGGATAAACAACCCGAAAAGACTGACCAAAAGACAAAAGTACTCGTAATAAATCTCATATTGGGTTCCCTTGAAAAAAGAGGTTTCCGGATGCAGTTCTGTCCACAGATATATTATTGTTCCAATGAATAATATGATTAAGGGGATATTGCTTCTATATCTGAAAAGCCACTGTCCCTGCTTTTCGAATGTTTCCTGTAATGCCATGACTTAATTCCTGATAATTGATTCGATCTGCAAATTACAATAAAAATCACACGAATAACAAATGTGAGTATAACATATTATATCCACCATTGATATAAATATAATTATTGATACATTTGTTTCTTTTTAACAAGTTATTTAAGAGTATTATAAGCAAGATATATGAAACGGCACTTTTCTGTTTTTCTTTTAGTAATAGCATTTTTTGGGTTGGTTTTTACCTCGTGTTTAAAATTGACACCAAAAAACCAACCCGTGGAGGAAACAAGCTATTTTGACTTTGCTACGGTAGGTAATTATTCTTTATCCGTTGATTACAAATTGAAATTCATTTCGCCCATAGTGTTCTATGTATATGATGAATATCCCTTTGCTGCAGTTGAAGGAGATCCTGAGCTAGAAGTTCTCAAAGTAGGACTTAATCCAATTTTAAAAGGTCTTACTGAGAACTACGGAACATATAATGGCATTGTAAACATTAAAAAATCTGTAAAGAAGCTATATATATACAGCCCGACACTTGGAGTCCCTCAGCTTCTCCAGTCGTCCTTTGCAAACAATAAGTTTACAGTAGACGCAAGTAGTCCTGCCAGTTTTATAGCAGCGCAAATGTATGTCAAGAGCGGCAATGTTCTACAACTTAACGCTTCTATCCCAGGATACACTACTCTGGGCACATGGAACAGCACAGGAGTCCCTTCATATCTTCTATCACCCGATGTTGCAGTTTCTGCAGAATTTATGAATGATATAAACGCAACTTTGCCTGAAAGTAAAAAGGTGCCCATAGTGCATCCTGAATTTATTGCAAATGGAGTAAACTCGGCACTGCATATTATAGAAAATGCAAAAATTGAGGTTGTCTTTATTCATGAGGGAGCCAGCTATAAAAATGTTCTTGGCTATTTCCATTACCCTACCAATAATCCTCCTACAAAGTTGAGTGATATCAGCAAGATCATTGCTTTCCCCAATGCTTCGTTTTTGGGCAGCGGTGGGGGTCTTTTTACCGGAAACCGAGTACAACTCCAATACTGGAACGGAAGTGCGTTAACAGATATTTTTCCGGCCGGCACTAGTATCGGATGGTTTATTGCGGCATACGGGTATCAAAGTAATGGCACAATTAATCAGAACGTACCCCATTACTATTCACTGGAGCAATTCAATCCTGAAACTGCCGCTCTTCTAAAGCCTCACAATGTACTGTTATATGACCCTGAGAGAGATATCGTATTAATAGGGTTTGAAGATGTAAACAGATCGCTAAGCTCAGACAACGATTTTAACGATGCTCTTTTCTATGCTGCAGCCACACCAGAAACAGCAATTCAATACAAAGACCTTCCTTTACTTATCAAGACAAATGACAAGGATAAAGATGGAATACCCGACGACCGCGATGAGTTTCCGAATGATGCAGATGTTGCATATTCTACCCATTATCCTTCAATTAACTCTTATCACACTCTGGCCTTCGAAGATTTGTGGCCAAGCAGAGGTGACTATGATATGAACGATGTTGTTGTCTCTTACAACTCCACTCACTACCTTAATAACAGAAACCAGATAATAAAGATAATTGACAGAATAAAACCGGTATGGTCCGGAGGAATTCTTGACGTTGGTTTTGGTTACCAGCTTGGTCTGGCAGCATCGTCAGTGAGCAGTGTAAAGAATAGCAGTACTTTTGCAGATGGCAATTTTTCGTATCAGTTGTCACCTAACGGTACTGAACAGCAACAAAGCAAAGCAGTTGTTATGGTTTTTGACAATATCACTGCCCTTGGACTTAAGGAAGCATGGAACAAACCTGAGTTCAGTATTCAGATAGATTTCTCATCACCGGTTACTCTTGAACAGGTCACAACTCCTCCTTATAACCCATTTATTGTTGTCAACAGCGCAAGTCGCGGCAGAGAGGTACACATGCCAAACTACATGCCTACCGACCTTGCCGATATAAAACTTCTTGGCAGCTCTAACGACAAGTCTGACCCAAAACAAAACCGGTATTACATTTCTGACGAGGGGATGCCTTTTGGAATTCTCGTTCCGGGTGATTTCGATTTTCCCACTGAATCTGTAAACATAGGAATATATTACCCCAAATTTCTGGTTTGGGCAAAATCGCTTGGAGTTGATTATCCTGACTGGTACCTTTATAAGAAATAGAAATTATTGATTTCAATTATGACATACAATTGTGATAAACGTACGGTAATAACACTTGATGCAGGTGGTACAAATTTCGTATTTTCTGCAATCAGGGGCAACGAATACAAGGTGGCTCCTATTACATTGCCATCTTTATCCGATAATCTGGATGATTGCCTTGCAAACCTGGTTAAGGGATTCTCTATGGTTATTGATAAGCTGGACGAGAAACCGGTGGCTATCAGTTTTGCTTTTCCCGGCCCTGCCGACTACCCTAACGGAATTATCGGGGGTTACCTTCCCAACTTCCCCTCTTTTCGCGATGGCGTTGCTCTTGGTCCGTTTTTACAGGAAAAATTTGGAATTCCTGTTTTTATAAACAATGACGGTGACCTTTTTGTATATGGTGAGGCAATGTCTGGAGTATTACCTGAAATTAATGCAAGGTTAAGGGAAAGAGGAAGTAAAAAACAGTATCACAACCTATTAGGCTACACATTAGGAACGGGATTCGGTTTCGGGTTTGCTGTAGATGGAAAATTGCATATAGGTGATAACTCATGTGTAGAGATATTCTGCCTGAGAAACAAATTCCATCCAAACGTTATAATGGAGGCAAGTGTAAGTATAGCTGCAATCAAGAGGGTTTATGGTGAGTTATCGTCAGATATAAATCACAAACTGGAACCTAAGGATATTTTTGATATTGCCGAGGGGACTAAAGAGGGCAACAGGGAAGCAGCAATTGCTTCATTTGCCCGTCTGGGCGAGGCTGCAGGCGATGCAATGGCAACATCTGCAAGCCTTATTGATGGTCTTGTAGTTATTGGAGGTGGGTTGACAGGAGCAAGAAAGTATATATATCCTGCCCTTATAAATGAGATGCGAAGCAAGATAAGCACTTTTGGAGGGGAACCAGTAAACAGGGTACAAACTGAGGTCTTCGATCTGGACGATCCTGAAGGATTTGATCAATTTGCCACAGACAAAGAGGTTCTTATTGATATATATGGCACGACAAAAAAAGTCAGTTACGATCCTTTTAAAAGAATTGGAGTTGTTACTTCAAAAATTGGTGCCAGCCGGGCCATTGCTTTGGGTGCATACGCTTTTGCGTTGAACAAGATTGATCACAGATGATATGGGATTGTAAAATAGAACGTCGAACCTGAATGTTCTTCCGATTCTACCCATATTTTGCCTTCCAGCATCTCCACAAACGCTTTTGCAATGGAGAGACCTAAACCTGCTCCATCGTGCAGTTTTGACAAATTGGATTCAGCCTGGACAAATTTTTTGAAAATAACTTCAGTTTTCTCTTTGGGTATTCCTATTCCTGTGTCACTTACGAAGAACTCAAGATTGTTCTGCTTTTTTAGGTATCCGAATTCTATATCTCCGCTTGAGGTGTACTTAATGGCATTTTTTATAAGGTGCGACAAAATAGCCCTTACCTTCTCTCCGTCTGTTTTTATATTAGCCTCGTCGTTTGGCAGCGAATTCACAAAAAAAAGTTTAAGTCCCTTTTTCTCTGCCTGGGGTTTGAAATAGTTGTACAACTCTGAGGAAATTTCATTAATACATACTACACTTTTTTCAACCCCAATCTGGCCGGAATGAACTTTGGACATTACAACAAGATCGCCGAAAAGTGACAGAATTCTCTCTCCGCTTGATTCAATAATTTTCACATATTCCTGAAGCTGTTCTTCTGTAAGTTCAGGGTTCCTAAGCAGTTCGGAAAAACCAAGGATTCCATTCATTGGTGTGCGTATCTCATGACTGAGATTTGTAAGAAACGCCGATTTGAGTCTGTCGCTTTCAAGCGCCTTTTGCTCTGTCTCCCTCAATTTTATAAGGTGCCTTTTGATAAAGATAAAAAAGAACACTGCGGTGACTACAACGTATAACCATCCTTTATATGTCTGGATATCTGACTGCAGATCAGTATCAGGAATTATTGTATAGAGTAACTTATCTGAGAAAAGTATCCATGCTCCCCCTAGTATAAGGTAAGCCAGTGTGATTTCATGTTCAAATTTTAATTTTAACATCATTAGCTATTATTTAAAACCCTTCAATATTATGGTCCTTCCATCCTTCTGTTGCGCTGTATCTCGATATTTGTGATTTAGGAACCAGCACCCTGACTCTTGGTGGGAACATCTCGGAACTGTACGACAGAGGTTCCTCCCAGTTGACTTTAATGGCACTTAAGCCCGAACACTGCGAAAAAGCCTTGAATCCAATAGTTCTTACCCCGACTGGAATATCAAGGTCACCTGTGATATTGCTGCATCCGTTAAAGGCAAATAATCCAATGGTTTTGACACTGACCGGAATTACAAGGTTTCCTGATATTCCTGAACAGTTGGAAAATGCATGATCCTCAATATTAGAAAGATTATCCGGAAGTTTGAGTTCTCCGTTAAATCCCGTGCAATATGCAAACGTAGCATCCTTAATTATTTTAATGTTATCCGGTATTATAAGAGCTCCTGTAAAGCCGGAACATCTGGAAAATGCATGGTCCCCAATTACTGTCAACCCTTGAGGAAGTATCAATTGGTCTGTAAAACCTGTGCATCTGAAAAATGCCCAACTCCCAATTTCCTTTATTCCTTCGGGAATTTCAAGTTTACCGGTAAATCCTGAGCAAATGTAAAATGCTCCATATCCTATGATTCGCACACTTTTTGGAATTATTAAATCACCCTTGAGCTTCTTACACATAGAAAAGGCACTTCTGCCAATAACCTCCAGATTATCCGGCAGAACTATTTTCTCTAGATTATTTCCGGTCTTGTCTGCATAAAAGAAGTACTCCGGAATTGTCCTGTTCTCAATTTTGCAATCTTTAAGATCCAGAGATATAAGGTTTGGCATATTGGGGCAAATGAACATAAGGTCACGACTATCCACCTCACCTTCTATTTTCAGTTCTGTTATTGCTGAGAGTTCATCTTTTGAGAAATAAAACCTGAGTGTTCCTTTTTTTTCGACATATACACTATTACCGTTGAATCCGCTTCTTTTTACAGTTTCAGTATCTGTAATCTCTTTAGTTTTAGCTTTTTCTGCTGCGGCAGGTTTTCCTTTAACATCTACAGGTTTTTCCAGATACGTTTCGCTTGTCCAGAGTGGTCTCACCTGTATGGTGTCCAATGATTGTCTTATGGGAACATCTTCTGTAACCACTCTCCCTTTTTCTTCCGGAACCTCTTCCTTTTCATCCATTAATTTTGAAAAAAAACGACATCCCGATAAAGCGATTATAATGACAAAACCGATGCTGATCCTGAGAAGTGACGAATTCATAGTCGTTTATGTTTGAGATTGAGTAAATTTATCAAATAATCTGACATTTTACAAACATGTGTCCAAAACGACCTAAAATGGCATGTATCAACCTATCCTGAATGATGTCATCGTTTGCTCCTTGTAAAGAGGGCCACAGCTGCAGCTGTAATAAGACCCATTAAAAGTGCCCCTATAAAACCCTGCATTATATAGTTATTCAAGCTAAAATATTTAACGGCTTCTTCCATGGACATCTTTCCGTGTTCTGTTGTGTATCTGATTGCATTCTCAAAGAAGTGCGGAGTAATTATAAGTGATGTAATTAGCTGTGTCAACGGGCTTACTATTGTAACAATCAGTGTAATTATTATGCCACTAAGAAATCCCTGAAAATATGTCATCTTGCCCGAGTAGAAATTCTTCTTTTTGTCGAGAAGTGCAAATACATATACAGCAATAGCGGGTATTGCCATAAAATTAGTGTAGATCATATGAACATCTATGTGCTTGTCGTGAAGTCCTGCTACTCTCTCGAGAACCATCCACAGCAGGCTCATCAATATAAAGATGGAGGCCCACTTGATTTCGAATTTGTAATTTTTCATAACCAATAAAAATTAACGTTATTTATTTGAAATATTCATGTTTATGTTTTTCAACAATATTATAACACATATTAATGACAATATGTTGAAAACAGGTATGATAAATACTGCAGGTACAACATTAACTCCATTTAGTGCCATTGCAATTATTTTAGCCGTAAGAGCAGTCATGAGAATTGACAGAAAAACAAGGTAAGTGGGTGCAAACAGATAACCCAGAGGTCTTCTTCTTATTAACAATAATGCCGACACAAATGCGATGGGTAGCAACAAACCTAGATCCATCCCCTGAACAATCAGTGTAGTGTAGTGGTCCAGAGAATCCGGGTAGACCGACCCGTCAATTAATGGGGGGACAATTATGCTCAGCCAAAGCAGTGCAATGGAAATTGTGGTGAATATCAGAAAACCTCCTGCAAATCTTACCGGGGTCCTTGCAGAAAACATCCCAGGTAAACTATCAGTGTTAAAAGAAAAAAGGGTTGTCAGCAGAGCGAAGAAAGAAAATGCTAATAGTGAGACAAAAGCAAGAAACATAATATTATACATTGCCATAGTTGTATAGAAAAGGAAGGTCACCAAAAAATACCCGAGTGTTCCGGCAAGCAGAAACCTTCCCCTCAAAGAGCCTCTTCGTGCAGAAAAGAGAGAGAACAGCAACAATGGAATGCCAATAAATAGTGTTATATAGTCCTGAGCGATACCCTGTATTGCAACATCTGCCGACATGTGTTCATAAACACCTTGTCCATAAATAGTTACAACCTTACCCCTTATAGATTCATATTGATATTTTCCCGGACCATCTTCAGAAAAAATGCCTGTGATTGTAGTAAATGCCGATACAATTGAAATGAGAATGACCAGAACGGTGATTGTTTTCCTGTTTTCCATAGTCCGATAGATATATAAGATGCGCTGTTGTAGTATACAAAGATACAAATTTTGTGGCGACGATCCAGCCCGACGACAATTCAACCCTATGCTTTCATGGCCAAACGCTGATAATGAGATAGTTGCCTAAAAGCTCACTTTCGCTTAACTACTTAATAATGAGCATTTGGCCATGAAAGCATAGGGCTGGGGAGCTGGGGCTGCGGAGCTGCTGTGGGCTGCTGTGATCCATCAAAAGTGTTACTTGTTTGTTATAGTATTATAATGTAATAATTACTGAAAAATGAGTGCTGACAAATTATTTCATATGAGAAAGGACTACGATGCGACTCCCCTTTTAAGGGAGGATATTCCTGAAGATCCGTTTCTGCTGTTCAAGGGCTGGTTTAAGGAAGCGGCTGAAAAAGAGAATATAGAGGCAAATGCAATGACTCTTGCAACTGTAGGTTATGATATGGTACCATCTGCAAGGGTAGTGCTACTTAAGCAATTCTCCAACGATGGCTTCGTATTCTTCACCAACTATAACAGTAAAAAGGGCAGACAAATAGAAGAGAATCCAAATGTATCACTGTTATTCTTCTGGCCCATATCAATGAGGCAGGTAAGGATTGAGGGGACTATTAAAAAGATAACAGCGGAAGAGTCTGACGAATATTTTTACTCACGCCCTTTAGAGAGCCAGATAACTGCAGCACTCTCTTCTCAAAGTTCACCCCTGCCCGACAAGGAGGAGTTTGAACAGAAGATAATGTCGACACTCTTCCAGACAATGGAAAATGCGTCAGATGCAGTATCCAGACCCGAACATTGGGGCGGGTACGTAGTTGAACCACATTCTTTTGAATTCTGGCAAGGAGGTTCCAACCGTTTTCACGACCGTTTTAAATACATAGCAACCGGCGGTGGATGGGATATCCAAAGATTATATCCATAATCTATACAGGATGATCATTTTTTGTGGCACATTTTGAAACAACCACTATGGTATACATTACCATCAGGGAGATATAAACCAGAAATACTCCGATTGTTACAACTACATCCTTCTCCTTTAAAACTCCTGTAAGAATAAAGAGAATAGTTATAAGTACATGACCGCAAATTAATGCAATCAATCCCTTTTTATTAACATCAATCAAATTTTGTTCCCCCTTGATCCTTCTCGCTGCTGAAGAGATAAAGAGTCCGATAAAAACAGCCAGATACAAAACGATTTTGAAAAGATTCTCTGAATCACTTACCCAGACCATCAACAGTACAATTATTGTAAGTGTTGCAAGATATATGTCCAGTTTTTTCATGGCATGCATGTTCGTTACCAGGTACATATTAATATCAAATATAATAAAAAAATCAGATCAAAAATCCAAAAAGATCTTGTTTGTCGTTAATATATTCGTAGACAATCTCATTTTTGTCCATCCTCTCAATAAGAGACTGAAAATCACCGGAATCGGCCAATTCTATACCTACCACTGCAGGACCCTGTTCTCGGTTTGTCTTCTTTGAATATGAGAAGTGAGTGATATCATCTTTTGGCCCAAGCACATTCTGGACAAACGAGAGTAGTGCGCCCGACCTCTGAGGAAAGCGGATAACAAAATAATGCTTATAACCTTCGTACAGAAGCGACCTCTCCCTTATCTCCTCTGTACGGGTTATATCGTTATTGCTTCCGCTTACAATGCATACTACTGTTTTCCCTTTTATCTTGTCGGCATAGAACGAGAGGGCAGATATTGAGAGAGCCCCTGCAGGTTCCACAACAATTGCATTCTGATTGTAAAGCTCCAGTATTGTGGTGCATACAGCACCCTCCGGTACTGCAATAATGTCGTCCAGCACCTTTCTGCAAATATCAAATGTATACTTTCCCACCCTCTTTACTGCTGCTCCATCGATGAATTTGTCCACCTGTTCAAGCTCTGTAACCTCACCTTTGTCAAACGAGGCCCTCATGCTCTGTGCACCAAAGGGCTCCACTCCAATTATCTTTGTGTCGGGGCTTATTTGCTTGAAATATGACCCAAGCCCTGCAGCCAGTCCTCCACCTCCAACAGGAATAAACAGATAATCAATCTTCTGAGGAGTGTCCTGCATTATCTCGATACCCATAGTTGCCTGCCCCTCAATAATCTTAGGGTCGTCAAACGGGTGGATAAATGTCTGGTGTGATTCTTCACAGAACCTTACAGCTGCCTTGTTTGCACAATCAAATGTATCGCCGACAATGACAATATCTATATACTCCTTGCCGAACATTTTAACCTGCTCAATTTTCTGTTTAGGTGTAGTTGTCGGCATAAAGATTGTTCCCTTTATACCGAGCTTCTGGCAGGAGAGAGCGACTCCCTGAGCATGGTTGCCTGCACTGGCGCAAACAATACCATTTTTCATCTGCTCATCGGAAAGGCTCTTTATTTTATTGAATGCCCCTCGTATTTTATAAGAGCGGACAGTCTGCAGGTCCTCTCTTTTAAGCAGGACATTTGCTCCGAATCTCTCTGAAAGATTAAGATTGGGCATGAGAGGTGTAGAAATTACTACACCATTTAGGGTGAGTCTTGCCCTGGAGATGTCTTTAAGTGCGGGAAAGTATGACATATGATATTTATTTTCTGAAATTATTTGTTTCTCTCAGGCCTGAGGCTCCTAACCACTTCACCAGTCCTCCACATCTCACTATCTCTCATCCCCTTAAGCTCAAGCTCCAGTTTCTCTCTGTAGTCTGGTTTACTGTTGGAGTCTATTGAAAGCTGAGCCTCATTCCCCGATTTTACCTCCGAATAGAGTTGTCTGAATACCGGCAGCGAAGCATCACGAAACCTTTTCCACCAGTCAAGTGCACCGCGTTGTGCTGTTGTTGAACAGTTGGCATACATCCAATCCATGCCGTTTTCCGCAACCAGCGGCATAAGGCTTTGAGTCAGCTCCTCAACCGTTTCGTTGAATGCCTCCGATGGAGTATGTCCGTTTTCTCGCAGCGTCTCATACTGAGCTGCAAAAATCCCCTGAATTGCCCCCATTAGGGTCCCTCTCTCTCCGGTAAGGTCGGAATATACCTCCCTTTTAAATGTGGTTTCAAAAAGATAACCGGAACCAATACCTACACCCAGAGCAACAGCTCTTTCAAATGCTTTTCCTGTGGCATCCTGATAAACAGCATAACTGGAGTTAAGACCTCGTCCCTCCAGAAACAGCCTTCTGAGCGATGTCCCTGAACCTTTTGGCGCAACCAGAATCACATCTACATCCTTTGGAGGGACGATTCCTGTCCTTTCGCTGTATGTGATTGCAAAACCATGAGAGAAATAGAGAGCCTTGCCTGCTGTAAGATGTTTTTTGATTTCCGTCCAAAGCAATATCTGTCCCGCATCGGAAAGCAGGTACTGGATTATTGTGCCTCTTCGGCATGCCTCATCAATTTCGAAAAGTGTCTCACCGGGTACCCATCCGTCTTGAACAGCCTTGTCCCACGTCTTAGAATCCTTACGCTGACCCACAATTACGTTGAAACCATTATCCCTCAGGTTAAGTGCCTGTCCGGGACCCTGCACTCCGTATCCGATTATTGCGATTGTCTCACCCTTTAGTCTCTCAACCGCCATTTTAAGTGGAAATTCCTCCCTTGTAACAACGTTTTCCTGGAATCCTCCAAAATTCATTTTTGCCATAATTTTTGTGTTTATTAGTTTGTTAGTATTTGTTTTTAAATGTCTATGATACTTTTTGAAACATGTTCTCTATTGATTCTCTGTGCAATACAACTATTCCCGACCTTGAATAACTTGTAAGGACATTTCTTTTTTCAAGTTCCTCCTTAAGTTTTTCCAGTTCGTTCCTGGTGCCCGATTTTTCCATTATTATGTAGTCGTTGTTGATTTCTATTATACGACCATTGGAACGGTTAAGGATATATTCAAAATAGCTCCTTTCGTCAAGAATGACAGATGCTATTTTATACAAACCCAACTCTTTACATATAAGGTCGCTCTGCAGGTAATAGTCAACATAAATAACGTCTACAATATTACCCAGCTGATTTACAACCTTTTCTATTGTGTCGGCCGATGTATTTGCCGATATAACTACTGTACTAATTCCCTTTACGAATGATTCTGACACATTAAGAGATTCTATGTTGATATGCCTTTTCAGATATGCCGATGTTATTCTGTTAAGAACCGATACCTGATTGTTTACAAAAGCAATAACTATGTACTCCGTTTTTTTCATGATATTTGATTTTGATTTATAATGTTAATATATTATTCCATCCAGCGAGGCTCCCGAAGGAACCATTGGAAACACGTTCTCTTCTTTTTCTGTTACCACCTCAAGAAGGTATGGCCCTTGGCATTCCAGCATTTCTTTAACTGAATCCTTAAGTTCACAATGCCTTACAACTCTTTTCGCAGGAATCTCATATGCTTCGGCAATTTTCATAAAGTCGGGGTTGACCATGCTGGTGAAAGAGTACCGTTTGTCAAAAAAGAGCTCCTGCCACTGACGGACCATTCCAAGAAATGAGTTGTTGAGGATAACTATTTTGACACCAATCTGCGACTGCATTATGGTTCCCAGCTCCTGCACCGACATCTGGAAACCGCCATCTCCCAAAATTGCAACAACCTGTCGTGCGGGAACACCTAGCTTTGCCCCCATAGCTGCCGGCAATCCGAACCCCATGGTTCCAAGACCTCCCGATGTAATCAGGCTCCTGGTTTTGTTGAATTTAGAGTATCGGGCACTGAACATCTGGTTCTGACCAACATCAGTTACAATCACAGCATCTCCCCCTCCTGCGTTAGCAATTTCATCTACAACCTGAGCCATACTTACAGAATCATCTTTTATCTCAAGGAGGCGGTTTATTACCGAAGAGTTCTCCATTTCCCACTTCTCTCTAGCAAAATCCATCCACTCCGAATGATCTTTAAAAAGCACGCCTGCTATCATTTGCCCAAGAACTGTTTTTGCATCGCCCAAAATCGGGAGGTCTGCACGGACTACTTTGTTTAATTCCGCTTTGTCTATGTCAATATGGATTATCCTTGCATTAGGCGCATACTTGGTGACATCGCCGGTCACCCTGTCGCTGAACCGCATTCCCACGGCCAATATGAGGTCACATGCCTGGGTCATCATATTAGGCGCAAGATTGCCGTGCATTCCAAGGTTCCCGGTAAAGAGCGGGTGCGAACTGGGGACCGCTGAGATACCCATAAGGGTGGATGCTATCGGGATGTGACCCTTCTCTGCTAGTTCGACTACCACACTTTCTGCTCCAGAAAGTATAACCCCCTGACCAATAATCATCAATGGCCTGTCCGACCGGTTTATCATCTCACATGCTTTGTCTATTAGCGAGAATTTAAAGAGGTTCTGGCTTCTCTCCATAAATCTTACAGGTTTGTGGAAAGCATATACAAAATCTGTCATTTCAAGCTGTGCATTTCTGGTAAAGCTTATAAGTACGGGCCCGGGTCTTCCGGTTCTTGCTATGTAGAATGCTTTGGCCATTACACCTGCCACTTCACTTGCCTTTGTTATCTGATAGCTCCATTTGGTAACCGGAATGGTGATGCTTATCATGTCGGCCTCCTGAAAGAAGTTTGTTCCAAGTTTGTCAAGGGTAACCTGTGCCGTTATACATACCAACGGGGTGGAATCCAGCATTGCATCGGCAATTCCTGTGACCAGGTTTGTAGCACCCGGCCCGGCTGTCGCAAAGCAAACCCCCACTCTTCCGGTTGCTCTTGCATAACCCTCCGCAGCGTGTACTGCCCCTTGTTCATGTCTTACAAGTATATGACGGAACCTATCCTGATAGTTGTACAACTCGTCATAGAGAGGCATTATTGTACCTCCCGGGTAACCGAATATCGTATCAACCCCCTCCTCTAGCAGGGAGAGCAACAATGCTTCCGTTCCTCTTACATTTTTCATCCTTTTCCTGTTTTATAATTCAACATTGTTTTATTCTATTATCCTCACTGCACCTCTGTCTGCCGATGAAACCATAGATGCATATGCTTTGAGCGCCTTGCTTACAGTGCGTTCCCTTTTTTGAGGCTTGAAAGCATCCTTGCCTTTCTTATTCATGGTTTCTCTGCGCAACTTCATAGCTTCTTCATTGATATCCACATATATCTTCCTCTCTGGAATATCTATTACTATTCCGTCTCCGTTTTCGATTAGTGCTATGCTTCCCCCTGCTGCTGCTTCCGGAGAGACGTGCCCAACTGAAAGCCCCGATGTCCCTCCTGAAAACCGACCGTCGGTTACCAGCGCACAGAGTTTGTCCAGTTTACGGGACTTGAGGTAAGATGTGGGATAGAGCATCTCCTGCATACCCGGTCCTCCTCTTGGACCCTCGTAACGTATTACTACAACATCGCCAGGCATTACCTCTCCCTCTGTTATACCCAGAGAGGCTTCTTCCTGTGATTCATATACCCTTGCTTTTCCTTCGAACTTGAGAATTGAAGAATCTACGCCTGCAGTCTTTACAATACATCCGTCGGGTGCAAGGTTTCCGTAGAGTACAGCCAGTCCGCCATCTTGTGAATAGGCATTTTTACAGTCTCTTATGCATCCACTCTCATAATCCTTGTCCACTGTCCTGTAGTAACTCTCCTGAGATCCTAACAGCAGGTTTTTCACCCGCGCCGGAGCTGAGAGATACCTGCGTGTACATTCCCATGACCAGCATCCGCTCATTATGTCATTTTTCTCTATTGCCTGTCGCAATGTCGCATAGTCAACCCTTGGCACGTCCGGATTTATGAAGCCTCCTCTCAAAAGTTCACCCAGAATTCTGATGACACCTCCTGCTCTGTTCACATCCTGAAGATGGTATTTTCCATTGGGTGCAACCTTGCACAAGACAGGAATTATTCTTGAAAGAGCGTCAATATCGGCAAGAGTAAAGTCCACTCCTGCTTCTCCTGCTATTGCCAGCAAATGGAGAACGGTATTTGTCGAGCCACCCATTGCTATATCCATTGCCATAGCATTTAAAAAAGACTCTCTGGTCGCTATTGACAAAGGCAAGACACTGTCATTGTCATTGAAATAGTACTCTTTTGCATTTTTTGCAATTAGTTTTGCAGCCTCATGGAAGAGTCTTTTTCTGTTGGTATGTGTGGCCAATATTGTCCCGTTACCGGGAAGAGCCAGACCAAGAGCCTCTGTAAGACAGTTCATGGAGTTTGCTGTAAACATTCCTGAACAACTTCCGCAGGTGGGACAGGCATTCATCTCATATTTTTCAAGCTCTGTCGCGCTTGTACTTTCGTCCGCTCCCTTTACCATAACATCGACCAGATCACAGTCAACTCCGTCTATGTTACCGGCCTCCATTGGTCCACCTGACACAAAAACGGCAGGTATGTTGAGTCGCATGGCAGCCATAAGCATACCCGGAGTGATTTTGTCACAATTGGAGATGCATATCATTGCGTCTACTTTATGTGCATTACACATATACTCAACGCTGTCTGCAATAAGGTCGCGGGAAGGAAGAGAATAGAGCATCCCATCGTGACCCATTGCAATACCGTCGTCAATGGCTATGGTATTGAATTCAGCAGCAAAGCACCCCTCCTTTTCGATTATGGCCTTTATCTCCTGCCCTATGTTCTTCAGATGTACGTGCCCCGGGACAAATTGCGTAAATGAGTTGACCACTGCAATGACGGGCATTCCAAATTGTTCTTCTTTCATTCCGTTTGCGCGCCAGAGGCTTCTTGCCCCTGCCATTTTTCTTCCGGTAGTTGTCTGGTTGCTTCTTAGTGGTTTCATGTTTTTTTAAATTCTTTAACGTATACAAAAAAAAAGTTGCCCGCTTAACAGGATCCTGTTTAAGCGGGCAATAATTAAATTTTGCGGTAAACGGGATCCTAAATCAAGTGCACAATAATAATGACTGAAGTAATGACTAGAATGAATCCGAGGACTAGCAGCAGGTTAGTATTCAACTTACATATTGAAACGCCTGATGGTGTAGTTATAAGAGAAAGACCAAACGAACTATCAGAATGATTATTCGTCATTTTCAAGAAGTTATACTGTTCTATGGTCTTTTTTTCTATCACTTTTTAAGTGTCAGTGGTTTTCTTACGTGGCAAAAGTATAAAAAAAAGTTACAATACAACACTTTTTTTTTTAGAATGGTATATGGGGACGTATCAGGTGTACCCTATACCTTCCAAACATTTTCGTCGGTTGGTTGTTTATCTTTATAAATTAAACAGAAATAAATATGAAAAAAAACATGGGTACTATTGACAAGTGGGTCAGGATACTGGCCGCTGTTGCAGTTGTTGTATTGTATTATACAAGTGTAATTACCGGAACACTAGCAATTGTGCTTCTGATTTTTGCCGGAATATTCCTAGTTACCAGTCTCTTCAGCTTCTGCCCTTTGTATGTTCCTTTTGGGATAAACACTTGCAAAAAGAATTAGGAAACAGGGGACGTGTCAAGAGTACCCAAAAAGTACAAGGTGTGTGGTTTGAAAATGCTTGGCATAAGGATTTGGGTACCCACTTAAGGAGCATTGCGTATGAAAAAACAACGGGCGGAAACTGCAGCTGTTAATACCAGCATAATAAGTTTCCGCATTTGTTTTTTAGCAATGCGACTGCTTAGTGGGTAAATCCGGGACACGCATCGGAAAACCATGCACCTTGTTATTAAAAGGGTACCCCTGATACGTCCCCATGTACCATTTTGACTATATTTGCATAGTGAAAAGCAAGCAATTAAATCGCAAATACAAGATTAAGAACAACATGCCACTTATCGTGCCACGAGCGTCACTCTTTTTTTGGCTGTTTTTCGGGACAATTGCCTTACAAGCACAACAGACAGGTAAAACATTTATAAAAGGGGTGGTTGTCGATGCAAAAATCGGCAATCCTGTACCTTTTGCTGTTGTTGTATTGGATGGCACAACTGAGGGAACAGTTACAGATTCTGAGGGTCGTTTCAGCTTTACTACAGATAAAAATAATCTGATTCTTAAGGCATCGTGTCTGAGTTATAAATCTGAGATAATCAATCTCACAAAGGGTTTTACAATCCCTTTAGTAATCAAACTTACTGCAACATCTATATCTCTTGATGAGATAGTTATCAAGGCCGACAAGGTAAGATACCGGAACAAGAACAATCCGGCTGTTTCGCTTATAGAGAAGGTTATTGCCAATAAAGCAAAAAACCGCAGCGAAAACCTGGACTTTCTGCAATACGAGAAATACGACAAGACCCAGTTTGCACTTACAAATATTGAAGGGCTCAAAGAGAGCAGATTACTGGGAAAATTCAAGTTTGTATTTGACAACATCGACACCACAAAACAGCCCGGAAAAGAGGTTCTTCCTTTGTACATAAAAGAGACAATCACAGATGTCTTCTACAGAAAGTTGCCCAAGGCCGGCAGAGAGATTGTCAAAGCCGACAAGATGGTAAGCTTCGAGGGATATCTCGATAATCAGGGTATAACCAGATATCTTAAGTATCTATATCAGGATATAGACATATATGACAATAATATACTGTTCCTTTCAAACCAGTTTTT
Source organism: Bacteroidales bacterium (assembly GCA_041659025.1). GTDB lineage: Bacteria > Bacteroidota > Bacteroidia > Bacteroidales > UBA932 > Bact-08. The sequence goes on along the minus strand of JBAZZA010000012.1, from coordinate 25,080 downwards.
GAGTCCGGTAGCAGCCTCGGCACCATCGTTTTACCGATATTTCATTATTGACACTATTCAAGTAAACAATATTGAATGTGTCAAGATGTTCTTTGCTCCCCGCAATAAAACCGACATGCTGTTTCAAGGATTCATGTATATAACCCTGGATGGGAATTATGCAGTTAAGAAGATTGAGATGGAGCTTAACAGGCAGATAAACCTGAACTGGGTTAAGGACGCTAAGATTGTTCAGGAGTTTGAACATTTTCCTCAGCAGGGTTGGGCAATTTCCAATGATGAGCTTTCTATGGACCTTGGGGTCACAGCTAAAGGGTTAGGCATATTCGGACAGAGAAGTGTCTCATACAAAAAGCATCAGATAAATATCCCAATAGCAGACAGCGTTTTCAATGTTTTAGTAGAGGAACCTGAGCTGGATTCCGTAAAAAGGTCAGACGAATTTTGGGAACAGAACAGACATGCAGAGCTGTCAAGGTCGGAGAAGGGTATATATACCACAATTGACAGTCTTAAGAAAGTACGTGCCTTTATGAGGACAATGGATATTTTCAGGATAGCCATTGCAAGTTTCCACGATTTTGGCCCGTTTGAAATTGGCCCGGTGATAACCTTTTACAGTTATAACCCCATCGAGGGCTCCAAGTTGAGACTTGGCGGCAGGACAACTCCTAAGTTCAGCAAAAAGATAAACTTTGAGGGATATCTGGCTTATGGGATCAAAGACAAGAAGTTCAAGTATAATCTAGGAGCAAACTACTCTTTTACTTCAAAGCCATACAATGAATTTCCGGCAAAGAGTCTAAGAATAAACTATCAGGAGGACACTAAGGTACCCGGTCAGGAGCTCTATTTTGTACAGGAGGGTAATGCAATGCTTTCTCTAAAAAGGGGTGTTGACGACAAGTTGTTCTATAACAAAACTTTCAAAGCAGAATACTTGCACGAATTCAAAAATCACTTCTCATATTCATTTGGTTTCGACTACACCCGGCAAGCACCCGGCGGTACACTTAACTTCAATACTGAAAATTACTTGTCAACTGTAAACAGTATCCCGTATCTCAATACATCTGAGGTCTCTCTCAACCTGCGGTATGCCCCTCATGAACAATTCTACCAGGGCAAGTTATACAGAGCACCGATTGCATCAAAATATCCTGTAATACAACTCAAGTACACATACGGGTCAAAGATGCTGGGGAGCGACTACAATTATCACAATTTAAGGTTTAGTTTCTACAAGAGATTCTATCCAACCATAATCGGCTATACAACTGTCATGTGGGAGGCCGGTAAGACCTTCGGACAGGTGCCCTACCCTCTGTTGGAGATGCACAATGCAAATCAGACATATCTGTACCAGTCGACTGCATACAACCTGATGAACTTCCTTGAATTTGTAAGTGACCAGTATACATCAATCAATATTGACCACTGCTTCAACGGCTTCATCTTCAATAAAATCCCGCTCCTTAAAAAGTTGAGTTTACGAGAGATTATAACAGTTAAACTCTTGTACGGCAGCCTCAGCAAATCCAATAATCCGGATTTTGAGCCTGACCTTTTCAAGTTCCCGACTGACAGAGATGGAAATCCGACAACATTCACTCTGGGCAAGAGCCCGTATACAGAAGTAAGTGTCGGAGTTTCCAACATCTTCAAATTCATGAGGGTAGATCTTGTAAGAAGACTTACCTACCTCGACCATCCCAATGTATCCCGCACAGGCATAAGAATAAGATTCAAATTTGATCTATAATGGCTGCAAAAAACTATTAATTTATACCTTTGGTTAAAATTTATCACAATGAAAGACAAACTAATTCTGCTGACAATCTGCTTTTCCCTTTTGGGGGGCACAATGATGGGACAGCCTGCAAAACCTGCATCACCTACAACTCCTACAACTCCTACATCTCCAGTTACACCATTAACCGGACTTGACAATTATAAAATCCCTGTAAATCAGAAGGGGGCTCAGATAGGTAAGGTACTGACTCTGGTCGGCCAGAAAAAAATGAAGGTTTCTATTGCTAAAGATACTTCCGGACTTTTTCGTATTAGTTCAAAGGGTGTTATCTCTCTTAAGAAAAGGACCCAACTTGCATCATCTACTCCGGCATTCCGATATGGAATAACATTAAAGATAAACGGAGTGACAAAAGACTTTGAGCTGGTGAAAGATGAATTCATTAAAAATGCGGTTGTAGCTCACCGCGGTGCCTGGAAAAACTTTGACGTTAGCCAGAACTCATTAAGCTCACTTAAAAATGCGATTGCTCTGGGTTGTCACTCTTCTGAGTTTGACGTCTGGATGTCGCAGGATGGAGTTCCTGTATGCAATCACGACCCTTCTATCGGGGGCAAGGTGGTTGAACAGACAACTGTGGCAGAACTTGCAAAAGTTCCTCTCAAAAACAACGATTTTGTACCCACACTGGAACAATACATTCTAACTGCAAAGACACAGAACAAAACCCTGCTGTTCCTCGAGATAAAATCCTCTCTTGTAAGTCAGGAGCGGACACTGGAACTGACAGAAGCTGTAGTGAAAATGGTGCATGATCTTAAGGCTCAGGCATGGGTTAGCTACATCAGCTTCAACTTTGGCTCTCTCTTAAGAGTTATGGAGCTGGATCCTGCTGCAAGAACAGCATACGTAAGTGACGACAAGACAGTTAAGGAGGTTGCCGATGCAAAGATGTGGAGCATAGACTTTAACGGCAAAATGTATCAGGCCGACCCAACCCTCATTAAACAGGCTCATGACCGTGGTCTTGTTGTAAATGTCTGGACAATAAACGACCCTGAACAGATGAAGCTGTTGCTTAAACAGGGAGTAGACGTTATCACAACCAACGAACCGGAGATGCTGCTGGAAATTCTGAAAAAGAGGTAATCGCGCTAAAGTTGGACCTTGCCACAGTTTTGTGCAATTGTCTCACTATGTGCATAATAACAATAAGACTTTTCAGAAATAAATTTTCGAAAAGCCTTATTGAAAAAATGCGCTCTCTAAATAGCTACTAGTTAATTACTTGCACAAAACTGTGGCAAGGTCATTGAACGAATCGCGCAGTTCGTTGAATTTTCTTGTTAAAATCATAAGAACAAGAGACTTTTGATATAATTATTCTAAATTTATATCAATTATGAAAAAGTCTACTATTGTAAAGTTGCATCTGTTTTTTTGGGGGATATTTATTCTAACGAGTGCTTCACGCTATTTAATTCCAATAATTTCTCCTAAAGAATATAGCATTTTATTAGTAATCGCAGGTATGGGTTCACCATTATTTTTTTATCTGGCCTATACGCAGATATTTAAAATACTGAAAAATAAAAAATTGCTTTTCTCGGCACTGTTTAGTATTGTTTTACTAACTTCATTATGCTATTTAGTTGATAAAAAAGTGTTTGCATATTCATCCATTTTGATATTGGGTATATTCAAGTGGTTAATTTATGGTAGCCTGTTCCGCTTCTTCATTGATTGGATAAACAAAGATCAGCTTCAGCTGCAACTGTCCCGGCAGAATCTGAAGAGCGAACTGGCACTGCTTCGTAATCAGATCAATCCGCACTTTCTTTTCAACTCAATTCATAATATCGACACCCTTATATCCACAAATCCCGCAAAAGCCTCCGATTCCCTCATCAAGTTGTCGGACATGATGCGTTACTCCTTTAATGAGGCGGATGCAGAATTTACAGACCTCTCAGGGGAGATAGAATACATAAGGAAGTACCTGAGCCTGCAGGAGCTGAGAATAACAAACAGTGAACTGGTAGACTTTTCGGTTAAAGGAGATCTGGAAAATATTAAGATTGCCCCCATGCTTTTTATCCCCTTTATAGAAAATGCATTTAAGCATATTACCGACAAAGAGGAGAAAGGGGGTATCTCTATCAGGTTCAATATAACGAGAGAGCATGTTTACTTTGAAGTTGACAACATTTTTGATGCCGCCAAGGATATTACAAAGGACAGCTCAAGCGGAATTGGTCTGGCAAATGTTACAAGAAGGCTCAATCTGATATACCCCGATAGGCACAAGCTTAAGATAACAAAAGAGAACGGCCATTATAAAACAGAACTAACAGTAGATATTAATGCAAGTTAAGTGTATTGTAATTGACGACGAGCCCCTTTCGGTAGAAAAACTGACTATGTTTATCTCCCGGATCTCATGGCTGCAACTAGAAAAGGCATTCACTAATGCGATAGATGCTCTTAATTTTCTCAAAACTAATGAGGTTGACCTGGTATTTCTGGATATTCAGATGGATGAATTCACCGGTATCCAGTTTATGCAATCATTGAAGAACAGCCCGCGAATCATTATAACATCTGCATATAAAGAGTACGCAATTCAGGGGTACGACTTCAATGTAACCGACTATCTCCTCAAGCCTTTTGGCTTCGAGCGATTTGTGATTGCAACAGACAAGGTGTTCAATCTGTTAACTGATGCTAAATCAATCAGGAGGAATTATATCTTTGTCAAGACTGGATACAACATGGAGCGAGTAGATTTTGATGACATCCTTTACATAGAGGGGATGCAGGAGTATCTGCAGATAATTACCAGAAAAGGCAAGATCATTACTCTTCAATCATTTAGCAACATGGAGAAATTGCTCCCTTCCGCAAATTTCACCCGGGTTCACAAGTCATTTATGGTTGCTGTCGACAAAATTGAGACCATCGAACGGAACACAGTAAAAATCAATGACAAACGAATACCAATCGGAATAACATACAGAGAACAGTTCGACAAACTCCTGACCAAAATGCAAAATTCGTTTATTGATTGAAGTTTTTTATAGCATAAAGAGGATATACAGCGATTTTATCGAATTTGCTGAAATTTTCCATGGAACAACGAATGCCAAGTGCGAGACTCTTTTCTTTTAGGAAAAGATGCAAACTCTGCATTGCTACTTCGGTTTTCCCTGTGCCAGTAGTATAATTTTTCCTGTTGATAGCAAGAAGACGACTTTAGAATCTCAAGCCCGGCAAACAGCTCTGCCAAAGCACCTCTGTTTATTACGCTGAAATCATCAGAAATAAGCAAATCACAACGTATCTATACCTGTCATTAAACAAGGTTGGGATGTCGTTGTCTGAAAAGGTTTGTTTGTCTTTAGAAGAGATGTTATCTTGCCTTGTCCTACCTCCCAAGTGAAGCCAATGAAATCACATTTACCCCGTCTGGTCTGGTGTAACTCATTCCCGCGCCGGTTATTATATTTAATGAGGCTGGCTTTGAGGATTTTTTCGCGTCAATTATACTATTTAGCTTCAATAAATTATTTGCTGCCTCATCATGCATGCCTACGCCGAGTTTTACTTCGAATGCTGCCCACGCACCGCCACTTTGTTGAATAATGGCATCGATTTCCAATTCTGTCGAATCCTTATAATGATAAACCTGGGCATCACTGGCTTGTGCATACATTTTCAAATCATGATATACAAGCGATTCAAACAGGAAACCACAAAACTTTAAATCTCTCATCAATGCCTCTTTTGTCAGTTTCAATGCTGCAATTGCAAGTGAAACATCACAGAAATGCCGTTTTGGAGATTTTCTCAAAGAATTTGCCGATCTAATATGGGTATTAAACGCTGGTTGTTCTTCAAAAATCATCAATCTGGACAATGCACCCAGATATTCAATTATTGTCGGTCGGGAAATATCTGCATCTTCAATTGATTTAATATCTTTTCCCAATGTGGAGTTGTCAACCAATGTAGAAATATTTCGGGCAATGGAACGTAGCAATGAACGAATTTTCTGTGGATCTCTTTTTACATTTGAGACTCTGCTCATATCTGTCTCTGCCAATAAATCAATATAACTCCTATTCAATAAGGAAGCATCTTCCAGTGACACATTGATCAAAGCAGGCCAACCCCCTTTTATCATGCGTTCAATAATCAACTCAACCGAAAGGTCGGTGTCAATAAATGACAGTGGTTCCCCTTTCAAAAGTTGCTTTACGCTAATCTGACCAGAAGAGTATCCCATCTCTTGCCATGTCATTGTTTGCATTTCGACTACAGTAAAACGCCCTGCTCCGCTATGCAGTTTTATCTCTTCGTCTGGATTTGCAGATCCTGTAAGGATAAATTGTCCTTTCTCTTTTCTGTCATCAACTTCATGGCGGACATAATTCCACAATTTTGGTTGTTCCTGCCATTCATCAAGTAAACGGGGAGTAGCTCCGGTCAATAATATTCCAGGATCAATACTCATCACTACAGGTACCTGGTCATCTCTATCTACCTGTAAAATGCTTTTCGCAAATTGTTTTGCTGTTTCAGTCTTGCCACACGACTTAGGCCCTTTTATTAATAAAGCACCTGAAGCTCTCAATTTTCGCTCTATCTCAGATTCTACAATTCTTGGATAATAAGGCATAAATTATTTTTTTGTAAAGTTAAAAAAATCAGATCACTTTACAAATTATTATTGATTCGGTTTACAAATTGACAGCTATTTGTTTTACAAAATACCAAGCGGAACCTTGCCACAGTTACTGGTAACAGTTTAATTATTAGATCTCAAGAAAACCAAAAGCTAGCTCAATAAATTCTTTCTATTCATTTACCATCAGATTAACAGATACATACCAGACATTGCAGCGCGGAGCTGCAAGAGCCTTGCCACAGGAGCAAAGTGTTTAAGTATAGTATGTGTAAACTTTAGGGGAGTTTTTCTCACCTCATCTTTTCTCTTATCAAAGCCTCTATCCAATTCCGTAGCTCTATGCTTCAAAGGAATATCTCATCTATCCAGAAATTAATTAAGTTTGTATATATTATTTTGGAGTTTTGTCGCCTTCCTTTAAGGGTAGCGACTGGAGCATTGCTCTAAAAACGATTTTTATTATATTTGATTATAATGGCTTTGAAACAATGAAGAAAAGATCTCTAATTCCACTAATTGTAATTTTCAACTTGTCAACAGCATATGCTCAATACAATGAAATTGAGTTTATCGGCAACGTTAAAAGTGTTACCATCAATGAGAAAACCTTTGATATTTCTTATACGACCATTCAATTCAGGGAGTTTGACACTCTTGGTCGGTTAATTAAAATTTTCCACCACGATAAATATTACGATGATAAGTACCTTACTCTTTACAGATACAATATCAGCGGAAAGTTGGAAGGTTACAATATGTATCGCGGAGATAGCGAATCGTCGCCCATTATGTTTGAGTCACAATATGTTTATGAAAACGGGAGGATTGCAAAAGAGAAATTCAAAGGTTATGTGCGGGACAAAGGGATTTTAAAAGAGGTTCAAGAGCATGAAAACATATTTAAATATGATCAACGGGGATTGTTGCTGGAAGGAACATATATTGAGTGTGGTCCCGGGTATTTCACTTATGACTCTCTTGGCCGGTTGATTGAATCAGACGGGTATGAACATTCTGAAAGGCTTGTATATAAGGGAGATCATGTTTACCAGATGATTATTGAATACGGGGACGAGGAGGTCTTCACATACAATGATGATGGCCGTCTTGCTCTTTATGAACGTTACTCCGATGGCCTGGAGAGAAGAGATGGACACGAACCAATTCAAAGATACAGTTACCGGTATCTCGCTGATAGCAGCGGGAACTGGACTCACCTCTATTGCAAGAATCTGAAAACAGGCGAAGAGAGACTCGTTATTGAACGCATATTCGAGTATCGGTAACTGCTCCCATGCCGAAACTCTATATATGACTAAATTAGTCTACATCTTCCTTGTAAATCACTGTGTTGCTAAAAACTACTGCAACGGTAGCAGCTTACACTTTGACGCAGTTTGAGGTAACTTATTAATAATAACCCTCATGGAAAGTACATTTTTTTAAAACGATAGAAAATCTATTTTTACTAAACACATATCCAACAACATACCTCAAACTGCGTCAAAGTGTAAAAAGGTCAAAAAATCCTTCTTACTTACAGATAATCTTGCACTTAACCATGTAGAAAACTTCAAGGGAGTTTTTTACCTTATACTTTTTCATATCAAAGCCTCTTATACAATTCCGCAGCTATATGTTTTCAAAGCAATATTTCATCTATCATGATATACACCTACCTACTGAAAGTTTTTATTCAAAAAGTAAGCTCTAGCACCAGGGGCTCTCTTATTGAACGGCTGCCAACCTCAATTGTGTAGATTCCGGTGGTTTTATTGAATCTGGCTTCCGGCTTAGATTTTTTATTGCCGGATTCTCGCCTGATGCCCATGATCTCTTGATTATGAGACCTTTCCCATTTGTAAAGTTCTTTATTATTATTCGATTCCGACATTTTCGATATCTCCCGTACATCTACAACCACTCCTATCTCCTTTACGCCTGCCAGTTCAAAGGTATATGATCTGTTTTGGAGCTGACCGGTGTAGGTTCCCTTGGTTGGTGCAACCATCAGCAGAATCTTGTTTCCTGTTCTTTTGTATTTTAACTCCGTTGTCGCATAGCTGCCCTTAAGGCATTCTGTTGTAAGCCCGTCATCGTCATAACAATGCTTAAAGTTGGGCCGACATGCTAATCTTTTTCTTATTTTTATATAGTTTTACAAATCATGAAATATGAAAAATCTAGCCTTTGGTGTGTTATTATCGGTACTGCTATTAACGGCCCTGTCGTTCTCACCCAAACAAGAGAAGTCGATTTATCGCAAAGGGTGGATTGATCTGAATAAAAACGGTGTTAAGGACATCTATGAAGATCCTGCACAGTCCACCGACAAACGGGTAGCAGACCTGATATCCCAAATGACACTGGAAGAAAAAACATGTCAGCTGGCTACCTTGTACGGATGGAAAAGGGTGTTGAAGGATTCTCTGCCCACTCCCCAATGGAAAGAGGCAATCTGGAAAGACGGAATAGCAAATATCGACGAGCACCTTAACGGTTTTATAAACTGGGACAAGCGAAATATGTCTGATCTTGTGACGGATATCAAACGTCATGTATGGGCGATGAATGAAACTCAGCGATTTTTTATTGAGGAGACCCGTTTGGGTATACCAGTTGATTTTTCAAACGAAGGTATTCGTGGTGTTGAGGCATACGAAGCTACAGGCTTTCCTACACAGCTTAACATGGGGATGACCTGGAACAGGGCACTGGTGAGAGAGATGGGGCGAATAACAGGAAAAGAGGCGCGGGCACTGGGTTATACCAATGTGTACGCTCCTATTCTGGATGTGGCACGTGATCAACGGTGGGGTCGTCTGGAAGAGGTGTATGGAGAGGATCCTTATCTTGTGGCGCGCCTGGGAGTGGAGATGACTCTGGGAATGCAGGAGAACAACCAGATTGCATCTACCGCCAAGCACTTTGCGGTATACAGCGCTAACAAAGGAGCACGCGAAGGGTTGGCCCGAACGGACCCTCAGGTATCACCGAGAGAGGTAGAAAACATAATGCTGTACCCTTTTAGAAAAGTCATAAAGGAAGCCGGTTTGATGGGAATAATGAGTTCATATAACGACTATGACGGTATTCCAATCACAGGAAGTGACTACTGGCTCACCCAACGCCTGAGGAAAGACTTTGGATTTACCGGATATGTTGTTAGCGATAGTGACGCCCTTGAGTATCTTTACACAAAACATGGTGTGGCAGCCAATCTTAAAGAGGCTGTTTTTCAGGCATTCATGGCCGGGTTGAATGTGCGGACAACATTCCGTCCACCCGACAGCATAATCGTTTATGCAAGAGAACTGGTTAAAGAGGGTCGTATTCCAATAGATGTAATAAACAGTAGGGTTAGTGATGTTTTAAAAGTCAAATTCAGGATTGGCCTGTTTGACCACCCTTATGTAACAGATGCATCGGCAAGTGAGCAATTAGTCAATAACCCATCACATCAAGCAGTTGCCCTGCAGGCTTCAAGGGAAAGTATTGTGTTGTTGAAAAACCGGAATCAAATGCTACCTCTTTCCCGGAACATATCCCGCATAGCAGTAATTGGCCCTAATGTTTTGAATGACGATTACGCCCATACTCATTACGGGCCACTGGCTTCTAAAAGTGTGACCATTCTGGAAGGGCTGCAAAATAAATTGGGCAAAGAAAAGGTGTTTTATGCTAAAGGGTGCGAACTTACAGACAAGCGGTGGCCGGAGAGTGAAATACTGCCGGAACTTCCTGATAAAGATGAACAAGCGATGATTGACAGCGCAGTAAGTGTAGCTATTCGTTCTGAAATTGCTATTGTAGTCTTAGGGGGAAATACAAAAACCACCGGAGAGAACAAAAGCCGTACAAGTCTGGATCTACCCGGCCATCAGCTGGCACTTGTTAAAGCGGTCCGGGAGACAGGTTGCAGAGTTGTTGTTGTGTTGATAGGGTCGCAACCTATGACCATTAACTGGATAGATAAGAATATTGATGGGATAATATATGCAGGATTCCCCGGAGTACAAGGAGGGACAGCCATTGCCGATATTTTGTGGGGTGATTATAACCCGGGAGGAAAATTGACACTTACATTTCCTAAGTCTGTCGGACAAATTCCTATCAATTTCCCAACAAAACCCAATGCCCAAACCGACGAAGGTGAACTGGCAAAAGTTAAAGGGCTTTTATATCCGTTTGGATACGGTCTTAGTTACACTTCATTCAAATACGACAACCTGAAAATTTCACCTATCAACCAACATCAGGATGGGAACATAACAGTTTATGTCGATATTACAAATACAGGCCGCACTGCTGGCGACGAAGTGGTACAGTTATACCTGCGCGATTTTTTAAGTTCCGTAACAACCTACGAAAAACAACTAAAAGGTTTTGAACGAATTCATTTGCAGCCTGATGAGGTAAAAACTATCAGCTTCGTTTTAATGCCTGACGATCTTAAATTATGGAACCGCGAGATGAAACATGTTGTAGAACCCGGCGTCTTTAGTGTAATGGTGGGCTCCTCTTCAGAAAATATTCTCATTAATGGAAGTTTTACAATAATGAATGAAAGAATCAAATAATTACACTTAATATTGTACAAGAATTCTCCGAATTTATATCAATTTTACTAAACACATTTTTATGAAAAAATTTGTATTTTCACTAGCAATCATTTTTTCTCTTTTTCTATGTAATTTAAACTTAAACGCTCAGGATGCCAATGCAAACTTTGCAGGTGTGTGGACAATTAATGCAGCACAGAGCACTCAGGGCAATGGCAATTTCAGGGGAGCCAAGCAACTAACAGTAACTCAGGAAGGGATTAATCTTAGCGTCACCAGATTAAGGACAGGCAATGATAGAACGGACAACACCTCCATAAGTAAATTCACCCTGGACGGCAAGGAGTCGGTGAACACTACCGAAAGAGGGTCATCTAAGTCCGTTGCAACATGGTCTGCCGACGGAAAAACTCTTACAATCCTCACCAGTCGCTCTATGAATTTTAATGGTTCAGTAACTGAGATGAAATCCTCCGAAGTCTGGAGCATGATAGGTGCCACCCTCACAATTACATCGGTTTCCCAGTCCCCTAATGGCGAAAGAAAAGTCACACTTGTATACGATAAAAAGTAAGGTCCTTTTCAGAATGTGTAGAAGTTGACCTTGTTGATTGCTGTTCCCATTTTAATCCCTTTGAGCACCTTTGTGAACTTTTCATTGTTGCCAATAGAAACAGTTGTCAGAATTGTCTTCCCTCCTTTGGCGTCTTCTGTTGTCATTTCAATTACAAAACCTTCGGCAGAGAGAGTATTGTGCAAGGCACTCATCTTGGCAGCACGGAATATCCCGTAATCGTTCGGCAGAGTGACCTGATTGGTGATCCATACCGAACCAAATATTTTTTTGTATGTATAGGTGTATTTCTTACACAGATAACCTGCAATTGTACGGGTCTCCTCTGTTGGTACAATCTCCAGTTTTTTCAGTTCATCGGCAGCGGGATACTTAAACCTTCCTGCGTTATACATTGGTTCCGGTGCATCGCTTGCAAATATCTGAATTGCAACTTCATTCTTAAGGTCGAAAATTGTCTCTATGTCATCTCCTTTACCTTTTCCCGCCATAATTACTGCAAAGTCCTTCCCGTTGCTCTGGTAATAGGTTTTGTATTCAAGTGTCCGCATGAGCTCATTGTTCTTTGCATAAAGCTCTACTTTAAAGTTGTTGCATCGGTCAAATGAGTAGGAATCCTCCCATTTTACCCCGGGAGCAGATATCTGAAACTGGGCCTGTACCGCTATCACGGTCATGGTCATGAGCATTGTAAGAAGTGTTTTCATGGTGATTTGTTTAAGTAATAAATTTAGACATTTTTTGTGACCTTGCCACAGTTTTGTGCAACTACCACATTATCTGTACGATAAAATGGGGATTTTTTTTTGGGGGGGGGAATCCAGAAAAGCCTTTGAAAAATGCATTCTCTAAAGTGTTGCTATTTAACCACTTGCACAAAACTGTGGCAGGGTCATTTGCCTGGCAGGGTCATTTGCCGCTGAGCTCTATCTCCCGCAGATGTTGCATCCGCTTCTTCTCAAGAAAACCTTGAATGGTTTCGAGATGCTCCGTAACCTTTTTATTGCCAAACTCGTACACCTTTGATACAAGGCCATCCAGAAAATCGCGGTCGTGTGAGACAACTATGAGAGTTCCGTCAAAAGAGACAAGTGCCTGTTTAAGGATGTCTTTGGTACGCATGTCAAGGTGGTTTGTTGGCTCGTCAAGTATCAGCAGATTAACCGGTTCGAGAAGCAACTTAACCATCGCAAGACGGGTTCTCTCTCCTCCGGACAATACTTTTACTTTTTTGTCCACATCGTCCCTCCCAAACATGAAAGCACCTAAAAGGTCCCTGATTTTTGATCTTATATCCCCTACCGCAACATCGTCAATTGTCTGAAAAACTGTAAGATTTTCATCCAGAAGTGATGCCTGGTTCTGTGCAAAATAACCAATCTGCACATTATGGCCAAGTGTCAGCTTACCATCATGTTCAATCTCCTTCATTATACATTTTACCAGAGTCGATTTTCCCTCACCGTTTCTTCCTACAAAAGCAACTTTATCGCCTCTGTCCACAGTAATTGTTGCATTTGCAAAAACATTCCTGTCGCCGTATGTTTTGCCAACTGAATCCATAATTACCGGATAGTTGCCTGAACGGGGCGATGGGGGAAACTTAAGTCTGAGGGCAGAGGTGTCTATCTCATCAACCTCAAGTAATTCAAGCTTTTCTAGTGTCTTCACACGCGACTGTACCTGATTTGTTTTTGAATATGTCCCCTTGAATCGTTCAATAAATTCGCGAGTCTCGGCAATCATCTTCTGCTGCTCCTCGTATGCCTTTTGCTGTTGTTCCCTGCGCTCTCTGCGTAACTCCAGATAATGTGAATAGTTTACCTTATAGTCGTAAATCCTGCCCATAGTCAGTTCTATGGTTCTGTTTGTCACTCTGTCTACAAACGATCTGTCGTGTGATATAAGCACAACTGCCTTTGCCTGATTTATCAGAAAATCTTCCAGCCACATTATCGATTCCATATCGAGGTGATTTGTAGGTTCGTCCAGCAGAATTACATCGGGCTTTCGCAGCAAGATTTTTGCAAGTTCTATACGCATTCTCCATCCTCCGCTGAACTCTGTGGTCTGCCGCAGGAAATCTTCCCTCATAAAACCAAGGCCAAGAAGTACCTTTTCTACATCCTCCTCATAATTTGATATATCTATGGCATAATACTTTTCACTCACAGATGTAAGCTCCTCAATGAGCTTGTAATATTCGTCGGAATCATAGTCTGTACGCTCTTCCAGCTGCTTGTTTATCTCTGCTATTCTTGCCTCAATGTCGTGTAGGTGAGAGAAGGCCATTGCGGTCTCATCATAGACCGTCCGACCATCTTCTGTCATCAGATGCTGAGGAAGATATGCTATTATAGAGTCTTTGGGGGCAGAGATCACTCCTCTAGACGGCTGACGTGCTCCTGCAAGAATTTTGAGCAGAGTAGATTTTCCCGCTCCGTTTTTTCCCATCAGGGCAATCCTGTCTTTGTCGTTGATTACAAAAGAGATATTCTCAAACAACACACTCCCGCCAAACTCTACGCACAAACCGTCACATGAAACCATTCAGTAAATTTTTAGGCCGCGAATGTACGATAAAAAAGCTAATTTAGTATATTTGGAAAAAATCTATATGAAAACAAAATTATTTATTTGCTTATTTGTTATGGCATTATTACCGGTTCTCAGCCCTGCTCAGGAAAAGGTGGCAGGTGAACAATTAACTTACAAACTGCCCCCTCCAAGTCTTAAAGGGAGTGTTTCTGTAGAGGAGACAATGGCTACAAGAAGATCTCAGCGGAAATTCCTTAATGACGGAGTTACTGTTGAAAATATATCGCAGATTTTATGGGCAGCCTATGGAGTAACAAAGCCACTCGATTTTCCTCAGACAAGAGGCGGATTCAGGACAGCTCCATCTGCAGGGGCACTCTATCCGCTTGAACTTTATCTGCTTGTAGGCAACATTAAAGGCATAGAACCCGGAGTTTATAAATATAATGCACAGAATCATTCTATTGTGAGAGTTATTGCCAAAGATGTAAAGAAAGAACTGGCTGTGGCCTCATATAACCAGAAGATGATTGAAGCGGCTCCTGCATGCCTTTTCTACAGCGCAATTTACAGCAGAATGACAAAGAAATATGGAGAAAGGGGGCGCGAAAGATATGTCTGCATGGATCTTGGCCACTCTGCCCAAAACGTTTACCTTCAGGCAGAGGCACTTCATCTTGGAACATGTGCAATTGGAGCATTCGTAGATGCCAGTGTTAAAGCGATAATGCAACTTCCGGAAGAGGAGGAACCTTTGTACATGATGCCGATAGGCAAATATTAACACCACAAAATAATCAGAATAATGAAGAGCGGTGTTAAACTGGTTTCTACTCTGACCAATCTGGAATACCCTATTGAAAGGATAGAGGAGTTTGCAAAGAATGGGGAATCACTTGAAGTTCATATAGATGGACTTGAAAATGCAAAAATAAATACGGGCAAATATTTATGGGAGAGGTTTGCCGACTTTCTGCCCTTTACTTCTATTGACAGCTCCATTTCACTTGGTGAGGGCAATACCGCTCTCGTAAAGGCCGACAAGAAACTTCTGGATTTTACCGGACTTGAAAACCTGTATCTGAAAAACGAAACACAGAACCCCACCTGGAGCTTTAAGGACAGGGGCTCACTTGCTTGTATTGCTATGGCAAAGGAGATGGGAGAATTTGTAAGTGCCACAATCTCCACCGGTAACATGGGAAGTTCAATCTCTGCATATGGAGCAAAGTCCGGCATTAAGATTATTGTTTTTGTACCTGAGTTCACCCCAAAAGAGAAGATAATGGCCATGGGTATCCATGGTGCAACTGTCTTGAAAATAATTGCTCCGGATTATTCTGAGATGAAGAGAGAGGTTTTAAGTCTTGCTAAAAAGATGAATTTGCGAATAGTTTCCGGTAATGGACCGATTCGCACCGAGGGATATAAAATGACATCATTCGAGATATTTGAGCAGATGGATGGAGAGGTTCCGGATTATATTGCTATACCAACATCGGCTTGTGGACATGTCCGTGGAATTTTCAAGGGGTATAACGAACTTAAGAGGGCCGGTATAATTGAAAAGGTTCCTAAAATGATAGTGGTGCAGGCTCATAACAATAGTCCGATTGTGAGCGCAATTAAGCAAGGCAGTAGATCGGTTATACCATTTTCCAATTTTCATACGGTTGCGGAAGCGATTACAACCGGAAACCCGATGGGTGGCGATGAAATCATAGACAAGACATATAAGTATGGGTGGCTGGCTGAGAGTGTTACAGAGGAGGAGATTCTGGAATCTCAGAGGCGGCTGGCAGAATCGGGTTACTTCGTAGAACCTGCATCGGCAACATCACTTTTTGCAGTTAAAAAACTCCGCGAACAAGGCAAAATTGAACAAAACGCCTCTGTGGTAATCATTCTCACAGGTTCCGGCCTTAAGGACTCCGATGTGCTTAAATATCACCAACTCAATGAGTCGTTCGTAGAACTGAAGGACGTAGAAGGGTTCCTGGGGACGCACATTGTGTACCCATAAAAGGATAAGGGGCGGGATTTGAAGATAATTGCCAGGAGGCTTTGGGCACCCACTCAAGTAACAGTGCGTTAAAAAAAAACATTTGTTTTTTAGCACTGTGACAGCGAAGTGGGTAAAGCCGGGGCACGTATCGGAAAAACCCGCCCCTTACCGGTAAACAGGGTACACAATGTGCGTCCCCAAGTACCTCCTACCTGACGAAAAAACTTTTGGTGAGCAGATCGGCGTCCTGCGAAGATGCACCAACCATAACAATGAACTCTCCGGGTTCCAGTACAGGTTTGAGGTTCTTGTCTAGAAACATCAGTTTTTCCGGCGTAATTTTGAAGCTTACATCCTTGCTCTCGCCTGCTTTTAGCGAAACTCTTGCAAAATCCTTCAGCTCCTTTACAGGACGTGTCACGCTGCTAAAGCGATCCCTCATATAGAGTTGCACAATCTCAACCCCATCGCGGGTTCCGGTATTTTTTACAAAAACAGTTACTTCCACATTCTCACCATTATTAATTTCACCTGATGCATTGCTGTCCGAAGAGAGCTTCAGGTTGGAATACTCATATTTTGTGTAAGAGAGGCCATACCCAAAAGGATAGAGAGGAGTACTCGGTGTAACTACATAACGATGTTCGAATATTGTCGGCTTGTGGTTGTATAACATCTGAATCTGGCCCGTGGTACGGGGAATTGTAATCGGAAGTTTTCCAGAAGGGTTCACTTTTCCGTAAATTATCTCGGCAATTGCTTTTCCTCCGTACATTCCCGGTTCCCATCCATTAATGATTGCAGGAAGGTTCTCCGATGCCCACTCAGTTGAGAGAGGCCTGCCGGTAATAAGAACAAGTATTGTCGGTTTACCTGAAGAAGCGACCCTTTTAATCAGCTCATCCTGAAGCCCCACCAGATTAATGTCGGTACGGTCGGCATTCTCTCCGCATGTGCGGTCGTTCCACATAATACGGTTCATATACTCCCCTGCAACAACAATATTAAGGTCACTCTTTTTTGCCTCAAGTTCTGCCAGCCGAACCTTTTCCGGGTCCATATTGCGCGGGTCCCAGCCCTGATCTACAAAAGATACGGAACAGTCCGGCGCAACCTCCCTGATACCCTCCAGCACAGTAATTACATTCTCCTCTTTCTGCGGTGCCGACCAGTCTCCAAGTATATTATGATCATTAGCGTTAATACCGGTTATAAAAACTCTCTTGTATTTATTCTCGTCTATCGGAAGAATTCCATCATTTTTAAGAAGGACTATTGAGTTTCGAGATGCTTCAAGTGCCGTTGCCCTGTGCTCCGGACAAAGACGGATAGTCATTGTTTTGTCTGAGTCGGCAAAGGGCTCTTCGAACAGCCCGAGGCGGAACTTCATTGTAAGAATCCGTCTGACAGATTCATCAAGCCTCTTTTCAGATATTCTACCCTCCCTTACAAGCTCGCACACATTCTCATTCCAGTTTATGCCATGCATGTGCATGTCTATCCCTGCCATTATTGACTGGTATATTGCCTCTTTCAGGTTTTCTGCAGTTGCATGCCCTGTGTGAAGAAGCTCAATATCCATCCAGTCACTCACAACAAATCCTTTGAACCCCCAATCTTTCCTAAGAATCTCATCAACAAGCCATACGTTTGAATGACAAGGAATTCCATTAACCTCATTATGCGCAGTCATGAGCGAGAGAGCCCCTGCATCTACCCCACTTTTAAAAGGAGGAAAGAAAACCTCCCTCAATGTTCTTTCCGATACATCTATTGGTGCACTATTCGCACCGTTTACCGGCTGACTGCCACCCACAAAATGCTTTATACAGGCAAGCACATCATCTTTGCTGTTCAACTCTCCCTGATATCCTCTTACCGTTTGCGCCCCCATCTGCGAAACAAGATATGGGTCCTCGCCATATGTTTCACCTACCCTCCCCCAGCGAGGGTCACGGGCCACCTCTACATTTGGATTGAATGTCCAGTGCACGTTCATGGCCCTCATCTCCCTGGCAGTCTGGCGAGCAATTATATATGCCATAGATGTATCAAAAGAAGAGGCCAGACCTATGTTGGTCGGGTATACTGTATTATCAGGGGCATTTGCATTTCCATGTATTGCATCAATTCCAAAAATAATTGGAATCTGCAACCTGCTTTTCATAGCCAGGGACTGAAGGTAGTTAGCATCTTCTATTGTCTGAACATGTAGAAACGAACCAATCAATCCATCGCTTGTCAATTTCTCTACATCTGCAATTGTAACTCCCGGATATACATCAGCAGATGTTTTCATGTACCCAAGACCCACAAACTGGTTCATCTGGCCAGCCTTCTCCTCAAGGGTCATTCTTCCTAGTAAATCGTCGACCCTTTTAGCAATTGGTGCCGACGGATCTTTATAAACCTCTTTGGAAGAGTCTCCACAAGAGCAAAGTGCAAAAAGCGCGATTGTGAGAATTGTATTTTTCATAATAGTATTTTTGGGTGTCGTAGTCAAAGATAAAGTATTTCTGAAATTATTTGTAAATTTATAGGGTGCTTGAAAACCCTAATACTTAAAAAATATGAAAAAGAAACTAACTGCCACGCTGTTGACTTTGATGGTGATTTTTGCAGTCACCACAATGGCCACTGCCCAGTCAAGTCTGGACACTTTGCTGCCCGTGAGAGGATTCTGCATTGCATTGCCCACTCCCGACGTTCTTGACGAATTTGTAAATTTCATCGAAACAGAACTTGCACCCAGGAAAGTAAACACACTTGTCCTGAGAGTTGAGTACAAATACAGATTTAAAAGTCATCCTGAACTTGTTGACACTTTAGCCTTGTCTAAGAGAGAGGTGCGGAAAATTGTAAGGACCTGTGCGAAATACAACATCAGGCTTATTCCACTTATAGACATGCTTGGACATCAGTCAGGCAGCAGAGGGCCGGGTAAGCTTTTGAGCGTATATCCTCAGTTCGATGAAACACCTGTCCCTAAGATCCCCGATACTACCAAGGTTATCCTTAACGGATTCAACATGAAAAGTTACTGCCCATTACACCCCGAGGTCCACACAGTATTATTTGATGTGATAGACGAAATATGTGATGTTTTTAAAAGCGATGCTTTCCACGCAGGTATGGACGAGGTCTTTGATATAGGCAACGATAAGTGTCCGCGTTGTGCAGGGCGCGACAAAGCGGAATTATTTGCCGGAGAGGTCCGTGTTCTGCGCGACCATCTGGCCGGTACGGGCCGGGGAATGTGGATGTGGGGCGACAGGCTGCTTGACGGAAGAACCATTGGCCTGGGCCGTTGGGAAGGGAGTTATAATAATACTCACAGGGCAATAGACATGATACCCAAAGATGTTGTCATTTGCGACTGGCACTACGAAAGGCCGGATCTTACGGCAGCAATGTTTTCTATGAAGGGACTGAGTGTAATGACCTGCCCATTTAGAAATCCCACCAGTGCCGTTATGCAGGTAGAAGATATGGTACGGTTCAGGAAATTTTCATCAAAACAGATGAGCGAACGTTTCCTTGGAGTTATGGAGACAGTATGGTCAGGCACAAAGACATTTCTTGACGGTTTTTATGGCAGGACAACCGACCAGAAAGCAGGTGAAAACACCCCTTGGAACACCTTCAGAAAGATGTACGACAAGATCGGGGAGCTTTAATGGTACATGGGGACGCACCATGTGTACCCAAAAAAGTGTAAGGTGTGGGATTTGAAGATGCTTGTCAAGAGGATTTGGGCACCCACTTAAGGAACGGAGTGTTAAAAAAAATAAGTGGGTAAATCCGGGACACGTATCGGAAAATCCCGCACCATACCGGTAAACAGGGTACACAATGTGCGTCCCCCTATACCCTACCTGAATTTTATTCTGGAGTTACCAATGGTATTCCCTTTATACAGTATCTCAATATTGTAAATCCCTTTCTCAAGTTTCCCTTCGGGAGTATATGTAAATTCAATCTCTTTTGAATTCATATTCTCTTTGGTAATCAGGGTGATTGAATTATCATCGGAACTTACAATATTGCCAAAAGGAGAAACTAATTTGAAGCTTACTTTATCTGTCAGCCTTATAGGGATGTCAAACGTAACGGTTAGTTTTTTTGCTCTGACCGCTCTTGTTGTGAGCTTTTCTTTCTTGAACCATTTTGAAGCATTAATCAGGAAATTATCTGTGTTATAGGTCAAAGCCTTCTCAAGCCGGGCGTTAAGAATGGTCTTTTCGGCCTCCATGGCTCCAATAGTAGATTTATAAGTTTCAATTTCTTTTTCACTTGCTTTGTAACTCAACTTTAAGTCTGCAATCTCTTTTTCAAGATCGGCTTTTGCCTTTCTCAGCTCTGCAGCTTCAATCTGGCTTTTTAGCAGAGCGGTGTTAACTCCAGATAAAGTTTTGATTTTTCTTTCCTTGGCGTATAAATTGCCTTGAATATCTAAAAACTCCTTCTCTTTCTCTTCAAGTTTGGCCATCAATTCGGCAACTCTTGCTTTAGATTTGTCCAATTCCATCTCTGTCGCAAGTTTTTCGGACATTAGTTGTTCTGATTTTGTCAGCTCTGTCTTAAGGTTTGTCTTTTTTGTAATGTTTGCCTTAAGCAGCAAACCGCTTGTTATGGCAAAAATAACGACTAAGATTATTAGTATTGCCTGTACTGTTTTTCCATTTGATGAATTCATGATATTATATTTTATTGTAAATGATGTAGTTGTTAAATTTTTACATCTCTCCCATAGCTCTGTCGTCTACTACCGGATTTCCGAGGGTACCGTCAACCGGTTTACGGAAAATTTCCGCCTTTAGTCCGTATGTGTCGCTAAATCTCGATTTTAATTCAGAGATTGTCATCGTTGGGAGTATTTCAATAACCCCCTCCTCATGAATGGCTCTGCAGTCTTTAAGTGACCTGCTACCATGTGTTACCAGCTTTTCTGAGTGAGCCCCTTCGGAATTACTTGGTTTTGCATAGAATAGTATCTCCAATGTGGGAAACATAGAGTTGAATTCCTTTTGTATAGCAAAAATTCTCCTTTTGCTGTTAATGACTATTTTCATTTTTTTTGGTTTTATTTATGTTGTAAATATATTTTTCATTCGCTTCGTAAAGACGAAGCCTGTTTCTTAGTGTTACTATTTCTGTGTGCATCTCTTTAATTCTCTCCAGCAGATGATTTATGGTCTCTATCCCTTCCAGATTAATATCCAGATCATAAAACAGACCGACAATCTTTTCCAATTCACGAAGTTGATCAGCATTAATAAGCCCGGATTCATTGATGTCTTCGATTTCTATCAATCCATTTTCCTGAAGAGAGTTTATGAATGAAGGTTCTACATTATAGTTTGTGCAGAAATCATCTATTGTTATATAATAATCGGTTTGCATGGTTTATTAATGATCAGGACTTTGATAATTCTTCAAATAATGTTTTTTGATGGTCTGTCAGGTTAGTCGGAATCTTAACTAAATATGTGATATACAGGTCACCAAAAAACCCTTCCTTTCTATATACCGGAAACCCCTTCCCTTTAAGTTTGATTTTACTTCCGTTCTGCGTTTCAGGTTTTACTTTTAACTTGACTTTCCCGGTTAAGGAGTCAATCGTAATTTCTCCTCCAAGAACGGCCGTGTACAGGTCAAGTTCTGCAGTTGTATACAAATTATCGTCAAGTCGCTTAAATTTGGGATGGATGGAAATTGAAAATGTTATATACAAATCCCCATTTGGTCCACCATTTATACCCGGTCCTCCATGGCCGGCTATTTTAATTGTCTGCCCGTTTTCAATTCCTGCAGGAACTGTTATTCGTATGTTATGTCTGTTAACTGTTAATGTCTGTTGGTGCGTCACATATGCTTCTGTTAGATTGAGTTTTAATTCCGCATTGTAATCTTCTCCTCTGTATTTCACTTGTCTGCCCCTGCCTGTTCCTGAATAACTTCCTCCGAACATAGATTCGAAAAACCCGGAAAAATCTGTCTCAGATTGTCTTTGTTGATTTTTCTTATTCTCAAACTCCTCTGCATGCTGCCAGTTTTCTCCGTGCAAATCGTATTTTTTGCGCTTTTCGGGATCACTCAACACTTCATTTGCTTCATTTATCTGTTGAAAATTCTTCTTTGCATCACTGTCATTCTGATTCAAATCCGGATGGAATTTTCTTGCAAGCTTCCTGTAGGCATTTTTAATCTCCTTTGGATTTGCCGTCTTAGCTATTCCCAATATTTTATAATAGTCTATGAAGTTCATTTTGGCAGAGTAAAGTAAAATGTTGTGCCTTTGTCCTTTTCCGATTCATACCAGATTTTGCCTCCAAGCAATTGAACGAGTCCCCTGGAAATTGGCAGACCCAGACCTGCTCCTTCGTATTTTTTTGTCATCGAGTGCTCTATCTGCATGAACCTGTCAAATATTTTTTCCTTGAACTCATCATCAATACCAATGCCCGTATCTTTCACAAAAAACTGAATATCATCTTTTTTTATATCAAACCCAAAATCTATCCTTCCCTTTATTGTAAACTTTAAAGCATTTGAAATTAAATTAGTAAGTATCTGATTTAGCTTTCCTTCATCGGTAAAAATTGTTGTCTTCTTGTCTGTATTGTTGCTATAATTCAATATTATGTTATTTGTTATAGCCATCGGAGTGAAAAATACCAGCAAATTGCTCATTATTAAATCGATTGACACCTTTTCTTTTCCTACGACAATTTGTCCTGTTTGAATCCTGGAGATATCAAGGACATTGTTTACTATTTCCAGAAGTTTCTTACTGCTTTTATTAATAACTGTTATAAATTCCCTTATCTCTTCCCTGCTTATATCGTTCGAATCCATTAGCCCTGCAAAACCGATTATTCCATTTAGTGGAGTCCGTATTTCATGAGACATATTCTGAAGGAAGGCAGTTTTCAATTTGTCGTTTTCTTCCGCTTTCTCTTTGGCTATTATTAACTCTTTATTTATTTGAGCCAGTTGTTCGTTTTGAGTCTTTATCTGTTCTACATTTTTCTTGATTTTTCTTTCTGAAAGGATCCTTTTAATTTTCTCATTATGTTCAAGTATAGCTCTTTTAATAGCAGGTATCAATCTTTCTATTTTGGTTTTAAGCACATAGTCAGTAGCACCGTTCAACATGGAATCTATAGCTTTGTCTTCTCCCATTGTCCCGGAAACGAAAATGAAAGGAATGTTATTGAATTTGTCTCTGGCAAATTTTAATGCTTGGTTGCCATCATAATCGGGAAGTCCATAATCGGACAGAATTAAGTCAATTTTATTTGTTTCCAGAATATTTCTGAAATCTGTTTCGTTATCTACACTAAAATAATCACAATTAAGTTCGCCTCTATCTATAATTGAGTGAATCAACTCCATATCTTTATCGGAGTCCTCAAGATGCAGTATTTTAATTTTTTTACACATAGTGCAAGTATCAAGAGATTGTTATTTATTTCCTAAAAGTGTACGAGATTGTGGTTGTTGGTTAATTATTGCCCAATACTGACCCAAAACTTTAATCGCATCAATAAATTGAGGAATATCTACAGGTTTAACCACATAAGAATTTGCTCCCAACTTGTAACTTTCCACCAGATCTTTTTCTTCACGAGACGACGTAAGCATAATTACCGGAATTGAGGTGAATTCAGGGTCGGAACGGATATGCTTCAGAACTTCTATTCCATTCATTTTAGGCATTTTAATATCAAGCAGAATTACTGCTGGATTGCCTTTTTCGTTAACAAATTTGCCGCGTTTATATAAATAGTCCAGTGCCTCTTCTCCATCTTCTGCAATATCTATTTCGTTGGCAAGATTGTTTTGGGCAAGGACAGAGATAGTCAGTTCAATATCTTTAGGGCTGTCGTCCACTATTAGAATTCTTTTTACTTCTGTTTTCATTTTTTTATTAGTTATGCATTAGGTATGCTGAAGAAAAATGTGGCGCCTTTGCCTACTTCGCTTTCTGCCCAGCATTTCCCCCCGTGTCTTACCACAATTCTGTTTACATTGGCAAGTCCTATACCTATCCCCTCAAAATCCCTGGCTCTATGAAGTCTCTGAAAGACACCGAATAGTTTGTCTGCATATTTCATATCAAATCCCACCCCGTTATCCTTTATGTAAAATATGGTCTTGTCCTTTTCTGTTGTACTGCCAATATCAATTACGGTGTGTTCATTGTTTCTCGTATATTTTAATGAATTTGAGATTAGATTTACCCATACCTGATTAATTAAAATTTCATCTCCTTTCACGTCTGGCAGTTCCGATATGTTTATTTTAATATTTCTGCCTTCTGTTTCATCTCTTAAGGTTTTAACTACCTGTTTTACAATATTTTTTGAATCAATTTTTGTCTTTTGCAGTTCCGTTCTGCTCAATCTCGAAAATGTGAGCAAGGCATCTATAAGGTTCCCCATTTCATTTGCCGATTCAGAAACGATGTTCAAATATCTCAAGCCTGTGTCGTCGAGTTGAGACGCACTGTTTTTAATCAATAAGTCGACAAAACCTCCAATATGTCGCAGTGGGGCCCTTAAGTCGTGCGAAACAGAATAACTGAATGCTTCCAGTTCCTTATTTTCCGCCACCTGCTTTACATTCTCTTCGTTTTGGATAACAATTTCCTTGTCGGCAATTATTAACTCTGCCGCCCTTTTTTCTTTCTCTTCGTTTTGAAAAATAAGCTCTTTGTTGGCTATAAGTAACTCGGCAGCTCGTTTTTCTTTCTCCTTATTCTGAAAGATCAACTCCTTGTTGGCTATAAGTAACTCGGCAGCTCGTTTTTCTTTCTCCTTATTCTGAAAGATCAACTCCTTGTTGGCTATAAGTAACTCGGCAGCACGTTTCCCTTTCTCCTTGCCCTGAAAGAGGAGTTCCTTGTCGGCAATAATTAATTCAGCGGCACGCTTTACTTTCTCGTTATTCTGAAAA
>JBAZZA010000011.1:0-61514 GCA_041659025.1 Bacteroidales bacterium | reverse complement strand
GACACTTAATACTGTTACCCTCAGGAACAACGCCACTGTTAAAATCGGCCAAAAGGTCCGCTATGTGGTGTATATAGTCGGCACGTCCGGGAATAGGAGGGCAAAGATAACCTGCGGGAATCTCCCAAAAGTTTACATCATAATATAGTTTCAATATTGCCTTGTTGAGCATTCTTACGGCAGCAGGGTCGAAGAAATCCACTGTCTGGTCGTTGTAGGAATTTGTAATTACATATTTTTCCAACTCAGGAGTGCTCTTTATAAGCTCTTTAAGGTCATATCTTCCCTGATGTCTGTTTTTTGGGTGTAACATTGGTACAATTATTTTATGCAAAAGTAGGATAAATTAACGGCTTTCTGTCTTTATTACCCTAAGACCCCTCCGGAACTCCTCTAAGCTTCCCTGTGCCTTGCAATTTACAACAGCCTCCTTACCCGGTAAAATATCAAAAAAGTTATCGGAGAAGTTGACATCGTATTTGTCGCTTATAATCATAATATTTTTGCATAAGACTGGAGATGATACTGAAACGTAGTAAAAACCATTTTTTTCTTCTGCTTTGATATTGATGTCACCCTTAGGGAGAATGAGCGCTTTTGGCTCTGTAAAATACCGTATGTCAGTATCTATCACCTTATCTTTATGTGTCAGACCCGATAGGAGCAGCACCTCGTTCCTGGATTTGTCCTTGAGAAGCTCTTCAAGGGGAAGTTTAGTAAGAATTGCCGATCCGTTGGAAGGAACCTTTACATTAAATGATTTTTGAAACAGGCTATTTCCACGGAAATCCATTAGGGCAACTGTTAGAACCGCATCCAGGTTCATTTCTGTATCTGAAATAGCATTAATCGTAACAAAGTTGCTGTCTATAACCGTTGTAAGAATAGTGTTCTTAAAGGCCTCACGGGCAAAATAATGCAAAGCCTTCCATTTTAGATAGCTGTCTATACCCGACCACGAAGCAACCGGCCAACAGTCGTTCAGTTGCCAGTAAAGCGATCCCATACAGAATGGCATATCACTCCTGTGCGATTCAATTGCCATTTTTATTGCCTCTGCCTGAAGAACTTGTCCGGTATAGAGCAACATTTCAAAGTCTGCAGGAATTCTGTAACTTTTCTCCATATATTCGCGGATCCTCAGGTTTCCTATTCCGCTGCGCTGATGAGCAGCCATTACTTTGGACTCAATGTCCCAATCCTCTGGAAGCGTGTATTTTTTTACACTGGCAAACTCAGGAAATGACTGAAACCCATATTCGCTCATGAACCTCGCCTTATATTCACGGAAAGCCTCAATAGGGTGTTTGGCGTGCCATACACCCCAGTAGTGTACATCGCCCTTGTTGCCACGGCTTCCTGCCAGCTGCATATATCCTTTGGAAGGGGAGGAGTGCCAGTAGGGTTGCCCGTCGGTGTATTCCGAAATCACTGCGGGGAGAATCTTATGAAAAAGAGTGTCGTAGCTGTGCCAGATAGTCTTCCGACGTGCCGGTTCATACTCCTGTTTCCATCCCCATCCAATCATTTCGTCCCACTCTCCCCACGCGGTCTCTATCTCATTGTTCCCGCACCATAGAGCCAAAGATGCATGGTTACGGAGTCTTTTTACATTATCGACCGCCTCTAGCCTTACATTTTCGAGAAATGCATCGTCTCCCGGATACATGGCACATGCAAACATAAAATCCTGCCAGATCATTATTCCATACTTGTCGCACAAATCATAAAAGAGATCATTTTCATAAACTCCACCACCCCAGACTCGTAGCATATTCATATTTGCTTGTGCCGCAGATTTGACTATAAATTCATACTTTTCAGGCGTGACAGAGGGTAGAAAAATATCATTGGGAATTATGTTGGCACCTTTAGCAAAAACTGGTCGTCCATTCACCTGGAAGTAGAAACTCTCGCCATCACCCACTTTATCTGCTTTTCTGATATGCTTAATGGTTCGTACTCCGATTTTCCGCGAAAAGATATCAGATTGAGATGTATTCTGTCCCACCTGAACAGAAATGTCGTAAAGTGTTTGATTGCCAAGGCCATTTGGCCACCACAACTCCGGATTCTGAATGCTGAATTCCAGCTGAACCTTGTTGTTCCCTTTTTTTAGTGTCTTTTTGACCGCTGCAGCTTTCTTTCCATTTACAGATACAGTATATAGATACTCTCCCGGTGTGTATGACTGAACCTCTGCCTCAGCCATGAAATCTGCCCGGTTTTCCTGCATACTCTTCTGCTTTACAAACAGGTCGGTTATTCTTAAGCTGTCCCACGTCACTATTTTTACCGGTCTCCAAATGCCCGATGTTACAAGACGCGGTCCCCAGTCCCATCCAAAGTGGTAACCGGCCTTTCTGGTGAAGATGCTCACCCGTTTGTCGCCCAAACCTCCGTTTTCCGACTGATCGTTTGAGGCAGGAAGCTGGTAGCCAAGTGCATCAAGCTTCTCCAGACCAATGTTTACAGGCGACCTGAGTAAAACTAATAGTTCATTATTACCAGAAAGTGCAATCTTCTTTATATCCACTTCCCATGTGCGGAACATATTGTCGGCTTGCAAGATTCTTTTTCCGTTCAACCATACATCTGCGTAAGTATCGAGTCCTTCAAATCTCAGTATTAAATTATTTTTTGAAAAACTCTCTTTACCTATGAACAGGGTGGTTCTGTATTCCCAGTCACACTTGTCTATCCATTGCAACTCCTTTTCGTTAAGTCTGTAATAGGGGTCGTCGATTAGTCCGGCAGCAAGCAAGTCTGTATGTACTGTTCCCGGTACTGTTGCTTTAGTCCATTTATTGTCACCAGCCTTTCTGAATTGCCATTCACCCTCGACAGAAACAAACCTTGTCTGGCCGTACAAGCCAGATTGCCAAAGAACTAATAATGTGCATAGAGCATTTTTAAAAATTCTCATGATATAATATTAACTTTTAATCAATAATAATTTCGTCAATGAAAATGAAAGCCTTCTCTCCTGCACTTTCGTGCCATTCAGGAATTATACCAAGGTTTTTAGCAAGGACCTTCACATATCTGGCTTTAAGTGAAAGTCCTTTTTTTACAAGATTGCTTATTTCCGGTGCAAGCTCCTTATTATCAACATTATTATCAACCCTGCAAGCAGATACATAATTCAATCCGTCGGAAGAGACTGCAAATTCTACATATTGCGGCATCCAAATCCACGATCTTGCGTCCTGAAGAAAGCCTGCCCCCAGACTTGATATCTCTTTCTCCGAACCCAGATCCACAATTGCTTCAAAATCGGTATACTGGTATCCTTGCCATCCGCCAAGCCTGAAGTTGAGTTCGCCACGAACACCATCCAAAAGACCTTCGTCGCCCCCTGCAGAATATTGGGGATTGTATTTTGAAAGAATTCGTATTTTCCTCTCTCTGTTTATCTTACTGAGAGTTGCCGTGACAACAAAACTCTTTTCTCCTCGCATATTTTGCGAATATGCACTTAATGTAGAACTCTCACTGATTGTAAGAGGAGATGTATATTTTTGAAAATCATTATTTCTGCTCCCTTCTGTTCTGTACCATACTGTATAGTCAGTTGACCCGGTTTTTATGCCGACTTTTATTGAATCTTTGAAAATATTGCTATCCATTTCATACCATGGATTTGTCACAATAGTATACTCCTCTATTAATGAATGAGGCCTGTCCGATTGCGATGTTCCAAATGAAAAATCAGGAGTAGGAGCCATTCTTAAATCAATTGTACTGCCGGCAATTATGTCACTATGAGTGATATAGGATTTTGTATAATCCTTCCCGTTTAGCAGGGCCGATTTTATATATATGTTCTTGTTATTAGAAGAGGGTGATTTAATCGTGAATTTTTCCCCGTTTTCCAAATTAATAATAACATTTGAGAAGAGTGGCGAACCAAGAACATAAGTCTCATCTCCCGGCGTCACAGGGTAGAATCCTATTGCACTGAGCACATACCAGGCAGACATTTGTCCACAGTCGTCATTTCCGCATAATCCGTCAGGAGCGGCACTATATAGGGTTCCCATTATTTTTCTGACCATTTCCTGTGTCTTCCATGGTTTTCCGGCATAACTGTAGAGATATGCTGTATGGTGACTTGGTTCATTTCCATGTGCATACTGACCAATTAAACCTGTAATGTCCGACTGTGTCCTTCCTGTTGTCTGTGTAGATGCAGAGAACAGTTCATCCAGCTTTGAGGTATAACTATCGTCACCTCCAAGCATTTTGATATGGGTATTTATATCCTGAGGAACATAGAAGCTGTACTGCCATGAGTTTGCCTCCACAAAGTGAAAATTGACCTCAGTGGGGTTAAAAGGTGTGAGCCATTTCCCTTTGATCTTGGGGCGCATGAATCCTGTAGCAGGGTCGAAAACGTTTTTGTAGTACTGCGCCCTTTGCATATATTTTTCATAAAGGCCCACGTTTCCCAGTTGCTTTGCAACCTGTGCTATGCACCAGTCGTCATATGCATACTCCAGTGTCTTTGAGACGGATTCATGTTCCATTTGCGCTGGGATGAAGCCGTTTTTAATATAA
Source organism: Bacteroidales bacterium (assembly GCA_041659025.1). Classification (GTDB taxonomy): domain Bacteria; phylum Bacteroidota; class Bacteroidia; order Bacteroidales; family UBA932; genus Bact-08. Next base: position 56,954 of record JBAZZA010000011.1, on the reverse strand, counting down.
ATGTCAATTCCATACTCATTTCTGTTTGAGCTGTTTACCATTGCATTGAGAGCCTCGGATACATCAAATCCGCTAATGTTCTTTTTAATTGCATCTGCAATTACCGGTATTGAATGGTAGCCAATCATGCAGTTTGTCTCATTACCGGATAGTTCCCATATTGGAAGCTTACCTGCCTGCTTATATATAGCAAGGAATGATTTTACAAAGTCGGTGGTGCGTCTCTGTTCGATAATAGTAAAGAGAGGATGAAGCGCCCTGTATGTATCCCACAAAGAGAATACTGTATACTGTTCATATCCATCCGCCTTGTGAACCCTCCTGTCCATACCCCGGTACTCACCATTTACATCGGAGTAGAGGTTAGGGGCCATGGCAGTATGGTAAAGCGCAGTATAGAAGATTCTCTTATCTACTGTATTCAATGTTTCAACGTCAATTTTTCCCAGGTACTCGTTCCATGCATTTTCTGTTTCAGAGCGCAATTTGTTAAAATCCCAACCTTTAACCTCTGCCAGAAGGTTTAGTTTTGCATTCTCTTCGGAGACAGACGAAATACCTGTCCTTACAAGCAGTATATTTCCATTTTCCCCGGTAAATGTGAGGAGGGTTTTGATATTGTTAAAAATATCAGGCTTTTGAAAAGGCTCGGAAAATTCCATGTAGAAATACACTATCTGATTCTGGGCCCACGATTTTGACCTTCTGAAACCTTTTATTGTGTGGTTGTCAACTATTTCTATTCCTGAGTCCAGAACTTCATCCCTGTGAGAAAGGTCTATTATAATCTGCTTTTCTGCATCTTTTCTGTATGAATAGCGATGCATGCCAACTCTTTTCCCTGTAGTTAGCTGTACCAGAACCTCCGGTTTGTCAAGAAAAACCTCATAATATCCGGGAGAGGCTTTCTCTCTCTTATGGCTGAATTGTGATTTGTAATGTTCTCTGTCAATATCAGGATGGTTATATCCGGAAACTGGCATAACCAGTATATCGCAATAATCTGGTATTCCGGTTCCGCTAAGGTGAGTATGGCTGAATCCATAAATAGTAGAATCGGAATAGTGGTATCCGGAACATCCATCCCAGCCTGTAAGTCTTGTATCTGGGCTCAATTGTACCATTCCGAAAGGGTAGGTGGCACCGGGGAAGGTATGCCCATGGAAATCTGTTCCTACAAATGGATTTACATATTGATTGTTATTTGATTGCTGAGCATATGATGATATAAATGACAATAACATCAGCAGAGATAAAAGTAGCCGTTTCATCTATTAAAAATTATTTAGAATTCTATTTTTATGGTACCAACTGGAACAAGTCCGATACTTCTTGAATATGATTCGACAATTTTGTCGGCCTGATATGAGAATTTTTTTCTTACAATATTTTTTCTGTTTGTAACATTCTGAATATCAATCATGAATATCCAGGCTTTGCTTGCTTTGTTGAGGCGGTAGCTGAAGCCAAGGTCAATTCTCATATAAGGTGGCAGATGACTGCCATAAGTATCTGATGTTTTGTATATTATTCTTTTTCTGGCAATTGTCAGTCTTTCATCCACAGGAGTGTATCTGAAACCTCCTCTGGCCAGAGCCTTTATGTTAAATCCAATCAAATTTTGTCCTTTATGTCCTATGACAAACTCTTTGCCTCCGGTTGCACTGAATATATAACCATTGTTATAGTAAGTATTGTACCAGTTGCCATCGGCTGCCTTGTACTTTGAGTCGAATAATGAAGCTGCCAGAAGAAAATAGTAGTTGTGCGTGAAATCTTTCTCAATCGTCAGTTCAACACCGTAATTCAATCCCTTGCCATTGTTGTCTAGAATCATATCCGGCAGACCGTACGATGAATTTAAGATAGAGTACTGACTGAGCTTATTTAGTGCAACTGGTACATCGTAGAGTGATTGAAGATATGCTTCAAAGCCCATGTTCAGATCGGGACCAAACTGAACGTTATGACCCGCTGTAAGATGTATTGCCTTAATTGTCTTAAGGTCGCTGTTTTTTTCTCTCCTGGTGTTTCCTGTTTTGATTCTATAGCTATATATAGAGAGTGGCTCAAGTCTTGAATGGAAGCCTACTCCGAGATTAACCGTCTGCCCCTTATTCAGATGAAAAACAAAGCCTATACGAGGTTCCCATACTAATTCGTTTGTTATACCCGAATGAAAAATGTGCAGTCCGGTATTAATTTCGACGGGTACAGAAGGTCTGAATTTCCATTGAAAGTAATAGCTGTTGTACCATCCTCTGTCACTCGTATTTATGAGAGTGTCATACTGTATGCCGGTTAGCAATCTCCTGGCGTACATATCTCCTTTTATAAAATTGCTAGTAAAACCAACCCTCAGACTTATTGCAGAATTGAATTTATGGTTCAGCTGTGACGATATCCTCAGTGCAGGATATTTGAATGAATCCTGGTAGTATAATGTTTTTCGCAGCAAAGTGTCTGTTGTATAGTTATCAGAAACGTTCTGCTCGTATGTGAAACCAATGGTTGTCCGTATGTAGGTTTTGGAATCAGGTAAGACAAGTAAATGCTTAATTCCGGCAACAGCCATAAACTGCTCTTCCTTGTATTCGTCTTTGTCACCACCGCTTTTAATCTCAGCAACATCGGTAGAAGCAAGATCGCCCACCAGACTAGAACCTCCAATGCTGAAAAAATCGAAAGAGCCAAGTTTTTTTGTTTTAATACTGGTTTTAAATGCCCAGTCCATTGAACGGGGAATTATCCCGACATCCTCTAAGTCAATTACTCCGTACTTGCTAAGAAAACTAAAATTCGCATATCTGAAATTACCAAAGTAGGAACTACCAGAAATTTTATTAAACGGACCCTCTACAGATATCTCAGCACCTACCACACTCACACCCAGAGAGTATTCTCGCTTTGACGAGCTACCGCTTCTTAAATTGAGGTCCATGACTCCTGAGTATGCATTTCCGTATTCAGCAGGAAAAGCTGCTGTATAGAAATCAAATCCTGATAGGGAATTTGTAGTGATTGCAGAAAAGGCACCACTAGATGCTCCCTGTCCCGCTGACAGATGATTTGGATTAGGTATCTCAATGCCTTCAAGTCGCCAAAGAAGCCCTGCTGGTGAATTTCCTCTGATTATTATCTCGTTGCTACCGTCGTCGTTGCCGGCAGATACTCCTGGCATGTTCGTCACCATCCTCAAAGGGTCGTAGTAACCTCCTGCATATCGGGCAGCATCCTGGCTGCGGAGCCTTCTGACACTAACAGTAGCCATAGAGTTTATGGTTCGTCTGGATTCGGCATTCACTACTATCTGCGAAATCTGTTGTCTAGATTCTGTGAGCTCTGCTGTTATAAAAACCTCCTTGCCTGTTCCCACCAGAATGTCTTTTATTATACGTGTATTGTATCCGAGATACGACACTCTGATTGTATGTCTGGCGGGGGGGAGCATTAATGAAAACCTACCTGCAGAATCGGTTGTTGCCACACCAGCTTTAGAGAAGGTTTCAACAACTATATCTGCTCCCTGCAATGGGGAACGGCTTTCAGAATCAATCACTACACCTGACAGCTTCTGATTATATGTTTGTCCGTAAAGCCCTGCGTTTATGGAAAACAGAATCACTGCTATACAAATATATGATTGCCTGTTCATCTGACTATTCCCTTGTTCTTGCGTCCGTCCATGTAGATATATAAAGGATCTTTGAATATTACATGGCGGAGATACTTGCTTTCGTATGCTGCTTCCATTGAATTCAGACGCTCAATGTCGAATTTACCGTCACCTATAAATGGATTTATTGTAAGGTATCCTATTCCGAATGAAGTGAGGTTTTGAAAGAAGTGCGTTCCTTCGCTTGGTTCTACGCGGAAATTCTTTATTCCGCATTCTACAATCACCTTAGCCTCAGATATATGAGGCCATTTAATAGGGATGCCCAGCCATGAATCACTTGAACCCCAACGTCCGGGACCGATAAGAATATAGTGCTTGTGCTGATCCTTCATCCTGGCATTCAAAATATTTATCTCCTCTGCCATTTCCAGAGTGTGGGCACTGTCAAAGTTCTCTTCTTTCACATAGATGATATCTGTTATGCCATCTATACTGCCTGCTCCAAGTGCCTTTTGAGCATAAATGATAACATCCTCTTTATCTATGTTTTCCCAGTTGAGCGATTTATTGTCCAAGCTGTCGGTAATGGGACGAATCTGGAGAAAACTGAAGATTTTATCCTGCCCTTCAGTAACATCTATGTTTACGGCAAATTCCAGTTCAACAGGGGAACGCATCTCCTGCTGGCTTATCTCCAACATGTCGCTTATGATTTTTGCCAGAGGCATTGTATCATACTTTAAAATATGGGCAAAAGTGATAATTTTCCTTCCCGCTTCCAGATTGCTGTCGACGATTATCTGATTCTGCATATCCCATGTAGAGGCTACATAATTCATGTTTTTGAATTGCTTAGCCTCATTAACGTCAAACTTGTGCAGGTTTACAGAATCATCAATAGATGTCTTGAACTCTTCAGGTTTCAGATTTAATGCAAACATCTCATTCTGCGTATCCCTCAGGGCAAGCTGAGGTGTAGACAACTGAAGAATGTGTTTTGGATATTTAGGTGAGAACCTGAGTGTCTTGCCCCCCTCCACAACCAGTTTTCCAAGACCGAATGCCATGCTCACAATGCCATCCTCAGGTTTTTCTGAACCTATAGGATAGAAATTGATTGATCTGGCAACCCCGGAAATAGTTGGAAAGAAAAATCCACTGTCTTCTGTCCCACAAACGTCCTGAATCACAACCGCCATCTTCTCTTCGCTTATCAGATTGGAAGTCGCCTGCAGGTATGCACGACTCGATGCAAAATAGATGGAGGCATATACACTCTTGATTGCCTTGCCCAGAAGTCTAAGCATCTGGTCGGTATTTTGAGTGAGAGGGATCATATAGGTAGAGTATATGCCGGCAAATGGCTGATAATGCGAATCTTCTAGTTTAGAACTTGACCGCACCGCTAAAGGACCCGTTGCAAATTTCAGGTATACCTTTAGGTCTGCAACAAGTGTTTCAGGAAGACGTGAACTTACAAATTCCGACAAAATCTCATCGTCTGAAATGTCTGAATTTATAACATACTGAAGGCCGTTTTCACGGATAAACTGATCGAAATAATCTGTGGCAATTACAACAGAACGGGGAATAAGAATTTTTACCCCGGGGTATTTGTTAAGCAGGTTGTATTTCTGAAGCATGTTGTTGATAAATGCCAACCCTCTGGCTTTACCACCCAGCGACCCTTCGCCAAGTCTGGCGAACCAAATGTACTGACTGTATGAATTTGGATTAAAACGGGCAACAACACCATGTCCGAGCAAAATTCTGTAGTCTATGATTGCTTGTACAATGTACTGTCTTAGATTGTCCATTGTCTTGAAATGGCTCTCATGTGCAGTTTTCATCTTGTTGGCAAGTGTGAACAGACCACGAGAATACATCCATTTTGAGAGTCGGTTACGTGATGTATGGTACAACAAAACCTCTTCTGGTATCTCCATTACAATATGCTGGAGATCCTTCAGATCCTTTGCCCTGCCAATTATCTCTCCAGTAACAAGGTCACGGCATACAAAATCGCCAAATACAAACTCTTCGCTAATGTAGTCGCTCAATTCTATAAGAAGCGTTTTTGAGTATTTGAGAATAAACCCAACTCCCAGTTCATTAGCAATATCCCGCATGTTTTCCTGCGACGACTGAAGAAGAAACGGCATGTGAGGGTCGTCGTTTTTGATCATCTTGCATAGGTCAATCCCCGCATCAAGTTTCTCGCTTATTGCGGGATCGTTTTTATGAATTACAAATCCTACATCCGAAATTACTCCAAGCAGATTCTTTTTGTAACGCTTGTATATAAATACAGCTTCGTCGTAATTTGTTGCCAGTAGTATTTTAGGACGAGCTCTCTTTCTAAGTTTTTGCTGTTGTTCGTTGAGTGCCTCCTTGAGGAATTCGGCACTTTGCAGAAGAACAAGCTTATAAATGGCAGGAAGGTAGGTTGAATAGTATCGGATTGAGTCCTCTACCAGAAGTATCGACTGAACACCTGCGCCCAGTATATCATCGTCGGCATTCAGCCTGTCTTCGAAAAGCTTGATAATTGCGAGTATAAGGTCGGCATTCCCGTGCCAACTGAAAATATGGTCAATACCGGAGCAATCTTCATTTTCGATAATACGTGACAACTCTTTTGAAAAGTTTGTGAGCAATACAAAGGGAATTTCAGGATAATCCTCCTTGTACTTTTTGGAGAAGTTGAAAACATCTAGTTCTCCCACATTGAACATACTGATAATTAGGTCGAAATCATTGTCTTCTTCGAGTAGTTTCAAAGCATCTACCGACGATGTCACCCATTTGAAAGTAGGAGGATTGCTCAGATTAAGGTCTACATACTCTTTGTATATCTGATCCTCTATACGGCCATCCTCTTCCAGAGTATAAGCATCATAGCTGCTGCAGATCATGAGTATCTTGCGGATACGGATCTGCATCAGCGTTTTGTAGTTGATTCTTGAAGGTCTGGTCTGACCGCCGTGACTCTGTCCCATCTTATCGGTATAAGTTGAATCTATTTTCTGTAATCGTAGAAACCAATGCCGGTTTTTCTGCCGAGCTGATTGGCTCTTACCATTTTACGCAGTAAAGGATGCGGTCTGTATTTGGAATCACCATATTCCTTATAAAGTACCTCCATAATTGCCAGACATACGTCAAGACCAATAAGGTCTCCCAGAGCAAGCGGACCCATAGGGTGGTTAGCACCCATCTTCATGGCCTCATCAATCTCATCTCTAGTTGCTACGCCGTCAGCAAGAATGCCAATCCCTTCATTTACAAGAGGAACAAGTATTCTATTAACTACAAATCCAGGAGCTTCGTTCACGCTTACAGGAGTCTTTCCTATCTGTTTTGCAATCCATACCACAAAATCATGAACCTCAGGTGCTGTAAGTTGGCCCTTTATTACCTCTACCAGCTTCATAACAGGAGCAGGGTTGAAAAAGTGCATACCTATTACTTTACCGGGTCTTTTTGTAGATGCCGCAATCTCAGTGATAGAAAGTGATGATGTATTTGATGCAAGTATAGCCTCCGGTTTGCAGATATTGTCCAGAGTTTTGAAAATCTCGTGCTTCAGTTTCATATCCTCAAGCACAGCTTCGATTATGAGGTCTGCATCTGAGCACTCATCATATGATGTTGTCTCGGTAATTTTTGCTATGATCGAATTCATTGCTTCAGCAGTGATTTTCTCTTTCTCAACAAGTTTAGAGAGATTTTTATTTATACTGTTGTGACCTATGAGGAGTTCGCTGTCTGATATTCCCTTCATTACAACGCTGAAACCGGCCTGAGCAAAGGCAAGCACTATTCCGCTTCCCATTGTGCCTGTACCTATAACACAAATTTTCATACTTAAATTTTTATTATCTGTTATTAAATTTTGGTTTTACTTTACTTAAAAATGCCGACATCCCATCCTTTTGGTCCTGTGTAGAAAAACATTTCCCAAAAAGAGTGTTCTCGTTTTCAAAGGCTGCTTCTGCTTCGCTTACCAGTCCCTTTTCAATTGCTTGCTTTGCATTCTTGACTGCAATGGGAGCTTTTGCTGCAATTTTCTCTGCCATTTTCAATGCACTTTCCATCAGTTCTTCAGGCTTTACTACCTTGTTTACAAGGCCTATCTCGTACGCCTCAGTTGCTCCAATCGTGCTTCCGGTAAAAATCAACTCCTTTGCTTTACCAACACCGACCAGCCTTGGCAACCGGTATGTGGCAGAAAATCCGGGGATTATACCTAAATCAACTTCGGGTTGCCCGAATTTTGCATTCTCCGATGCAATACGGATATCACAAGCCATAGCCAGTTCGCACCCTCCACCAAGGGCAAAGCCATTAACAGCCGCTATCACAGGTTTGGAAAGAGTCTCAATCTTTCTGAACACCATAGTTCCGAAAGCTCCAAATGCCTTTCCCTCTTCGTAATTCAAATTTACCATCTCTGATATGTCTGCTCCTGCAACAAATGCCCTCCCTTCGCCGGTAATAATCAAAACCAGAATTTCAGGATTGTTTTCCACCCGGTCTATTGCAATTTCAAGCTCCTTGAGAATAGAGGTGTCAAGGGCATTAAGTGCAGCCGGATTGTTTATTTTTATTGTACATATTTGATTTTCCGATGATACTATAAGTCGTTTGAATTCCATAAAAATGATGATGATAAATGTTTCTGATACAAAATTAGAACATTAATTCAATTTTATATTTAAATTTGCCGCACCATGAAAATAATCAATACATATTTTTCCCGTTTCTGTTTCTGTATTACACAGGAGAGGGACTGATATGTTATACTGATATTATAATTAATAATGTAACGGTCCCGAACTTCGGGGCTTTTTTTTTGTAAAAAAAATGAAAGAGTCAGAAAATCACACAGTAAGTGTTGCAATTCAGGGTGGGTTTGGAGCATTCCACGAAATTGCTGCTAAACAATTCTTTGGTAAAAATGCTATAAAGATTATTCCATGCGATACTTTCGCCGACCTGTTCCACGAACTTAAGGAGAAGAGGGTTGATTGCGGGATTGTAGCTATCGAAAATTCAGTTGCAGGCAGTCTTCAGCAGAATCATTCATTTCTTAGTGATAGCGGACTGCCTGTGATAGGGGAGCAGTATCTGAGAGTTGTACAGAACCTTATAGCACTGCCCGGACAGAGCATCGATGATATTAAAGAGATTCACTCTCATCCGGTTGCAATACAGCAATGTCATTTGTTTCTGAACGAATTGCGAAAAAAAGGGGTGAAAATTGTGGATTCTATAGATACTGCGCTTAGTGCAAAGAGAATAAGAGACGAACACTTGATAGGTTCTGCAGCTTTAGCCAGCTCACTCGCTGCTGAAATGTATGATCTGGCGATACTTCGCTCAGGCGTGGAAGATAACAAACGCAACTTTACCAGGTTTATGATTGTTACCCAGAGTGATAAAGTAAAACGAATGGCAAAGATAGCCAACCAGTCGGTTAACAAAGCCTCTCTCTGCTTCTCGCTTCCTCATCAGCAGGGAAAACTGTCGCATGTGCTCTCAGTACTCTCCATCTATAACATGAACCTTACAAAAATCCAATCAATGCCAATAGTGGGAATTGAGTGGGAGTATTTGTTCTATGTAGACCTTATTTTCTCAGATTACAAACGTTACAGGCAGGCACTGGAAGCAATAAAACCACTCACTGACAAACTTCAAATTCTTGGAGAGTATCAGAACGGTGAGCAACCTCAGCAGGATTAAATGCAGACAACGATATTTATTTCTTAAATTTGATATAATAATAAATAGCTCCATCCAATAAACATTGACATGTCAGTAGAAATAGAAAGAAAGTTCTTGGTTAAAGGAGAATATAAAAATCTGTCCCTTAAGAAATATAAAATAACTCAAGGATATCTTTGCTCTGTACCAGAACGTACAGTCAGAGTTAGGGTAAAAGGAGACAAGGCTTTTATTACAATAAAGGGAATTGTAAACGATACTGGTACAAGTCGCTACGAATGGGAAAAAGAGATAAGTCTGGAAGAGGCAAATGAATTACTGAAACTTTGTGAGCCAGGAATAATAGATAAGACACGTTTTATAATAAAAAGCGGTTCAAATTCATTCGAAGTAGATGAATTTTATGGAGATAATCTAGGTCTTACTATAGCTGAAATTGAGTTATCGGCAGAAAACGAATCCTTCGAGAAGCCAGAATGGTTGGGTGATGAAGTTACTGGGGATAATAGATTTTTTAACGCAGAATTAATGAAAAATCCGTATACAAAATGGTAAGACATGATTGAATTCAGAGATAAATAATTCCATCATTGTCACAAGTTGTCATTACCGACCTTCATATTTGCATTGTAATTTAAATAAAAAGCAAAATGAAGATCGATAATTTTTTTGGAAATGAGAATAGGAATTCTCAGCCAGATGAGCTTGATAACAGAGATTATTCTGAAATTTATGAAATTAAAGATGCTGATTATCAGATAAACAGCGAATTTTTATTTGATCAGAGGCTTGTTGCCTTGTATTAGTAATATTTTTTTTTCTATATTCGCAGCGGTTATGGAAAGACAAAACTCTAATATTTTACTGAACATTCTTCTACTCTGTATTTGTGTCAAATACTGAGGGTGTGTTTTATGTAATTTTGGAAAAATAGAATTTTAAATGAAATATATAAACCACCTCTTACCGGGGTGGTTTTTTTTTAAATAAATTATTATGAGCGAAAAACTATTTGTATTTGACACAACCCTAAGGGACGGTGAACAAGTTCCGGGTTGCCAGCTTAACACTATTGAAAAGATAGAGTTAGCCAGAGCTCTTGAAGTTCTTAATGTAGATATTATTGAGTGTGGGTTTCCAATATCAAGCCCGGGTGACTTCAACTCAATAGTTGAAATATCTAAGGTTATTGAAAGGGCCACAATATGTGCTTTGACAAGGGCAGTAGAGAAGGACATAGATGTTGCAGCCGATGCACTACATTATGCAAGACACAAAAGGATCCATACCGGAATAGGTACATCAGATGCACATATTCTCCATAAATTCAAATCGAACAGGGATGATATTCTGGAAAGAGCTATCCACTGTGTGAAATATGCAAAAAAGTATGTAGAAGATGTAGAGTTTTATGCAGAGGATGCAGGACGAACCGAAAATGAATATCTGGCCAGAGTAATAGAGGCAGTCATAAAAGCAGGGGCAACGGTGGTAAACATACCGGATACAACAGGTTATTGTACCCCATATGAGTATGGAGCAAAAATAAAATACCTTATAGATAACGTACCCAACATTCACAAGGCAATTATATCCACACACTGCCATAATGACCTTGGAATGGCTACTGCAAACACACTCGCAGGAGTAATAAACGGCGCACGTCAGGTTGAAGTTACAATCAACGGTATAGGTGAACGAGCCGGAAATACGGCACTGGAAGAGGTTGTAATGGCAATTAAATGCAGGAAAGATATCCCGGTCTTTACAGAAATAGATACAAAATCAATTGTAAAGACATCGAGACAAGTATCCACTCTCATGCGTATGCCTGTTCAACCCAACAAGGCGATTGTCGGAAGAAATGCATTTGCACACTCCTCAGGCATTCATCAAGATGGAGTACTCAAGAACAGGGAGAGTTATGAGATAATTGATCCAGCAGAAGTTGGTGTAAATGAATCTGTTATTGCACTTACGGCTAGAAGTGGACGGGCTGCTTTAAAACACCATTATAACCGTTTGAATGTAGAGTTGACCTCAGAAGAACTCGACGAAGCATATAACAAGTTTCTTATTCTGGCCGACTGCAAGAAGGATATTCACGACGATGATCTGCTTGTGATAGTCGGTGTCACCCGCTCGGTCAAATCACAAAGGATCCGTCTTAAATATTTGCAGGTTGTATGCGGCAAATCGGCCGTTCCAATGGCAACTGTAAAACTTGTTATAGATGGAGAAATTTGTATCGCAACCAGTTCTGGAAATGGTCCTATAGATGCTGCATTTTCTGCAGTCAAAATGCTTATCCATAGAAAAATAATACTTGAGGAATTTCTTGTGCAGGCAATCACAAAAGGAACCGACGACGTTGGAAAAGTTCATATTCAAATAGAAAACAAAGGAAACATCTATTATGGTTTTTCTGCAAACACAGATATCATAACAGCATCGGTTGAGGCACTAATTGATGCAGTATCAAAAATTATATAAAAATCATGAGCAGGACAATTTTTGATAAGATATGGGATTCCCATATAGTCAGACAGATACCGGACGGACCTTCGGTTCTGTACATAGACAGACATTACATACATGAAGTAACAAGTCCGCAGGCATTCTCCGGGTTGGAAAAAAGAGGAGCAAAGGTGTTTCGTCCGGGTCAGACATTTGCAACCTGCGACCACAACGTACCTACAATAAATCAGCACCTGCCAATACAAGATGAATCTTCCAGGATTCCGGTAGAGAAACTTGCGGAAAATACAAAAAAACATGGAATTACATATTTTCCCCTGGGGCACCCGTCAAATGGAGTAGTTCATATCATAGGCCCTGAGCTTGGGATTACTCAGGTGGGAATGACAATTGTATGTGGTGACAGTCACACCTCAACTCACGGCTCTTTCGGGAACATTGCATTCGGGATTGGAACCAGTGAAGTAGAGATGGTCTTTGCCACACAGTCGCTGCTTCAGACAAAACCAAAACAGATGCTTATTCAGGTAAATGGCCGGCTTAATGACTCAGTTTGTGCCAAGGATATTATCCTTTATATTATTTCTAAACTAGGAACATCTTCTGGAACAGGATTTTTCATTGAATTTGCAGGATCTGCGATTTCATCACTGAGCATGGAGGAGCGAATGACAATTTGCAATATGAGCATAGAGATGGGAGCCAGAGGGGGCTTAATTGCTCCGGATGAAATCACCTTCAGCTATCTTAAAGGCAGAAAATATTCACCAAAAGGTACAGAATGGTATAAGGCTGTTGAAAAATGGAAAGAACTCAAAAGTGATCCGGATGCTGAATATGATACAAAATACCAATTCAAGGCAGAAGATATCGAACCAATGATTACTTATGGGACGAATCCGGGTATGGGAATGACAATTGACTCCATTGTGCCGGAAACGAACGAATACATGGGATTTACCCAAGGGGAAAAACTGACAGGGAAGAAGATAGATTATGTATTTCTGGGAAGCTGTACAAATGGAAGAATAGAAGATTTCAGAGCATTTGCAAATTTTGTGAAGGGCAGAAAAAAAGCAGATGATGTTGAAGTATGGTTGGTTCCGGGGTCAAAAATGGTTGAGAATGAAATTGAGAAAGAGGGTTTGGGAGTTATTCTCAGAAGTGCCGGTTTTGTGTTAAGACAACCTGGTTGTTCAGCTTGCCTTGGGATGAATGACGACAAGGTTCCTGATAAAAAATATTGCATATCTACATCTAATCGCAACTTTGAGGGGCGGCAGGGACCTGGAGCCAGAACACTTCTGGCAGGTCCGCTGGTAGCAGCAGCTGCAGCAATATACGGAGTAGTGACAGACCCAAGAACAATTATACAAAATAAATCATGAGTTTCAGTAAATTTACAATAATGGAATCGAAACCGGTTATTATGCCGATGGAAAATATCGATACTGACCAGATTATTCCTGCAAGATTTTTAAAGACTACTACCAGAGAAGGATTTGGGGACAATCTTTTTCATGACTGGAGGTACAGCAAAAATGGAGAAAAAAATCCGGAATTTGTGTTGAACCAAAAAAGGAGTAATGGTAAGATACTGGTTGCCGGTAGGAACTTCGGATGTGGTTCCAGCAGGGAACATGCCGCATGGGCAATATATGACCACGGATTCAGGGCTGTCGTATCAAGTTTTTTTGCCGATATTTTCAAGAATAATGCCCTCAACAACGGTCTTCTGCCTGTACAGGTCAGTCCTGAATTTCTGCAAAAAATATTTGCAACAGGAGAATCTTCACTTGTTATCAATCTATATGATAAATCAATAAAAATTTCATCTACAGGAGATTGTGAAAACTTTGAGATTAATTCATATAAGCAGGATTGTCTTATAAACGGATATGACGATATCGATTTCCTGCTTTCCAACAAGGATTCTATAGAAAAATACGAACAAAACAGATAAATATATGCAAAAAGTAATTACAGTATTGCCGGGAGATGGCATAGGACCTGAAATAACTGAACAGGCTGTAAAAGTATTAAAAGCAGTAGCCGTAAAATTCGGACACACATTCACTTTTCAATATGGATTGATAGGGGCAGCTGCAATTGATGTCTGTGGAAATCCATATCCGGTGGAGACACATAACATGTGTCAGGCTTCTGATGCCATCCTTTTTGGAGCAATAGGAGATCCTAAATATGACAATGATCCTAGTGCAAAAGTACGCCCCGAGCAAGGCTTGCTTAAAATGAGAAGGGAACTGGGTCTCTTTGCAAACATACGGCCTGTGGAACTCTTTCCCTCTCTTGCAGGTCGTTCGCCACTCAAAGAGGAGATAATAAAGGGTGTAGATATGGTAGTCGTAAGAGAGCTTACAGGAGGGATATATTTTGGAGAACCTAGGGGCAGGAGTGAGGATGGCTCAAAGGCTTATGACACATGTGTGTATTCAAAAACGGAAGTAGAAAGAATCACTAGAGTTGCATTCAATATGGCAACAGGGAGAAGAGGTGTCGTAACACTGGTAGATAAGGCAAATGTTCTTGCTACGTCAAGGTTATGGCGCGAGGTTGTCACAGAAATTCACAAAAATGAGTTTCCTCATATAACATTGAATTTTCTTTTCGTAGACAATGCTGCCATGCAACTAGTCACAAACCCGTCAAAATTTGATGTGCTCCTGACAGAGAATATGTTCGGTGATATCCTAAGCGACCAGGCCAGTGTCCTTACCGGTTCCATTGGTCTTTTACCATCGGCATCTATCGGAGACAAGGTCCCTCTTTATGAACCTATACATGGTTCATACCCTCAGGCTGCCGGCAGGAACATTGCAAATCCTTTAGCCACAATTCTTTCAGCAGCAATGATGCTAAACGACGCATTTCTTGCCAGAACGGAAGCGGAGATTATTAAAAAAGCATGTAGAGCCGCAATAGAAGAGAAAATTCTCACAGAAGACCTTGCAGAGAAAGGAAAGGCATTCTCTACAACCGAGACAGGTGACTGGATAGAAAGATACATATTAAATAATTAAAAAATAAAAAAGCTAAACAAAGAATTCTATGAAAAAAATAATGGATTGGTCTAAAATAGGCTTCGGTTACATAAAGACAAATACAATGATAAGTTGTCTTTATTCAGATGGAAAATGGAGTGAACTACAAAGTAATACCGACGACAATATTTCTATAAGCGCATTGTCGGCATCGCTTCACTATGGTTTGCAAGCCTTTGAAGGACTAAAAGCCTATATGGGGGCCGATGGTGTTGTCAGGCTTTTCCGCCCCGATGAAAATGCAAAGAGGCTTCAGAGTTCAGCCGGTTATCTTGGCATGGTTGCGCCCGATACAGACCTTTTTATAAAGGCCGTAGAGATGGCAGTAAGAGAGAATATAGATTTTGTACCACCTTTCGGGTCAGGAGCAACATTGTATATCAGGCCCCTGCTGCTGGGAGTGGGCCCTCAGATAGGTCTCGACCCATCAAAGGAATTTCTGTTTCTGGTAGCGGTGACTCCCGTTGGAGGATACAACGACGTATCAGGAGCAACCAAGGTTGTAATTGATAGGGATCATGACAGAGCTGCACCGCATGGAACAGGATGTTATAAGGTAGGGGGAAACTATGCAGCAGCAATGATGTCGGGATACAGAGCAAAAAAAGATGGATACTCTTCGGTTTTATATCTCGATCCAAAAGAGAAAAAATGGATAGATGAGTGTGGCACTTCAAACTTCTTTGGAATAAGAGGAAATTCATATATAACACCTCACTCATCTAGTATTTTACCTTCAATAACAAATAAGTCTATAATGACAATTGCAGAGAGCTTTGGTATGGATGTCCAGAAGAGACCTGTGGAAATTACAGAACTTGACAGCTTTGAGGAGGTCGGAAGTTGCGGTACCGCAGTTGTAATCTCACCAATATATCAAATAGATGATCCGGCGGAGCACAGGATTTACACTTACAAAAATGCCGGTTCCCCAGGGACAATATCCAACAGATTGTATGAAACTCTCTACAAAATACAGTTCGGATTGTCACCCGATACATTTGGTTGGATAAATACACTCTAAGCTTATTTTTTATAGATTTGTAGAAAATACAAGTCAAATGAACAATTTTATCGATAGAATTTCAATTTCAATTCAAAGAGGCAAAATTGATGCTAACTCGCCATATCCACCGGATATGAAGGGAGAACCGGGGGCCGATGAACTTACAAGAGAGGCACTGCAGAATGGAGTTACTGCCAATGATATCCTTACACTGGCAATGATACCGGCAATGGGTATAGTAGGAGAGTTGTTTAAGGACAAAAAGCTTTTCGTTCCTCAGGTTCTGATGTCGGCAAAGGCTATGAACAGTGCAATGCTCCATCTTAAACCCTATTTCACATCGGGAGAGATTAAGCAGAGGGGCACATTTGTAATAGGGACTGTTTCAGGAGACCTGCACGATATTGGAAAGAATCTGGTATCCATGATGATAGAGGGTTCGGGATGGAGAGTGATTGATTTAGGAGTAGACGTTAAAACCGAAAGGTTTATAGAAGCAGTACAAGAGAACCCGGGCTGCATTCTTGGTATGTCGGCCCTTCTAACAACAACTATGGACTCGATGGAAAAATCGGTGCGAGAAGTTCGCAGCAATTATCCTTCTCAAAGGATTCTTGTAGGAGGTGCGCCACTCAGTAAAGAGTTTGCATTCAGAATAGGAGCAGACATGTATGCTCCAAATCCACAAGTTGCAGTTGAGTATATTAACAGTATAGCTTAGTATGACAGGCAAGGAGTACATAATAAATGCCTACAGACTGTCTGAATGTGACAGAACACCATGGCTGCCGTTTGTAGGTTGTCATGGAGCAGCATTAATCGGTAAGAATGCAGATACATATCTCTCTTCGGCTGAGTTCATCATTCAAGGCCAGAAAGAGGCAATTAGAAGATATTCTCCAGATGGCATACCGGTTACATTTGACTTACAACTTGAGGCAGAAGCGTTGGGTTGCAGGATTCTTTTTTCTGAATCAAACCCACCGGCAGTTGTATCACATCCATTGGAGGATGGAGTAAAGTTGTCGGAACTTAAAATACCATCAAAGAGTGACGGAAGAGTGGGAGAGGTGTTGAAGGCAGCAGAGGTACTATGCAGGGACCATCCCGATATTGCATTCTTCGGACTTGTAACAGGACCCTTTACCCTTGCGCTTCATCTTATGGGCACCGAGATATTCACTGCAATGTTTGAAGATCCGCAAAAAGCCGAGGAGGTAATTGAATTTTGCGCACGTGTCGCTAAAAGTGTATCTGACTACTATATTGAAGCAGGCTGTACTGTTATAGCCATAGTAGACCCAATGACCAGTCAGATAGATCCTTACTCGTT
The DNA here is from genome assembly GCA_041659025.1 of Bacteroidales bacterium. GTDB lineage: Bacteria > Bacteroidota > Bacteroidia > Bacteroidales > UBA932 > Bact-08. Next base: position 39,726 of record JBAZZA010000011.1, on the reverse strand, counting down.
TGAAACATTTGTGAAGCATCCAATGACAGACATTTTTAACCATATAAGGCAAAAAAACTGCCTGAGCTCCTTTTTTGTCTGCGGACAGGCCGAACATAACCTGGACCTGATGGCAAAGTGTCGTCCCGACAATGTCTCCGTTGACGAGAACATTCCTCTTGAATATGTAAGAGATGTGGCATTGTCAAACAGAATAAGCTTCGGGGGCAACCTCAAACTGACTACCACACTACTTTTAGGTACTCCGGAAGATTCAGAAAGGGATGCTCTTGAGTGTATTCTTATTGGTGGTAAAAGAGGTTTTATACTGGCACCAGGCTGTGACCTGCCAATGGCAACACCTGTAGAAAATCTTGAGGCGGTAAGTCGTTTGGTGAGAGACGAGTACCGGCAGGAATTTCTTCAAAGGACAGGCAATGTTTATGAAAACGAAATCTTACCTGATATAAGCAGCAGATGGACCAAGGAAAAGGTTATAATTGACGTAATTACGCTTGATTCATCGTCCTGCGCACCTTGTCAGTATATGATGGAGCTTGTTGAAAGACTCAAACCTCAATTCAATGAGAAAATCGAGATATTTGAGCACAAGATAAAGACAAAGGAGGGGTTGCGGATGATGAAGAGTCTTGGTGTAAAGAACATACCCACTATTTGTATAAACGGAAAAGTCAGGTTCATATCCATAACACCGCCACTCAAGCAATTGATTGAATCAATAAAAGAGGAGATGCAGTAATGACCGCCAATCCAATTCCACTTTATCTTGTATCTGGTTTTCTTGGGAGCGGGAAAAGTAGCTTCCTAAAGAGTATAATTGAAAAACAGGGTAAGAACAAGAGAATTGGAATTGTACAGAACGAGTTTTCCTCAATAAACATAGATTCCAGGGTATTGGAACAAAGCGGAAGATTTTCATTGATGGAGGTAAACAGAGGCTCAGTCTTCTGTTTGTGTCAGCTTAACGATTTCATCCCGAAACTTGCAGATTTCATAGACAGGGAAAAGCCAGATGTGATTTTTATAGAGGCATCGGGCCTCTCAGATCCGCTATCTATCCTTCAGATGATAAATTCTCCATATTTATCAGACAGGGTAAGGTTTTCAAGAGCGTACACCATGGTAGACTGTCCGTTGTTTGACAAGCAGGTTAATATGTTGAAATCGGTGTCTAATCAGATAAAAATTGCAGATATTGTTCTCATAAACAAATGCGACAAACTCGATAGTGAAGATTGTAAGACAATTGGTGACAAAGTGAAGATAATCAATCCATTCTGTAATATTGTCTACACACAATATGCAATTCTGCCTGATTCTGAATATGATTCCATTTTTAAAAATTCTTTAACTGCACAAGCCCTTTTGACAATAAGTGAGAAAGATACCGTGCCATTGGCAACTCCTCCGGATATAAAGGTAAAAGCACTCTCAACTGCACGGAAAATATCAACTGAAAATATGGAAAGGCTTAAGGACCACATAAAGCCATTGCTAAGAGCAAAAGGATTTGTTAGGCTGGCTAATGGTTCATCTATTACAATACAGGCAGTATCCGGCGATATTTCAATAAAAGAATACACACTTCCTGTCATAAGGAGCGAAATTGTTTTTTTTGGTGAATCAATTGATTTACATTATATATCCAATCTGTTTAATGAATGAGAGAGATTTTTGAATATAGTATCAGGCTCTCTACTATTATACCGGATAAAGTAGAGATAGCAAGCCATATTGGTCAGGAATTCGTTGGACATGCAGATGAGTTGATGGCTCAACTGTCTGCTATTGAGGCAAAAGGAGCATTTACAATTATACGTAAAGAGGAGTCGGATTTTATTTTTGGCAGACAGATTGCTCCAATATTTGCCCGGGCAGAAAAAATTGCACTTTTTGTTGCCACTTTAGGAGAGGAATCAAAAGAGATTATTGCCTCAAAAAAAACAGATATTTTAGAATATTATCTTGTTGATTTTCTGGCATCCCAATTTGCGGAGGGAGCGGCACAATACATGCATGATATGATAAAAGAGTATGCAAATAAGTCATTATTACTATACTCCAACAGATACAGTCCGGGTTATTGCGGATGGAACGTTAAGGAACAGATCAAACTATTCGGGTTCTTTTCCGAAAATCAATGTGGAATAAGGCTTACCGATAGCTGCCTTATGGATCCTGTAAAATCGGTCAGCGGAGCTGTTGCTCTTGGTAATGTGGTAAAATACCAGGAGTATGGATGTAAGAAATGTGGGGAGAAAAACTGTTTGTACAAATCTAAATTTTAAGATATGAGTTACACACCAAGAGAGAGGGTCTTAGCTGCAATGAATTTGCAGAAACCCGACAGAGTTCCGCTAATGTGCCAGTTCAGTATTGGCTCAATGATGCAGCAACTTAAGCCTTCACCTGCAGAGTTCTGGTATGACGGAGAGCTGTTTGCTTTAGGCTTGGTAGAGTTGTGCAACCGATTCGATTTCGATGGCATTCTTGTGAGTTTGCACGGACATTCACCAGATTGGAGAGACAAGGTTATGTCATTCAAAGAGTTGGAAGAGGGCAGGCAAGAGCTTGTTTTCGAGGACAGGCAGGAGCTACATTCATGGACCGATCTTCCGATGGTGAAGTATTTTGACAAACCTGCATCAAAGAACATTGATGACATTGATGTTGACAAAGATGTACCGGATGTAATTGATTATATTCCGGTATCACAGAATCTCTACTTTAAAATCGACAAAGATCACCCATTTGATATATTTGTGTTTCTGAGGGAAATGGTAGGCAATACTTACTCCATTCATGGAGAGATAACCTCTCCTTTTGATTATTTGTTAGATCTGCTGGGTTATGAACAAGGTCTTATATCACTGATAATGAATCCCGATAAATGCAAGCAGATTTTACAGAAGTTTACAGACGGTATCACAAAACTGGCGGTTGATATGTGTAAATATGACATTGATGCAATTAAGATATCTTCACCCTTTGCCGGTATGGGCTTCATCTCTCCTGAGCATTATCAGGAATTTGTTCTTCCATATGAAAGTCAGTTCATAAAAAAAATAAGGGAAGCAGGCAAGCATGTATATATTCATACTTGTGGGCATATCGACGACAGACTTGAACTTATGCAGCAGTCCGGAGCCTCTGGTCTTGAATGCCTCGACCCCGAGCCGGTTGGAAATGTGGACCTTAAAGATGCTTTCAACAGAATAGGAGAGAAGATGTTCATCAAAGGAAACATTGATTCAGTAAACTCACTTCTTTACGCAAGTAATGAAAAAGCAGAAGGGGATGTTTTGAAAATCATAGAGACTGGAAAATGTGGTAAAGGTTTTATTCTCAGTACTGCATGTTCAATTGCACCAATGGTTTCCGAAGAAAGACTTCACATTCTCTCAAAGCTGGCAGAAAGTGCAGGGAAATATAGTTAACGGAGAAAAATCCTCCAAGTTACGTTAAGTTAAGGAACGCGTCAATTACAAGATAAATCAGTCCGGAAACAATCAGTGTCGCCGGTATTGTAAATATCCAGGCGCCTACTATTGTTTTTGCTGTTGCCCATTTTACAGAGGCCATTCCCTTTGTCATTCCTACTCCTATTATTGAACCGGTAATTGTATGAGTGGTACTTACAGGAATACCAAGAACAGCTGTACCTATCAAAGTCATGGCTCCTGCTGTTTCTGCACAGAAACCCTGAACAGGTTTAAGTTTTGCAAGTCCGTCTCCAAGTGTCTTGATTACCTTCCACCCTCCTGTTATTGTACCAAGAGCAATTACAGAATAGCAAGTAATTGTTATCCACAATGGAACATGGAACCCTTGATCTGCATTGTAAAGCCATGTAGATACAAATTCATTTGTGCCTGCAACACTAAAAAGCAAAATGGCAATTATTCCCATCGTTTTCTGTGCATCGTTTCCACCGTGTCCAAGACTGAAAATTGCTGATGAAAAAAGCTGAAGCACATGAAATGTCTTTTCTACCTTTAGAGGGTGTCTATTCCTGAAAATCCACATGGTAATTGCCATCATGAAAAAACCAAGAAAGGCACCTATAAGAGGAGAGAGAACTATGAAGAGCCCAATTTTAAATATACCTGTTGAAATTAATGCACTGGGACCATGTGTAAACAAAACTGGTCCAATAAGGCCTCCTATTAAAGCGTGAGAAACACTTATCGGCATACCAAAGTGTGTGCAGGCCCATACCCATATAACCGCACCGATTAGTGCAGATAATATTACATAAGGATTTACTACGCTTGGATCGACAATTCCCTTTCCCATTGTATTTGCAACGTGAACACCAAAAATAAAAAATGCTGCAAAGTTCCAGAAAGCTGCCCAGAATACAGCAGCAGTTGGGGAGAGAACCTTAGTGGACACAATCGTTGCAATAGAATTAGCTGCATCGTTCATCCCGTTAAGAAAGTCAAAAAGAAGAGCTATTACTATAGCAATTATTACTACTGTTAACATTTTGTCGTAATTAAGCCAGTTTTACAATAATCGAGCGGATACTGTCACTTATATCCTTAGCTCTGTCGGTTGTGTCTTCGAGACTTTGTACTATATTCTTATGTTTGACAAGTTCAATTGCATCTTTCTCGTTCTCAAACAGGAAGCAATTGAAGTTTTCATACAGATCGTCCACTTTATGCTCAATATCCTTGATTTTTCTACATCTTTTTACAGCTTCATGGCTCTTTTTCGAAATCTGTTCAAGGTCATTTACAATAGCCTGAAGAATTTTTGCATCCTCAACTATATAGTCAACAATTGTAATGAGGTCCTTATAGATTGTCTTTGGTTTGTACATTACCTGTTTTCTTGCGGCATCGTGTATAAAATCGAGGAATGTGTCAATTCTGGACGCAAGTATGTGAATGTCCTCCCTGTCAAACGGGGTTACAAAGGTTTTATTAAGTTCTTCGTAGATAGTAGCAGTTATCTTATCTCCTTTGGTTTCAAGATCACTGATTTTCTTGTGGTACTCTTTTTGAACTTCGTAATTACTCTCAAGAAAGAGAGATCTCAGATCCTCGGCTGCTTCGTTAATGTTCTCCAGTTGAGCAATGAAGAGAGGGTAGAATTTTTTTTCCTTAACGATAAATAACTGTAATATCCTATCAATTTTCATTCTATAAATTATTTGATGCAAAAGTAATACTTGCCCTTAAATATAGTAAAAAATGATAGGATATCCCCTAAAATATTAACAAAAGTGTAACAAAAAATTAATTTCAGCCCTTAATCAATTGCAGGCTTCTCTTAATAAATCTGCTCAGTTCTTCACCCTTCAGCATGCCATTTGACAGTAAAGCTAGATCTGTCACCTCTCTTATCAGGTCATTCTCACTGCCAAATTTGGTCATTAGTGATTTTCTCTCCTCTTTGATTTTTTCAATGGTATCTTCAAGTCCTTTCTTTTCATCTTTGATTGAAGTCTCAATCTCTTCTGCCTTCATATTTTTTGTCTTCTCCTCAATAGCAGAAAGATTAGTCTGAGGTTCAGAGATTCTGCCAGATAGTTCCTTTAAAGCTTCTGTGAGGGATTCATTCTTAATGTCAATGATTCTCTTAACCAGTGGATGACTGTGATTTATTGTAATAGTGTATGAATCAGGTAGTGAACCATAAAAATTCATCCCTCCGTTCAAAGCCGACATCTCCCGGTACCTTCTCATAAATTCTGACTGGGTTATAAGTACCGCTCCATCTTTCTCGTCAAGATTCTCAATAGCAAAACTGTAATGCGGACCAGATGGGAGAGCAGCTTCAAAAGCATTTGAAATATCAGTAACATCATCATGGGAGATGTCTGGTTTAGATATCTCCTCTTTCTGGATAAGTTTCTCTATATGATCAGAATCTACACGGGCAAAAGTAGTATCCTTGAATTTTGACTCCAGCAGATTTACAAAATGGGCATCAAGCTGACTATCAAACAGAAGAACATCGTATCCTCTGTTCTTAGCCGACTCTATGAATGTATACTGATCTACCTTGTTTGTAGCATAAAGGTATATCAGACGTTTGTTTTTATCTGTCTGTACCGGTTCGATGGCAGTTCTATACTCATCATAACTGAAATACCTGTCATCTGTGTTTTTTAAAAGAGAGAATTTTTCTGCCCTATCACAGAATTTTTCATCTGAAAGCATTCCATATTCTATGAACAATTTAAGGTTGTCCCACTTTTCCTCCAGACCTTTCCTGTCATCCTTGAAAAGCTCCTCCAATCTGTCAGCTACCTTTTTAGTAATATGGCTAGAAATCTTTTTAACATTGGAGTCGGATTGAAGATAACTTCTTGACACATTAAGCGGAATGTCGGGTGAATCAAGCACACCGTGTAGAAGTGTTAGAAAATCCGGTACGATGTTCTCTACAGAATCAGTTACAAATACTTGATTGCAATATAGTTGTATCTTGTTTCTTGAAATTTCAAGCTTCTCCTTTATCTTTGGAAAATAGAGTATTCCTGTAAGGTTGAATGGATAATCCACATTAAGATGAATATAGAACAAAGGATCATCCTGCATTGGGTACAGTTCTCTGTAGAAAGCCATGTAATCCTCCTCCTTCAGGTCACTTGGTTTTCTTGTCCACAAAGGATTTGGGTTGTTTACTATTTTATTGTCCTTGCCAAACTCAATTTCAACCGGAAGGAACTTGCAGTATTTGTTCAGGAGCATATTGATTTTACTCTCTTGAGCATATTCCTTGGATTCGTCGTCAAGATGAAGGATTATATCAGTTCCTCTCTCTTTTCGTTTTCCTTTGGTAATCTGATATTCAGGATTACCCTCGCAACTCCACTTAACCGGTTCTGCACCCTCTCTCCATGAAAGGGTCTGTATCTCCACCTTTTTTGACACCATAAAAGCTGAATAGAATCCAAGCCCAAAGTGTCCTATGATATTGTTTAACTGATCTTTGTATTTGTCAAGAAATTCTCCGGCACTTGAGAAGGCAATCTGATTGATATACTTCTGAACCTCCTCTTCTGTCATGCCGATTCCATTGTCACTGACAGTAATTATTCCCTTTTCCGGATCAGAAGAGACCTTTATCCTAAGATCTCCTGCCTCGCCTTTAAAATCACTGGTTCTTGATATGGCCTTTAGCTTTTGCGTGGCATCTACTCCGTTTGAGATCAACTCTCTTAAAAATATTTCATGATCGGAATAGAGAAATTTTTTGATAATAGGAAAGATGTTTTCCGTAGTAACACCGATAGTACCTTTTTGCATAATATCTGACTTTATATTGATTTATATTTATATTGGAGCAAAATCAAAAGCTGTACCAAAGAGTCACAATCTATGAAAGGCTGACAAATAGACAGGGTGTTATTTACAGACCATAATATCAAGAATCATATTATCAGTCTTTCTCATGCCGACAGAACCAATTCTTGCCAGGTTGCGGATAGTTTTTTCAATATCCTTTTCAATTATACCATCGTGTTCAGAAATGCAGATATCGTCCAGTGCCAGGATTGCAGACTGTACAGCTGAAGATACAGCCGAGGCAACCTTTAGGGCACAACCTACTTTTGCTCCGTCGCATACCATTCCGGTAATATTTCCTATCATATTCTTTATTGAATAGCATACTTGATTGTAGTTTCCACCTTTAAGAAGGACTATACCACATGCTGAGCCCGTAGCAGCAATTACACAGCCGCACAAAGCAGACAACCTGCCCAGATACCCTTTTATGTGGATTGCAATAAGATGGCTCAGTACTAGTGCCCGTGTCAACTCTTCCGGATTAGAGTTGAAGGTTTCTGCAGCCGCAATAACTGGCATTGTAACAGTAATTCCCTGGTTGCCACTTCCAGAATTGCTCATAGCCGGTAGTATGCAGCCAGCCATTCTTGCATCTGAAGCAGCGGCTGTCAGAGCCATGGAGTATGTCAGAAGACCTTTGCCAAAAATCTGTTTGTGAATATTGTCATGAATTGTACGTCCAACGCGCAATCCGTATTTATTCAGAAGACCCTCCTTTGCAAGAGCCATATTAAGTGTTGCAGAATCCAGAATAAATTCAATATCCTTTAGTGGAACTTGTTTTGCAAACTGATATATTGTCTTGACATTCAACTTGTAGTCTAAAGTACTTTTGTTTTCTTCATTATTTGCCTGTTCCTCCTCCTCACTCAAATTATTATGTTCAAATGTTACAACACCATCCTTTACCACATTAACTATTGCGTCATGTTTGTCCTTGATTATTGCAGTTGCATAATGTCTCCCGGAAAAGCAAGTTGCAGATATATAAAGTGTTGAATCATTTTCAGCTAACTTAATTGTAACTTTATCATCTTCAAGCATTTTCTTGGCAAGATCAATACTTGAATCATCAAGATCCTTCAATACCTCCAGTCGATATTCAGATTTTCCACAAGTAATTCCTAACGCTGCAGCAATCTGGAGACCAACCATACCTGTGCCGGGAATACCTACTCCCATACCATTTTTTAGAATATTTGCACTTACCTCTACTTCCACTCTTTCTGTAATAAGGGCACTCTCTTTTAGCTCTTCGGATGCACGAGCCACTGCCAGTGATACTGCTACAGGTTCTGTACAACCTAAAGCTGGTTTTACCTCTTTGTGAATCAATTCAAGAATCTCAAGTTCTCTCTCTCTAGTTAGTCTGCTTAATGTCATTTTCAAAAAAATTAAGAATCATTTTAATAAGGGTTATTATCTCTTTGTTGCCCTTTAGTGCCTCTATAGGGAATCCCAGGACAACTGACTTGTATGTTCCTTTGTATGCAACACCTGCTGATATGTTGTTGTCTGAATACCTGAATATTGTCCATGCATCAATACCTACAGGTTCTATGCCATCGGGAGTTTCCACACAATAGGACATTTCATTTGGTGTTGTATAAAATGAAAAATTGCCTCCAAAAGGGTAGGGGCTTGGTGCAGCCTTAACCTCGCCCGTTTTACTTGCAAAATTAGTCCTCCATTGATATTTGAGGGTATGTGTTGCAAATTGCTTGCTCTCTTCGTCCATGTTCATACTGTCCCAAATGTCGGTGGCAACATTTGCCCCGGAAACAATAATGTTTCCTCCTTTGGCAGCGAATTCATTTATAGCAAGTTGCAGATCTTTTGGAAAAACTTCATATTTAGGAGGGTTTACACCTCTTCCAATAATAGTTTTTATTTGCTTACCCATTATAAAATCGACTATTTTATAATCACAAAGACTTACTATACCACTCGTTACGGCATCCCTGCTGCAAGATACAAAACTGTAGCCGGCATCGGCAAATGCTTTGCCATGCACATAAGGGTAATCGAACGTGTTACCTGCAATAACCATGGTTTCGTAGTCAGCATAAGAAGAACCGAATCCGGGGGAATCATCGTCCATCCAAGGTATCTCTCTTCTGTGCTCATACTGACTTCCTATGTATGAAAAATCTTTGATATATGGCACTCCATGATCGATATAATCCCGGAAACCTCCCATTGTAGTATCTTTAGTGGCGTAGCTGGAGGCAGCAGATATTCTATCGAAGCCGTTTACAATAAGCACTTTGCCTTTTTCTGCCGGTGCCTGATAAACAGAGAGTATCTCAGACGGGAAGCTCTCTCCACCATTGTTGACAGCAGTGACTTTAAAACTGTAGATCTTTCCACTTTCAATCTCTGTTGAAAATGAATTGATATTTGCCAGTTTTCCATTGTCGAAACCACCTTTGTCTACTCTTGTATAAACTATGTATTCTTTTGCTTTTGCTGTAGGTTCAAGAGGATCTATCACATCCTTCCATGTAAGGGTGACTATTCCATTATTTGTAAAAGCAGACATACTTGTTACAGGGAGTGGCTGAATAACATACTCTTTACCTTGATAGAAGCTAAGATATTTCAGGAATCCTTTATATATTGCTCTGCTTACTGTAAATCTGAAATTCGGGTCGAGTCCGTATCTCATATCAGCAAAATTCTGATGAGAAAGCAGCTCAAGTAGCATAGTAGGAACCTTTGGGGTCCGGGATTCAGAGTATGATCTGTCCCATATTCCTCTTCTCTGCCAGATTGGTTCATAAATTGCTCTGATATCGTCCACAATTTGAGTCTGGATTATGTCTGTGAGATACCGGTTATTAAAACGGGGTTCACCATTAGGAAGCTTGTCACTGTCATTTGAAAATCTGGTATATATTCCTAAAGTGCCTATGATTGAATCGTTTAATGTAGTTCCTGCATCAGTATGAAAAGCGAACGCCATGTCTACAGGAATATTCAACCCTTTCTCCTCCGGATTGTTTCTAGAACCCCCACTAAGGACATTCACCCATCTGCCCCTGGACATATAGTCATCATTATAGTCATTGGCATTTTTATTCGGAGAGTATATTGTGTCAGAAAACCCTGCCCACTGGAGCCAGTACCTAGAACCCTCGGCATACTTAGGGTATCCGCTTGTAACTGGGTTGATGTCAATAGGAATGACTATTTTTTTTATGGGTTCTGTCGAAGAACTAGGTCGGTTTAGTTCCGAACCGGTTTCTGCAGGTTTCCTTGCAATTAACCCTTTTCCTCCGCCAAACTTAACTGCATCGGCAGTAACTACTTCTCCTTTTTTTGCAGCCGAATTTGACAACTCAACAAAGCAATTCGGATCTGTTCCCTCATTGAATTCGAACGTTCCCAGATAAATCCATGTTCCTCCCCCCATTTTCTGATTAATCCTGAACTTTGTCTGTCCCCCTGTATGATGAACAGTATAACTTGCGCTCTGAGTACTGTTTGGGAATGATTGGTATGAGATATAAACTGCATATTCGCCGTTTTTTGGGATCTTTGGTGTCCATGCAGCAAAGCTCTGGTCGCCTTTTTTCAACCCTTCAATAATACGGGCTGTGCCAAAAGAAAAGGGATTCTCGCCACTATTATAACTCTCTTTGGTATTGTTGAACCCGGGTAATGTCGATGCCGACCATAAAGTATTTACGGAACTTTCTGAATAACCCGAATTAGGAATGTCATTATCTACTATCACCTCACTCTTTTGTGTGTCGCGCTCTCTTGGCAGCATAACAATTGCTCCGGCGTTTTCCAGCATCGGAACCAGAAATGGTAGTACATAAGATTGAGTATAGAGGTCCTCTACAGTCTGAAAAATTCTGGCTCTCTGCCACTCCCATCGTAAAAGTTTTTGTTCATAGTAGTAACCGTGACTTTGCCATAAAGCCAGATGCTTGTCTTGTAATCCTTTGTCTATTGTGAAAGGACGTGATTCTTTACCAATGAGGCTTATAATCTGCTCACTCTTTTTTAATCGCTTCTTTCGTTTCTGTTTTTCTGAAATTTTTGATTTATTAAATTGAGGAACAAAGTCTTCAATTAATGAGCCGTTACTGTATATAGATATTTTGCAGTTTTTATACTCCGGGGGCAACAGTGCCTTAACAATGCTGTATGTTTTGCCTATTGTTGATTCTCTGAATGGGTACTCCGACAGAGGAGTCGAAAAGTACAAGGCAAGTGTGTTTTTTGTCTTTAAAGCTGATTCTATGGATATTTTACCAACAACAAAAGCACTTGGTTTGAAGAATTTTTGCAGTGAGTCAGAAATTGGTTTAAAAATCTCTTTGTCTAGTTTTTGCGCAGATATTACATTAGAAAAAAATAGACAGATTATAATTTGCAGAGTAATGACAAACCTTTTCATTTTTTCTTGTTTTAGTCGCCAAAAGTAATCAAATTTACGGGATTATTAATGCACAATCAATTTACTGAATCTATGAAACAGAAGCTGAACCTCGCAAATCTGCCTACAAAAATTGAAAGGTTAAACAGACTTTCGCTTGAGTGGGAAACAAATCTATATGTAAAAAGAGATGATCAGACCGGAAGTGAAATGTCCGGAAATAAGATTAGAAAACTCGAATACGCACTAAAGGAAGCACTTGATAATAAAAGTGATACAATTATTACTTGTGGAGGTATACAGTCCAACCATTGCAGGGCAACTGTAGCTGCTGCAACAAAACTGGGACTAAAGGCGATTGTCCTGCTAAGAGTAAGCGAAAAACCCAAGATAGAAGGTAACTACTTTCTCGATAAGCTTTTTGGAGCAGAAATAAGGTTTTGTACACCGGAAGAGTACAAAAGTTCCAGAAACGAGTTAATGAAAACAATTGCCGATGAGATTAGTGAAAATGGGGGTAAGGCATACATTGTTCCCGAAGGTGCCTCCTATGGAACAGGGACTCTGGGTTATTACGAATGCTTTATGGAGATTATAGCACAGGAAAAGGAGATGGGAATTGTCTTTAATACTATTGTTGTAGCTGTTGGATCTGGTGGTACTTATGCGGGATTGTATCTGGCAAATAAATATCTAAATATGGGAAAAAGAGTGATAGGAATGGCCGTATGTGACAACGAAGACTATTTTAAAAATGTAGTCTTTAACATTGCAAAAGAAGCACTTCCGCACATTGGAGAGGAGATTGACATAGACCGGTGTGATATAGAAATCAATGACAGATATGTTGGCATCGGTTATGCCCTGAGCAGACCGGAAGAGCTTGCATTTATTGCGGATGTTGCAAGAAAAGAAGCTCTTGTGCTTGATCCGGTCTACACTGGCAAGGCTATGTATGGGTTGTATAACGAACTTAAACAAACAACAATTCCAAAAAAAGGAAACATTTTGTTTATTCACACGGGAGGGTTGTTCGGATTGTTTCCAAAGCAAGAACAATTTGGATTTTAGATTATAAGCTTTAACTCATTATTGTTTCATATATCCGTAAAGTATGTCCGATGCAGGAATAAATGTCTCTTTTACAGTCCTTGGACTTATCCATCTTACCAGATTGAACTCTCCTCCAGCTTTGTCGTTTGTCCCGGAACCTCTTGATCCTCCGAAAGGTTGTTTTCCAACAACGGCTCCTGTGGGTTTATCGTTTATATAAAAGTTACCCGCTGCATATCTCAGTTTTGTGCAAATATCCACAATTGCAAGCCTGTTTTGTCCGAATACTGCCCCGGTAAGGCCATAGGGTGAAGTGCTGTCGCAAAGTTCTATGGCTTTGTCAATATCAGTATCCTCATATACATATGCAGTAAGAACCGGGCCGAATATCTCCTCTTCCATACTCTTGAAATGAGGATTTGTTGTTTTTATTAATGTAGGTGACACAAAATAACCTTCAGATTTATCGTAAGTGCCCCCGAATATTATGTCTGCTTCAAAAGACTCTTTGGCAAATTCAATATATGAAGCAATATTGTCAAATGATGCTTCGTCAATAACAGCATTTATGAAATTGTCATGATCTCTCACATCTCCCATTTTTACAGATTCCGAAATTTCAATCATTTCGCGTTTTATATCTTCCCACAGAGAAGATGGTATATACATTCTTGATGCAGCGGAACATTTCTGACCCTGATATTCAAACGCCCCTGCGAATGCTGCAACAGCAACATCTTTTGGTTTTGCAGACGGATGAACAAAGATGAAGTCTTTTCCTCCGGTCTCTCCCACAAGCCTTGGATATGATTTATATTTGCCGAGTCTTTCTCCAATTTCCCTCCATAGAGAGTTAAATGTATTGTTTGATCCGGTAAAGTGAATTCCTGCAAGATCAGCAGAGTCTAAAACATGTTTACCAATTAGTGCCCCGCTTCCCGGCAAGAAGTTAACCACTCCTTCTGGAAGGCCAGCTTCCATAAATATCTTCATCAGATAGTAATTAGAAAGAACAGAAGTTGATGCGGGTTTCCAGATTGTAGTGTTACCCATCATTACAGGAGCCATATTAAGATTGGAGGCAATTGCAGTAAAGTTAAAAGGACTCACAGAAAATACAAATCCCTCCAATGCTCTGTATTCCATTCTGTTAAGTTGATTAAAAGATGATATTGGCTGAGTTCTGTAAATCTCCGATGCAAAAGTTATATTGAACCTTAGAAAGTCTATTGTCTCACAAGCTGCATCAATCTCTGCCTGATAAATGTTTTTACTCTGTCCAAGCATAGTGGCTGCATTAATTGTTGCTCTGTATTTTGTCGCCAGGAGTTCTGCTACCTTGAGAAGTATTGATGCCCGTGTTGCCCAGTTTTGTTCGGACCATATTTTATGAGCCGCTTTTGCAGCCTCGATTGCCATCTTAATCTCCTTCTCACCTGCTTTATGGTATATTGCAAGTGTGTGCGAATGTTTGTGAGGCATAACGATTTTTGCAGTGTCACCTGTGTAAATTTCTTTACCACCAATTATTAGCGGGATTTCAATTACTTCTGAGCTTTGTCTTTTAAGTTCCTTGTCAAGAGCCTCACGTTCCGGACTTCTTTTAAGATAGCTGAGAATAGGTTCATTGTTGGGTAAGGGAAAAATGTTAATGGAATTATTCATAAATTTATATTGAAAATTTGTTAATTATGCAACAAAGATAAAAAGATATCGTTTAATAAGCAGAAGACAGGATATGATAACAGACTATAGTTTTAAAAGCACAAGAGACCGGAAAAGTGAAGAGGCAATTTATGATGAGTGTCATAAAAAGCTCTATTACACAAGCTTGCGCATTGTTAACAACCCAATGGATGCAGAGGAGATAATGCATGATACACTTTTAACATATTTCAGAAAGGGGATGGTTTTTCAAACGGCAAGAGAAAGAAATAGCTGGCTTACAAGGGTTTGTGTAAATCTATCTATTGACAGGTTAAGAAAATATAAGTCTGAAATCATTATGTTGAATTCTAAAGAATTAAGAGCAGAGGAGGTAGATGAAGAGCTTGTGGAGAATTATAGCTTCAAGGGGGTGACGGTTGATCAGGTAAAGAAGGCCCTCAACAATCTTGCAGCAGGATACAGACTGATTTTGTCACTTCATCTTTTTGAAGGATATGATTACGAGGAGATTGCGCAAATCACTAAACTTAAAGAAGTCTCTATCAGATCGCAATATATCAGAGGAAAGGCAAGACTGATTGATGAGTTGAAATCGCAATATAACTAAAGGAATAAGGAGATAAGGCAATGGACGAGTTAAAAAAATTCACCGAAAGATTCAGGGATGATTTCGAAAATGATCCTATACCACAGAACCATAAGGAAAGATTTATCTCAAAACTTAATAAAGAGCAGAGGAGAAATATCTTTTCATATAGAAGAAGAGAGATAATGTTCTATCTGGCTGCAGCCTCTGTAGCACTGTTCCTTATATTGACACCTGTGATAAACATTAACAGATTCTTTAATAAAGGCAAACTAGATATTAGCGACTATACGGGAATACTTGAAGAAAGGAGCGAAAGTGTCATTAAAATTGCAGAGAGTCTTAACCCTAAAGATAAAGCAATGGTATTAAGTACTCTGGATCAGCTGACATTTGAAGCGGTCTCATTTGAATCTCAACTGCCGGAAGGTATAGTGAATGGCCAGAGGAGGGAGTTGATTAAAAATTACTATTCACCAAGGATTGAGGGTGTAGATAAACTGGAAGATTATGCCAGATTGCTTAAAAATAAATAATTATGCATGATTATATAGAACTAAAAAAAGAAAAATTTAAGAATTAGTATTATGAAAAAAAATCTAGCAACAGTCGCGATATTGTTTTTCGGAATTACAATGTTTGCGCAAACAACAACAAAATCATTCGTTGCAAATTCATTCAATGGCATTTCAGCTGGAGGTATCTACGAAATTGAGTTGACAAAAGCAGCCGCAGAGTCGGTAGTAGTGGAGACAGACAAAGAGATTATGCCATATGTGGATGTTAAAGTAGTCAGAGGAATCTTGACTTTTAATCTTGACAACTCAAGAATTCCAGCAAAACTGAAACATAATATGGGACCCATAAAAGCCAGGGTTACAATGAAGGACGAACTATCATCTCTTACACTATCCGGCGCATCTAATTTTTATACTACATCTGTTTTTTCTCCAAAGGGCTTTACTGCTCAGATTAGCGGAGCATCAAATGCCAAAGGTCTTAACATTGTCAGTGAAATAGCAGTGATAAAAGTAAGTGGTGCCTCAACAATCAACATTAGAGGAAAGGCAGCCGATGGCTCATATGAGTTTTCAGGAGCAACTGTAGCAATTATTAATCAGGACATTGCAAAATTAAACATTGAAGGAAGTGGAGCAACAAAACTGGAGTTCACAGGTAAAGCAGTATCTGTCGATATTGAGTGTTCCGGAGCTACTTATTCAAAATTTATAGGTGAATGCGAAACTATGAATGCCGAGATATCAGGTGCTTCAAAGTTTGATGCCTTCGGTTTTAAGGTTGACAACATGATTATAGAAGTTATGGGAGTATCTTCTGCAAAGATTTTTGTTGAAAAAAATATAGAAGCAGAGGCATCTGGTGGATCGTCAATTGTCTACAAAGGATCACCTGTAGTTAAGAATATTGACATCAGCTCTGTTTCATCATTCAGAAAAGCAGATTGATAATCTAAATATATTATCTTTATAGAAAATTTATAAAGATAATATGAATTATAAAAAGTTACATCAGGATGCCTTTGTGCTTGATTCCCATTGTGATACACCTCTAAGATTATTTGAAGGGGCAAATCTGGGGGAGAGATATGCAGAAGGGCATTTTGATTTTACGAGAATGAAAGAGGGTGGCCTTGATGCCGCCTTTTTCGCTATCTATACCTCAAACAAGATGGAGCCCGATGCTGCAACAAGAAAGGCACTTCAATTAATTGCTCGTACATACGATGCTATAGACGAGAATCCCGACAAAGTGGCTATAGCACTGACAGTCGAAGATGCAATTGAATTGAAGGAGAAGGGTTTGGGAGCAATTTTTTTTGGAATGGAAAATGGTTTACCTATTCAGAAGGATCTAAGCCTTCTAAGACTATTCTATGATATGGGAGTAAGGTATATGACGCTTACACATGCCGGAAACAATGAAATCTGTGACTCATGCGCTACTAAGGAGAAGAGGTGGAATGGTCTAAGTCCTTTTGGCAAGAAGGTCGTTAAAGAGATGAACCGACTAGGAATGGTAATAGATGTATCACACATCTCAGACGATTCATTCTACGATGTTCTCAAATATTCAAAAAAACCTGTAGTAGCAACACATTCATGTTGCCGGGCAATTGCAGATCTGCCACGAAACATGACTGACCAGATGATAAAAGATCTGGCAGAACATGATGGGGTAATCCAGATTAATTTCTATCCACCTTTTTTGAATAAGGAATATGCCGACAAGTTCTGGCCACTAAGTGATTCTTTTGAAGAGGCTCTTGAAAATTTTAAAAAGAGTCCCAAAAAATACAAAAGCCAGTTAGATGAAGCTAAAGAGAGAATGTTTGCAGTTAAAAGACCTTCATATAAAGAGGTTGTGAATCACATAGATCACGTTGTCAAGCTGGTAGGAGCAGATCATGTTGGACTGGGCTCAGATTTTGACGGAATTGAGGTGACTCCAGAAGGTTTAGAGGGTGTCGATAAAATGCCGTTAATTACAAAAGAGCTCATAGAGAGAGGATATTCGGAAAGTGATATAAGAAAAATTCTGGGAGGTAATTTCCTTAGGATTCTGGATTTGAATTTTTAATTTTAAAATTATGACAAAAATTGCGTTAATTACGGGAGCAACATCGGGGATAGGAGAGGCAACTGCCCATTTACTTGCTAAGGAGGGTTTTAATCTTATAATTACTGGCAGGAGGACCGCGACACTTACTTCAGTTGCAACAAAACTGGAAAAAAATTACGGAATAAAAGTTCTCCCGCTGAGTTTTGATGTTAGAGAACTTAGTCAGGTGGAGCATTACCTTGGTAATCTTCCTGAGCCATGGAACGAAATAGATGTATTGGTGAACAATGCCGGTCTGGCTGTAGGGTTGAGTCCAATAAACCAAGGAACTATTGACGATTGGGAGAGGATGATAGATACAAATATCAAAGGACTTTTATATGTTAGTAAAATTGTCTCCAACATAATGATTAACAGGGGAGGAGGTCAGATAATCAACATTGGGTCAATCGCTGGAAAAGCTGTTTATCCAAACGGAAATGTTTATTGTGCCTCAAAGCATGCTGTTGATGCTCTCTCCAGAGGGATGATGATGGATCTGCATGCTCACAACATAAGAGTGTCTCAGGTTTGTCCTGGTGCTGCTGAAACTGAATTTTCTCATGTACGTTTTAAAGGGGACACAGAAAAGGCCGCAAATGTATATAAAGGCTTTACTCCTCTTACAGCAAAAGATATAGCAGACGTCATCCTTTTTATTGTGAAGGCCCCACCTCATGTAAATATCTGCGATGTAACAGTTATGCCGACTGCACAGGCATCAGTGTCTATAATTCACAAAACAATATAGACTTGAAAGTTATTAATCAAGCCAACCGGCGGTTTTAAATATCTGGTCAAGTTTGCTGGAAGTAAGTTCTCTGTCTCTGTCATTTCTGTTAGAAAAAATGAGATAGAGAATTTTCTTTTCCGGATATCGCCCTGCATAAATTTGAAAACCCCCGTTATCTCCTGTATGATATACTTTTACCGGAAAACCAGTTTTCTCTTGAATGAACCATCCGTAACCATATGAGGTGTAAGGGATATCAGGGATATTGATTTTTGCTGTATGTGCTTCGTTTTTTGTCGTACTACTGATTAATTTGTCGGACCGAAGTGCTTTTTCCCACTTAACAAATTCCCTGACAGATGTATACAAACCTCCATCTGCTTTGGTTGCAAAAAACGACTCCTCTCCATAATCAAACTCATTATACTTCTTTGCTATACTATCATAGAGGTACCCATGTGACATGCGTGGAATAAATTTTTCAGCTTCGAAATATGTGGATTCACTCATTCCTGAGGGATTAAAAATCCTTTCTCTCATAAAAGTGTCAAAGGGAACTCCAGATGCCCTCTCAATTATAGTATACATTAATTGAAATGTAGGATTCATATATTCATAAGAAGTGCCTGGTTCAAAATTAAGCTTGTCTAAATTCTCAAGGTATGAGTATGATTCCACATCTGTTGCAGTGGTGACGAAATTACGGTCTTCTCTGTCCCTTGAATCCGGAATCCCTGACGTATGTGATAAAAGATGTCTTAATCTGATTTTATTGAAAAAATCTGCTTTGAAATTAGGAAACCATTTTTTCACGGAGTCATCTAGTGAAAGTTTTCCCTCCTCAGCAAGCATCATAATTGCAACTGCCGAAAATTGTTTTGATACTGATGCTATATTGAAGAAAGTATTTCCATCAATGGGAGTTAAGCTATCCATGTCTGCAATTCCATATCCTTGTTCGAAAATTATGGAATCTCCCTTCATTATAACGACAGCGGCTCCGGGTTCTTTATCGGGATAGAGAGACTTAAATAAAGAATCAACTTGTTCAAGAGCGATTTTATCACTTTTTTTGAAATCTGTATTACAGGATTGCATAACGGTTACTAAAAGGGTTAATAAAATTGTCAACTTTCTCATAGTTAGATATATATTAAATATTATAACTTATTTGTTATATTTTATAACAGCGTGGTTATACTAACTGAATGCCAAGCTTTAACCTTAAAGTATTAAGGGCTTCTGATGAGAACCTGTCAATGTTCCTTTGGCGGTCTCCGTTAAAGGTCAATTTTTTGCTTTCACAAAAACCAGGACCTGCTACTGCGATCCAAATTGTACCAACTGGTTTTTCCGGAGTACCTCCGTCTGGTCCTGCAATACCTGAAGCCGCAACTGCGTAGTCGGCTTTTAAAAGGCTCCTCACTCCGGAAGCCATCATCATTACACACTCGCTGCTTACCGCACCATATTCCTCAATAATTTTTCTGTCAACTCCTAGCAGATCAAATTTTACATCGTTGTCATAAGATATAACCGATCCTTTGTAGATATCGGAAGCTCCCGGCAACGATGTCATCATTGATGCAATTTTGCCGCCGGTGCAAGATTCTGCTGTTGCCATAGTGCAGGATGTCTTTCTAAGGTGCCTTGAAATGACCATCTCAAGAGTATCTTCATTTTCACCATACAGAGCATTTCCCAGAATTTTTTTGAGATTATCAAGAAGTGGTTTTACCATAGATTCGGCCTCTTTATAGGTTCCACCATATATTGATATCCGTAATCGCACTCCAGTAAGCGGATTTGGCAAATATGCAAGTTTTACAGCTTCGGGTAATTCGTCTTCCCATTTTTCGATCAAACTGGCCAGAACAGATTCAGGTATACCAAAAGTTGATATACTCTTATGATATATGGTTTCAGTATTATTCAGAGCCTCAATTGTTCTGATCACCTGAGGAAAAAGGCCAACCATTTCATAGGGCACACCCGGAAGTGAAAATAACAGAGTATGAGATTTTCCTCCGTTTCCGGAAAGTATAAAAATCATACCAGGAGCGGTTCCCATCGTGTTTTTCAATACCGTGCAACTTTCAGGTACAAGAGCCTGGTTCCTGTTAAGGTCAGATAATTGGAGTCCTCTTTTTTTACAAATTTCTTCAATAATTTCAAGCTGATCAGAGTCATAACGGAACTCCTTACATCCACTAAGCTTTGCAAGGGCAGCCTTGGTTATGTCATCCTTGGTAGGACCGAGGCCTCCTGTAACAATTACGATGTCAGCCAGACTTATGCATCTCTCAAGATTTGAAATAATATCGGTTTCTCTATCAGGAACTGAAATTATTAAATCTACCTTCACTCCGAGCTTGTTAAGTTCTTTTGAAATGAAGGCTGAATTGGTATCAATAATCTGTCCAATGAGAATCTCATCACCAATAGTACAAATGGTTGCATTCAACATGTGAACAGCTATTTTGAAATCTTTTTAAGAATGGATTTTACCAGACCGGGACCGGTATATATGAAACCGGTGTAAATCTGGACAAGGGATGCTCCTGCATCCAGCATCTGTTTAGCCTGATCAGGAGAAATAATGCCTCCAACTCCAATAATAGGTAATTGACCTCCTGTTTTTTTATTTATATACTTTATAATCTCCAGACTTCTTTCAAACAAAGGGGCACCGCTTAACCCGCCATCACCTATTGAGTCAACCATTTCCTTTGAAGATTTGAGGTTTTCTCTTTTGGTTGTAGTATTTGTTGCAACAATCCCATCAAGACCGGAAACCAATAAAAGTTCAATAATTTCGTCCATTTGTTCAAATGTCAGATCCGGAGAAATCTTTAATAATATTGGTCTGTATTCGTCATAATACTTCCTTAGGGTTGTAAGTTTATCTACAATTTCTGCCAAAGATGTGATATCTTGTAATTTAGTAAGACCCTTCACATTCGGGCAAGATACGTTTATTGTAAAATAATCTACAAAATCATAAAGTTGGGCAAATGACCTTTCATAATCATTAGGAGCCTGCTCGTTGGGACAAGCGGTACTTTTGCTGATGTTGCCACCAATTACAACTTTGGGTTTTCTTTTTTTAATCGATTTAACAGCATACTTTATTCCTCTGTTATTTATGCCCATTCTGTTAATTATTGCATTGTCTTCTAAAAGCCTGAAACATCGAGGTTTTGGGTTTCCCATTTGTTCATTTGGTGTAAGTGAACCAATTTCAATAAAGCCAAAACCAAAATTTGCAAGGTCATTGTAAACCTGACCGTTTTTGTCGAATCCTGCTGCCAGCCCGACTGGGTTTTCAAATCTCAGCCCGAATACCTCCCTTTCAAGATTATCTCTCTTATATGTATAGAAAAATCTTAGTACTGCTCCTGAAAACGGAATATACCTAAGAAAAAAAAGAAGATTCAACATTATTCTGTGAGCTGTCTCAGGATAAAATGCGAATAGTATTGGTTTAATCAGTTTAAACATTTTATTAACGAATTTGCACAAAGGTAGAAATTAATCTACAAGAATTTAATCTTTGGCAGGAAAGTACTCAGAGAAAGAATTGTCTGAGTAGACGAAAATCATCTTCTTAAGAATCCTTTTTTTGCCATCATCTGTGGTTGGAATTTCTTTTATGAGATTCTCAGGAGGTTCAGGTTTTTTTATTTCTGGGCTAAAAAGAGTATAATCAGAAATTTGAGGTGCAGCTACTACCTCATGCTTTATCTCAGATGAGGTTGAGTTTTGCTCTTTGTACATTTTCCCTTTACCGGTAATGAGCCATTCTGCATTTAGGGAGGGGAACTTAAGCAACAGTTTCTGAATAAAATCAAAACCAGGTTTGTTTCTGCCGGATAGGATATGTGACAAACCGGAACGTTGAATTCCTATTATCTCTGACAATCTCGCAGGAGATAGCTGCTCAAGGGATAAAAATTGCTGTAAACGGTCTTTCATAATTGTAAACTAAAGGTTCTACAAATGTAATCTATATATTGGTTACAAATGTAATAATAATAAAATTTACATATGTAACGCAGATATGATCAATGAATAGCAAGTATTGTTTCTGACAGTGGATTGCAAATGATAATCTATATTTGCCTTTAATAATAAGTATTACTAAATGTAAAACATATAAATATCTCGTTAATAATACTATATGTCATTAATTATGCGAATTTCTCAACAATATATTTCTTTTTAACTAAAATTGTAAACATTTAGATATACTATTACTATTAATAAATCACATAATTTACTGGATTATAATATATTAGAAGAATGTATTTATACTCACTTCCCGGTAGTTAAACTTATAAACAAATATAATAAAAATTAATAATTAAATGATTAATAAAGTATACATAAGTAAACATATATGCTTATTTATGTAAACTACATTTGTAAACAAATGGTAAGATTTGAATTATTTTCTATTAAGAGTATAAATGCATAGTTTTGCAAAAAATAATTGATTGTGGAGCCTGAAATAAGAATAAACGATTTTTCCTATAATCTTCCGGATGAAAAAATAGCAAAGTATCCCCTGCAGAACAGAGATGACTCTAAGATTTTAATATTTAAGAACAGAGAGATATCTGAGTCAAAATTTTCAAATCTCGTTGAGTTATTACCGGAAGACTCTCTGATGATATTCAACAATTCAAAGGTTGTACCTGCTCGTCTGCTCTTTAAAAAAGATAGTGGTGCCAACATAGAGATTTTTTGTTTAGAACCACATTTTCCTGCCGAATATAACACATCATTTGCAGCAACAGATAGTTGTAGTTGGGTTTGTGTAGTAGGAAACAGTAAAAAATGGAAATATGGCTATGTCTCATTTAACGATCATGGAGATAAAGAGCTTGCTGATTACCATTTTAAGGCTAAAATTATAATAAAGAATGAAGACAAATTCATAATTGAATTCTCTTGGAAGTCAGGAGTACCTTTTTCTGAACTTATGGAACATTGCGGTAAAGTTCCTATCCCCCCATACTTGAAGAGAGATGCGGAAGAAACAGATACAGAAAGATACCAGACTCTCTATGCCAGACATAGAGGTTCTGTTGCTGCACCGACAGCAGGTCTGCATTTTACTAACGAAGTAATAAAGAAAATTGAAAACAAGAGGATTGACAAGGCTGAGCTCTGTCTACATGTGGGTGCAGGAACCTTTCTTCCTGTAAAATCGGAACTAATTAAGGACCATAATATGCATTCAGAGCCTTTTACTGTCTCTGATGAGTTGTTGATCAAGTTGCTTAATCATGATAAAAAGAGGATCATAGCAGTAGGAACTACTTCTGCAAGGTGTCTTGAATCGTTGTATTATCTTGGAATACATTGTATTGAAATGGGTTTCCCTTCATCGGTATCCCAATGGGAACCATATGACAGAGATTACAAGTACTCTATTGATGAATCACTTTCTGCATTGAGGGATTGGATGAAAAGAAATGGAAAAAGCACTATTGACGCAAGAACTATGATTATTATTGTTCCTAATTTCAAATTCAGGATAGTTGATATACTTATTACAAATTTTCATCAGCCCAAAAGCACACTTTTACTATTGATATCTGCTTTTATCGGTGATGATTGGAGAAAAATTTATGATTACTCTCTGGCTAATAATTTCAGATTCTTAAGTTATGGTGACAGTTCTATACTATTCAGATAGTTTTATGAGATACAATATCTTCTGAGCCCAACTGGATAGCATGGGGCCTGATGAGAGAAGGTTAGGTACAATGTTTTTAATTTGTTGTTCAGCAATCTTCAAGTACTCATTTTTACCGGTTATCTCATAGAAAGATAACATGTTGCCTGCCATTATTGAGTTGGCAGAAGGTCTTATGACATCAATATTGGATTCTCTTTTGAAAGGAATAGTTTCACTCTGCAGACTTATTTCAGATTTACTGAACATTCCGTTTTCCGGTTTGTAAAAATAGTCCATAACTATGTTCAAGTACTTTTGGGCAATATCAAAATATATTCTCTCTCCCTGAACTTTATAAAGCTCAAGAGAAGCATCAATGAAATTTGAATAGTCTGACAGATAGCCCAATAATGATCTTTGTTGACAGCAAGTGTAACGGAAAAGTTTTCCAGAGGAGTTGATGTTATTATTTAGAAGATAATTGAGTGTTTCAACAGCCTCTTGATACATATTATGATTATTCAATACTTTAGATGATATTGCCAATGCTCTTACTAGTTGAGAATTATGAGAAGTAATTTCTCTTTTATCAACAAAATAACCTCTGTGCTCATCTCTCCGGTTTCTTAACAAACCCAAATCATTGTCAGATATTACAATAAAACAATCCTCTGTTCTTAAAGGCGTTTGTTTTTCAAGTCTGTTTTTTGTAAGATCCATCCCAAGAGCTAGTGCAATATCCTGATATCTGTCAGGAAACAAAATTGACAATTCATTCAAAGAGTATTGGTAATACGAAGAATCATCAGTCGGTGTTACAAGTGTAGAACTGTTATAGTAACCCCCTTTGCCATTATATAATTCATTTCTTAAAAACTGATAAATATGATTTGCTGTCACTTTGTATGATTCCTTATTAAAATGCCTGTGTGCCAAGGCATATAAAATCATAAACTGACTGTTTTCCTCAAGTGTTTTTTCATAATATGCCTCCTCGCACGAGTAGTCCGCAGCTTGTCTGAAAAAACCTCCGTCAATCGGATCAAATATTGCTGAAAACTGCAGGTGGTCAAGAAGAGATTCAATTTTCAATGACATCTTCTCGTTTGGAAAGTATTTCAGGTATTCAACAATTGTTATCAGGCTGCTGGGGTTTGGGGTAAAAGGCTTTAGTCTGTATATAAAATCTGTTTCAAACATGCCTTTATACCAATGTTGTACATATTTCGTCAGAATATCCTGGTCAAGTTTTGTTTCATCCCCCTTTTCAGTGATTATCCCGGTGTTTTTTGCTCTTTTGCTCAGTTCTTCCGAAAGTTGAATCAAAAGATCCTTTTTCTCCTCTTTGGCAAGAATAATGCTATTGGCAATCTCAAGGAAACAATCGGTATCACAATCAGAAAAACATATTATCGGCTTTCTGTCCGGCATAATGAACATGTTCATTGGCCCATAGGAGAAGTCCTGGTTCAGAAACAGAAGATCGAGTGCTATCAGGAAAGATTCCGGTCTGTCCTCCTTATCCTCTGCGATACAAATAAAATTTTCATTTAGAATTTTTATTACCCTAGGGTCACTAAAAAGTTTTACGGAACTCTCTCTTATAAGCATATTACTAACATAACCAATGTGTTGAAATATCAGTTTGTCTTCTTTTATGGCTCTCTCCAACAACTCTTCATTAAGAGATCCATTCCATTCCACCCCCTTATCGGCAAGTAATTTTAAATATGGAGAACAAGTATTAAACATTTATTTAACTAAATTTGCTTTACTAAAAACCTTAAGATTATGAAAAGAACACTTATTGACCTGTTTGAGGAGTCAGTCGCAAAGTACTCCGATTATACCTTTCTGCTTGAGAAAGAAAATAAGGAGTACAAACCTACAACTTATTCACAAACTAAAGTACAAGCAGAACAATTCGGCGCGGGGCTTTGTTCACTGGGATTTGAGAAAAAGAGCAATGCATCTATCCTTTCGGAAGGGCGTAATTTATGGATTATAGGTGAACTGGCCATATTCTATGCAGCTGGAGTAAACGTTCCTTTGTCAATAAAGCTTGAAGAGAGCTCAGACTTATTGTTCAGGCTGATTCATGCCGATGTCACCCTGTTAATGGTTTCGGAGAGGCAGTTGAACAAAATAAGAGTAATCAAGGATAAGCTGCCGTTAATCAGGCACATTATTGTTTTTGACAAATTGAATGAGTACCAGGACAGAGAGATTTATTATGAGGATGTAATGGAAAAAGGGAAGATTTACCTGGAGAACAATATGGAGCAGTTTCGAGAGATAGGCAGGTCCGTTCAAAATAATGATTATGCTACAATAACTTACACATCAGGTACAACAGCAGATCCAAAAGGAGTTATTCTGACACACAGGAACTATACTGCAAATGTGGAACAAGCACTCTCTTGCATGGATATTCCCCCTAAGTATAAAAACCTCATTATTTTGCCTCTGGACCACTGCTTTGCACATGTAGTAGGCTTTTATATAATGATATCAAGAGGGGCAATTGTAGCCACAGTTCAGCCGGGAAAGACTGGTATTGAGACATTAAAGAATATACCAATAAATATTCAGGAGATTAAGCCGAGTATTTTACTGTCGGTACCTGCTCTTGCCAAGAATTTCAAGAAAAATATTGAACAATCGGTTAAATCAAAGGGAAAGTTTACTGAATCACTTTTCAATCTTGCACTATGTGTAGCGACTACATACAATAAGGACGGTTGGAACAGAGGATCGGGATGGACATTCTTGCTATATCCTTTTAAAGTATTGTTTGACAAGATATTATTTTCAAAGGTGAGACTGGCAATGGGCGGTGAACTTGAATTTTTTGTCGGGGGAGGAGCTCTTCTTGACAAAGAACTTCAAAAGTTCTATTATGCAATTGGCATTCCTATGTTTCAGGGATATGGTCTCTCTGAGGCGACCCCTGTAATATCAACAAACACTCCTGCCAGACATAAACTAGGATCTTCCGGAATTCTGGTTAAACCATTGGAAATAAGAATAATGGATAATGAAGGAAATATTCTTGGAACAGGAGAGGCCGGCGAAATTGTTGTTAAAGGAGAGAATGTAATGGCAGGTTACTGGAAAAACCCCAAGGCAACCGCAGAAACAGTAAAAGACGGGTGGTTGTATACAGGTGACCTTGGCTATGTGGATAAAGACGGTTTCCTTTATGTACAGGGACGCTACAAGTCACTTTTAATAGGGAGTGACGGAGAAAAGTACTCTCCGGAGGCGATTGAAGAGACAATGGTGACACAATCCAGACTCATTCAGCAGATAATGCTTCATAACAATCAATCACCTTACACCATTGCAATTATAGTAGTTGATAAGAACACGACATTGGCACAAGAGGAACTTATCAAGTCAGTTGCTGCAGAAATTGATAAATATAAAGGAAAAGGGGAGTATGCAGGACTTTTCCCTGAAAGATGGCTCCCTGCTACTTTCATACTTTCAAAGGATGCTTTCACAGAACAAAACAGAATGATTAACTCAACAATGAAGCTTGTCAGGTCAAAAGTGGAGGAGGCGTATAAGGAGAGGATTGATTATGCCTATACTCCGGAGGGCAAAAATATTTTCAACAAATACAATCTGGAAGCCTGATGCAAAGACATAGACTGTTGATATCTATTGTCTTGACATCTATTACTTTTGCCTTTGGATTAAGTTACTATTGGAGGCCATACGTTTACAATGTTAAGGACGAATTTAAATTCTCTGCTACAAGAGTAGCTGATGATATTAAGTTTATCAGTAGTGAGCCTCACTCGATAGAACACCCAGTAGCAAGGGATAGGGTAAGAGATTATCTTGCACAAAGACTGAAGAGTATGGGAATCACTGCATCAAATTATTCCTATGATTCTATTACATCCAGACTGAATACTACAATTCAGATATCAAATCTGTATTCAAAGATTGATCCTCTCTCAGGTGAAGCTTCAGCCTATCTGTTACTTGTTGCACACATAGATTCGAGATTCAGGAAAAAAGTATTCGATAATTATGTCTATTCCTATGGTGCTGCCGATGACGGCTACGGTTTAGGAGTGATTCTTGAGTCTGTAAGACTGGCTATGATGTACAGAGATAACTGGAAACAAGGCATAAAGGTACTGTTTACAGATTCTGAAGAATCTGATTTGGACGGCATAAGGAGTGCAGTTGCAAAAAATCCCGAAATTTTTGAAAATGTAGGGTTTGTTATTAACCTTGAGGCAAGAGGAGTGAGGGGACCTGCATTGCTTTTTGAAACATCGCCAAATAACAGGGCAGTCATGACGCTCTACAAATCTGCCAAACATCCATTCACATATTCTGTTACCACGGCGGTATATAGTATTTTACCTAATTCAACAGATTTCACTCTACTTAAGAATTCTTATCCTGGAATGAATTTTTCAGTAATTGACAACCTAAAGTATTATCATACAGAATTAGATAACTTCAGCAACATCTCGCTTAACTCTGTACAACATTATGGAGATCAGACTGAACCGATTATATTTAAGTATCTGACAGATGTTACCTATAGCAATTCCGTAAGCTTGGTTTCAGAAGATGAGACGGTATTCCTTACTATGCCGGTTTTTGGATTTATCTGCTTTTCAAGGAATCTTTATTTCATTATCAATATCTTGATATTAATCACTTTGTGCTGTACGGTTTTTTTTCTTCTTAAAAGCAGGAGAGCAGTGCATTCGGGTATATTAAGATATTCATCACTTGTTTTGATTATCTCGTTTCTTGCATCATTGGCTGGTTTTTGTATTGCGTATTTGTCAGCCCTGCTAACCGGCCAAAAATACAATCTGGTAAATTTGCCGTATGTGAAATTTGACGGGATTATAATGATAATAGCCATTATTGCCTTATCTATAATTATATGGAAGATATATATCATTAAAATAGATAGGCAAAAATTCAACCAGATAGAAGCAATTACTGGCAGCATTCTTATTCAGTCCTTCCTGTCGATTCTTTTGTATATTTTCATCGGAGAAAATTTCTTTTTTCTTTTTTCGGTATTTTTTTCTTTGATAGCCATGTTATTTAGTATACTTACTCATACCCGGTTTATGTACCTTATTGCTTGTATTCTGATTTTATTGTTGTTAGTTCCTTTTTATTATGCAATTATAGTTGCGTTGACACTGGGATCATTACCGGTTTACATGATGCTGGCTTCATTATTGTTGTCAATTTTAATCCCATTAATTGACAGCTTTGTCAGAAAACTTGTTTAATAGGAATTATATTATTTAACTTTAACTTTTAAAAAGAATGTAATGGTCAACGATAAATTTCAGGATATAAGGCCTTATATAGAAGACGAGATTGGTCCTGCGTTAAGCAGAATCGCCAGACATCCTCTGTTATCTTCGATATCTGCATATTTGTTTCCGGATAAAAAACCGGAAGAGATCGGGCATTTTATAGCCAGCTTAAAGAGTGTAGATGAATTTCAGTCTTTAGTAATGTATTCTGCCATTAAGAAGATCATTGCAGATACAACAAGGACTCTTTCATATGCAGGACTTGACCGGCTTAAAAACAGTAAAAAACACCTGCTTATATCCAATCACAGGGATATTCTTCTGGATTCGGGAATTATTCAGATAATTTTTTGTATGAATGATATCCAGACATCGGAAATGGCTGTAGGAGATAATCTTATTACAGATTCATTCATTGAAGATATTGCCAGGTCTAACAAAATGATAAGGGTTATCAGAAATGTCAATGCCAGAGAATTATATAATTCTTCACTTATTTTATCGCAATATATTAGACAAAGGGTATCATTGGATCAAAGCTCAGTATGGATTGCCCAGCGAAATGGACGAACAAAAGATGGGGTGGATCTTACAGAACAGGGCTTAATGAAGATGCTAGAAATGAGTGGCGAAGGTGATTTTGTAAAAGATTTCGAAGAGTTGTCGATTGTTCCTATATCTATTTCCTATGAATTTGAACCCTGTGACCTTCTTAAAAGTAAGGAGTTGTATATTTCCCGCAGAAGAAAATATACTAAAAATCCAGGAGAGGACCTGAACAGTATCCTTACAGGTATAATGCAATTCAAGGGTAATATTCATCTGAATTTTTGCAAGCCTCTCTCTCATGAGGAGATACATGCATGTTCAATTCTTGAAAAAAATGAGAGATTCAAATCTTTGGCAGAGGTAATTGACAGAAAGATAATCGAATCTTACCAATTATGGAAAAACAACTATATTGCCTATGATTTACTTTATTCTTGTGACAAATACAGCAAGAATTATTCTAATCATGACAAGCAGACCTTTATAAGTTATCTTAAGTACAAACTTTCTGATATTGATGGAAATCCTAAAGAGATGGAAGAAATTTTTCTCTCAATTTATGCTAATCCGGTTTTAAGTAAGGAGAGGGTAGATTAAATATTGTCAGATTTTGTAATAGTCACACAATGAGTGATTAATAAATCTAAGTAACCGATTTGTTGCAGAGAGTAACAAGTCGGTTACTTAAATATAGCAGGAAAATCCATTATATAATTCACTAAAGCATTCGTTTTGTGAAAAAAAACACTAAATGTTATATTTACAAATTGTACAGAGGAGATTAAATTGCTAAATTTGCATCTTGTATTTTAATAATCATTTAGACAAATGAACAAAATAATATCTATGGATGATGCTGTCAGCAAAGTTAAAGATGGCATGA
The DNA here is from genome assembly GCA_041659025.1 of Bacteroidales bacterium. Lineage (GTDB taxonomy): Bacteria > Bacteroidota > Bacteroidia > Bacteroidales > UBA932 > Bact-08. Next base: position 8,937 of record JBAZZA010000011.1, on the reverse strand, counting down.
CTTTAATGGTTGGCGGGTTTCTTACTTCCGGTGGACCTAACACAATAATGGATGCATTAATGCTGTCGGGCGTCAAAAACCTGACAATAATTTGCAATGATGGTGCCTACCCAGATAAAGGAATGGGTAAACTTATTGCAAACCGTCAGGTTGTCAAATTGATAACATCATATGTAGGGGCAAATCCTGTTGCTATTGATCTAATGAATTCAAATGACCTTGAGGTAGAATTTTGTCCCCAGGGTACTCTTATCGAGAGAATCAGGTCATTCGGAGCAGGTTTAGGCGGGGTACTCACACCCACAGGTCTGGGAACTATAGTTGCTGAAAATAAAAGGATAATTAACGTGGACGGAAAGGATTTTATTCTGGAAACGCCACTTAGTGCACATATTGCGTTTATAGGAGCATCAATTTCTGACAAAATGGGGAATCTCTATTACAAAGGAAATACAAAGAATTTCAACCCGATTATGGCTATGGCCGCAGAAGTGGTTATAGTTGAAACTGAGGAGCTTGTAGAAACCGGAACAATAAAACCAGAAGATGTTCACACTCCTGCAATTTTGGTGGATTATATACTAATTAAATAAAACTTTACTATGTCTAAGACTGCTTTAATAAGGGTCAGAATGAGCTCGCATGATGCTCACTATGGCGGGAACCTGGTGGATGGAGCGAAAATGCTTCAGCTTTTCGGTGATGTTGCAACAGAATTACTGATTCAACATGACGGCGATGAGGGGCTGTTCAAAGCTTACGATAATGTAGAGTTTATAGCTCCTGTTTATGCAGGTGATTATATAGAAGCAACCGGCGAGATCGTATCCGTTGGCAATAGCTCTCGTAAAATGGAATTTGTTGCTAAAAAAGTCATTGTTCCAAGACCGGACATTTCTCCTTCGGCCGCAGATATTCTTGATGAGCCGGTTATTGTTTGTAAAGCAAGCGGTACTTGTGTAACACCAAAAAGTTGTCAAAGAAAATAATCTGAATAGCTATGGAAAAACTTATCATTACAGCCGCTATTTGCGGAGCAGAAGTACTAAAAGAACATAATCCGGCAGTCCCGTATACCGTTGAAGAGTGTGTGAGAGAAGCAAAGTCGGCCTATGATGCAGGCGCAAGTATTATACATCTCCATGTAAGATACGACAATGGTACCCCAACACAGGACAAGTCGAGGTTTAAAGAGGTTATGGATGCTATTTACAAAGTTTGTCCCGATGTCATTATTCAACCATCAACAGGTGGTGCCGTAGGAATGACAAATGACGAAAGGCTCCAGCCAACAGAGCTATCTCCGGAAATGGCCACCCTCGACTGCGGGACACTCAATTTTGGAGGAGATGACATTTTTGAAAATACGGAAAACACTATCAAGTACTTTGGTAGTAAGATGATAGAGCGCGGAATAAAACCAGAGCTTGAGGTTTTTGACAAAAGTATGATAGATATGGCTTTGAGGCTTCATAAGAAGGGTTTCATACAGAAACCTATGCACTTTGACTTTGTTATGGGTGTTAATGGTGGAATATCAGGAGAACTGAGAGACTTTACTTTCCTGAAGGGAAGTATTCCTGCTGATGCGACATACACAGTGGCAGGAATAGGGAGATATGAGTTTCCTCTTGCTATTGCCTCAATAATTGAGGGAGGTCACGTTCGGGTAGGCTTTGAGGACAATGTATTCCTCTCTAAGGGAGTACTGGCAAAATCAAACGGGGAGCTTGTTGCAAAAGTTGTAAGATTTGCCAGGGAACTGGGCAGAGATATAGCCACACCATCTGAGGCTCGTCAGATACTTGGTCTTAAACCAAGATAAAACAGGCATTTACATAAACTAATTAATACATACTTCAGCAAATGAAAAAAGGTAACAAATACGGCATTCACAGAGTGATAGAGCCAAAGGGCGTTCTTCCGCAACCAGCCAACAAAATTGACAACAACATGGACGAGATCTATGATAACGAGATCTTGATTGATGTACAGACATTGAATATAGACTCAGCCAGCTTTACGCAAATAGAAGAACAGGCAAAAGGTGATAAGGCAAAGATAGCTGAAATCATGCTTGGTATAGTTGCATCGCAGGGAAAACACAGAAATCCTGTTACAGGATCAGGTGGAATGCTTCTGGGAACCGTAGAGAAGATAGGTGATGCTCTTATTGGCAAAACAGATCTGAAAGTCGGCGATAAGATTGCGACTCTTGTATCGCTATCACTTACCCCTTTAAGAATTGACAAAATAAAAGATATTCGTTCAGATATTGATCAGGTAGACATTGACGGCAAAGCAATTCTTTTTGAAAGCGGTATTTATGCAAAGATACCTGACGACATGCCTGCAAACCTTGCACTTTCTGCATTGGACGTTGCCGGAGCACCTGCCCAGACTGCAAAGCTTGTAAAACCGGGTGATACAGTACTTATTATCGGAGCTGGTGGTAAATCAGGAATGTTGTGTTGTTATGAGGCAAAAAAACGTGCCGGAGTTACAGGAAAAGTAATTGGTCTGTGCCATAGTGAAAAAAGCACAAAAAGACTTCAGGATCTAGGGTTCTGTGACTATGTGTTCTCTGCAGACGCAACCCAGCCGGTTTCAATACTAGAGAAAATTGAAGAGCTTACAAAGGGTCAAATGTGCGATGTAACTATCAATAATGTAAATATTACAGACACAGAGATGACAAGTATCCTTTGTACAAAAGATACTGGTGTTGTCTATTTCTTCTCCATGGCCACCAGCTTTACAAAAGCTGCACTTGGCGCAGAGGGAGTTGGCAGCGACGTTACTATGATAGTAGGAAATGGTTATACTAAGGGCCATGCAGAAATCACACTTGAACTATTACGTGAAAGCGATAAGTTAAGAAAAGTATTTACAGAACTTTACGCATAGTAAAAATACTATATGACAGTAGCTTGCAGATACGGAACACATAGAGTGGTCTCGCCAAAAGGTACCTTGCCTCAGCCGGCCCATAAGCTGGACAATTCAATGTCAATATATGATAATGAAGTACTTATTGATGTATCTACCTTAAATATCGATTCTGCCTCCTATACCCAGATAAAAAAGGCATGTGGCTCAGATGCAGAAAAGATGAAGGAGATGATACTTTCAATTGTAGAGGAGAGGGGAAAGATGCAGAATCCTGTTACAGGATCAGGAGGAATGCTTATTGGAACCGTCAGAGAGGTTGGCAGCAACTTTCCTTTAAACAGGTTAAAGGTAGGGGACAGAATAGCAACTCTTGTCTCCTTATCATTGACACCATTAAAGATTAACTCAATAAAGAAACTTACTCCCGAATCGGATCAGGTAGATGTCGATGCACAGGCAATATTGTTTGAAAGCGGTCTTTTTGCAATACTACCCGATGACATACCTGAGAAACTTGCCCTTGCTGCTCTTGATGTAGCAGGTGCTCCGGCTCAGGTAGACAGGCTTGTCACTGAGGGTGACATAGTCTGTATCATAGGAGGTGGAGGAAAATCCGGAATTTTATGCTGTTATCAGGCAATGCAGAATGCAGGACCATCAGGTAAGGTGATAGTTGTAGAGTATTCCAGAGAGAATGCACAACGTATTACAGATATGAATCTTGCAACAGACGTGATTGTGGCAGACGCTACTAATGTAATGGATGTTTATGAAAAGGTAATGGCAGTAACAGGCGGCAGAGGGTGTGACGTAACTGTCAACAACGTAAATGTTCCTTCAACAGAGATGACCTCAATATTAATAACAAAAGGACAGGGTTGTGTCTATTTCTTCTCTATGGCCACCAGCTTTACAAAAGCGGCATTAGGGGCCGAAGGTGTAGGAAAGGACATCAACCTGATTGTGGGAAATGGATATGCCAAAGGGCATGCAAACCTTACCCTTAATATTATAAGGGAATCGAAACCTATCAGGGAGCTTTTTGAAAAATTATATGTTTAGAATATGACAGAAAACAGAAGAAAGATATTATTTCCTGGTGCTACCGATGAGCAATGGAACGACTGGAAGTGGCAGGTTAAAAACCGGATTGAGACACTTGAACAGCTAAAGAAATGTATAGAATTGACTCCGGAAGAGGAGGAGGGTGTAAAGACATCGCTGGCAACTCTCCGGATGGCCATAACACCGTATTATCTCAGCCTTATAGATCCTGAGAATCCCAATTGCCCAATAAGAAAACAGGCTATTCCAACAGGAGCGGAGACTCATCAGTCGGCAGCGGACCTTCTGGATCCTCTTCACGAAGACGAGGACTCTCCGGTACCAGGTCTTACACACAGATATCCCGACCGAGTTCTTTTGCTCATTACAGACATGTGTTCAATGTATTGTCGTCATTGTACACGAAGGAGATTTGCCGGTCAGAAGGATGATGAATCACCGGTTGACAATATTCAGAAAGCAATTGACTATATCGCAGCTACACCAAGAGTAAGGGACGTTCTGTTGTCCGGAGGCGATGCCCTTATGGTATCAGATGCTAAACTTGAGTCAATAATTAAAAGACTGAGAGCCATTCCGCATGTTGAGATAATCAGAATTGGATCCAGAACTCCTGTAGTATGCCCTCAGAGAATCACTGACAAACTGGTAGAGATGCTTAAGCAGTATCACCCTATTTGGCTCAACACCCATTTCAACCACCCTAATGAGATTACGCCTGAAGCATCAGCAGCATGTGAAAAGCTTGCTAATGCTGGTATACCGCTTGGAAATCAATCTGTTCTGCTGAGAGGTATAAACGATTGTGTCAATATTATGAGAAGACTTGTGCATCAGTTGGTAAAAATAAGGGTAAGACCATATTATATTTATCAATGTGATCTTTCTATGGGGTTGGAGCACTTCAGGACACCTGTTTCAAAGGGGATTGAAATTATTGAAGGATTAAGAGGTCACACTTCCGGTTATGCTGTTCCAACATTTGTTGTTGATGCACCTGGAGGAGGTGGAAAAACTCCTGTCATGCCAACTTATGTGATTTCTCAATCTCCGGGAAGAGTTGTACTCAGAAATTTTGAAGGGGTAATTACAACTTATACTGAACCAATGGATTATCAGAATAAGTGTGACTGTAAGGAGTGTAGGGAAAATGCTGATGTAGAAGGAGTTGCCTCTTTATTACAAGGACAGAGACTGGCTATTGAACCAGAAAAATTAATGCGAAAATTGAGGTCGCATAAAAAATAAATTTTTTAAATGCCATTTATTGAGAATCTTCTTAATTACAGCAGTGTTTCCATTGTGGGTCTGGAAAAGAATACCGGAAAAACCGAGTGTCTCAGTTATCTGATCAAAAGGGTTCCGCTAGAAAGGATTAAGGTTGCAATAAGTTCAATAGGTATTGATGGTGAAAGAATTGACCAGGTTACAGGGACAGCCAAACCAGAGATATTTCTGAGAGAGGGTATGTTTTTTGCCACAAGCGAAAAGCATTACAAAAGGAGAGAGATTATTTCGGAGGTTCTTGACATAAGTGATGAGAGAGGGTCTTTGGGAAGAATAATCACTGCCAGAGCATTGACGTCCGGTAAGGTTTTACTTTCCGGACCATCGGCCACTGCAGGGATGAGAAGATGGATGGATGATGTTTGCCTGAAACACAGGGTGGATTTGTGTATAATTGACGGTGCTTTATCTCGTATGAGCCTTGCATCACCTGCTATAAGCAGGTCTGTCATTTTAACTACAGGTGCAGCACTTTCGGCCAATATTGGCACATTGGTGAGCAAGAGTGCTTATGCTGTGGATCTTATAAAACTGTCCTTAACGGAAAACCCTGCCCTGGAGAGACTTAGAGATATTGAAAGAGGTATATGGAGAGTGGGAGAGAGTGGAGAACTGAATGAACTTAAGATATCATCAGCAATGGAAATAGCCAAAGTAGATGAAGAACTTCTTGGAGAAGCTAAGGCACTGTATCTTTCAGGAGCTTTAACCGACAGATTTCTGAATCATATTGGTGAGAAGTTGATTGCCAATGATGCTGAGATAATTGTCAGGGATTTCTCAAAAATATTCTTGTCGCAGAATTCATTCAGGTTGTTTGTAAAAAGAGGGGGGAAGATAGGTGTACTGCATAGAAGCAATCTAATAGCTGTCTGTGTCAATCCGGTAGCTCCTAACGGTATTGTACTCGACTCGGAAAGACTATGCCAAGATCTTTCAAGTGTAATTGGGTCACCTGTTTATGATATAATTAAGAACAGTTATGAGGCTTAGGACAATTTTGGACACACCTGGAGGGTTTAGATTTTTTTTCGAAAATCTTTCCCTGCAATCATCGGCTGCCAGACAAATGCTGCTGGAGACAGTGATGCCTCACACATTAAAGGAGATATCGAACAATTATAAAGAGCTTGAGGAGTTTTTCAAGTTATTCGCCTCTGAGGAAAAATTCACATATACAGTATTGAATATAAGGACAAGGCTCACCTCTCTCAGAGACATTCACGGAACTTTGTCAAGACTGTCAGGAGGAGTTGTTCTTGACGATATTGAACTGTTCGAAATCAAGGGGCTGGCACTATTATATGAGGATATCAAGAAGCTTTTTGAGGGAACATTCGTAAAAACTATTGAATTTGACAGCCTTGCAGATATAGTATCTTTGCTTGACCCTGAAAATCAGAAAATTACTTCTTTTCATATTTACGATAAATATTCAGAGGAGCTCTCTCTAATCAGACAAGAGATTAGAAAAAGTACATCTTACAACATAGATCTGCAGCAAAAATCGATACAGATAGAGGAGAAAATACGTAGAGGGCTTTGCAAGGAGCTTGAAACTTCTGTTCATCTGTTAAGTAATGCTTTGTCTACGCTATGCAAAATTGATATTCTGATAGCTAAGTCTTTACAAATTAAAGAATTAGGTCTTTGTATACCGGAACACGGCAAGGAAATCACCTCATATACAGGCCTATTTAACCCGGAAATAAAAGAGATTATTGCAAGAGAGGGAAGAGTGTTTCAAAACGTGGACATATCCTTTGAGGCATCTATACCCGTTTTGATTACCGGGGCCAATATGGGAGGAAAAACGGTTGTTTTGAAGACCCTGGCACTGTCGCAGTACCTTTATCAGTTTGGATTCGGAATACCTTCAAATGGGGCCGTTATTGTGCCTGTCAGCGATATTCACTTCTGTATTGGAGACGAACAGAGCATTTTCAAGGGTTTGTCGTCATTTGCAGCTGAGATGGCAAGAATTGACAATCTGATAAAATCTGCTAGAAGCGGCAAAAACATTCTTGCATTGATTGATGAACCGGCAAGAACTACAAATCCCACTGAGGGAACAGCTTTAGTGGAATCACTTATAGGAATACTTTCGCTAAAAAATGTACGAACAATTCTCACCACCCATTACAATATCAAATTGGACTCCTGCAAAAGATTGAGAGTCAAAGGGTATGAAAATGGTGCAATGAACTATATGCTTACAGAAGATTCAAATACAACGGCACCACATGAAGCATTGCAGATAGCAAGGGCTCTTGATATTGATAATGAATGGATTGACGAAGCAGAAAAGATTATAATGAAAAACACATCAAATAAAATTGAGCAAAATGCAAAGTAAGTTAGGACTGGATTTTAAACGAGTGGAACATGCCAGGATGCTGTCAAAAAGCATAGCGGACGATGTTCAGGGCTTTGTTGTCAATTACACTACAGTAGCTGTCGAGAGGACACTATGCCGTCTGATGGGAATTGATGGGACGGATGAACATCAGGTGCCCCTTCCAAATATCGTTGTCGATGAATTAAAAAGAAATGGAGTATTGAATCAGGGAGCCTTATTCTATATTGCTAATACAATGGTGAATACAGGACTTTCTCCACAACAGGTTGCGGAAAAAATTTCTGAAGGTTTAATTGATATTACAAAATTGCCGATAGTTTCCAGAAGTGAGATAGAATCAATCATAAGACCTGTTATAAACGGAAGCATTGAGCGGATTAAGACAAGAAGGGCACGTAGGGAGGAGTATCTGAAAGTTATTGGAGAGGGACCTAAGCCTTATTTGTATGTAATTGTAGCAACGGGAAACATTTATGAGGATGTTGTACAGGCAGAGGCAGCAGCAAGGCAAGGAGCCGATGTTATTGCCGTTATAAGGACTACTGGTCAGTCACTACTTGATTATGTTCCTTATGGTGCTACAACAGAGGGTTTTGGTGGCACATTCGCAACGCAGGAAAATTTCAGGATCATGCGTTCTGCTCTTGATAAAGTAGGAGAGGAAATTGGCAGATATATAAGACTGTGCAACTATTGTTCAGGACTTTGTATGCCTGAGATTGCTGTCATGGGTGCCTTTGAGGGGCTGGACGTAATGCTTAACGACGCACTTTACGGTATTCTTTTCAGAGATATAAACATGCAGAGAACTCTGGTAGATCAGTTTTTCTCAAGAGTAATAAATGGTTTTGCAGGTGTAATCATTAATACAGGTGAGGACAATTATCTCACTACTGCTGACGCTTTTGAGGAGGCTCATACTGTTCTTGCATCTGACCTTATTAATGAACAACTTGCCCTTATGGCAGGACTTCCCGAGGAACAGATGGGTCTTGGACATGCATTTGAAATGACTCCAGATCTGGAAAACGGATTCCTTTATGAATTGGCCCAGGCACAGATGACAAGAGAGATATTTCCAAAGGCTCCTCTTAAATATATGCCACCCACAAAGTTCATGACAGGGAATATTTTTAAGGGACACATTCAGGATGCTCTTTTTAACATAATAGGGATATGGACAAATCAAGGGATACAGCTTCTGGGGATGCCCACAGAGGCAATTCATACTCCGTTTATGGCCGACAGGTTCCTCTCAATCGAGAACGCAAAATATATTTTTGGCAACATGAAGAACATTGGTGATGAAATTGAATACAAGGAGGGAGGGATAA
>JBAZZA010000010.1:0-87468 GCA_041659025.1 Bacteroidales bacterium | reverse complement strand
AGGGTATATATGGTCACTCCCGACAAAGATTACGGACAACTTGTCTCGGAAAACATCTACCAATGCAAGCCGGCAAAGAACGGCAACGAGATGGAGGTATTGGGCAAAGATGAAATCTGCAGCATGTACGGTATTGAGGATCCATCGCAGATTATAGACATACTCACCTTATGGGGCGATGCTTCTGACAATGTTCCGGGGGTACGTGGAATTGGAGAAGTCAGTTCAAAAAAACTTATCCAAAAGTATAAAACACTAGATAAAATTCTGAGCAGTTTAAATGAACTTCCGGAAAAACAACAGGAGGCTTTCAAAGAGTCGGAAAAATTCATAGATCTGAGTAAGACGCTTATAACAATTGATACAAATGTTGATGTTCCATGGGATGAGAATTCCCTTAAACTTGAAACGCCTCATTTCAATGAATTGAAACGACTTTTCAATCATTACGAATTTGGCTCTTTGTCCAGGTCCATTCCAAGATTGGAAGAGATTTTCACTACTACCCAGACACCTGATGAACAACAAAAGAGCGACATCGGCCAGGATAAAAAGATCAATACGGTTAAGCCTTTCAATATGGTTTCTGATAATGAGATTATAAAAGAAGCTACTGAAAACGGAGAGATAGCCATAAGGACAGAGGGCAAATCAATAATATTCTCAACATCAAATCTGGTATCGGTCTGTTCAAACATAGATCTATACAAAGAGATACTTTCAGATGAAAAGGTAATCAAGTGTGGCTACGACCTCAAGGCCTTTATCAACTATCTGAGAGACAAAGGTATTAACCTAAAAGGATATCTGGCCGACATAGAACTGATGCACTACCTTATAATGCCTGAGAGGGCGCACAAGATAGAAATCCTGTCTCCGGCATATCTTAATATCGACCTTAGTTCAGGTGAGACCATGATTCAGGCAGATCTTTTTCAGGCAACAGAAAGCAGACAGGAAGACAAAAACGAATCATTAATTAAGGAATCGTTGGTGCTATTACCTCTTTATCACAAACTTCTGACTGAACTCCGGGAATCCTCTCTGCTGGAACTTTACAACACTATAGAGATGCCTTTGATATATGTTCTGGCCGACATGGAACATGAGGGGGTCAAGATTGACAGGGAAAAACTCAACGAATACAGTCGTACACTAACTTCAGAACTTGCAGAGATTGAGGATTCAATAAGAGAGATGGCAGACGAGCCCACGCTCAATGTCTCGTCTCCTAAACAACTAGGGGTCGTTTTATACGAAAAACTGAACCTTGCCGCAAAGGCCAAAACAACATCCAAGAAAAATTACTCAACCGACGAGGAGACACTTTCCGAACTTGCAGACAGTCATCCAATTATTGCCAAAATACTTGAATACAGAAACATAAAAAAACTTCTCTCTACATATATCGATCCCCTGCCCTACCTTATCTCACCAACTACAGGAAAAATACATACCACATATAATCAGTCCCTTACTTCAACCGGCAGATTGAGTTCAGTTAAACCGAACCTTCAGAATATCCCCATAAGGACAGAAAGAGGCAGAGAGATAAGAAAGGCATTCATACCTTCTGATCCAAACGGCTGCATAATGTCATCAGATTATTCCCAGATTGAACTGAGGCTTATGGCACATATGAGCGAAGACAAGGATTTTATTGAGGCATTCCGGGCTGGCAAGGACATTCATGCTGCAACAGCATCAAAAATATTCGGAATACCCGAGGATCAACTGACAAAAGAGCAGCGGAACAGGGCCAAAGTAGCAAATTTCGGCATTATTTACGGGATCTCATCTTTCGGGCTGTCTCAGAGGCTGCATATTTCAAGAGCTGAATCCAAAAAACTTATAGAGGACTATTTCAACAGCTACCCTCAGGTAAAAGAGTATATTTCAGGTATGATAGAGTACGCCAAAAAAGAGGGATATGTAAAAACCCTTTACGGCAGAAAGAGATTCTTGCCAGACATATCGTCCCGTAACCAGGTAGTAAGGGGACTTGCAGAGAGAAATGCCGTAAATGCACCAATACAGGGCAGTGCAGCAGATATAATAAAGGTGGCAATGATCAAGGTTGCCGACCGGTTGAAAAATGAGGGATTAAAGAGCAAGATGGTGCTTCAGGTGCACGATGAACTTGTATTTGATGTCGTTCCGGATGAGATAGACATTTTAAGCAGAGTTGTAAAAGAGGAGATGGAGTCTGTAATATGTCTCTCGGTTCCTCTCACAGTTGAGTGCGAATCGGGATCTAACTGGCTTGAGGCACACTGATTTTAAACCCGACATAAAAGGAAGATGACCAATAACGAGGATAACATACTCATTAAAGAGGCACTGGAAAACAATCAGGCTGCATGTTCCAAACTGGTAGAAAAATACAGGGAACCGGTGCAGACATTTATATTGGGAATAATTCCCCAGGCTCAGGATGCAGAGGATATTTGTCAGGAAACATTTGACAAGGCATTCAGGAACCTGGCAATGTACAACTCAAGATGGGCATTCTCAACATGGTTGTTTACAATAGCTCAAAACACATCCCTCGACTACTACCGTAAAAAAAAGAGCACCCTGCCACCTCTGAACAATCTTGATTCTCTGGATAACGATTCCGGTGTTATTGATCTCACACAAAGTCCGGAAGAGAGCCTTATTACCAACCAGACCTTTAACGAACTTATTAATGCAATAAAGGCACTTGACCTAAAATACAGAAAGGTTGCAGAGCTAAGGTTTATTCAGGAATTTGCCTACGAGGAGATTGCAAGCGAACTCTCTCTTCCGTTAAATACTGTTAAAACCAGAATCAACAGAGCCAAAAAACTACTAAACCATATATGGAAGAGCTAATCTATTCATACTTCCCGGAATTGTCGGCAAATCAGAAATATCAGATTTCTCAACTTTATCCGCTCTATCTTGACTGGAATTCAAAAATAAACGTTATTTCACGTAAGGACATTGATAATTTATATCTGCACCATGTCCTTCATTCTCTCGCAATTGCCAGATTCGTCAAGATTCCTGACGGGGCCAGGGTGCTAGATGTAGGCACAGGCGGTGGGTTCCCGGGGATACCATTGGCAATATTCTTTCCGGAAGTATCTTTCTACCTGTGCGACTCAATATTAAAGAAAATCAAGGTAGTGAAAGAGATATCTGCATCGTTGAACCTTATAAACGTAAAGGCTGAGCAGATTAGAGCGGAGGACATCAAGGGGAAATTTGACTTTGTAGTATCTCGGGCAGTAACGGATATAAACACATTTCTCCCGTGGATATGGAACAGTCTTGAAAAGGGAGAAATAGGAGGAGTTGGCAGGGGTGTTCTATACCTTAAAGGGGGCAATCTTATTGAGGAGATTTCAGAAATTCAGAAGAGATTCAATATTCCTGCGGGTAAAATCTCAAAAATTGAAATCCATAGATGGTTCAAAGAGCCGTTTTTCGATGAAAAAAGCATATTATATATTAAACGTTAGCATAAATATTTGCGATTAAAAACATTTTATTTATCTTTGCACTCCCTTTTGCAGAATAAATAAAATTAGAAAAAGATATCATGAAACGCACATTTCAACCATCACAACGCAAGCGTCGCAACAAACATGGCTTCCGTGAGCGTATGTCAACTCCAAACGGACGTCGCGTACTGGCTGCCCGCCGCCGTCGTGGACGCAAGAAACTTACAGTATCATCTGAAGATCTTTTCTAGACCGAGATATACTTTTAACTTACAAAGACGCCTTGAGCGTCTTTTTTGTTATATTTGAAAGCCAAATTAATATAATCCCGGATGAAAAACCGCATTGACCTTGACACCGCATTAAAGCTTTATGACAGTTTTGACATGAATGCTCTTTCTGAATTAGCTTCAGAGATAAGGCAACATTATAATGGCGACAATGTATACTATAACAGGAATTTCCATGTGGAACCCAGCAATATATGCCGTCACAGATGCAAATTCTGCTCCTATCGCAGGGACAATCCGCTTCAACCCGGAGCCTGGTCAATGAGTTTGGAAGAGATACGAGAATATTGCAGGGAGAAATACACCGACGGTATGACTGAAGTTCATGTTGTAGGAAGTGTTCATCCCGACAAAGACCTTGACTACTATGTTTCAGTAATTGAAACAATCAGAAAAGAGGTTAAGCCGGATGTGACTATAAAGGCCTATTCGGCAGTTGAGATTGACGACATGGCAAAATATTCGGGGAAAAGCCGGCGTGAAGTCCTTTCAATTCTTAAAGAGGCCGGTTTAGGAGCACTGCCAGGAGGTGGCGCAGAGATATTTGAACCCTCTATACGGGTTCAGATATGCCCCGATAAAGCAGATGCAAAAACTTGGCTAGAGATTCACAGGACTGCCCATCAACTGGGAATAAGGACAAATTGCACCATGCTCTTCGGACATATAGAAAGCCGTCGGGACAGAATAAACCACATACTTGCCCTTCGTGACCTTCAGGATGAGACAAAAGGTTTTGATGCTTTCATTCCGTTGCTGTTCAAATCGTCCAACAACTCTCTATCTCATCTGGGTGAGCTAGATATTATTGAGGTATTGAAGACTTTTGCTATTTCCAGAATTGTTCTAGACAATATTCCGCATATAAAATCATACTGGCCAATGCTGGGTAAGGAACTATGCCAGCTATCACTTCTTTACGGAGCAGATGATATTGACGGAACAATTAACGACAGCACAAAAATTTACAGTATGGCAGGTTCTGCAGAGACCAATCCAGGAATGACCGCAAATGACCTTGAGCTGATTGCCACATCTTGTGGTTACAGAGCAGTTGAGAGGGACAGCTTTTACAATGAATTGTCAAAAAAATAGTATTTTTGCATCATGGCAGATAATAATACAAATCCCGGTTCGAACAAAGAAAATGTCTGGTGGAGACATTGGTTCATGATTGAGTTGTACAAAGCAGCAGGCGTTGTACTTGGAATTTTGATTGTAGCAACAATATTGCTCAGGATTGTCACTCGTCATAACAGCGAGATGGAGGTTCCGGATTTTTCCGGTCTCTCACTTAAGGAGGCCCAGGAGATGGCAAATGAATCCAACTTAAGGTTGGATGTAACTGATTCCGTTTTTCTACCAAGAATTGGCAGAGGTCTTGTTTTCCGTCAGAATCCACATACAGGAAGCATGGTTAAGAAAAACCGCCGTATATTACTTACTATCAATTCAGTCATGCCTAAACAGGTAATAATGCCTTCCGTTATTGGATACTCATTACGCCAGGCAAAGGCAGAACTTGCAGCAAGACAACTGAATGTCGGACGGCTGATTTACGTATCTGACATGGCTACTAACAATGTTCTTTCTCAGATGTATAAAGGAAGTTATATAGCATCAGGAAAATCAATAGAATCCGGGAGCGAAATTGACCTTGAGCTTGGCAACAGTGGTGGAGAGAGTACATTCATCCCCAATGTAATTGGGCTTACGTTCATTACTGCCAAGGATATTCTCATAGATAACTCACTGAATATAGGTAGGCTAACTTATGACATGTCAGTTAAATCCTATTCAGACACAATCTCCAGCTTTGTTGTAAAGCAAACTCCTGCCCCCACTAATTACAACTCCTTTTCACTGGGTGCCAGAGTTGATCTTTTTTTAAGTGTCGATAAAGAAAAAATTGAAGAGGTAAAAACAAAATAGCAAATGACAGATGAAGAAGTAGTCATTCCTGACGAAGATGAAATTGATGATGAGGAGGGTGGGTCGTTTGAACACTACCGGTATGTTTCTGACAAAGGACAAGGCCTTATAAGAGTTGACAAGTATATAACGATGCGCATGGAGAAAACCTCCAGACATCGTATTCAGCTTGCAATTGCTGCCGGATATGTCCTGGCAAACGGAAAGGTTGTAAAGGCCAGCTATATTGTCAAACCGTTTGATGTAATCACTATCGTACTCCCGTACGAAAGAAAGGGCTTTGAAATAATGCCTGAAGATATCCCTTTGGATATACCATATGAAGACGAAGACCTGTTGTTGGTTAATAAGCCACCGGGACTCGTCGTACATCCGGGGCACGGCCATTTTTCAGGTACGCTCATTAATGCCCTTGCCTTTCATCTTGGTAAAAGCCAGAAGGCCGATGCCGAGGATGACAGAATGGGCATATTGGTTCACAGAATAGACAAAAACACATCGGGGTTGCTTCTTGTAGCCAAAAATGACGAAGCTCAGCTCTATCTTGCAAAGCAGTTTTTCGACCACTCCATAAAAAGAAAGTATGTTGCACTGGTATGGGGAAATGTTAAGGCAGAATCCGGAACAATTGTCGGCAACATTGCAAGGGACCCCAATGAAAGGATGAAATTCAAAGTTTTCCCGGAAGGTAACATAGGCAAACATGCTGTCACACATTACAGGGTTCTGGAGAGGTTTGGATATACAACCCTTGTGGAGTGCGAGCTTGAAACAGGCAGGACCCATCAGATAAGGGTGCATATGGACTACATAGGCCATCCGCTTTTCAACGACGACAGATATGGGGGAGATAAGATATTAAAAGGTACGGTTTTCGCGAAATTCAAACAGTTCGTGGAAAATTGCTTTGAAATTATGCCAAGGCACGCACTGCATGCCAGAACACTAGGCTTTGTACACCCCAGAACAAAAAAGGATCTCCATTTTGAAAATGAGATCCCTCAGGATTTGGCTACCGTTATTGAAAGATGGAGAAACTACTCTAAAAATTCATCAAAGTAGTTCCTCAAATCAACTATTAATGGAAGCGCATTCCTCCCCCGTGTCTCGTCCTTCCGTCTCCACCCTTCTGGCCTCCAAAGGTTCCGAACCTCCATGTAAAGCTTAACATAATATATTGCCTGAGTGCATTTGTCTCTACATCTTCGATATAGTTGTCTGCGGTAGTACGGCGGAATGTCTTTGTCTGATTCAATATGTCGAAGATCTTAAGCCTTAATGTCCCCATCTTTTTGAATAAAAGTTTAGAGGCCTCAGCGTTCCACACCGCAGCCGGCTCATTATACCCCTCACCAAAGCCGATATAGAATCTGTAGTCGAAGTCGCTTGTCAGGTTAAATCCGGCAGGTAAGGTCCAGTTCATGGAAAGGGTTACAGAGTTTGTCCAGGTATTTGCCTTCTGATACTGCTCTATACTATACCATGCCTTTGAATATCTGGCAGTTCCTCCGAAGCTTGTCTCCAGCTTCTCCCCACGGTATGAAAATCTCAGATTCTCCGATGCAGATAGTGACGATGTTAGGTTCCGCACTCCATTGGAATAGTTTATACCATTGTTGAACCTTAATCTGGTATTGGTAGAGATGTAAAATTTCGATTTTGAAATTGGTGTGCTGTACGAGAAGTTTCCGTTGACAGAGTATATCCCGTTCTCATTCACAGGCAGGTTATACTGTATACCTCCGTTATCGTACCAGGTCTTGTTTACAATTTTGTTCTGGTTTAATTCTGCCTCTAATTCTGCCTCCATTGTGCGGAATGTCTCTCTCTTTGTATTTCTGTAGTCCAGTGAGAAGCTGTGTCTGAATTCAGGAAGAAGGTCCGGATTTCCAAGTGGGATGTAGAGAGGATTGGAGTTGTCGGGAACGGGTTGCAGCTGGCTTATGCTTGGCTGATTTGTGTTACCCCTGTATCGTATTCTCATAAATTCTGTATCACTGAAGTTGTACTCAAACATGCCTGATGGTGCAAAGTTTACAACATTCCTCGAGAAGTAAGTTGTGTCACCAATGCTCTCTGTGTAAGCAGGCTGAACATTAAAACCAACAATATAGTTATACTTTTCCCCAATCTTCCTTATGTTTATTTCTCCTCTCTGGTTGATAAACTTGTTTTTAAAAGTATTGGAATATACAGAATCCCTTTCGGTGTATTCACCTGTATAGCCGTTTATATTGAATGCCTCTTTTTCCGAGTTATTCTGAGTAAAGTTGTAGCTGTATGCCAGCTCCATATAAAACTTGTTACCCAAAGGCTCGGTATACGAAGCCCTTGCTCCCAGATTATATGATGAACTGTTAAGGTTGTACTTCTGGTCGACAAGATTTGTCTTAGGGTGCGCCCCAAAAATATCTGTCCTAGAATAATTTGTTGCATTAAGGTCGTTGTTAGACAACCCATAGTTTACGTTTATGGAGAATGTCCTTCCCTCCTTGTTTGTTTTCTGTCTGTAAAGCAGGTCTCCGCTAAGTTTCTGTGATTGATTGTCACCTATCGAACTGCTCGTTCCACTGTTTATTTTTGTTCCGGATGCTCCGTTTGTGCTGAAATCCTTGTTGTCGCTGAAAGTTCCGTAACCAATATTAACATTTGGCCTGAAAAGTACCGAGGCCTTATCTGTTATCTGGTATTCCAGGTTTAGCGAAGCATTATGTCCCTCTGTAACACTGTTGGATGTTGTCTCCTGAGCATAGTTGAAACTACTGTCCACCAAGAAGTTTTGTTTAAAACTTTTGTTTATTGAAAGGTTGTCGCTTCCATTGTATAGGTAGCTGCCCCCTATTTTCAATTTCTTGTCCTTCGATTCTGTATTAGCATTCAATCCGGCCATCCATGTAGTTGATATCCCGCTATTGCCAAAATTCATTACAGCTCCTCCAATTCTTACATTGCCACCGCCAAAGCCTCCGCCTCCACCTCCCATTGAGCTTCTCATACTCCTCATCATACCTCCTGCCAAATCCATAAATCCTCTGTTATTGGTATTGTTGGCATTTCCCACAAATGTCAGTTGACTCTTTGATGTGAAGTTACCCGACATTGCTGCTGCCTGGAACCTGTTGTCAGTTCCGTAACCGGCTGACAAGTTTCCAAACCATCCGTTCATCATACCAGGTCGTATGCTTAGGTCAATAACTGTCTCCTGGTTGCCGTCGTCAATGCCAGTAAATAGTGCTTGTTCCGATTTTTTTTCAACAACCTTGACCTTGTCGATTATCTTGGCAGGTAAATTTTTTGTAGCTAACTGAGGGTCATTCAAAAAGAATGTCTTTCCGTCAATCATGATTTTTGTTATCTCTTTACCGTTAGCTGTAATTTTACCGTCACTGTCAATCTCAATACCCGGCATTTTCTTAAGCAACTGCTCAAGCATATCACCGTCTGTGGTTTTAAACGAGGATGCGTTGTATTCTATTGTATCCTTCTTTACAATAATCGGGTTCCCGACAGCTGTAACCACAACAGCATCAAGACTATTAACCTGTTCCTGTAGTTTCACCTTTCCAAGATCGACAACTCTGTCCCCTGTAAAAGCAACGGTTAGTATATATGTTTTGTAACCCATGTACTCAATTTTGAGTGTGTATGACCCTTCCGGTATTCCTGAAAGCTCTACTCGACCGGATGCATCGGAGAGGCCGTACTTAAAAGCCTCAGTTGCACCCGTAGGTCGTATGGAAACTGTGGCAAATTCTATCGGCAATTGTCTCAGACTGTCCAATAAGGTAACCTTTAGCCTAAAATCTCGTGCAGCCTGATCTGAGACCTGAGGGGCCTGAGCAGAAATAAATGATGATGTAAAAAAAATAGAAAATAATGTAAGCAGGGTGATTGTAATATATCTCATAAATAGTCTTTTTTCAATTCCTAGCTTTGACTACAAAAAGCGCTAAAAGTTACATCTGGTAAGGAAAAAATGTTACTTTACCCTGTTAGGATTTGATTTGATATATGACTCCCAATTTGACGTTCCAACCTTATCTGTCTGTGGATTAGATAGTTGAAGATAGTGACAATATGCAACTGCCAATCCATCAGTAGCATCCAGAAAATTTGAATTCTCTTTTATTTTTAAAATATTTATAAGCAGAGAGGCCACCTGCTCCTTTGAGGAGGCCCCTCTTCCTGTGATTGCAAGTTTGACTTTTCTGGGTGCATATTCAAATATCGGAATATCTCTGTTTAGTGCGGCTGCAATGGCCGAACCTTGTGCCCTGCCCAGTTTAAGCATAGACTGAATGTTCTTTCCGTAAAAAGGTGCCTCAACTGCAAGATCATCTGGCGTATATAATTCAATGAGTTTTGTCACCTCATCAAATATCTTTCTCAGCTTGACGTAATGGTCGCTTAGCTTTCTCAGGTCAAGAATTCCCATGGTAATATATCTGGCATTTCTACCGGTTATCTCAATCACACCGTAACCCAATATCTGGGTACCGGGGTCGATTCCCAGGATAATTCTCTTTGGTTCCATTTGTATTTATGAACGGGATGCTTAGTCTATATATGAAAAGCCTGTATACTCTCTTAAAACATCAGGTATTCTTATTCCTCTTTCGCTCTGATTGTTTTCAAGTAGAGCAGCAAGTATCCTTGGCAAAGCCAGAGAACTGCCATTTAGTGTATGAGCCAGTTGTGGTTTGCCGTTTTCGTCTTTATATCTCAATTTTAACCTGTTGGACTGGAAAGATTCAAAATTTGACACTGAACTAACCTCGAGCCATCTCTCCTGGGCAGCTGAGTATACTTCAAAGTCATATGTAAGCGCAGATGTAAAGCTCATGTCACCTCCGCATAATCTCAGAATTCTGTATGGAAGCTCTAACGATTGTACTATACCTTCTACATGTTTGACCATCTCTTCAAGGGCATCATATGATTTGTCGGGATGAGAAACCTGTACTATTTCAACCTTATCGAACTGATGAAGTCTGTTCAGTCCCCTTACATCTTTCCCGTATGACCCTGCTTCTCTTCTGAAACAAGGTGTATAGGCAGTAGCCTTAACCGGCAGCTCATCAAGAGCCAGAATCACATCTCTGTATATATTTGTTACAGGCACCTCAGCAGTAGGAATAAGGTAATAATTATCCAGCCCAACAAAGTACATCTGTTCTCCCTTGTCCGGAAGTTGACCTGTACCGTAACCCGATGCCTCATTAACCATAAGAGGTGGTTGAACCTCTATATAACCTGCTTTTGTGTTTTTGTCAAGGAAGTATGCTATTAGTGCCCTCTGAATCCTGGCACCTTTTCCTTTATATACAGGAAAGCCTGCTCCGGTAAGTTTGACTCCAAGATCAAAATCAATAATATCATATTTTTTTGCTAATTCCCAGTGAGGAACAGAACTCTTAAGTTTTGGAAATTTCCCTCCTTCTCTTACAATTACATTGTCCTCGGCCATTTTTCCTGCGGGAACCGATATGTGAGGTAGATTCGGAAGCAACACTAACTGTTCGTTGAGTTCAGCAGTACTGTTTTGCATTTGTGTCTCGAAAATTTTTGCTCTCTCTTTAAGCTCAGATACTTTTACCTTTGCAGCATCTGCTTCGGCCTTTTTGCCCTCTTTCATTAAGTTCCCTATCTCCTTTGCAAGCGAATTCTGTTCTGCTAAAAGTGAATCAAGTTCTGTCTGGCTGTTTCTTTTTTTAACGTCCAGTTCGTTTACTTTTTCTATGATGCCCGTTGCATCAAAATTCTTTACAGCCAACCTTTCTTTCACAAATTCAGGTTGCTCTCTCAGCAATTTAATATTTAACATCTTGTTTAGTTATAAAATGAGGCTTCAAAGGTATAAATAATTAGGCGATGTTAAAAAATAAAATGGATGGATGGTGATTGAGTTTTGTTATCCGGATTGGAGTCGGATTGGCGAATGCGTATCCCAGAGTTACCCACTATAAAGTCGTTCCGCTAAAAAACAAAGGCGCAAACCAAGTATGCCAATACAAAAGGCTGCAGGTTTTGCGCTTGTTGTTTTTCTTTACGCTCCTCTCCTTTAGTGGGTACCCAACTCTTCATGATAAGCATTCGCCAATCCGACTCCAATTCCGTATTTTACTCAATCAGCATTCATTTATCTGTGTAAACCTGTTATCGTTTTTGCTTTTTTACGCTCAGCTCGCTGAGTGGGTGCCCAATTGCTACTTGCAATGCCCATGAAGACAATTACACAATCAATATTGCAAGATGGCTCAGATCGAACGAATTTTGCATCCTCAATTTCACTTGATTAACTATTATTTATTTGATACATTTGTAGAGTTGTTTAAGAATTAGCCGCTTATTAAATAGATATGACATCAGAGCATATACAACAAATAATATCACAAGGCGAAAGCACTACCGTTCAGTTTAAAGAACGGATAGATGATGCTTATAAGGTGGGTACAGAGATGGTCGCTTTTTGCAACTCACAAGGCGGATTGCTAATCGTCGGTGTCAATGACAAAACCGGAGCTTTAAAAGGGTTGTCGTATGAGGAAATACAGAAGACCAACAACCTGCTTGCAAATGCTGCTTCGGAGAATGTTAAGCCTGCAATTGTTATCTATACCGAAACAGTTGCATTAGAAGGGCATAATTTGGTGGTTGCTTCAATAAAATCCGGAAAAGACAAGCCTTACAGGGACAACAAAGGGATTGTCTGGGTTAAGAACGGATCGGATAAACGCAAGGTATTCTCGAATGCAGAACTTCGGGTGATGATGCAAAGTTGCGGAAGCATGGCAGCGGATCGTGATAGCGTAGAGGGAACCTCTTTTCACGACATTTCTATTCAAACGCTAAAACGATTCTTGTATGAAAAGTATACCACAGAATGTTTGGCTGCAGAAATAAAGCATACAGCACTTAATACGACTGATATCGATACCATTGTAAATGCCATAGATGTAAATTTCACTATACAACAGCTACTTCAGAATATCTCTTTGATGGACGGTAAAGGACAGTTAACTCTATCTGGATTACTGCTTTTGGGTATTAACATACAACGTTTCAGACCAGTGTTTACTGTTAAGTGCGTATCTTTTGTGGGAAATAGTGTTGCATCTACTGAATTCAGAGATAAAATGCCTGACCGTGAGATGGAAGGCAATTTACTACATCAATACAACACAACAATTTCATTTATCAACAGAAATCTGAAAAGTATTCAGGTGGAGGAAAATTTCAACAGTATAGCCAGATTAGAGGTGCCGCTTGATGTTTTTGTTGAACTTGTGGTAAATGCCCTCATACACAGGGACTATTATCAAAATTCTCCTATCCGTTTGTTTATTTTCGATAATCGTATAGAAATTTGCAGTCCTGGCATATTGCCGGAATCCGTAACTGAAGAGTCTATCAGGCAAGGTATTTCAAAACCCAGAAACCAACTGCTATTTGATAACGCAAAATACTTGTTGCCTTACACTGGTATTGGCAGTGGTATTATAAGAGCAATGCGAAGTTACGACCATATATCTTTTGAAAATAACCACACAAAAGAGGAGTTTACAGTAACTATTTTGCGGAAGGAAGTGATAAAAGAACAAGGAAGTGTCCATGATAGTCGCACGAACGACTATGATAGTGACTATGATAGTGACTATGATGAAAAGATTTTGAGATTTTCCATAACTCCTAAAAGCCGAAAAGAAGTAATGGATTTATTGGGAATTAGTGTGCATACTTATAATTATGATCGTTATATAGCGCCATTACTTAAAAAAGAACTATTGAAAATGACTATACCCGACAAACCAAAAAGCAAAAAGCAAAAATATGTAACGACAGAAAAGGGCAAGCTCATTTTGGAGAAAAAAATGACAAAAAAATAAGAGACCCCCACTTAAGAGAGTCTCCTATTTATCGATTGTAATTTAATTACGCCTGGCTGATTGCTCCTACGGGGCAAACGTCTGCACAAGTACCGCAATCAGAACATATATTTGGGTCAATTTTGTAAATGTCACCAGGAGAGATAGCCTCTACAGGGCACTCGTCGATGCATGTTCCGCAAGCAGTGCAATCTTCAGAAATTTTGTACGCCATTATTTTTGATTTTTAAATTGGTTTAATTGTTGCAAAGGTATAAAATTGGTTGGAATAGAACAAATACAAATTGTATCTTTGCAAATAGGATTTTTTATAAATTATTGATGTCATGAGGCTCTTCTATAATATAAAGTTTATTATTACAACAATTGCAGTTCTCTTAGCCACCTCTGTTTCCGGTCAGGACCAAAGGGTGGCGAGCATCGAGTTTAATAAGAAAATACATGATTTTGGGGACATTCAGCTAAGTGCTGGAAAACAGAACTACACATTCACCTTTAAAAACATAAGCCAGCAACCTGTGATAATTCAGACGGTAATATCATCATGTGGCTGCACAACCCCAACATGGACCAAGAATCCTGTACAACCCGGAGAATCAGGAAAGTTAAGTGTTACATTCTTAAATGACCAGGGTCCCATCCCATTTGACAAATCCCTTACCGTTTACGTAACAGGATCTCCCAAACCAATAATTCTGAGACTCAAAGGTGTCGTTCACGCAAAGAAAAAAAGCATAAAGCAACTTTTTCCGGTACTGTTCGGGGCAATGGCCTTGAGAAAATCACCAATTGATGTAGGCCAGATAAATCAAGGAACCATAGATCACGAAACTGTTGAGATTGCAAACATTTCATCTTCTCCAATCAAGGTAACATTCACTGACTTATCAAAGGGGCTTTCACTGACGGTGACTCCGGAAACACTTGCCCCCGGCAGTAAGGGAAACCTGATGATTACAATAGACACCAAAGTGCAGAAGAACTGGGGTTTGACATCGTATGTGGCAACCCCTGTGATAAACGGGAAAAAAGCATCAAAAAAATTTGAGATTTCTGCAACCATTCGGGAAGACTTCTCTGATTTGAATAAAACCGATATAGATCAGGCTCCGCTGCCTATGGCTTCCAGGAGTTCACTCAACTTTGGCACCATATCTTCAGGCAATAAAATTGACACAATATTCGAAATCAAGAATCTCGGCAGAAAGGATCTGCTTATACACAAAATCGACTTAAATGAAAAGGGTGTGGAGGTAGCAAACCCGGGTAAGATTTCTCCGGGGGCGTCTGCTAAAATTAACGTTAAGATTAATACTGCCGGGCAATTTGGAGAAAAAATATACATCCTTACACTTATCACAAATTCTCCCACAAGACCTATTATTAACCTTCTTTTATCCGGAGAGATAACTAAATAACTGATAGACATGAAGGAATCAAATAAAGAAAGTGCACTTATTGTTAACGACGGAGTAGAGCAACCTCCTGTCATCAATCCATATTTTCCCAATTTTTACAAAAAAAACAAAGTCAGGACACTGACTGTCAAAGAGTATGTCGATGGCATTCTGGCCGGCAACACAGCAATTCTAAGTCAGGCAATAACTCTTATAGAGAGTTCAAGAAGTGATACCCGCGAAAAGGCCAGACAAATAATTGAGGCTTGTCAGCCACATATGGTAAAGTCCATGCGTATAGGTATAACCGGAGTTCCCGGAGCCGGGAAAAGTACATTTATAGAGGCATTCGGCGGACTCATCACAGGAACCGGTCATAAGCTGGCTGTACTAGCAATTGACCCGAGCAGCGAAAAAAGTAAAGGAAGCATACTTGGTGATAAAACCAGAATGGAGACACTCTGTGCAGATCCAAAGGCATTTATAAGACCCAGTCCAACAGGCGGTTCACTTGGTGGGGTTGCCCGTAAGACACGAGAGAGTATCGTTCTATGCGAAGCTGCAGGATTTGACGTAATCTTCATAGAAACTGTAGGTGTGGGTCAGTCAGAGACAGCTGTTCATTCTATGACCGATTTTTTCCTCCTTCTTATGCTTTCTGGAGCAGGCGATGAGTTGCAGGGAATTAAAAGAGGAATCATGGAGATGTCGGACCTTATTGCAATAACTAAGACAGACGGGACAAACATAGATAAGGCAACACTTGCAAAAGCGTTGTATTCAAATGCATTACACCTTTTTCCACCGACAGAGTCGGGGTGGGTGCCAACAGCCATAACAACATCGGCTGTCACAAAAGCCGGCCTTCAGGATGTTTTTGACAAGATAACCCAATACTTTAAGCTAACCGAAGCAAACGGCTACTATCTCCACAACAGACGGGAGCAATCGAGATTCTGGATGTACGAAACCATAAACGAGGAGTTGAAAAACCGATTTTATGAAGATGAAATGATAAAACAGAAGTTATCTGAGTATGAGGAGAGGGTATTGGATGGCAGGATTGGTTCTTTTACAGCAGCAACAGAATTGCTAAAATTTTATAAAAAGCTATGAACTTCATATTTGACGCATTAAAAAACAGCGTTCTCATTACCGGTCTGGTAATGATAATGATGCTGCTGATTGAGTATATAAATATTCATTCGCATGGTAAATCATTTCAAAAGCTACAGAGCTCTCCTGTAAAACAGGTTATTCTTGCAGCGCTTCTGGGTCTGGTACCCGGTTGTGTAGGAGGATTTGCCGTCGTTTCGCTATTCACACATAACCTTTTGAGTTTCGGATCTTTGGTAGCCATGATGATATCATCCTCGGGAGACGAGGCTTTTGTATTGATGTCTATGATACCCAAAACGGCTATTATCCTTTTCTTTTCTCTGTTGGTGTTAGGGATTGTCGTCGGAATAGTTGTAGACAGACTATTCAAAAAGACACAAGTACCGTTTGATCCCGGACACTTTGAAATTCACGAAAACAGTTGCGACATAGACAAATCCCATACTGTTTTTGGGGCCAGTATAAAGGAGACCCTCAAAAAACCAAGCAAGGAGAGAATATTCATTATGGCAGGTATTGCCCTCTTTATAGTTGCTGTTGTGCTGGGTCTGCTGGAACATGAACATGTTGCAGGAGATGCACATGAACACGAAGAGGGAGGTTTTGACATATTCAGCGAAAGGTGGATAAATCTTGTTTTTGCAGGATTAAGTCTCTTCACCATGTTCCTGACTGCACGGGCAAACGAACACTTTATTCAGAGTCACCTATGGAACCATGTGGTCAAGAAACATCTTAAATCAATATTTTTCTGGACATTTGGTGCACTGCTCATAATCCATTTTGGAGAACAGTTTCTGGACATAGAACACTGGGTTAAGGATAATGTGATTATGATGATATTTATGGCTGCAATCATTGGGTTGATTCCGGAATCGGGCCCCCATATGGTCTTTATTGCACTCTTTGCCGGCGGTTTCGTACCCTTCAGCGTCCTTTTTGCAAGCTCGATTGTTCAGGATGGACATACCGCATTGCCACTGCTTGCCGAGAGTAAGTCAAGCTTCTTTAAAGCAAAACTGATAAACCTTGTTGTAGGTTTATCAGCCGGCCTTATACTTCACTTTTTTGGATTGTAGCTTATTCTCCGTTCATAGAGAGTAAAAACTCCTGATTGCTTTCTGTCCTTAGTAGTCTTGTCTTCATGAACTCCATAGCTTCTACAGAATTCATGTCGGCCAGATAGTTTCTTAATATCCAGATTCTGTTGAGAGTCTCCTTGTCAAATAGCAGGTCATCCCTTCTTGTACTGCTCAAAGTAACATCAACAGCAGGGAACACCCTCTTGTTGGACAATTTTCTGTCCAATTGAAGTTCCATGTTACCGGTTCCTTTAAACTCCTCAAAAATAACCTCATCCATCTTGGAACCAGTCTCCGTTAAAGCAGTAGCCAGAATTGTAAGAGAACCACCGTTCTCGATATTTCTTGCTGCACCAAAGAAACGTTTTGGTTTCTGAAGGGCATTTGCATCAACACCACCACTGAGAACCTTGCCTGATGCCGGTTGAACAGTGTTGTATGCTCTTGCAAGTCGAGTAATGGAGTCAAGCAGAATTACAACATCATGCCCGCACTCTACAAGTCTTTTAGCCTTTTCCAGAACAATGTTCGCAACCTTTACATGTCTCTCAGCAGGCTCGTCAAATGTAGAGGCAACAACCTCTGCCCTTACGCTGCGGGACATATCTGTAACCTCCTCAGGACGCTCGTCAATTAGCAACACTATCATGTAAACCTCAGGGTGATTGGCTGCTATTGCATTTGCAATATCCTTCAGTAATACGGTTTTACCTGTTTTTGGCTGTGCAACTATTAATCCTCTTTGTCCTTTCCCTATCGGTGCAAACAGGTCAACAATTCTCGTTGAGAGGTTATTGTGTCCATTTGATGTAATATTGAATTTCTCTTCCGGGAAAAGTGGTGTCAGAAAGTCGAACGGAACCCTGTCCCTTATAAATTCAGGAGATCTGCCATTGATCTGACTTACCTTTACTAGAGGGAAGTACTTGTCACCTTCTCTTGGTGGCCGTATTTCACCTACCAGCGTATCGCCCGTTTTAAGCCCGTAAAGCTTTATCTGTGACTGAGAAAGGTAAATATCATCCGGTGAGTTAAGATAATTATAGTCTGATGAACGTAAGAAGCCATAACCATCCGGCATAATTTCAAGTACTCCTGTGGCTTCCACTACTCCTTCGAATTCTATTTTCTTTGCTAAAGGTTCTTTAATTCGCCTATCCTTGTTTTCTTCTGGATTCAGTTGATTCGGCTGATTCAACTCTTCATCGGTTGCATTGAAAATCTGACCCTGAACCTGCTGTCTGTTGTCTTTATTCTCTTTAGTAAATTGAGCTCTTTTATGCTCTCTCTGAGGATTCTGGTTGGGATTCTGGTTGGGATTCTGATTAGGATTTTGATTCGAGTTCTGGTTTGTTTCCTGAGGTTGCCCAATATTCGGATTTGTATTTTGATTCGGATTTGGCCTTTGATTTGGATTAGGTCTCTGATTAGGATTTTGCCTCTGGTTAGGATTCTGGTTAGGATTTGGTCTTGGATTCTGATTAGGATTCTGGCTTTGTCTTTGATTCGGATTCTGATTAGGATTCTGAACAGGATTCTGAACAGGACTTTGTTTGACAAAATTTTCTGCCTGCTCGTTATTAATCACTATATCTTTAACTTCCGCATCTGGTATAACCTCCTTTGCTTCCTTGATCTTAGGATTTTTTCTGACCTTTGAAATCTGTTTTACAGCATCATTTTTAGGTACCTGTACTGCGGGTTTGTCATCACTTGGGGGAGCCTGTTCACTTTTTACACTCTCTTTATCGGCAGTTGTTTTCAGTGTCGGTTTTACCCTCTGCTTTTGTTTTTGCACAAGAGGTCTCTTCAACAGAGGCTCATTTGATATGCTTCCCTGCTTTGCCTGCTCATCCAAAATCTCATAAACCAACTCCTCTTTGGAGAAACTTTTAGCTTTATTTACATTAAGCTTTTGTGCAATAGCAATTAAGTCATCCTGACTCATCTTGCTCAATTCTTTAATATCGTACATTTAAATTGTTGTAGGGGTATAGATTTATCTGAAAAGAAAATCGTGATCTGTGGCAAATGTAGAGATATTCTACACAAAAACAAAAAAAAGCAGACAAATTGCCTCTTTATCTATCTTGCTGCTATTACATCAATCTCAACCAATGCTCCTTTTGGGAGTGAGACAACAGCAAATGCCACCCTTGTCGGATACGGCTCTTTATAAAATGTTGCATAAACCTCATTCATGACAGCAAAATCCTTTATATCTGCAAGGTATACAGTAGATTTAAGTACATTGTCAAAGTTGCATCCTGCCTCTTCCAGAATATAACTGATATTCTTTAAAACCTGAATGCACTGTTCCTTTATACCACCAGGAACGAATTCGCCAGTAACAGCATCAACCGGTAGTTGTCCGGAAACAAATATAAGACCATTTGATTCAACTGCCTGACTATAAGGTCCGACAGCCTTTGGAGCTTTAGATGTAGAAAAAACTTTTTTGTTCATAATTGATTATTTTTATTAAAATCTTCTGTCCCAATAGCTTGCATTTCGTTTATATTGTAAAAGGTCGGCCAGGGCAGAAGCCTTTGCATTTATTCTGAAACTCCAGCTCTCCCATATACCTCCCGGAACCCAAGAGACTGAAATCTGGAAACAGTGAAGATCGTATGTTGCACTAAACTGGGTTGTTGTTAATTTTAGTTTCATTACATCCACACCAGTATTGAGATTAACGTTAAGGTCGCGGCCCATTCTCACCTGAGCAGAGATTCCCAGAGTCTGAGTATGGTTATGCAGGGTTTTAAGTTCCTGACTTGCATACTGATAAGATTTACTATATGAGTAGTTGTAATTAACATTTACCGACCATGGAAGAGAAGGGTCGAGATAGTATATCCAGCCACCCGGGATGTATTCACCTGTTACAGGATGGTTGTATATTTTAGTATACATAGATCGCTGATCTTCTTGACTCCCGGTTTTGCCCGATGAGTTTTTATTGCCTGTATCGCTGCTGCCTCCTCCTCTCTCGCCTTTGCCCGAAAACTGATACGAGAGTGACACGCTTCCGTTCATCAATCTGGCAAGATGAAATCCCCCCTCCTTTACAATATTGAACTGGGCAATTCTCCTCCCCTGCCCGTCAATAGCATAAGGATCAAGATTTGCATTGGCACTGAAACCTAGCTTCTGCATAATGGTAGTACCCAGGCTAATCGATATGTTTGACAGCCTCATAGAGTCTGCAAGAAAGTTATATGATCCTGTAAAGTTCAGTTGGTCTATCAACGGAACCTTTCTCGTACCCCCGTTTGTAGTGTCCTTATCATCTCTAAACTTAGCTTGAAGGTTGTTTCCTACAGAGAAACCTAATCCTGCGTTCCTGCCCTTTCCGGGATACCCGTAAATCAAACCCTCGTACTTGTTGTACTCCTGTTCATGCTGAACACTGTTATTGTCCAGATAAGACAATGTCCTGTATCCATTTGAAGGAGTACCAAGTTCCGGTCTGTAGCTGAAACTCAACGAAGGAGTTATCATGTGCCTTATGGCCTGTAGTTTACCTCTCTTCCCAAAATTAAATATACCGTAAATTCTGGTACTCATAGAAATGGAAGCCGCAAAATCCTGTGTTACTCCAAAATCGCTGAATATATCAGATGTATTGGTCTCAACCAACTGAGTCTCCTCGTTGAAAGTCTTATCTGTGCTTTGAAAATACCAGTTCATCCCGTAACTTATACCAGGAGAGAACTGCAGATATTTAAACAGGTTGAAAGATGGTAGTCCTATGCTGAAGTCATGCTTCATACCACTTCTGAACTTTGACATAAACTCCGGTCCTCCGAACTCCTTTGCCTTGAAGTTGATTTTATTGTCCAGAGCAGCATTGTATCCGAATGTAATCTTCTCGAAGAAACGCTCCTTACCTGCAGCATCTGCTCTCTTGAACGGATATATTCTGTTGAGCGAGAATGTGAAATTCGGAAGAGTGAACGCATACGAGCTATCCAACGAATTCTGGCTGTGCAGGAGGTTCATGGAAAAACTGTATGGTTTACCGGTATATGTTTTTGAATATGATATTGATGAAGATATCTGATTCTGGAGGCTCTGCTGTATTTCAAGTGAGTTGTACCTGTTGTTCAGAGGAGTTGCAAAGTTTACAGATGCCCTGAAGGAGGTTCCGGGCCTAGCCTTAGAGTCCTGGGAGTGGCTCCACCTTACGGAGAAGTCCTTTGAACTATAAAAGTCTGCACTCCCCTTCTCCCCTGTCTGATTGTATGAATAATTGAGGCCGAAACCCCCGTCAAACTTGTATCTTTTTTTATATCTGCTCTCTACTACCACGTTATAAGACCCCAGAGAGAAAAGGTCGGCAGTTATTGATGCATCAAAATGGTCGCCGAAAACAAAATAGTAACCAAGCCCTCTTAAACCGAAGCCTCTTGCCGCCTCCTCATTGAATGTAGGTATTAAAATACCGCTAGTCCGCTTTATCTGATTAGGTACAAAACCGAACGGCAGGGCAAACGGAGTGGGAACATCTTCTATTACAACGTATGCCGGTCCGAAAACTGTGATTTTGTTTGGCTGGTTTATAACCTTGGCATTAGTCATCTGGAGGTAAAAATGGGGATGCTCCAGATCACAAGTGGTATACATACCCTTAGATATATTAATGGAATTGTCCGGCATTTTTTTCAATACTTTGCCATGCAGGAACCCCTCCGACTCCTGAGTTATCAAATTGGTCATCTTGGCCTTTCTGCTCACAAAATTGTAATAGACAGTTTCCATCTCATACTCACTCGACCCCTCTTTCATTTTTGGTTTGCCCTGCAATACTCCCGCCGTATCCTTAATACCAGATGCAAATACAGTTTTTGTATCCAGGTTATACTCCATATAGGCCGCCTTTAACTCCAGTGAACCATACCTTACTGTAACGTCTCCATAATAATAGATTATTCTTTTCCCGTTTGAGAAATCCTCAACTATGGAATCCTTTGCTCCGGAATAGGCAGGCATTGTTATGGAAGCTTTCTTCCTTGCAAGTGAATCAGGTCCGACCTTTAATGTGTCTTTAGTAACCCCCTTTATATCCTGCAAGACCGGGCGTGAATAAACAAGCACCGATATGTGTATGGAAAAAGCAATCAGGAATAACTTAAAGATGTTTCTGCGAGAGACCAAAATGGAGAAAGTTTAAATAAATTATTACTACTTTTGTAGTCTGCAAAGTTAAATATATTTAGCAACAATAATGCCATTTAGATTACTTTTAACAATATTTTGTCTATTCTTCATCTCCTTAATTAATGCGCAGGAGAATCAATCTGTAAAAATAAGAAAGGTGGTCATAGATGCCGGTCACGGAGGTCACGATGCCGGGGCGGTGAGTCCCGACAGAAGGGTCTATGAAAAGAATATCACGCTATCGGTTGCCCTTAAGCTTGGAGCAATGATAAAAGACAAGTATCCCGGTATTGAAGTAATCTATACCCGAAACACCGATAAATTCATACCACTTATTACTCGTACGGAGATTGCCAACAAGCATCAGGCTAATCTGTTTATATCGATACATGTCAATTCTGTAAAGGCCAGAACGGCTTCAGGTTCTGAGACATTTGTAATGGGAATGGATAAAAGCAGCTCAAACCTTGAGGTGACAATGAGGGAAAATAGTGTTATTGCATTGGAAGGAGATCACGAATCGAAGTATGAAGGATTTGACCCCAAAAACCCCGAATCATACATAATATTCAGTCTGCTTCAGAATGCTCACCTGGAACAGAGCCTGATAATGGCTTCGTTAATTCAGAACCAGTTTTCGAAAGGAGTTATTAAAACAAACAGAGGAATAAAGCAGGGAGAACTTCTGGTTTTATGGAAGACAACCATGCCGGCTGTTCTTGTAGAGCTGGGGTTCATCTCTAATTACTCAGATTATAAGATACTTATTAACAAAGATAACCATTACAGATTTGCCGGTAGCATCTTTAAGGCATTTGAAGAATTTAAGCATCAATATGAATATGGCAGCAAAATTGTTGCAGATACCACGAAGGATGAACTTATAGCGACACCTATTATAAAAGAAGAACCAAAAACAGAAACGATAAAGACAGAGTCAGCCAGTTACAGAATTCAGATTCTTGCCGTAACCAGGATAATGCCGGACAATTCACCTGACTTCAAAGGTGAGAGAAACGTCAGGTTTATAAGAGTAGGAAAATTTTACAAGTACAGTATTGGAGATTATGAATTTCTGGAAGATGCAGAAAAAGATTTGCCACTTATGAGAAAGAAATTTCCACAGGCATTCATTATAAAAGTAGAAAAAGGGACTATTGTTCCATTATAAAATAATAAATCATTTTATGAAGATTAAATTCACGAGAGAACAGAAGATTGGACTTTTTGCAATACTTACCTTATTTGCTTTATATGTGGTAATCAACTACCTGAGAGGTGAGGATTTATTTGGCAAAAGCAATGTGTATTATGCAAGATACGAGAGTGTCGAGGGAGTCAACACCACCGGACCTGTCTTTATTAAGGGATTGAAGGTAGGCACGATAGAATCCATTGAATATAAAGAGAAGAGTAATAATTTTCTTGTTAGTTTAAAGATAGATTCAAAATATAAGATTTCTGACAGTTCAGTGGCACAGATCTACAGCTCCGACATACTGGGAGGAAAGGCAATAAGGATAAACATGTCAAAAGGTACAAAGATTCTTGGTGATGCAGACACTCTGCTTACATCTATTGAACCGGGTATGCTTGATATGCTGAGCAACGAACTTATACCACTCAAGAATCAGGCAACCGCACTTCTCGAGAACATGAACAAAACCTTCGATAATGTTAATGATGTGCTTGACAGCAATGCAAAAGACAACCTTGCCAAATCTCTGGAAAATCTGAACAAGACCCTTAAAAGCGTAAGGGCCATAGCTCAGAATCTGGAAAATAACGGACCTGAGATCTCTTCCATTCTGGACAACCTCGATAAAATATCAACAACATTGAACGGAAGTGCAGGACATCTCGATTCTTCACTTAAGAATTTTTCTGAAATTACCGATTCTCTAAAGAAAGCAGACATTGCCGGCACTATAGAATCACTTAAAATGCTTATTGTGGATGTAAGAAACCCGGAAGGCAGCCTTGGAAAACTTATCAAAACTGACTCCCTGCATAACTCTATTGACAGTCTGCTGAGGAACCTGGATGTTTTGGTGACTAGCATAAATCGAGATCCCAAAAAATACATAAAAATTTCTGTATTCTAAAATTTATTTTTGCTTTATTTCGCTGATATTGAATATAATTTTTTCTTAAAAAATTTTTGTATTGAATAACAGCTATTTGAAAAAAAAATGAAAATTCCTAGTAAAAATTTGTTTTTTTATAAAGAATTTATCCCCATTTTTGTTGGGCAATCTAAACTTAAATCATAACCATGACTGAAACGCAACATTCTATTGTGTGGGGTAATTGTCTGCAAATTGTAAAAGACAATATCCACCCTCAAAGTTTCAGGACGTGGTTTGAACCAATCAAAGCAGTCAAACTTCTGGACAATGTCCTTACTATTGCTGTCCCGTCTCACTTTTTCAGAGAATTTCTTGAAGAGCATTACATTGACCTTATAAGTAAAGCATTAAAACGCGAACTTGGAAAGGATGCAAAACTTGAATATAATGTCAAAGTTGTATCTAACGAAGCAGCAGTTCAGATTCCGCAACAATCTTCTGCCGAGATAAAAAATAAATCCATACCGTTTCCAAATCAGGCCGGTCTTATTGCAAACCCGTTTGTTATTCCGGGACTCCAGCAACTTCATATAGATCCTCAGTTGAACCCTAACTACAGTTTTACAAATTTTATTGAAGGAGAGTGCAACAGGCTCGCACGGTCTGCAGGTCTGACAATCTCTGCCAACCCCGGCAAGAGTGCATTCAACCCTCTGTTTCTTTATGGTGGCTCGGGATTAGGCAAGACACATCTGGCACAAGCTATTGGTATATCCATAAAAGAACAGTTTCCGGACAAGATTGTACTCTATGTAAGTGCAAACCGTTTTCAGACTCAGTTCATGGATGCAGTGAATGTGAAAAATAAACTTACAGACTTCCTTCACTTCTACCAGATGATAGATGTACTCATAATTGACGACGTACACGAGTTTGCGGGAAAATCCGGTACCCAGAACGCCTTTTTCCATATTTTCAGTCATCTGCACAATCTTGGAAAACAGCTTATTCTTACATCAGACAAGGCTCCGGTTGACCTTCAGGATCTGGAACCAAGGATGCTGTCCAGATTCAAATGGGGTCTATCGGCAGAACTGATACCGCCCGATTATCAGACAAGAGTAGCAATCCTAAAGGCAAAAAGCTATAACGATGGTATTACACTTCCAGATGATGTTGTCTCATATATAGCATCACGAGTAAATACAAACATACGTGAAATTGAAGGTACTCTCATATCTTTACTTGCACAGGCTACTCTCAACAACAAAACCATAACTCTGGAACTTGCAGAGGCCCTTACAGAAAAACTGGTCAGCAAAAACAGAAGCGAAATTTCTGTCGGCAAAATCCAGAAGACCGTATGTGATTATTTTAAAATCAGTCCTGACCTCTTCCTGTCAAGTTCGCGCAAACGTGAACTGGTACAAGCAAGGCAAATTGCCATGTTCCTTAGCAGAAATCTAACAAACAGTTCGCTTGCCTCCATTGGGTCACAGACAGGTGGAAGAGATCACGCAACAGTACTGCATGCTTACAACACCGTCTGCGACCTTATAGACACAGACAGGTCGTTCCGCAAGTATGTAGTTGACATAGAGAAGCAATTAAAGTCATTTTAACATGGAATCATCAAAAGTTTTTTCTTTCTTTTCGGAAATCTGTCTAATACCAAGAGAATCAGGTCACGAAGAGCATATAATTGCCTACCTGCAACAGTTTGCAAAGGAGAGATCTCTCGAATGCAAAACAGATGAGGCGGGGAATGTTCTCATTTGCAAACCGGCTTCATACGGAATGGATAATGCACCTACTGTGGTTCTTCAGAGCCATTCGGATATGGTATGCGAAAAGAACAGTGACAGTAAGCATGATTTTGCAAAGGACCCCATAAAAGTAACCGAAGAAAACGGGTGGCTCATTGCAAAGGAGACAACACTTGGAGCAGATTGTGGAATAGGCATGGCTGCGCAACTGGCCATTCTTGACGACGAAAACATTGTACACGGACCTATTGAGGCTCTCTTTACAACAGAAGAGGAGACTGGACTGACAGGTGCAAAATCACTTAAACCCGGATTTTTAACCGGCAAATCCCTGATTAACCTGGATTCTGAAGATGAAGGGGAGCTTTTCATCGGTTGTGCAGGCGGAATTGACACTACAGCCAGATTTACTTATAAAAAGGAATCGGTAAACTCCGCTGCAGTGGGTTTAAAAACAGGATTCTACGGTGCAACCGGAGGTCATAGTGGAGACGATATTGAAAAAGGTCGGGCAAATGCAAATCAGTTACTTGTCCGTTTCCTTTATCAGGCAATGGAAAATCACGACATTTCAATCTGCAGCATTGATGGTGGAAATAAAAGAAATGCAATATCAAGAGAAGCCTTTGCAATAATTGCCGTAAAACCTGAGGACAAGGAAGCTATAACCGCTCTCTTCCATAAGCTTGAAGCTGAGGTAAAAGAGGAGTACTCAAAATCGGACCCTCAGTTATTCGGAAAAACCGAAACTGCAGAGATGCAGCGATGGAGCATAGACAAAGACACAGCAAGAAGGTTAATATACTCAATGCATGGTTGTCCTCACGGTGTACTTGCAATGAGTCAGGATATTGCTGGTTTTGTTGAAACCTCCACCAATCTTGCATCAGTAAAGATGAATGAAGAGGGAGTCATTACAGTATGCACAAGCCAGAGGAGCTCTGTAAACAGTGCCAGATATAATGCTGCCAAAAGAATTGAATCTGTTTTCAAACTTGCCGGGGCAGAAGTTATACATGAAAGTGAGTATCCCGGCTGGAAACCAATGCTTGACTCAAAATTGCTGACCCTTAGCAGAAGTTCATATCAGGAGTTGTTCAATGTAGATCCTGTGGTAAGAGCCATACATGCCGGTCTTGAGTGTGGGCTTTTCCTTGACATATACCCTTATCTAGACATGATCTCCTTTGGTCCAACAGTGAAAGGCTGCCATGCACCGGGAGAAAAGCTTGATATTGCATCAGTTGAGAAATTCTGGATGCTTCTGATACACATTCTCAGAAGATTAAAATAAAAGAGACCGCCATGAGTGTTATTATTGCTCCCTCTATGCTCTCTGCAGATTTCGGCATTTTGGACCAACAGGTTGATTTGGTAAACAATAGCCCTGCAGATTGGTTTCACCTCGATATTATGGATGGAGTCTTCGTTCCTAATATATCGTATGGTTTCCCGATAATCAAGGCAATTGCAAAAAATGCAAAAAAACCGATGGATGCCCATCTTATGATTATTGATCCAGACAGGTACTTCGAGAACTTCCGGGAACTGGGAGTTGAATATCTTAGTGTACATTACGAGGCATGTACCCATCTGCACAGGTCACTCGAGAGGATAAAATCTCTTGGAATGAAGGCAGGCGTCGCACTAAACCCACACACACCCGCACACATGCTACACGAAATTATCTCAGATGCAGATTTTGTACTTGTAATGTCTGTAAACCCGGGTTTTGGCGGTCAGAGTTTTATTGAAAATACCTACAATAAAATAAGGAAGATAAAAGATATTATAAAGGACCACTCTGCAAACTGTCTTATTGAGGTTGACGGTGGTGTCACTATTTCAAATGCCTCGTTGCTTGTAGAAGCAGGCGCAGATATACTAGTTGCAGGTAATTCCGTATTCGGCGCTTCTGATCCGGTTAAGGTAATAAGTGATCTAAAAGGTATCTGATCTCCTTGAACGCGTAACTTTTCTTTGACCCATCTCTTTTTTCAAGAACAAGGCAAGCGTTTTTGTCTATGCCTGTAATTCTGGCCTCAAAAATTTCCTCTGTGCCGATTTCTTGGTAAATGGCAAACTCACCAAATTTATACATCAACTCAATGTATGACTTATCTGTTGTCTCCTTGAATGTCTTGTAAACTTTGACATTCAGCTTGTCATAATACTCTTTTATAGAAGTAAGAATTCTCTCCAGTTCATTTTCCGGCAAGTGCTCCTCCCCTGTCTCTAATAACAATGATGTAGGGTTAGGAGCATCTGAAGCAAATTCTTTCTGATTCAGATTTAATCCAATCCCCATAATAGAGGCTGACAAATTGGCACCACTAAGGTAATGTTCAATTAAAATGCCGCAAATCTTTCTGTTTTCTACATAAATGTCATTCGGCCATTTGATTTTCGCTTTTATCTTAAAACCCTCTAAATACCTAACTATGCCCAAGGCAACAATCTGAGATACAAGAAACTGATCTGTTGCTTTAAGAAGTGTCGGCCTTATAAGGATAGAAAATGTCAGGTTCTTTCCTATTGCACTCTCCCAGCTGTTCCCTTTCTGACCTCTGCCAGATGTCTGAAATTTAGCAGCATAGGTTGTGAAGTCTTTTGCACTTTCAATTTGTCTAAAGGCCTCAGAGTTAGTAGAATCTATAGTGTCGTACCATTTAATCTCAAGTGCCATAATAATTAAATTATAATTGGTCACAAAATTGCAGTATTTTTGCATGATATTAAAGGAAATAATTTAAAATACATTATAGTGCCAACAAAAAAAATTACAAATACAGAGGAGAAAAAGCCAAAAAAGGCAGTTCCGGCTGTAAAGAAAGAAGATGTGACAATAAAGAAAATTGAAAATATCGATACCGACATAGTTGAATTGAAATGCATAGCTGAAGCAATGCTTGATAAACGTGCCCAAAATGTATGTTCTCTAAATCTAAAGAAAATTGGCACGGCAATATCTGACTACTTTGTAGTATGCAATGCTGATTCCACTCCTAACGTACTTGCAATCGCAGACAACATTGAGGAGATGATGATCAGAAAATGTAACAGGAAGGTTGTCCGCATGCAGGGCAGGGAAAACGCATTCTGGATCATTCTTGACTACGCCAATATTGTAGTACACATATTTCAGACCGAATACAGGCTTTTTTACAGACTGGAAGATCTCTGGGCCGACTCAGAAAAAACAACTTACAAAGACATAGACTAACTTATTCAAGTAATATCACATAATGGAATTACCAAAAAACAGCAATTCTAATAAACCTGGTTCCAAATACTGGCCCCCGAAATTCAATATAATGTGGATTTATGTCATAATGCTTGCAGGCATTGTGTATATGTGGGGTTCTTACGATGGAGGGGAACCGGTAAAGACAGAGTGGTCAAAAGTAAAGGAACAGATGGCCACCTCAGGCGACGTAGAGAAGATTGTATTTATCACCAACCTCAACAGAGCAGAAGTTTTCATCAAAAAAGACCGTCTTGTTAAATACAAGAATCAGTTTGGTGGGAAGGAACCTAAGTTCGGCCCTCAGTTTTATTTTATAGTATCGGCAAACTTCAACGCAGAGGAACAATTTGAAGGAGTAAGACAGCTCCTGCCTGAACCTAACAGATTCTCGATAGAGACAGAAGAGAGGACAAACTATTTTGGCAAAGCAATGGAGTGGTTGCTGTTTCCTCTGATTCTTGTTGCCTTATGGGTTTTTATGTTCAGGAAAATGAATAAAAACATGGGTGGAGGAGCCCAGGGCGGAGGGGGAATCTTCTCGGTAGGAAAGTCACAAGCCAAACTTTTTGACAGAGAAAACGGAAACACAAAGATAACATTCAAGGATGTAGCCGGCCTTGAAGAGGCAAAAGTGGAGGTCATGGAGATTGTTGATTTCCTTAAAAATCCAAAAAAATACACAAATTTGGGGGGTAAAATTCCTAAAGGCGCCCTTTTGGTGGGCCCTCCTGGTACAGGAAAAACCTTATTAGCAAAGGCAGTTGCAGGAGAAGCAAATGTTCCTTTCTTCTCAATTTCAGGATCTGATTTCGTTGAAATGTTTGTAGGTGTGGGTGCTTCAAGGGTGAGAGATCTTTTCCGTCAGGCAAAAGAAAAGGCACCTTGTATCGTGTTCATTGACGAGATTGATGCTGTAGGCAGAGCGAGGAGCAAAAATGCAGGGTTCTCCTCTAACGACGAGAGAGAAAATACTCTTAACCAACTACTTACAGAAATGGATGGTTTTGGTTCAAACTCCGGAGTGATAATTCTGGCTGCAACTAACAGGGCCGATATTCTTGACAAGGCTCTTATGAGGGCAGGACGTTTCGACAGACAGATACATGTTGACCTGCCGGAATTAAAAGAGAGGGTTGAGATATTTGAGGTTCATCTAAGGCCACTGAAACTTGCAGAAGGATTCAAAATTGAGTTTCTTGCAAAACAGACTCCCGGGTTCTCGGGTGCAGATATTGCCAATGTCTGTAACGAAGCTGCACTGATAGCTGCAAGAAACAATAAGGAATTTATTGACAGACAAGATTTTCTTGATGCTGTTGACAGAATAATAGGCGGTCTTGAAAGGAGAAGCAAAATTATTTCACCGGAAGAGAAGAGAACAATTGCTTTCCACGAAGCCGGACACGCTACTGTAAGCTGGATATTGCCTCATGCGAATCCATTGTTAAAGGTTACAATCATACCAAGAGGAAGGTCTCTGGGTGCTGCCTGGTACTTGCCTGAGGAGCGTCAGATAACAACCACCGAACAGATGATGGACGAGATGGCTGCTACACTTGGCGGAAGAGCGGCTGAAGAGATTATTAACGGTAAAATTTCCACAGGTGCATTGAGTGATCTTGAAAAGATAACAAAACAGGCATATGCAATGGTTTCTTACCTGGGTATGAGTAAAGAGATTGGGAACATCTCTTTCTACGACTCAACAGAATCATCGGGCTTCACTATTGGCAAACCATATAGCGAAAAGACTGCAGAGCTTATAGATGCAGAAGCAAAGAGACTTGTTGCCGAATCATATGTTACTGCCAAACAGGTACTGAATGATCACAAAGATGGCTTCACAAAGCTTGCAGAGCAACTTCTTGAGAAAGAGGTTATTTTCGCAGAAGATCTTGAGACCATTTTCGGTAAACGTGCCGGCAAACAGCTTCCTCAGGAAGATATCCTGCCCCCTAAAGTTGAAGACAACGGAGCTATACTGAAAAATGAATAATACGGTTATCAGAACAATAAGCGGAACAATATTCTTAGCAATTATGATAGGAGCTCTCTTAACGGGCCCTGTCATTTTTGCTTTAGTGATGTTGTTCTCTATAGGATTAATGATGGTTGAGTATATGCAGATGAGTTTAGGAAAGAGTTTTAAGACAGCGCAGATACTCTCTGTCATGTCTGGGCTCCTGCTATATCTTTTCATGTTCATGAACAAGGGTTTTGGTATGGATATCAAGTACATCTACCTTGTATCTTTTCCTGTATTGGGCATCTTCATAACTCTCCTGTATGAAAAGAATGTAGAATCGTACAACAGACACCCATATCTGATAAGTGCCTTTTTGTATGCAGCCCTCCCGTTCGCCCTTACTAACTTTATTCTGTTCAGTAATACAGGTGAATACAAACCCCTTATTTTACTCTCATTGTTTATAATAACATGGTCTTCAGACGTTGGAGCTTATGTGATTGGAATGTTGTTCGGCCAGAAAAAGGGACACAAGTTGTTCCCTTCTATTTCTCCAAAAAAATCATGGGAAGGATTCTTTGGAGGATTGTTCTTTGCCTTGCTTACCGGGGTTTTGCTATTTCTTCTCAAGCTTACCGATTTCCCTCTTATACATATGATTGCAATATCTCTGATAATAAATCTTTTTGGCGTTCTTGGAGATTTGGTCGAATCTCAATTAAAGCGTAACTTTGGCGTCAAGGATTCAGGGAAACTGATGCCGGGACACGGAGGTCTGCTGGACAGGTTCGACGGTGCATTAATCGCTTTTCCTGCTGCCATTGCCTATATTAAACTTTGTTCACTCATATAATTAAATAAAATGCGCATTCACAAGGAGGGGTACGGAATAGTTATCAAAGGATTTTTTCTGATTTCAATTGCTGTCGCAATTGTTTTTTTATGGAAAGGTTCTACCATTACAAGTTATATATCTGCTCTGGCAGGTTTGCTTATTTTCTCTTTTCTGCTAAGGTTTTTCAGGTTTCCCAACAGAGCCGTCTTGTCTGACGACACGGCTGTACTAGCACCTGCCGATGGAAAAATTGTAATAGTAAAGGAGGTTTATGAGGGTGAATACCTTAAATGCAACTGTATACAGGTTTCGGTTTTCATGAGTGTCTTTAATGTACATATCAACTGGTTCCCTGTAGGCGGAGTAGTAAGTTACTTCAAGTATCATCCCGGAAACTACCTTGTTGCCATGCACCCGAAATCTTCCGAGAAAAATGAGAGAACTTCAATTGTTGTTGATCATAACGGAACACCAGTGCTTTTCAGGCAGATTGCAGGACTTCTTGCAAGAAGGATAGTATGTTACGCAAAAGAG
This sequence comes from Bacteroidales bacterium, assembly GCA_041659025.1. Lineage (GTDB taxonomy): Bacteria > Bacteroidota > Bacteroidia > Bacteroidales > UBA932 > Bact-08. The sequence continues at coordinate 54,712 of JBAZZA010000010.1, read as the reverse complement.
GGAACTGAAATCGAACAGGGGGACCAGACAGGTTTCATAAAGTTTGGTTCAAGGGTAGATATTTTTCTCCCCATAGATTCCCGGGTTCAGGTTACAAGGGGACAACATGTAAAGGGTCGTCAGACCGTTATTGCAAGGTTTTAAGAAGAGCTGCCATCTCCGCTGCAATCTCCCTCGCCTTATCTGCAGCCACAATCGCGAATTTGTCGCTTCTGTCGGCAAAAATTATAGCCCTTGACACATTCACAAGCAGACCACAATGTCTGTTCAATCCTGCTTTGGCAACTTCTGCTAATGAGCCTCCCTGTGTGCCTACTCCAGGCACAAGCAAAAAATGGTCGGGGCAGAACGTTCTGATTTCAGCCAGCTTTTCGGGACGGGTTGCACCAACAACAAACATAGTGTTATCTTTAGTGCCCCAGTTCATTGACTCTTCCATAACCTTGCGGAAAAGAGGTTGTCCCGATTCCATTGTTTTCATCTCGAAATCTTCGGCAGAGGGGTTTGATGTAAGAGCCAGAATTATTGCCCATTTATTATTGTATGTCAGAAAAGGATCTGCAGAGTCTCGTCCCATATATGGTGCCAGCGTAATGGCATCAAAATCCATCTTCTCAAAAAAGGCTTTTGCATAAAGTTGCGCAGTGTTCCCTATATCACCTCTCTTTGCATCTGCAATAATAAAAATCGAAGGGTCTTTTTTTCTGATATATTCTACCGTCAAGGCAAGTTGAATCCATCCTTGTGCTCCGTAGGCCTCGTAGAAAGCAAGGTTTGGTTTATAGGCGACCGCAAATTGCGCTGTAGCGTCAATTATCGCCTTATTAAACTCAAAGATAGGATTTGCAAGCACATTTATGTGTTCAGGAAAAAGTTCCGGGTCGGAATCAAGACCTACACAAAGGAAACTGCCTTTGCGAACTATATTGCTGTATAATTCGTCATAATTCATTGTTACTCTCCTGATGCTTTCAACCTCTCCGAGTTTTCTGCTATCTGAAGCTGGTCTATCACCTCCTGAATAGCTCCATCCATAAAGACCGGAAGGTTGTACATTGTATAGTTTATCCTGTGATCAGTCACTCTCGACTGCGGATAGTTGTAAGTCCTGATTTTTGCTGACCTGTCACCTGTAGATACCATAGTCTTGCGCTTAGCAGAAATTTCGTTCAGATATTTCTCATATTCAAGATTGTACAGACGTGTCCTCAGTTCATCAAGAGCTTTTTCATAGTTCTTTATCTGAGACTTCTCGTCCTGACACTGCACCACAATACCGGTTGGAACGTGAGTAAGACGAATTGCAGAATAAGTTGTATTTACAGATTGTCCCCCTGGGCCCGAAGAACAGAATGTATCTTTGCGAACGTCGCTGATGTTGAGTTCTACGTCAAATTCATCTGCTTCAGGGAGTACTGCTATTGATGCAGCTGATGTGTGAACACGGCCCTGTGTCTCTGTCTGAGGCACCCTTTGAACACGATGGACACCACTCTCATATTTCAAAACACCATATACTCCTTGACCGGAAACTTTACAAATAACCTCCTTATATCCTCCTGAAGAGCCTTCACTCTGACTGTTAATCTCCATCTTCCACCCCTTTCTCTCTGCAAATTTTGCGTACATGCGGAACAGGTCCCCTGCAAAAATTGAGGCCTCGTCTCCACCGGAACCTGCACGTATCTCAACTATTGCATTTTTGAAATCCTGAGGGTCCACTGGTATGAGCAGGAGTTTAAGCTCTTCTTCTGCAATTGGCATTTTCTCCTCCAGAGAGGTTATCTCCTCCTTGGCCATTTCGCGAAGTTCTTCATCTTTTTCGTTCTGTATGATATCCTTGGCAGCCTCCAGGTCCTCCACCATCTTTGTACTTGTCCCCTGCATTTACTATAGGTTCGAGCTCTCTGTACTCCTTATTAAGAGATACATACCTCTTCATATCCGACATCACGCCGGGGTCAGAGATCTGCTCCGATATACCTTCAAATTTTTCGCGAAGCCCATAGAGCTTCGTCACTAAACTGTTATCGCTCATAAAATATTATATAGTTTGCAAAAGTAGTGAATTTAACCGAGAGTAAAATATTTATTAGGCGTGTAGTAACTGCGACATGCTGCTAGCTTTCCAGCTTAAATCTGATCCTCAACCTATTATCCGCATAATCTGTACTGATTATTCTGAATGTACCTATTTCTGAAGTATTCTGAACGTGTGAGCCTATACATGCGCATACATCATAATCACCAATGGTGACTATTCTGACAGTACTACTTGCCTCATCCGGAAGTTTACTCAGATCTACATTTTCCGGAACCTCTCCCCTATTGACAAATGAAATTGTAACTGGTAAATTCTGATTTATCGTATCATTCACTTTATTCTCAATCTCCTTTATCTGTTCCGGTGATGGTTCTTGATCGATTAAATAATCACACTTGCTCTTTTTTCTCTCTATATGAGTGGAAATTGACCTTTTACACCCAAATAGCCTTACCATTGTCTGGTTTAAAATGTGCTCAGCCGAATGCATAGGTGGATATTCCGCCTTATTGTGATCATTTAAAATTATTTCATCCATATAACAACAACTGTAATTAATTTTTCATCCACCCGATATACTAACCTATTCTTGTCGTCAATCCTTCTGGACCAAAGCCCGGAAAGATTGTGTTTTAATTGCTCTGGCTTACCAATTCCTTCATAAGGATGTTCTCCTAACTCCTCAAATATTCTTTCAAGCCTCTTTGTTAAAGCCTTGTCGCCTGATTTGTATTGTGATGCTATATGTTTTTTTGCTGTATCAGTCACGACTACAATATATCTGGCCATATATTCTCTGTGTCTTTAATTCTAGTTACTCTACCTTCCTGCAAATCCTCTATACCTCTTAGAATAGACGCAATTACCTTTGGATCTGAAAAATACATATCTGATTCTTCTGATTCTTCTATAGGTGTAAGCAGCACAGGTTTTTTATTTTTTCCCCTGTGAACAATCACTTTTTCCTTTTCGGCTAAATCAAAATAACTTTTTTGATTTTCACGAAATTCCCTTGTTGTTATTATTCTCATAAGTCATTTACTATTGTGTGTACACATTATAGTACCACATTGTGTGCAAATGTAATAATAAAATCTTATAGCCAAAAATAATTTTATTTTACTCTCAAACGAAAATATCTCTTCCTTGCTTAGGCTTTTATAGTTTGTATTTTGCTTCTCTTTTTTATTTGATTGATTAATTGCCTTATAAGGCCGTGCGCCGCAATTACCCACTTTACGCTCCCACGCTAAAAAACAAAGGCGATTACCGAGATTATTCTAATGCCGATTAGATGCCGGTAATCGCTTGTTGTTTTTTGTGCGCTTAGGTCGCTGAGTGGGTACCCAATTGCTCTTCGCAATGCCTTCTCAGGCAATTACTCAATCAATTTTAAGAAGCAAAATCGTTACTCGCCTAAAAAGAGCTTCATATCCTCATCAACAGAACCAATCGGAGCTATACCGAAATTCTTTACAAGCACATTAGCTACATTTGGAGAGAGGAAGCCCGGAAGTGTAGGGCCGAGGTGTATGTTCTTCACTCCAAGAGCAAGAAGTGCAAGCAGGACTATTACAGCCTTTTGTTCGTACCAGGCAATATTGTATGCAATAGGGAGGTCATTTATGCTGTTTGCGTTAAAAATCTCCTTCAACTTCATGGCAATAACAGCCAGAGAGTATGAGTCATTACATTGACCTGCATCAAGAACACGAGGAATTCCTCCGATATCGCCAAGTGCAAGTTTATTGTAACGATACTTTGCACAACCTGCTGTAAGGATAACTGTGTCCTTAGGCAGTGCCTGAGCAAATTCGGTGTAGTAGTTCCTGTCCTTCATTCGACCATCACATCCTGCCATAACAAAGAATTTGCGAATAGCTCCAGATTTTACAGCTTCAACAACCTTGTCTGCCAGTGCAAAAACCTGAGCATGTGCAAATCCGCCTATGATTTCGCCTGTCTCAATCTCTGTTGGGGAGGCACATCTTTTAGCATGTTCAATTATTGGAGAGAAATCTTTGGCAAGACCATCTTTTCTGTCTGCAATGTGTTTGAACCCTGCAAAACCCGAAGCACCTGTTGTGTAAATTCTGTCGTTATATGTTGATGTTGGCCTCGGCGGAACTATGCAGTTTGTTGTAAACAGTACAGGACCATTGAAGGTTTCAAAATCCTGCAGTTGCTTCCACCATGAACTTCCGTAATTACCAGCAAGGTGTTTGTATTGTTTGAACTTAGGATAGTAATTGGCAGGCAGCATCTCAGAATGGGTGTAAACGTCAACTCCTGTACCTTCTGTCTGCTTAAGGAGTTCTTCCATATCCTTTAGGTCATGTCCAGAGATAAGAATAGCCGGGTTCTTGCGTACTCCGATATTTACTTTTGTAATTTCCGGATTGCCATAAGCAGTGGTGTTGGCCTTGTCCAGTAGAGCCATTACCTTCACTCCGTTTTCACCCGTCTCAAGTACAAGTCCTGTTAGCTGATCAACAGAAAGATTGTTCTTTGTTACATCTACGAGGGCTCTCTGCATAAATGCATACAGGTTGTTGTCCTCATGACCAAGGTTAAATGCATGCTCTGCATAGGCAGCAATACCTTTTACTCCATAGATTGTAAGTTCCCTCAACGAGCGGACATCTTCATTTTCTGTTGCCAGAACACCTATTTGCGTAGCCTTCTCTTCCATCTCCTCAAGTTTGTCGGAAGTCCAGAATGCTCCTTCAAATGTGATCTCTTTTATATCGCCCCCTTTTGATACAAACACTGCTCTTACAGCATCCCTCATAACAATTGCCTGTTTTACCCTGACAACAAAACGACTCTTATCGAAGTTTGCATTAGTGATAGTCATAAAAAGTGAGTCGGTAATAAACTTGTTCACCTCCGGATTCTCAACTCCCATCTCTCTTAATGGGACCGTGTACATCGATATGCCTTTGCATAAAAATACCAGCAGATCCTGCAGGTTTGCCACGTCTGCGGTCTTTCCGCATACGCCTTGAATTGTGCAGCCGCTGTTTCTTGCGGTCTCCTGACACTGGTAACAAAACATTTTACTCATAACAGTATATATTATTGGTTTATTTCTAATACAAATTTAGCATCGGCAAAACCATTAAAGTGTAATAATTGTTACACTCATGAGAATTACATATATTTACCAAACATCTCTTAAGTTAATGAATAATCCTGATATTAAAAAATGCCCCATATTTGGTGACATCCTGTTAAGCGAGGACCCTTCAATAATGGATGGTATTGAAAGTAAGACTAAAGTATTTGATAAGGGTGAGGTTGTAGCCCGTCAGGGTGACGTCTGCAAAGGTCTCTATCTTCTCATCAAAGGGTCGGTAAAGACTGAGATGATAAACGAAACCGGCGGAGTGTTAAGCATTGAGAAAATTAATGCCGTCCGTCCCCTTGCTCCTGCCTTCATTTTTGCTAAAGTGAATATATTTCCTGTAGATGTTATAGCAACGGAAAAAAGCGAGATTCTTTTTATTTCCAAGGAGGATATTCTTAAACTGTTCCAACGTGACACAAACTTCATGGAGAGATATATCCAGTTCAATGCCAACAAGGCACAGTTTCTCTCAGAAAAGCTACAGATGCTTACAATTAAAACAATCAAGGGAAAACTGGCACATTATATACTGGGGATGTATTATCGGCAGCAGAATGAAAATCAGAATGTAAATCAGAATGCAAATCAGAATGCAAGGCTTCAGAAAAATGTTGTGTCGCTGGACAAGAACCAGACTGAACTAGCAAAGTTCTTTGGTGTAACCAGACCCTCTCTGGCCAGAATACTTCATGAGATGGAACAAGATGGGCTAATATCGGTATCCAGAAAAGAGATCGAGATTCTGGATATGAATGGTCTGAAGGAGGCCAGAGGGTAACGGACCTTCACATATACTCCCTTGAAGTTTTTTGTAATTATCAATCATCCTGTCAAAGTGTAAGCTGCAAAAAACTGCTGCAATGTGGGAAACTTCAAGGAAGTTTTGGGTACAAAAAAGTAAAAGAGGCTGCCTTTGACAGACAGCCTCCATTTCACATATATCAGAAGACAAAAACTAGTCTTCGTAACTATCCAGAATTTCTTTAACCTGGGAAGCATCGAGCCTTCCGTACACCTTGTCTCCGATCAATACTACCGGAGCAAGTCCGCATGCACCTACACACCTGAGACAATCAAGAGAGAATTTACCATCGGGAGTGACACCTCCTACCTTAATTTTCAACTGCTCCTTAAGTTCATCCAGAACCTTTTCGGCACCACGAACATAGCATGCTGTTCCCATACAAACCGATATAGCGTGTTTGCCTTTTGGGGTCATAGTGAAGAACGAGTAAAAGGTAACAACTCCATAAACCTTGGCAACCGAAATATTCAGAATCTTAGCCACTACGCGCTGAACGTCCTCCGGAAGGTATCCGAAAGCAGTCTGACACTTGTGGAGAATCTTGATAAGGTCGCCGGGATCGTTGTTATACGAGTTACAAATATCCTCTATTGTTTTTTTATGACATTCTTGTAATTTAAATGCAGTCATGGTGAATTAGTTTTTATTTTTTTCGAAGTATTTGGTGTGAAGAAGATGATGCGCTTTCTCGCTCATAGGGTGACCAAGATAATCTTCATACAGTTTTATTATATAAGGATTCTCATGTGATTTGCGAATTGTCTTTCCTGCATCTTCCCTGTAGATTGCCTCAAAACGGGCCTGAATAATGCTTGAGTCACCATGGTGAAGCGGCTGACCTGCACCTCCGATACAACCACCGGGGCAAGCCATGATTTCAATTGCATGGAAGTTGTACATTCCGGAACGTATTCCGTCTAGTAACTTACGAGCGTTACCTAGTTGGTGAGCAATACCAATGTGGATAGGAGTTCCGTTGAAATCCAGCGTAGCTGTACGGATACCCTCAAGACCACGAAGCTCCTTGAAGTCTACCTTTGTAAGTTTCTTACCTGTATATAGTTCATAAGCTGTACGAACTGCTGCCTCAATAACACCACCGGTGGCACCAAAAATAACAGCTGCTCCGGTTGACTCTCCCAATGGACGGTCGAAATCTTCATCCGGCAAAGAGTTGAAATCTATGTTTGCAAATCTTATAAGACTTGCAAGTTCACGTGTGGAAATAGAGTAATCAACATCCGGGTTACCATTTGTAGAAAACTCCTCTCTCTGGCACTCATACTTCTTTGCAAGACAAGGCATAACAGAAATCACAACAAGATCTTCCCGTTTGATATTCATAAGTTCTGCAAAGTAGTTCTTGGCGATAGATCCGAACATCTGCTGAGGCGAACGTGCTGTTGATGGAACATCAAGCATTGTAGGATAGTTCTCCTCAAAGAAGTTAACCCATGCAGGACAACACGAAGTAAGAATCGGAAGCTTTACATCCTTATCTCCATTGAGAAACTTAGAAATTCTGTTCAGCAACTCTGTTCCCTCCTCCATAATGGTAAGGTCGGCAGCAAAATCTGTATCGAACACCTTGTCAAAGCCCATGGTACGAAGAGCAGAAACCATTTTACCTGTAACAAGAGTCCCCGGTTCAAAACCGAACTCTTCTCCAAGCGCTGCCCGGACAGCCGGAGCTGTCTGAACAATAACAGTCTTTGTCGGGTCCGCCAGGGCACGAATAACCTTTGCAGTATCGTCGAATGGCGTTAGTGCACCTGTAGGACATACAGCAACACACTGACCGCAGAATGTACAAGGTGAATCAACCAGATCCTGTTCAAATGCAGGAGCAACAACCGACATAAAACCGCGGTTTACCGCACTCAGTGCTCCAACAGTCTGAACATCGTTGCAGATTGTCTCGCAACGGCGGCACATAATACACTTGTCCATATCTCTCCTCAATGCAGGAGAATAGTCCTTTCTGTAAGTAGACATCTCTGCATTTTCAACTGCATGAATCTCTCTGATCCCCATCTTTTGAGACAATTTCTGAAGGTCACATTGTCCTGACGATGAACAAACAAGACACTCTTTAGGGTGATCCGAAAGAATAAGTTCAAGAACCGTCTTTCTTGCGTTAAGCACTCTTACTTTATTTGTGTAAACAACCATACCTTCTGCACAAAGAGTTGAGCAGGAAGGTGCAAGATTTTTACGTCCCTCTATCTGAACCACACAAACGCGGCATCCTCCGGGACGATTCTCAATATTAAGGTGATCAAGTTTTAAATAGCAAAGAGTGGGAATATCAATTCCATTTGCCTTTGCTGCATGGTAGATGGTAGTACCTTTACTAACCTCCACCTGTTTGTTATCTATCGTGATTTTAATTTTTTCCATAAAGAGTACGTTATTGAACATGAATAGCTGTAAACTTACACTTGTCGTAACAAGCCCCGCATCTGATACACTTGTCTACATCAATAATATGAGGTTGACGTTTCTCGCCTGAAATTGCTGCAACAGGACAAGCTCTTATACAAGCTGTACAACCGGTACATTTTTCAGGGATTATTGTGTATAATTTCAATGCCTTGCACTGTCCCGCAGGGCATATTCTCTCTGTCACGTGAGCCTTGTATTCGTCCAGGAAGTGCTCGATAGTAGACAAAACAGGGTTTGGAGAGGTCTGACCCAATCCGCAAAGTGCTGTATCCTTAATAACCTTGCTCAGGTTCTTCAAATACTCGATATCTGCCTCTGTACCCTTTCCTTTGCATATTTTCTCTAGAATTTCGTGAAGTCTCTTGTTACCTATACGGCATGGGGCACATTTACCACACGACTCTTCTACAGTAAACTCAAGGTAGAATTTGGCAACTGACACCATACAATCATCTTCGTCCATAACAATCATACCACCCGAGCCCATCATTGAGCCCGCTGCAATAAGGTTGTCGAAGTCAATCGGAGTATCTAGATGTTTTTCGGTAAGACAACCGCCTGAAGGACCACCGGTTTGAACAGCCTTGAATTTCTTACCATCCTTTATACCACCGCCAATTTCGAAGATAACCTCTCTTAGCGTGATACCCATAGGAACTTCAATAAGCCCTACATTATTTATCTTGCCGGCAAGTGCAAACACCTTTGTACCTTTGGATTTTTCGGTTCCTATACTTGCAAACCACTCTGCACCCTTAAGAAATATCGCAGGTACGTTTGCATATGTCTCAACATTGTTCACGTTTGTAGGTTTGCCAAGGTAGCCTTTTTCTGCAGGGAATGGTGGTTTTACGGTAGGCTCTCCGCGGAGACCCTCCATAGATTTGATCAAAGCCGTCTCTTCTCCACAAACAAACGCGCCTGCGCCATATCTTAATTCTATGTCAAAAGAGAAACTTGTGCCAAGAATATCCTGTCCAAGAAGTCCGTATACCCTTGCCTGCCTGGCAGCAATCTTAAGACGTTTTATGGCCAAAGGATACTCAGCTCTTATGTAGACAATACCTTTATTGGCCCCGATACAGTAGCCGCAAATTGCCATTGCCTCAATAACAGAGTGTGGGTCGCCTTCCAGGATTGAACGGTCCATGAACGCTCCCGGGTCACCCTCGTCAGCATTACAAACCACATACTTCTGGTCTGCTTTGTTCGATGACGCAATCTCCCATTTTAGTCCTGTAGGAAATCCTCCACCACCACGGCCCCTAAGTCCGGATTTTTTCATTATATCAATGGCCTGCTGAGGAGACATCTCTGTAAGGATGTTTCCAAGTGCAGCATAACCATCACGTGCAATATACTCGTCGATGTTTTCAGGATCTATGAAACCGCAGTTTCTCAGGGCAATTCTAATCTGTTTCTGATAGAATCCCATATGCTTTGAATCTTCTACATGTTTATGTGTCTCAGGATCTTCATAAAGAAGCCTGCTAACCTTGCGTCCCTTAAGAATGTGTTCGCTTACTATCTCAGCGCAATCTTCCGGTTTTACCTGAGTGTAGAATGTGTTGTCAGGAACAATTTTAACTATCGGACCTTTTTCACAAAAACCAAAACAACCGGTAACTACCACCTGAGCTTCATTTTCAAGACCAAGCTTTTTTAATTCCGCGTTTAAGTTTTCTGTAATCTTTTCACTTTCTGAGGCTCTGCATCCTGTTCCGCCGCAAACCAGCATGTGCATTTTGTAATTTGCCATATCTACTACTTTTTATCGTTTATGGTTTGGTAATTAACAGGAATGATACCTTCCAGAAGCTCTCCCTGCAATACATATTTCTCAATAATATCAACGGCAACTTTTGAGTCGACATAGCCAAATACAACCGGATCTTTGCCGGGTACCTTAACTTCTACTGTAGGCTCTGCATAGCAATAGCCCATGCATCCTCCCTGTGTTACAACTGCGGGAATTTTGTCTTTCTCTATTCTTTCGATAAGAGTGTTCATAACCGCTCTCGCTCCGGAGGCTATTCCGCAGGTTGCCATTGCTACACGGATTTGAACCAGAGACTCGGGCGAATTGCTTTTTTCACGGATATTCATTCCGTTTTCAAGATTTTGCTTCATCTTTCGCAAATCGTCAAGTGACTTGATTTTATTCATAAATATTGAGTTATTTGGATTATTGCACAAAAGTAATAAAAAATCATTAAGCAAATAATTAACATTTGTTATATATTTTCTGAAGTAAGCTGTCTCACCAGCTTTGGAAGGCCTGTTACAGAGCGCTCCCTTATGTAGTTAACTCTCCTGCTATTTACCTCAACCACAGAAGGATCCACAACATAAATTTCAGCTCCCGGAGGTGCATTATATATCAAAGAAGAAGCCGGATAAACTGCAAGCGATGTTCCCACAACTATAACAATTTCTGCAGTGGAAATTATTTCTACTGCTTTTTCTATTTCCGGTACCTGTTCGCCGAAAAAAACAATGTGCGGCCTAAGTTGCCCCCCTTTGGGACATAAGTCACCAATGTGAAGATCGCCTGTAATCTCTCTGATATAAGTATCATCCTTCATGCTCCTGCACTTAAGCAACTCGCCATGAAGATGGAGAATTTTTGTACTCCCTGCTCTTTCATGCAGATTGTCTACATTCTGGGTTATTACATCAACATTGAAGCTCTCCTCTAGTTCCGCTATTGCCAAATGACCGGCATTTGGCTCAATTCCAAATAATTGTCTTCTCCTTTGATTATAAAAATCCAATACAAGTTCAGGATTGTTTTCCAGTGCTTCAGGGGTACAAACATCCTCTACTCTGTGTTTGGCCCAAAGTCCGTTGGCATCCCGGAAAGTTTCCACACCACTGTCGGCACTCACACCTGCCCCCGACAATACTACCAAATGTTTTTTTATCATTGTTTCAACTCCTTTATATTCTCTCTTATCATATCTGTCAATGTACGGATTATTGATGCATCGTTGATGGGGATTCCCTCAAGTATCTCTTTTACCTCTACAGTGTCAAAAACATACTCCTCTCCATTAACCTTGTAATTCAATATGAATTCTACCTCTGGATTGGACGAAACTGTAAGAATGAATGCATTTGCCACATCGCCCAAAGGTGGTCTGTCAATATTGTTGTACTGGAAAGTGGCAGTCACTACTGTACCAACTCCCGGTTCAGAATCTACTTTTATATAACCTCCACTCTGCTCTGCAGACTGTTTCAGGAGCGGTATTCCTAGTCCCACTCTGCGGGTAGTCCGCGATGTAAAAAAAGGATCGCTCAGCTTCTCCACCTGGTCTGCCGACATACCTTTTCCGTTATCCTCTATTATAATTGTCAGCCAGTCCCCCTTGATATCTTCATCGATGAAAACTTTAATCAATCCGGCCCCTGCACTCAGGGAGTTTTGAATAATATCCAGTATATGCAGTGCCAGATCGTTCATAGCGGCAATATATTTTTTACAAGTGCCTCTTTGACAGCATTGAAAGAAGGCACGTCAATATTCAGTTTCGTGTATATTTCTCCAAAGTCTCCGGGGAAATGGGCATCGGAAGATTTTATGATACAATACTTCTTAAGATAGCTGTTTTGCGATGTGAATGTGTCAATATCTATATGCTTTGTAAGTTCAAGGGCATCAACCTTCAAACCGGGAGGGAGGAAGCCAAGCTGGCTTAATACCGAATTCTGACGCTTGTCTATATGTGCCGGAATAAATATACCTCCAAGTGAGTGTACAAACTCCTCAATCTGATCGATGCTCTGGTCTATGGCACTTATCAGAAGATACTCCTCCTCTTTTATAATCTCCTCTTTCTCGTTCACTACAAGTTGATATCCAAAAAATCCGACATTGTTGGGAATTTTTGGAAGATGCTTAGTGATGTAATTCTGTAATTTTTCCAGATTCTCCTGACCATCTACAAATGCTAGTACATGAACCTCCTCCTTTGTAGTAACCTCAGCACCACATAACACAAAAACCCCCTCTTTGTCCCCTATCCGCTTTATTTCCGCACACTGAAGAGTTGAGTTGTGGTCCGTTATTCCAATAATACCAAGCCCCGACTCCTTTGCCTTCGCAATTATGAAAGCAGGAGTCATCTCAATGTCGCCGCAAGGCGATAAAACAGTATGTACGTGAAGGTCGGCCTTAATCATTTTAACATATTGAACAGCATTCCTGAAAGTTCAAAAGCCTCCAGGTCACTACCCAATAAAGGAATACCCTCTGAGTTGGCAGCCTCAAGCGTGTCAGCTTCAGGTTCAAATCCTTTGACAAGTATCACAGCAGCAAGATCCTTTAAGGTTGCTATTGCCATAATGTTCTTGTGAGTCTGCAGTGTGATCCAAATCTGTCCCTCTTTTGAATGGCCCATTACATCGGAAAGCAGGTCAGATGTATAACCCCCTTTTACCTCTCTGTCAAGACCCTCTTCGGAAGAAAACACCTTGAGATTTAATTTCTCTACAATTTCTTTTACTAACATATATCAGGTAATAATTATTTCTTTTTTATAAAACGGTCCTTGCCCCAGATGTTTTCCATAATTGCAATAGTCTCTTCAAGAGACATTTCTCCCCGTTTTTCATAAAGGGTTCTCAGGAAAATGCATGAGTTTATATCTGCCTGATCCTTTACTATATCCTCCGCCAATGCCTCGCAACTTGGCGCTCCACAGGCTCCGCAGTCTATTCCGGGGAAAAGCAGCTTAAGCTCTCTTGCTCCCTCCATTTTCTTTAGTGCCACCTCTATGTCTCTGTCGTATTTAACCATGGAGCGCGGCTCTATCTTCTCCATATGAATCACAGCAGAACAGTATTTTTTATAATCCTCCGTGAGATTGTGTTTTTCGGGCTTTGAAGCAGCATACTCCTTCATGCTGTTTGCAATCAGGAATCTGTTCCTGTGTGAGAGAATACCACCTGCGCATGATTCATCACAAGCTCTCAACTCTAAAAAATCTACCCCTTCTATCTCTTCATTTTCAAGCATTTCCAGGAAATCTATAACATTAGCCATTCCGTCAATCGCCAATGTCTTACCCTCTATGTGTACAGACTCACCTCCGGTAGTAGGAAAAAGAACACCTTTTGAAGAGATCTCTCTGCTCACCTTAACTGCTTGTGTTATTGGCATTTTTTGTTTGTATGCAAGAAAAACCTTATTAAAAAAGAAGTCCATGTTAATTACTCCGTTGATGGGCGATGTATATCCGCCTACAGGAGATTTAATTGCCGCTATTTTACCTATGCATGGTGTTAAATAAAAAATACCAAGTTCACTTTCCGGAATTCCCTCCCTTTTGAACTTGTTTTTATAGTATTGTGCCGTAATCTCTATCGGTGGTAAAAGCTGCATTATATGATCAACCAGTGACGGAAACCTTACCTGAATAAGACGAATCACGGATGGACAGAATGATGAGATTGCAGGTTTAACTGCAGTTTTGAGATATTCATTCTCCTCATCCAGAAGTGAATCTACACTCTGTTCAACTGCACAAATTTCTGTAAAGCCCAATTCTCCAATAATCGCATAGATTTTCTCAATAGAGATATTTTCGTCGAACTGGGCATAAAAAACCGAAGGGACAAGCAATACCCTGTATTTGAAATCATAAATCTGTTTAAAGTCATCGTCCATTACTCTTATTGCTCTGCTCGGACATACACGGAAGCACTCTCCACAGTCTATACACCAGTCTACATGAATCTTTGCCTTACCTCCTGATACCCTGAGTGCTTCAGTAGGACATACCTTCATGCAATGAGAACACCCTATGCAGATATCACTCATAATTTCAAGAGCTCTGTGGTATGTTGTCTGACTCATCTCTCTTTTCTAAAATTTAATCTCAATAATGAGTGTTGTTCCCTTTCCAACAATTGTTTCAATTGAAAAACTATCGGCATTTTCACTGATATTGGGTAGTCCCATACCGGCTCCGAACCCCATCTCCCTTACCTCCCTGGAGGCAGTAGAGAATCCTCTTTTCATTGCCATATCCACATCAGCTATACCCGGTCCTTCATCTGCCAACCTGAGTTGAATGCCTGCTCCGTTTATATCTGCATAAATCACTCCACGATATGCATGAGCGACAATATTGACTTCTGCTTCATAAAGTGCTACTACTACCCGCTTGATTACAGTTGCATCTACATTCAGTTGTTTGAGAGTCTTCTTGATTTGGGAAGAGGCATAACCTGCACGGGTAAAATCGCCTCCCTCTACATTGTATTCCAGATGCATGCTAATAGACAGGTTTTAGTCCTGCAGAATACAGAATGCCTGAACATCTGAACATTGAAAAAGGGCTCTTTACTATAAGCATGTGGTTCTCTTTTGCAATTTCTATCATATCCTGAGTCACCTCTTTGTTTCTGCATAAAAGCATGAATGGCACGTCGGACATCTCTGCGGTTCTTATTGACTGAATGTTCGCTAAACCAGTAATCAAAATAAAATTCTGGATCTTTACCGTCAGCACATCGCTCATGAGATCAGAAGAAAATGCGTACTCCACATTATCCTCCAACCTTGACTCCCCGCAAACAACTGTCCCGCTGACTAACGAACAGAGATCTTTAATTTTCATATTATGTTTTTTAAGTAACAACGTCTTTTCATATATGGATAGTGCTCATACCTCTCCCAAACCTTGTATGCAGAATTGTCCTCAGCCTGAGGATTTGAAATTGCATATTTAACATCCAGATTTTTAAGTCTTGCCGACACAGCAGTGTGATATATTGCTGATATCCCTTTGTTCTGCCACTCCTGAGAAGCTCCAATCATCATCAAATCAATAGAATCATACTTACGGAAGCCTCTCATAATATGGTACCATCCAAAAGGAAAGAGTCTTCCCTTGGCCTTTTTGAATGCTTCTGAGAGATTTGGAAAACAAATACCGAATCCGGCAATATTCTCATGTTCGTCTTGTACAATAATGGTTAGTTCCGGTCTTAACATTGGAAAATAACTTTTCCCTATGGCATTTATCTCTTTTGGTGTAAGCGGAATAAAATTCACGATGTTTCTAAAACTCTGGTTGAATGTTTTAAAGAACTTTTCAACCAGGGAATCAATATTTTTTAGTTTTTTTATATCCAGAATATTAAGTTTATACCTATTCAGAAGAGAGTCACTTATTCTTTGGATCTTATCAGGGATATCAACATTTGTCGGAATTTTTAACTGTATCCAGTCTACCTGTTTGTTGTATCCTAGTTCTTCCATTATTCGTGGATAATACGCAAAATTATACAGACAGTTAACCGAAGGCGTATTTTCGAAACCCTCTATGAGCATCCCCTGACGGTTCCATGTGTTGTAACCCAGAGGTCCGTGTATCTCTGTTTTCCCCTCTTCCCTGCCCCACTCAGCAACTTTATCCAGAAGCGCCTTAGCCACATCTATGTCGTCAATAAAGTCGAACCATCCGAATCTTATTCTTTGATAATGCTGGAATTCGTCTGCCCGTGGATTAAGAATTCCTGCAACTCTGCCAATTATCTTGTTATCTTTTGACCAGGCCAGCCACATCCTTATTTTACAATACTCCAATGATGGACTTTTGGTAAGAACTGAGAGTTCGTCAGAGTCCAGCACGGGAACATATTGTTTGTTTTCTTTGTATAACTTATGGGGAAACCTTATAAATTTCTTTATCTCCGACGAGGTTATTACCTCTCTGATTTCTATTTGCATTTGAATACAGTTTATGGATGTAGGTTGTGCAAATGTAGTCATATTTTTTGAAACAGGAATGGCATCAGCCCACAAAATGCCGTATTACAACCTGGGCGCATACTGCCCCGAAAACTGCTGGCAAATAGGAGATTGTACCAACTATTGACTTTTTGTTCTGTTCTTGTACGGCAAGAATAGCATTTTCATCTGGCAGTTCCTCGGAGAATACCACTTTAAAACCTTTGCTGATGCCCTCTTTCCGGAGTCTTTTCCTTAGCATATAAGCCAACGGGCAATTAAATGATTTGGAAATATCTGTAATTCTGATTTTGGTTGCATCCAGTTTTGCACCCGCACCCATGGAGCTCACAACCGGTATTCCAGTATCCAATGCATACTTGATAAGTGCTATTTTGGGAGAGAGTGTGTCAATGGCATCGACAATGTAGTCGAGTTTTTCCCCTGAGAGAAGTTCCGCGATATTGTCAGCGGTAATAAATTCGTTAATAATCTTAAGCTCTATCTGAGGATTTATATCCAGCAGACGTTTTGCCATAACATCGGTCTTAGCCATTCCTACAGTGCTGTCCAGTGCAAGCAGCTGACGGTTTTTATTAGATGGGTTTATTATGTCTGAATCTATTATTATCATTGCTCCAATTCCTGCCCTTGCAAGCATTTCAGCCGCATAAGCCCCCACGCCGCCGAGACCTGTAACAGCAACCCTTTTCGACTTAAAAACTTCAAGAGTATCCTTTCCTAGAAGAAGTTCACTTCTGATTAACCAGTTTTCCATAGATCACTCACCCTCTTTCTCGAAAATTTTTGCCTCCTCCCAGTACTTGTCCATCTGCTCCAATGACATTTCCTTTAGGGATAGCCCTTGTTTTATTGTGTTTTCTTCCAAGTAGTTGAACCGCTTGATAAATTTACGGTTTGTCAGTTCAAGAGCAGTATCCGGATTGATTTTATAAAGTCGTGCGGCATTTACAAGTGAAAAAAGAAGATCTCCAAACTCCTCCTCAGCCCTTTTTCCTGCAATTGTCTCCTTAGTTTTTTCACCCTGATTATCGCCTGCTCGCATCTCATGTTCGAATTCATCAAGCTCTTCCTTTACCTTGTCCCACACCTGCTCCTTTATGTCCCAGTCGAAACCGACTGCCCTTGCCTTATCCTGTATTCTGTATGCCTTTACCAAAGACGGCAGCGACTTGGGCACACCTGACAAAAGTGATTTATTCCCGTGTTTCTCTGTGCTCTTTAGTGATTCCCAGTTTTCAATCACATCCTTTGTACCGTTCACCTGTGTTGTAGCAAACACATGAGGATGTCGGTATACCAGTTTGTCAGAAATCCTTTCCATTACATCGGCTATGTCGAAAGTCCCCTTTTCGGAACCAATCTTTGCATAAAACACAATATGCAACATAATGTCTCCCAACTCTTTGCTAATGTTAAAATCGTCGCCGTCCATTATAGAATCGCTCAATTCGTACGTCTCCTCTATTGTAAGGCTCCTGAGCGACTCCATGGTCTGCTCCTTGTCCCAGGGACATTTTTCCCTGAGCTCATCCATAATATCTAAAAGCCTCACGAAGGCCCTGATCTCTTTTTCTCTATCCATTGTTGAATTTTATTCTTATTTCCGAGGCAGTGCCAAGGTTTTCCAGTGTAGCTATGTTTCCCTGGTTCACAGCAATCTCAAGCAACCCAAGGGAGTTGAAAAGTGCCAGTATCTCTCCCGGCAGGTGCTGTGAATAGTTATGAGATATTGTTGTAATCTTGGTATATGGCCCCTGTATGAAAATGGTAAAACTGCGTCCCCTCTGAAGCTTGTCAAATATACCTCTCTCTATGTTTGTTATTGCATTACCGAATGAATCTATGTAAACAACTCTTCCTGTTATGGAATCCTCGTTGTATACCACCTTAGGCGTTATCTCTTTTTTGATGTTAGTGGCAAATGTGTTCAATTCATAACTATTGTCTATGACAGATTCAACTCCTCTTGCGAACAGATCCAGTGCAGAAAAATTCGAGAAATTTGCATCCCCATCAATTGCAAATGCTATTGCCGGCAATGAATCGAAAAGAAGGGAAAACCTTCCGTCATTAACACCTACAAAGTAATGATTATCGGCGAAAACGACAACCATTGGATGTTCCGCAGAGGGTTCACTCATAACTCCGAGAAGATGAATTGTTCCTTTTGGATAATACTTATAACAATTTTTAAGAATGAATATTTCCTGCAGAACGTCAAAGGGGGGTATCGAATTTGTGACCTCCACCAGCTCAATATCTTTAGAAAGCGATATCAGTCTACCCTTTAATGCACCCAGATAATAGTCACCCTTGTTCCAATCACTTGTTATAGTAACAATAGTCATTTACAGGCCATAATATTGGGCAAAGATAGAAAATTTTCATACATTTGCCGCTCCTTTAAAGGAGATGTATTTATTTAAAAAATAACTAAATATTAATAACTTATCATGCACACTAATTTAAAGTTCATTAGCGCAGATGAAGCGGTTAAGGTTGTTAAATCCGGAGACCACATCCACTTCAGCAGCGTTGCAAGTGCCCCTAAAATTCTGATTGATGCTCTAGTAAGAAGAGGCGATTCCGGAGAATTGAGAGATATAAGAATTCACCACCTTCACACAGAGGGTTCGGCCCCATATACAGAGGCAAAATATGAAGGCATATTTTTCCACCAGGCTTTCTTTGTTGGAGGCAATGTGCGCAAAAGCGTACAAGCAGGTTATTCAGATTATATTCCTGTGTTCCTTAGCGAGACCCAGAAGTTGTACAGAAGCGGAACACTTCCATGCAATGTTGCTATGATTCAGGTTTCATCGCCGGACAAACACGGTTTTGTATCGCTCGGGACATCGGTTGACGCAACCCTGGCTGCAATTGAGTGTGCAGAACACGTTATTGCTGTGGTGAACAAGAACGTACCAAGAGCATGGGGCGATGCAATGATTCCTTTAAGTATGATTGATTACTTTGTTGAGGCCGACGAATTGCTCGAACCTGCACATTTTACAGAGCCGGATGCCATTGAGGCAGCAATCGGAAAAAATTGTGCAAATCTTATAGAGGATGGTGCTTGTCTTCAGATGGGAATCGGAGCTATACCTAATGCTGTACTTGCACAACTGGGCAACCATAAGAATCTGGGTATTCATACCGAAATGTTTGCCGACGGAGTACTTCCACTAGTAGAAAAAGGCATTATCAACGGAGCCAATAAAGCTATAGACAAAGGCAAGATGGTCTCTACATTTCTAATGGGTTCGCAAACATGTTATGACTTCATTGATGACAACCCAATGGTACTCATGATGGACGTTAAATATACAAACGACCCTTTTATCATCTCAAAAAATCCTAAAGTTACAGCAATCAACTCTGCACTTCAAGTAGACCTTACCGGACAGGTTTGTGCAGACTCACTCGGCACAACATTCTATTCGGGTGTAGGAGGTCAGATTGACTTTATCTACGGAGCTTCACTCTCGGAGAGAGGAAAGGCTATAATAGCAATGCCATCAGTTACCAATAAAGGAATAAGTAAAATAGCACCTGTATTGAATCCGGGGGGCGGAGTGGTAACCACACGTAACCATATTCACTGGTTTGTAACAGAGCATGGAGCTGTGAACCTTTACGGGAAATCACTTCAAGAGAGGGCGAAACTGTTAATATCAGTAGCTCATCCTGATCACCGCGAATCTCTGGAAAGAGCTGCATTTGAAAGGTTCGGGCCACATTTCAGGTTTATTGGTTAATCCTGTTTCGTCAATACCAAAACGTAAGAGAGGGTGTCCAAAGTAATTTTGGACACCCTCTCTTACGTTTTCTGGTTGGGTATATCTGTTACGTCCCCATGTACCTAGTCTAGATCATCACTATTATCTGTAACAACCTCCACGTAGAAATGCATAGGTTGGTATTTTCCAAATGACATCTGTGTCGATCCGTAACCCCAATCTGAGGAGAAAAATGTGACTGCTTTTCCTCCATGTTTCATATTCCGTAAAGTTTTATCCATTCCCTTAATTACTGTAGACTCAGTAGAACTTTCTTCTAAAATACTTGCACTTAAGGCTGTATAGTTTTTGTTCGGACTGTATATCTTGTATTTTCTTGCTGTATCCTCAATATTTGTATCGAAGACAAATCCGTCAAGAAGTCTTCCGATATACCAGTAAGAGATATTGTCTCCCGATTTTAAAGTATCTCCAATGCCGGGGTCGAGTGACTTAAAGTAAAATCCCTTTGATAAGGAGTCGAGCCCGCCATAATGTTTTCTACTGAATGCTTCAAGAGTATCTATCTCAAACAGGGCCACACTGTCTACTACTCTTAGTATCTCTACATCATATATAGTTGGTGATGAATGTATTCTTGTGCTTCCCACATAATTGTAGTCAGATAACCATGAAGGAATTATAATCCTTGCCTTTGAACCTACTCTGAGCTTTATAAGGGCCTCTTCCAATCCTCTGATAAGTGTATAGTTGCCCATTTCGAACAAAACCGGTCCATAATAGGTTGAGTCTGCGTATCCTCCGGCAACCTTTGCAACATTATCGTAAGTAGTACTCAGATAATTATTCTTAAGATCCAATGTTGAGTATCTCACAAACACTCCTCCGGTCTTTTTTACAGGATCACCATTGCCTGCAGTTTGAGTTAAAATGTACATTCCCGAAGTGGTGGGTTGAATACTGTTGTTGTAAACAACCTTTATGTATGCATCTAACAATCTCTTCTCAACGGAGTCCGAGCTCTCGGTTATTTCCTTGGAACATGAAATCAACACTGCAATTGAGGCGAATAAAACCGTACCTGATCTTAAAAATCTATTCATCAAATTTCCTTTTCTTGGCTTTGTTACAAAAATCGTACAAAATTAGCAAAAATTAATTCTTTTTTATTGTCTTTATCCAAACCTCGTATATTAAAGGCGACATTTTTGGAACTAACCCGACATCTTTTTTATCAAAACCCAGGTTTGCAGGAAAAACAATGTATGCATGCTCTCCCTTTTTCGCTCCCTTAAGTCCTTTGTCCAGACCATCAATCAACATGCTCTTTCCAATTATCCCTTTTCCAAAATCGAACCCGCGGTTATAAATGTTTATTCCCAGATTCTCTGCAATTTCCTGGACATTTGTTTCAAACAACGTGCCTAATCCCGACTGGAAAACATATCCGGCAAAATCAAAAGCTACAGAATCACCTACCATAAGAGAATCTCCCGCCCCTTCTGCAATTACCACACGACTCGACCCTTCATTCACAACCAGCCTTTTGCCACCGGCAACCTGACTCTTTGTAAAGACGTCAATATCCTTAATCTGCTGGGCCAGTTGTATTTCTTTATCCTGTTTTGTACAACCCGTCATAATAGTTAAAAACCCAAGCAGAATGGCAATAATTAGGTTTTTCATTTTTCTCAGACTCTCAATAAAATATTCAGGCACCTTCTCTATCGGCATAAAAAGCTTGCCACCCGATGCTCTTTCATGCCCACCTCCATTGAAAAAGTTCCTGGCCATGTCATTTACTGAAAAATCATCTATAGATCTTAGAGAAACCCTAATATTGTCGGCACTTTCAGTAAAAAGAGCAGAGACACTCACTCCTCTTATATTCAGAGGCATATTTACAAATCCTTCCGAATCACCCTCAGCAAAATCAAATTGCTGCTGCTCCTCCTTTGTCAACACTATATATCCCGCTTCCAGTTCAGGTAGTATTACCATTTTTTTCTGGAGCAGGTATCCTAAAAGGCGCATCCTTGACTCTGTAAAACCTCCGAAAACATAGTGTTGCAACTTTTCTTTGTCTATACCCAACATTATAAGGTCCGCTGCCATCTGAAAAGTTGTGCTAAAGACTGAATTTGAGAAATTGTTTGTGTCTGTCATAAGACCTACATACAACGAAGAGGCAGTGAGCAAATTCAGTTTGTCCGGATTATCTCTGTTTGCATATCTTTCCATGGCCAAAAGTGACCAGTAGAGTAATTCGCAGGTAGATGAGATCTCTGTTGTGGAAATTACCAGATCGAAATATTCATTTTCAGGATCTGGGTGATGGTCTATGAGAATTTTTTTTGCATCGGATCTTCTCAGGATTTTTTCAAGATCATCAACTCTACTTAGTTGATTAAAATCAAGGGCTATTATTAGGTCGCATTCCGACAAATACTCATCAACGGCTGCCTTTTGATTCTTATATATCAGTATCTCTTTATCTTTATCGAGAAACTCAAGATAATCGGGATAACAATTTGGAACAACAATTACGGAGTCATTTTTTTTTGTGGAGAGAAAATGCCTCATAGCTGTAACGGATCCTATGGCATCACCATCGGGATTAGTATGACTGATAATCAAAATCTTTCTGGCAGAAGATATTAGGCTCCAGAGTGTGTAAATTTGTTCTTTTTCTAAAATGTCCGTCATGTCGAAATTATTGGTGCAAAAGTAGGAAAATATATTGCGGGGTCTAAATATTTATTTTACTTTTGTGCATCATATTTTAGAAATTATATAAAATAGAATAATTACCAATGAAAAAAATCCTAACTTTAGTTATCCTGCCTATAATAATAGTAGTACTAGGCTATCTGATCTATAGAAGCATCCAGGAACCGGTTATTTTTGAAAAAAATAAAAAATTCAGAGAAGCTCTTGCTATTGAGAGACTTAAAGATATTCGTACTCTTCAGGTTGCTTACAAGACTAAATTTGGTAAGTTCACATCCGGCTTAGACACACTTATTGATTTTTACAACAACGGCCAGATTACTTTAATCAAACAAATAGGATCTATGGACGACTCTCTTGCTGTTGCGCAGAAAAGAGTATTCCGCGACAGTGTAAAGATAGCTGTTAAGGACACTCTGCTAAAAAGGCCAGGATTCAATATTGACTCAATTGCTTACGTTCCGTACAGCGGTGGAAAGAAATTTGAAATGAGGGCAATAATCGGCCAGGTTTCAGGAGTTCCTGTTCCTCTATTCGAAGCATGTGCGCCATATGAAATACTACTTAAAGACCTTAACAGACAACTTATAATTAACCTTAAATCAGATCGTGAATTGTCAAGCCGCTATCCAGGGTTAAGAGTTGGAAGCATAGAATCACCAAACAACAATGCAGGTAACTGGGAATAATTATTATGCCAATAATTGTCAATAAGCAGCTCGAGCTGGAAAAGACAAAAGAAAACAGACTATCCATTCAGGCTGACTTGAATGGATTTTCTTTTTCTGTTGTCAACGATTCCGCCAACAAAGTACTTTTTATGTACCAGTCTGATTTCTCATGCGAAAGGGGACATTACGACTTTTTTCTTAAAAACACTGCGCAGCTTATCGATTCTTTCACTCTTTTATCTTCGATATTCAAGAAAGTCAATATAATAATAGACACCTGTAAATATGCCCTTGTTCCTAAGCAACTCTACAAAGAGGAGGATGCTTTCCAGCATTTGAGCAATCTTCACAGTCTGGACGAACTTGACGAGATAGACACAGTGGAAGTACCTGGTCAGGACATAATAATTCTTTTTGCCGTTAGTAGTACATTGATAAATCAGATAAAAAAGGTTCAACCTGAATTCCGGCTCTTTCCCTCCATATATCCGATTATTTCGCAGGTTGCGGATTTTCAGGACCACAACAAGATTTTTTTCAGATACCATAAAGGGCACATACATCTCATAGCTTACGAAGGTTCAAGGTTGGTATACTGCAATTCGTTTCCTGCAATTCATTTCAATACAGCTCTCTATTTCCTTCTACTGACACAGAAACAGGTACAGTTCAACCCAGAACTCACTACTGTTTATGTCAGTGGAAACATAAAGGATTTTGAGATTATGGATATCTCGAAGTACTTCTCCAAAATAAAATATTTCAGGAATCCGCGCATCCCTCTGGGCTCTCCGGAAATTGAACTGAAATTCTCTTCTTTGACATTTGAACTTTAACATCTATGAGGATAATAGGCGGAGATATGAGAGGGAAGACAATTTCTCCTCCAGTTAACTATAAAGCAAGACCTACTACTGATTTTGCAAAGGAGGGGCTGTTTAACGTCCTTGCTAACCAGTATGACTTCTCAGAAGTATCGGTACTCGATCTCTTCTCCGGGACAGGCAGCATCTCTTTTGAGTTTGCCTCGCGCGGATGCAGCACAATAACATCTGTAGAGATGAACGCGGTTCATGCAGCATTCATTAAAAGTACGGCTGTAAAGTTTGGCATTGAAGGCATGCAGGTTGTCCGTCACAATGTATTTGACTTTCTGGAAATATGCAATCAGCAATATGACATAGTGTTTGCCGACCCTCCATACGACATTGCCGGGTTTGGTGGCATTCCGGAAAAGATACTCTCCCGCCCCATTTTCAAAGATGGAGGAATTCTGGTTTTCGAACATCCTGCGGGTTTCAACTATGAGACAAATCCATTTTTCACAAAGGAAAAAAAGTACGGGAATGTGCACTTCTCCTTTTTCACGAAAAAATAAAAGTAAACGGAACAATAATTTTGCAAATATTAAAATGATCGCTATATTTGCAGTCCCTAAAGGGAAAAAGGTTTGGTAGTTCAGTTGGTTAGAATACATGCCTGTCACGCATGGGGTCGCGGGTTCGAGTCCCGTCCAGACCGCTCCGAAAAAAGCCTCTCAGTTTTGAGAGGCTTTTTTTTTTGGTTTATGGGTGGGTACTTGGGGACGCACATTGTGTACCCAAAAAGGAAAAGGGGCGGGATTTGGAGATGATTGCCAATAGGCTTTGGGTACCCACTTAAGGAGCAGTGCGTTGAAAAAAACAACAAGCGGAAACCATGCAGCCATATATACCGGCTAAATAGGTTTCCGCATTTGTTTTTTAGCACTGCGACTGCATAGTGGGTAAAGCCGGGGCACGTATCGGAAAATCCCGCCCCTTAATGGTAAATAGGGTGCACAATGTGCGTCCCCATGTACCCACCTACTTTTTCTTGCTCCTGTCTATCTTAACGTCAGTATATTCCAAACCCTCATTGTAGACACTCATTGCGGCCTTGCTCATTCCCATGCTGGAGTATCCGCCATCGTGGAAGAGGTTCTGCATGGTAACCTTACGGGTGAGGTCGGAGAAGAGGGTGATAAGATAGTCTGCACACTCCTCTGCAGTAGCATTGCCCAAAGGCGACATGCGGTCGGCAAAGTCAAGGATTTTGTCAAAACCCATTATCCCCCCTCCTGCTGTTGTCATAGTAGGCGATTGAGAGACAGTGTTTATCCTGATGTTTTTCTCTCGTCCGTAAATATATCCGAAGCTCCTGGCTATAGATTCCAGCAGAGCCTTGGCATCGGCCATGTCGTTGTAACCGTAAAGCGTTCTCTGTGAGGCAATATATGAGAGAGCAACTACCGATCCCCAGTCATTTATCGCATCCAGTTTATGGCATGTCTGTAAAACTTTATGAAAGGAGAGAGCAGAGATGTCAATGGTCTGATGCAGGTAATGGTAATCCAGGTCGTCATAGGTGCGGCCCTTTCTCACATTCGGCGACATACCTATTGAGTGCAGGATAAAGTCGAATTTTCCGCCCAGATATTCGGTACCCTTATGAATCAGGTTTTCAAGATCCTCAACGTTTGTGGCATCGGCAGCAATAACGATTGTGTTGCATTGCTTTGCAAGCTGGTCAATTGTGCCCATTTTCATAGAGGCAGGAGTATTTGTCAGAACAAATACGGCACCCTCCTCATAAGCCCTCACCGCGGTTTTCCATGCGATGGAATTTTCATTCAGGGCGCCAAAGATGAGCCCTCTTTTTCCTTTAAGTAAATTATAAGACATACGTATGTTTTTTATAGTAACACATCTTTTGTAAAATTGTTTAGGGTACACAATGTGCGTCCCCATATACCATCCAATTGAAATATTTTTTTTGTACATTTGATAACCTAAAAATTTCGCTTAAACTGCTTCAAATGAAAACTTCTGTAAAAACATTACTTAGGGTGGTCGTTCTGATTGCCATTGCTATTTCTCTCCTCCTCATTATTGACAAGACATCTCAAAAAGATTCAGAAGGAAAACTACAACTAGTTCTCATACAATATAATGACTCACCCTTATCTGAGCTGTCACAAAGCGGGATCGAAGATGGGTTGTCGCAGATTGGATTAAAGGCAGGCAAGGATTATGACCTCACAGTAAACAATGCTCAAGGTGATATGGCAACGCTGAACCTCATGATAGATGCAGTAGCCGGCAGCAAACCGGACCTAATTTTTGTCACCTCCACCCCCACTTTGCAGGTTGCTGCCAATAAAATCAAGGATATTCCTGTAGTTTTTTCAGTTGTAGCAGACCCTATAGTGGCAGGAGCAGGAACAAGTTTCACAGAGCATCTGCCAAATGTCACAGGAATTTCCACCCTTGGTGATTATGAAGGTATGGTAAAATGGATAGTTCTGATACGTCCGGGCACAATAAAGATAGGAACCATCTACTCCCCCGCAGAGGCAAACTCAGTTAAAAACATGAGTGAACTTAAGAAGTACTCAGAACTTGCAGGAATTGAACTTTTGACAGTTCCGGTAAATTCCACAACAGAAGTTACAGACGCAGCACTGTCACTCATAGAAAGCAGGCCGGAAATCGTTTGTCAGATAGTAGATAATCTAACATCTTCATCAATTGCCAGTATTATAAAGGTCTGCCAAAGCAACAAGGTTCCAATGTTCGGTTTCGTGAGTGACCAGTCAAAAAAAGGGGCAGTTCTGGTTGTTTCCAGAGACTATCACCAGGCAGGGGTCGATGCAGTTAATCTGGCAAAAAAAATATTTGACGGTGCAAAACCGGCAGATATACCTTTTGAATTTGTAAGCAAAACAAATATCCTTATAAATCTCAAGGCAGCAGCTCAATACGGCATTGTTTTCCCCGATGAGCTTCTTAAAAGAGAGGGAGTAATAATCTCAGAATAAAGACAACTATGGACGAAAAACTGGTCATTACCAATGAGACCAAACAAGGCTACCTTTTGTTGCACGTAAGCGGAAGGGTAGACGGATACTGGTCCAAAATGCTGGACGAGGCCCTGGATGCTGCCATACGCGCAGGAGACCAGAACATAGCGCTCGATCTCGAAGAGGTAGATTATCTGAGTTCTCTGGGAATAAGAGTATTCGTAAAGTACGTAAAGCTCTTCAAAAGTATCGACGGGTCATTTGGCATCACAAAAGCCTCTCAGAATGTTCATTCAATACTGGATATGGTTGGGTTAGACTCGATGCTTAAATGGCACGAACCATCAGTAACAGTTGCTGAAACAGAAAAACCTTCTACATGCAAGGTTGAGAATGAGGGATTCTGCTTCAAGTCGCAACCATTGTCAGAAAACCCGGCAGAAAATCCGGAAAAGAAACTTCTCAAATGCACATTGGTGGGACAACCGGAAAAGGTGCTCAACAGCAGCTTTACCGAAAATGACATTAAGAGTGTGCGATTCGGAAAGGGAAAGTATGGATTGGGACTGGGAGCATTTGGTACAGGGTACAAGGATTGTGAGGGTCGCTTCGGAGAGTTTGTTGCAGCAGGCGAAGCAGTGGCCTACATGCCGTCAGGAAAGATCAACAGCCCTGATTATCTGGTAACAGCTGGCGCCCTTATTCCAGAAATCAATCTACTTTATGGTATATTGTTCGAGGGAGAGTTCAGCCGGTTTATAAGATTCACACCTCTTGCCCCGGGAAAAAGGCTGCCTTTAAGCTCAATCATAAATACAATTTCATCCCTCACAGGATATGAATCGTTTGCCATGATTATGGTTGGCGAGAGTGCCGGAATTGTAGGAGCCTCTCTTCATAAATCACCTGCGTTGTCACAAACCGGAGAGAATCCGCTTGGCTATCCCGAAGTTAAGGAGAGTGTGAACTTTACCACAGAACCTGAGTTCAGAGGCAGTGTTGCACTTACCACGGGTGTAGTTACCAAAAAGGTGAGTGGCGACATAGCCCGGTTTACCAGACCTTCAGCAGAAGGAGGAGAACTTCGTCAGCATATGCACTCCGCCATTTTCAGCTACTTTCCATTAAGCAAGTCAGATCAGGATTTAGATAAAACAGTATTTTCTCTTTTCGAAGATGACAAGATTGACAGCGTAATGCATCTTCTCAACGATCAGCGGGAGGCTGTGGGTATTGGAGAGAGTGAATTTTATCAGGGAATTTGCTGGGTGGGTCCTTTGGATTTATAGTATGTACTTAAATTGACAAAAATATGTCTTTACTAGTTGGGGCAATCACAATAGGCTTGATATTAGCTCTGTTGGCATTGGGAATCTTTATCAGTTTCAAGATTTTCAACTTTGCAGATATCACTGCAGAGGGTTCAATAACACTGGGAGCATCAATTGCTGCGGCACTTATAGTAACAGGGGTCGATCCTGTGACAGCTACAATAATTGCTATGTTTGGCGGTTTTATAGCAGGTGCATTAACGGGCATAATCCATACTAAATTCAACATCAATGGTTTATTGTCTGGAATTTTAGTAATGACCGCTCTTTATTCAATCAATCTGCATATAATGGGAAAGAGCAACCTTCCACTTCTGTCGGAGGATACAATAATTACAAAGATAGAAGCTCTCAATCTTTTGGCAAACAAGGAGATGACTATACTGTTATCTACGCTTTTGATTGTATCGGTTTTTGGAATTGTCCTCTATCTGTTTTTAAAGACAAATCTTGGGACAGCAATGCGGGCAACAGGCAACAACCCTCAAATGATAAGAGCCTTAGGGGTAAACACCAACCACATGATAATTCTGGGTCTGGCAATTGCCAATGCTCTTATTGCTCTATCAGGGGCCATACTTGCACAATTTCAGGGGTTTGCCGATGTCCAGATGGGTATAGGGATGTTGGTATGGGGTCTGGCGAGTGTTATTATAGGTGAGGCAGTCATAGGAGACAAATCCATCGGTTCACTCATTGTTGGTGCAGTTTTAGGGTCTTTGATATTCAGGTTATTGGTTGCTATAGCTCTTCGCTGGGGCATGAATCCTAACGACCTTAAGCTCATTACTGCCATATTTGTATTCATAGCCCTTGTCCTGCCGGGTTTGTCTAAAAAATTTAAAAAGAGAGGAGTGACTGTAAAATGATAACAATTACCAACTTATCAAAAACTTTCAATGCCGGTACCCCAAATGAGGTTTGTGCCCTTGACAATGTAAGCTGTACTATTGAACAGGGAAGTTTCGTAGTTCTTCTTGGCACAAACGGGTCGGGAAAATCCACCCTCCTGAATGCGGTTGCAGGGAATTTTTTCCCTGATAGTGGAAAGATACTTCTGGATGGTTCCGATATTACAGACCTGCAGGAACACAAAAGAGCAAAATATATTGGCAGGGTTTTTCAGAACCCTTTCAGCGGAACCGCTCCCGACATGACAATTGCGGAGAACATAACCCTTGCTGTAAGGAGGGGCAGAAGCAGAGGTTTGGGATGGGCCCTTCCTCTGAGTTCTGTTGATGAATTCAAGAAACGGGTCAAATCGTTGAACATGGGTCTTGAAGAGAGGCTTGACACTCCAATCGGAAAGCTTTCCGGGGGTCAGAGGCAGGCGCTTACACTGTTAATGGCTACATGGCTAAAGCCTAAGCTTCTGCTGCTTGATGAGCATACTGCAGCATTGGACCCAAAGACAGCAAACAAAGTCATTCAGCTCACAGAGGAGGTTGTAAGCAAAGACAACCTTACCACAATGATGGTGACACATTCCATGCAGCAGGCGGTAAACATGGGTGACCGTATTTTAATGCTTAACAACGGTAAGATTGTCTATGACATTAAGGGAGAGGAGAAGAAGCGGATCAAGACTCACGACCTGCTTGCTCTCTTTGATGAAATTCGTAAAAGGGAACAGGTCGACCCTACAACTGCAGAGATGCTTATGAGCAACTATGTCTGATATTGATTACAATATAATATCTGCTCTTTTAAGAATAGAGTCCGACACTGGTAACCCCTGCTTTTCTGCGGCATCTTTGTTTATTACAAGTTCCAGCTTGTCAATCGGTTCAATTTTTTCTCCTGCAAGCATCCCCTTTAACAATCTGACTGCTTTCAAACCAGACATATATCCCCATTGCCAGTAGTTGACTCCAAACCCTACAGCTGCACCTTTTCTTGTATGCATGGGATCAGATACAAACAAAGGTATCTTGGCTTCCGAAGCCACCTTTGCCATAACATTTATTCCTAGGTACATAGTATTGTCCGCAGTCACTAGTATAGCATCAACATCTTCTCCTGCAAGGTATTGACCAGCCATAAGAATGTCATTTGAACTAACTACCGACGTTTTAACAACCTCTACTCCCCTCTTTGAAAATTCTGCAGTAAACTTTCCTGCCGAGAATTCAGCATTAGGCTCTGCATTGTTGTATGGTATTCCTATCTTCTTAAGGTTAGGAATGAGTTCAAACATAAGGTTTACATATTCTACTTCATTTAGCGGATCGTATATACCGTAAAGGTTTTCAGGAACATTTTTAAGACCCATTGCATCTGGCTCAAATGAGACTGTGAATACCACCGGAATATCTTTTACAATCTGAGCGGCAGCAATCATACATGGAGTTCCGCAGGTAATAATGACATCTACCCCGCTGGATATGAAACTTTGAAGAATCATCGGTATCATAGACAGGTCACCCTGCGCATTCTTCTCAATAAGCCTGAAGTTCTGCCCGTTAATATACCCGGAATCTTTGAGAGCCGTAAAAACTCCTTCCTTTGCAATATCAAGTACAGGGTCCTGGGTTATTTGCAAATAACCAACTGTCAGGATTTTTTCTTTGTTGCCACAGCTGATAGCAGCAATAGCAATTAGCAAACCAGCCAAAAATTTTACATACTTTTTCATGCTTAAAGTTAACAAAATATGGATCAAATTGAAAAGTAGGTGGAGCTTTAAATTTATAGTGGAGCAAAAGTCTGGATTATTTTTCAGTCAAGGTGTGGATTTTTGGATGCTGCACCGGGTTTACCCACTTAATATTCTCTCCGCTGAAAATCAAAGGCATCCCCGATATTGTGCTTTTGCAGATCAGCTCGCGGGTCTGCTCTCGATTTTCTTGCGCTCCGTTCATATAGTGGGTGCCCAAACCCTCCATTGCAAGCATCCTTCAAATTCCACACCTTGACCTGCTTTTGCCACACTTTTGCTCAATTATGATTTTTAACCTTAGCTGCTCCACCTACTTTTCACTAGATCCTAAATATATTTTCCTGTGGAAATTTGTTTTTATGGAAAATGTATTTATCTTTGCATTATATTTCTCAAAGAAAAAAAATGATGGAAAGATTACTTAATTATATAAAGATTAACTGGCTCATTTTTGCGGGATTAGGAGCAGGTGCGATTGCAGGTTATATGTACTGGTACTTTATCGGCTGTCAAAGCGGTACTTGCCCCATAACCTCATCTCCCCTCAACAGTACAATCTATGGTACAATTATGGGAGTACTCTTATTCAGTATGTTTAAAAAAGAGAAAAAGAAAAATTAGTTATGACTGATTATTTTAAGAATAAAGCCTCTGAGTGGGACTCACCAATGAAGGTAGAGATGTCAGTCCGTTTTGTAGAAGAGATGGTCAGGAATGTAAAATTCAACAAATCTGTAAAGGCAATGGATTTGGGCTGTGGAACAGGTCTGGTGGGATTAAGCATACTCAATGAAATAAAGTCACTCATAATGGTAGATAACTCCAATGCAATGATTGACAAGTTAAAAGAGAAGCTTGAAGTAATAGAGCAAAACAATGAAACCACACTTAAAGAAAAAGTAAAAATCATAAATGGTTCTGTAGACAAATATACTGCTAATGATCTGGATGTAGTTTTTTCACTTATGGCAATTCACCATATAGAAAATATTGAGGCTCTTTTTGAACATATTTCTAAAATTCTCAACCCCGGAGGAGTTCTGGTGGTTGGGGATTTATGCGAAGAGGACGGATCATTTCATGGTGAGGAGAGTGTCCCCCATAACGGATTTAATATAGAGTCCCTCTCCAAACAGATGGAGGCTTTCGATATAGACATTGTTACAACATATACATACAATACAATTAAAAAGAATAACCGTGACTATGACCAATTTATCATAATCGCAAAAAAAATATAAAAACAGAAAAAATTTTTAATCATGAAAACAATACACTTAACAAAAAATGAGTTTTTAGCAAAAGTTGCTAATTATGAAACCGATCCTACAGAATGGAAATATCTTGGTGACAAGCCTGCAATTATTGACTTCTATGCAGACTGGTGCGGCCCGTGCAAGACTATCGCCCCTGTTTTGGAAGATCTTGCAGCCGAATACGAAGGCAAAATATATGTTTATAAGGTTAATACAGAACAAGAGCAAGAACTTGCCGGAACATTTGGAATCCGCAGCATCCCTTCATTATTGTTTGTCCCTATGTCCGGCCCACCGCAAATGGCCCAGGGAGCAATGCCTAAGGCATCTTTCAAAGAGGCCATAGAAAACGTTCTGTTGAAATAATTATTAAAGTTGGCTCGAAAATTGCGGCGATGTTTTCCGACAATTTGAGTAAATACTTTAATAATAAAAACATGAAATCTAAACTTACACTAATTGCGCTGGCACTTATAGCCACTGTAAGCATTGCATCTGCACAGAACGCACAGACAAAAGAGGTTAAACCGACTAAAGAAAAGGCATGTTGCCCACAAACAGAACAAAAAGCATGTTGCCCACAAACAGAAAAAAAGGCATGTTGCCCGCAAACAGAAAAAAAGGCATGTTGCCCGCAAACAGAACAAAAAGCAACTGCAGATAAAAAGGATGGCAAAACCGTTGCATGCCCATGCTCTGCTAAAACTACTGAAAAAGTAGCTGAAAAGAAGCAAGAATGCACAGGTAATTGCACAGGCAATTGCGAGAAAAAAGAGGTGAAAGCCGTAAAAAAAGATGAGTGCACAGGTAATTGCTCAGACTGTGATAAGGATAAGAAGGAAGTAAAAAAATCTGCTTGTTGTGAGGAGCAAAAGGCAGCACCAAAAAGCTGTTGCGAAGGAGCTGACAAAAGTGCTAAACCCGCTAAATCTGCAGAACCAGTAAAACCAGCAAAAGTAAAATAGTTAAGTAGTTACTTCTATTTGGGTCTCATTTACTCCATTTAATCTCACAGATTCTTCTGTGAGATTTTTTTTTTACCGTAGGTTTTTGAACATATTGGTGTCTAAATACTATCAATAGAGAATTAATGACTAATCCCGAGGAGATAAAAAATATAATTTCTGATATTCTAGCTGGAGAGAGAGAAAAATTCAGTGTAATTGTCAACCTGTACAAAGAGAGTGTTTTCAGGATTGCAATTGGGTACATGCACACGAAAGATGATGCAGAAGATATTGTTCAGGAGGTATTCATCAAGACCTACCAATCACTTTCCGGATTTAAGGGAAAGTCGGAATTTTCTACGTGGCTGTATAGAATCACAGTTAACACATGTTTGAATGCAATTGAGAAGAAACAGAGATATTCATTTTTTCAAAAAGCAGAGGATACTGTAACTCGTATTTTTAACATTAGGTCCGACGACAAAAATCCAGAAGAAAAGTTACTCTCCCGGGAGAAGGAAAAAGCAGTCCAGGATGCAATCGACTCTCTTCCAAAACAACAAAGAACAGCCTTTACATTAAAAAGGTACGAGGACCTATCTCAGCAGGATATCTCAAAAATAATGAATTTATCAGAAGGTGCAGTTGAACAATTGCTACAGAGAGCAAAGGTAAATCTCACTAATAAATTAAAAAAAATAAAATAATTCATAGGATTTCTAATAAACACCTGTCTAAATAAGTATGAAAACAGAAAAGAGCATAACTGATTTTATAGACTCAAAATTAAAGATTGAACCTAATCCATATCTTACAACTCAGATAATGGCAAAACTTGAGTCGTTGGAACATAATGAACCATATAAATTATCATCTCTGCAAAAAGCAGTTGTAGCATTTAGCATAACGATAGTAGTACTATTGGGAATTTCACTCGGGACACTCTATAACAAGGAAACGACAGACTCATATGCACTCAATATAAATGATTCACAGATAGAAAATTTACAAATATTCTCAGACCCTAATGTTAACACAGAAGATTAAAATGAAAACTGAAAAAATAAATAAAGTGCTTTTTTGGACAGTAATCCTTCTGGCAATTCTGAATATCACAACCCTCACTACAATTTTTTACGGGAAATACCATAAGACCACGGAGGACGAATCAATAGTGATTAATTCAGAAAATTCTCCGCTTAATGGAAGGATGTTCAGAGAGAATTTAAATTTTGACAACGAACAGATGAATAAGTTCCGGGAACAAAGCCGCGATTTCAGATATAAAGCAAATGAAATAATCGGGAACATGAATAGATTAAAGGGAAGTCTGTTTAATGAATTGCAGAAGCCCCATCCCGATAGGAAAAGAACCCGTGAAATATCTGACAGCATTGGAATCGCCCATGCCAATCTCAAAGAGGCTTCTGTTGACTTTTATCTGAAACTCAAAGAGTGCTGCAATCAAGATCAGAATGAGCTTTTAAAGAACATGTTTTCTCCCCTTTTTGAAGAAAGAGGCCATCAGAATATGGGTGGAAGAGGAGGAAATGGCCACAAAAATGGAAATGGGAATGGAAATAGAAATCGAAATTAATTCTAGAATTTATATATCAATTTATTAACAATCAATTAAAATTAAAAACATGAAAACAAAAGTAACCCTCATAGCATTGGCTTTGGTAACATCAATTGCAGTTATGTCTGCACAAGATAAAAAAACAGAAGTTCAAAAAAATGACTCAAGGACATGTTATGTAGATGCAAACAAGAATGGTGTATGCGACAGTTATGAAGATAAGAGTTGCACAACCGGCAACGGAAAAGGACTGATGGACGGATCCGGAAGAGGAAATGGTCTCCACAATGGATCGGGAAATGGATTGCATGACGGTTCAGGCAGAGGCCTTCGTGATGGTTCAGGTAGAGGCCTTCGTGACGGTTCAGGTAGAGGCCTTCGTGACGGTTCCGGCAGAACATCTCATAATGAATATGGTAACAGGGGACACAACAACACCGTTGGCAAACACCTGTACAGAATTTTCTAAAAAAGTTAATACATTTTCTTAGGCACTCGATTTAGCATCAGCTGTTTCGGGTGCTTTTTTTAATGCCTCATACAGAAGTTCAACGGGATGTTTTGCAACTCTTCCTGTACCATCCTTGATCTGCTGACGGCAGGATGTTCCGGGAGCTGAGATTGCAACATCGACAGGTGTCGTCCTTACTATCGGGAACAGAGTTTGTTCACCAATACTCATGGAAATATCGAAGTGCTCCTTTTCATAGCCAAACGAACCTGCCATTCCACAGCAACCTGTTGGCATAACCTCTACACTGTAGTTTACCGGCAAAGAGAGCATATCCTTAGATAAAGCAACTGATGCAAGGGATTTTTGATGACAGTGTCCGTGAAGCTTTATATTCAGATACTTATCAGTAAATAATTCTGACCTTATCCTTCCGGCAGCCACTTCTTTCATAATGAATTCGTCATACAAAAGACAATTTTTTGCCAGCTTCAATGCTTCATCCTTTAACTCCTTGCCCACCAGATCCGGATACTCATCCCTGAACGATAGTATGCAGGATGGCTCGATTCCCACCAAAGGGGACTCTTCTGTTATGATATCTTTTAATGCAATCACATTCTTTATAGCCAGCCTCCGTGCCCTTTTAAGCATACCTTTGGAAAATGCTGCTCTCCCACTCTCAGAATGAGCAGGAACAATAACCCTGTAACCTAAATTTTCAAGAAGTTTGACAAACTTCATTCCAATTTCGGCATCGTTGTAATTTGTAAACTCATCTGCAAATACATACACCTTGCGGGTATATACCCGCCCATATACCCGCCCTTTTGCCCATTTGCGGAAAGTGACGCGGGAAATTGATGGTATCTCTCTATTTGAGGAAAACTTAAGTATACCCTTTATTACCTTAGAAGTAAGCCTATTGGCCGCGAAAAAATTGTATATCGGTGTAAACCAAGAGCCTATTTGCTGTATATCTGCCATTCTTGAGACCATAAACGCCCTGAATGTCGGTGAGGTCAAATCATAATGGTGTTGCAGGAATTCTGCCTTGTACCTTGCCATGTCCACGTTAGAAGGACATTCGCTTTTGCATGCCTTACATGAAATACAAAGTTCAAGAGCATCCATTATCTCCTTCTGGTCAAATACTTTTGCAGTGGACGGTCTGGTCAGCAACTCTCTCAGAATATTTGCACGTCCTCTTGTAACATCTTTTTCATCTCCCGTAGCCCTGAAACTCGGACACATGGTGTCTCCGAACTGGCTGGCTTTACGGCAATCTCCCGAACCATTACACTGCTCAATGGCCCTTATCCATCCGCCTTGAGCAGAAAAATCAAAGTAGGTATTGAATTCCGGAACAACTGCACCTGGCTGATACCTCAACGAGGAGTTCATTGGAGGAGTGTCTATGATTTTATTGTTATTGAACAGGTTGAACGGATCAAAAACCTCCTTGACCCTCTTCATAATTCCGTAAATGTAATCTCCAAACATCAATGGTATGAATTCTCCTCTCAACCTTCCGTCTCCGTGTTCACCGGAGAGAGATCCACGATACTTCTTTACCAGTAAAGCAGTCTCTCGGGCAACGGTCCTGAAAAGTTCCACATCTCCTGAATCCTTAAGGTTGAGTATGGGTCTTAGGTGTAGCTCACCGGTTCCAATGTGGGCATGATAGACACACGAAAGATCATATTTGCTGAGCATCTCTGCAAATTCTTTCATATATTCGGGGAGTCTTGCCGGGGCAACAGCTGTATCCTCTGTAACCGATACCGGTTTTGCATCACCCTTCATTGAGGTGAGAAGTCCCAACCCCGATTTTCTAAGTTCCCAGACTCTGGAAATATCGGCACCGTAAACCCTTGAACAATAATATATCAACCCAGAGGAGATAAGATCCGACTCAATTGCAGAAACTACATTATCTAGCTCCTCCTTGCTCTCTTTTGCTATTTCAATAATGAGAATTGCTGCAGGATCACCATTAATGAAGAATCTGTTTTTATTTTGAGATATGTTGCTTTTGCTAAGCTCCAGAATAGTTGAGTCCATCATCTCCACTGCCACAGGAGAGTGCCTCAGGGCAACAAGGTTAGCCTTGAAAACATCTTCAAATGAAGCTGAATGCGCACAGACAACTGCTCTCTCCTTAGGGGGCAGAGGTACAAGATTCAGTTTGATTTCCGAAATCAATGCCAGAGTCCCTTCCGATCCTGCCAGCAAAGGGCAAAGATTAATATAGTGTTCATCCGATCTGCAAGAGTGAACAAGCTCATCCAAGGCATATCCTGTGTTTCTCCTGCGGATTACAGGGTCCGGGAAGTTCTCCTCTATCTCAGAAAGTGCCCTTTTATTCTCTAGAAGGTCAGCAACAAAACTATATATCTTTGCTTCAAGAGTGTCACCTTCAAGTTTTTCTTCAAACTCTTTCCTGGTAAGCTCTTTGCAAACTATAATCGAACCATCCGACAAAATAACTTCTGCCTCCGTAAGATGATCACGGGTACTTCCGTAAACCAATGAGTGTGAACCACATGAATTGTTGCCGACCATACCGGCCATGCAGCATCTGTTTGAGGTAGATGTCTCCGGACCGAAGAAGAGTCCGTGAACTCCTGCAGCTATATTCAGATCGTCAAGCACAACCCCGGGCTCAACCCGTGCCCATCGCTCCTCAGGATTTATTTCCAGTATTTTATTAAGGTGTTTAGACACATCTACAACCAAACCGCTGCCCACCACCTGACCGGCAAGAGAAGTTCCTGCTGCTCTGGGAATTATTGAGATTCCCTTATCTCGTGCAAACCTTACAATGTCAGACAGCTCTTGCTTACTCTCGGGAAAGAAAACTCCCGATGGTATTTCCCTATATGCAGAGGCATCTGTAGAATAGATTATTCTGTGCAGAAGATCTCTTTTTATATCCATCAATTTTGAAATTAGCAGATTATCCCTTTGTAACCCTTCCTTCTTGCAGAAAATAATTCTGTTTGCTTTCCGGACAAGTTGCCCTCCCATTGGAATCAAACACCAGTTTGTGGCCATATTCGCTCATCCAACCAACCTGACGGGCAGGGTTTCCTACAACCAGGGCATATGGAAGAACACCTTTTGTGACAACAGCTCCTGCACCGATAAATGCAAACTCACCAATATCGTGTCCGCATACAATTGTAGAGTTGGCGCCAATAGTGGCCCCTTTACCTACGTGGGTCCTTTCATAAAGGCTTTTTCTGTTCACGGCACTACGCGGATTGGTTATGTTTGTGAAGACACAGGAAGGTCCAAGAAAGACATCATCGTCACAAATAACACCGGTATAAATGGAGACATTGTTCTGAACTTTCACATTACGCCCCAGAACAACACCCGGAGAGATTACAACATTCTGCCCTATATTGCACTCCTCGCCAATGACAGAGTCGTTCATAACATGGGAGAAGTGCCATATCTTAGTACCTTTCCCTATTGCACAACCATGGTCTATTATAGCCGTTTCATGTGCATAAAAGTCTTTTTCTGAATTTTCCATAGCTACAAATTTAGATAAAATCTTCACATGCAGCTATGAAAAATAATAAAATCAGAACTGTGCTGCTGACACAGGGTTCACACCCGCCAAACCAAAGTAAGAAGCTACCAATGTGCCCTTAAGATACACTCTCCTCCCCAGGTTGGAAGGTGTGGTATTTAGGTTAAGCAAGTCTCTTATTGTACCTGCCGGAAGAGCAACTGATGCACATTTGATACGCTCCCTCACCGTAGGCGAGTCGGCAATGGCAATATTTGTTGCAGATCCGAAAGGAGCATCAAAATTGATCCCCGATGCCGTAAGGTCGCCTCCAACAATATATCCGGTAACCCACACATCCTTTGCTCCTATATTTTGGGCAATCTGTTCTACCTTTAACGCACTCTCCTTGGTCATGCCATCGCCACCCCCTCCTATTACAATGTTCTCAAAAACCCAGTTGGAAGATGTATCAATTACAATTCCCGATTTTGATGAAGAGGGATCATCGGGATTTGCATGAAGATTAATCGTAAGCATATCCCTTGCTGTGACAATACGGTCAAGAATAGGAATCAACTCCGGAGTGGCCGTTGAGCCTTCTGGCAATATCTCTTTTAACCTCACAGAAATGTTCCCTGGGTTGAGATATACAAATCTTGTCTCAGTATAGGGATAAAGGATGGATCCCTTAATATCCAGAACCTCTGGCTTATATCTGACAAACCGGTTTACGAATTCCGGGGTAAAGCTTAATCTTAACCCCACATTGGATTGTCTGCAGACTAGTGACAGAAGGTATGTTTTACCCGACTGTATCACAACTGTCTTGTTATCTGAATAACAAACCGATTCAAAAGCAGGAGTGACAAACATCCTTGAATAGATGCTAATATCGTAACTGCCTGCATCAAGCTGCATGTTTGCTGGTCTTGAGCCATACTTACCGTTGTAAATCACGGAACCGCTGCTGCTCTTTATTGACAGGGTAAACTGATTGCTGTCAGGAAACTCACGGACAACTGCCTTTGTAATACTCTCAGGAGTAAATACAATTTTAAGTACACCTTTGGTATCATCTTCAAAGGTTAGTCCATTACAGGAATGCAGCCCGGCAACGGACATAATAATGACACCAACAGCACATAACAACACTCCGGCAGACAAGAAAAGTCTTACTGCATGTGTAAACCCGATAAGCATGGACCATTCCTTGAATAGTTTCAGCTTTGCTCCAAATGAAAAAAATCCCCTCATACCTCACAATTTTAATTGGTTAATAGTTCTCGAATTTATAACAAACCTCTATCAATATGTAACAGAATCGTACAAAAGACAAAATATATTTAATTTTAAAATTATGATTTCGGATTTTTATTAATTTTGTCCAAATTTAAAATTACGATGTATAGAATAACTGAACATCCTATTCTCCCAATTCCGCAGGAAGATAGAGTAGAATTCATTTTTGAAGGAAATAAAGTGGCTGGACAGAGAGGTTTTACAATTGCTGCGGCACTTCATCAGTCTGGATTAGTTGTGCACAAGCACAGTCTGGCGAACAGGGAGCGCACCCTCGAATGTGGAATTGGCAAGTGTGGTGCTTGCGAAATGTTGGTCGACGGAAAAGTACGCCGCATCTGTATCACCAAGGTTGACGATGTAAAAAACGTAAATAGAATTGACGAGTCGTATCTTCCTGATTTGGAAATACCTACCGCTGGAGAAAAAATCAAGGGATCTGACCTGAAACATGACATCAAGGTATATAAGACAACTGTAGCTATTGTCGGAGCTGGTCCCGCAGGTCTTGCGGTAAGGGAGGAGCTCAACAAAGTAGGAGTTCACAATCTGGTAATAGATAACAACAGCAAGATTGGGGGTCAGTTTTTAATGCAGACGCACCAGTTTTTCTTTTTTGAGAAGGTGAAGAGGTTCGGAGGGCTTAGAGGTTTTGATATTGCCTCCTCTCTGGCAGGCGACGACCATTCAGGAATTCTTCTGGACTCTGTGGTTTGGGATATTCTTGAGGGAAAAAGGCTCGTTGTAAAAAACATAGCATCGCAAGAGATTTTTTATGTAGATGCAGACCAAATAGTTGTAGCCACCGGCGCCGTTCCTTTCATGCCGGCATTCAAAAATGACGACCTTCCTGGCGTTTATACTGCAGCTGTTGTGCAGCGTATGATGAACAACGAACTTACTCTTCTTGGCAAAAATATTTTGACCGTCGGCGCCGGCAACATTGGTTACTTAACCTCATATCAGGCTATGCAGGCCGGGGCAAGTGTCAAGGTTATCATAGAGGCAATGCCGCGCGAGGGTGGTTTTCCGGTACAGGCAAACAGAGTCAGAAGACTGGGTATTCCTATACTAACATCCCATATTTTACTTGAAGCAATCCCTAATGAAGAGAGGACAGGAGTAGTAGGTGCAATAATTGCGAAGTGTGAAAACTTCAAACCTATTCCAGGAACAGAAATGAGAATTGACGGCATAGACTGCATAAACATCTGCACAGGCCTTATCCCAGATAATCAACTGTTCCGCAAGGGGATAGAGGTGTTTGGAAGAAAGTGTCACGGGGTAGGCGATTCTGTAAAAATCGGAGAGGGTACATCTGCTGTGCTGCGAGGCAAACAATGTGCCTATGAAATTATGCAGGATCTGGGAATCAGGTATGATTATGACAGCTATTTGTCAGTTTCAAAAGAGTATATAGATTCTCAGCAACATCCGGAACTTATTCTGGACAAGCCGTACGTGCCAACATCTGAACGTATGAATGCAAAAGGGTTTGTGCAGATTGACTGCCTTTATGGATTTGCATGTAACCCATGTGCATTTGCATGCAAATACGGAGCAATCACAAAGACCTCCACATCTACAGTTCCACAAATAGATTTCGACAAATGTACCGGTTGCATGCAATGTGTTAATCAATGCCCTGGTCTTGCAATTTTCGGATATCAGTTCAACAAAAACTGGCTCTTCCTTCCAATTGAATATAAGGCATCGGAGGGATCGGAAGTATTTCTGATAAATAACAACGGAGAAATTCTTGGAGAGGGAACCATTGAGAAAATCCTGAAAAACAACAATAAAACCAATACCGCAAGAGTTAAGGCGACTACATTGGAGGGTGAGGCCCTTCTTGCAGTAAGAGGCTTCATAATCAAAGAGAAATATCCTCAAAAGGTAGAACTCTCTCCCCTGAAAGAGCCACACGATGCAAAGACATATATATGTCATTGCGAAGATGTTACTGTAGAGAAACTAATAGAGGTTATAGGTGACAGGAAAGTAATTTCTTCTGACGAACTTAAACATATATCACGTCTGGGAATGGGTGCCTGCAGAGGGAGCCGTTGCGTTCCACGTGCAAAGACACTGCTCAGGTCATACGGGATAACCGTCGTAGGAGAGCCAACACCTCGTGGACCAATGTCCAATCTTGTTAATCTTGGTGAACTGGTGAGGGCCGACAAAAAAGAGGAGATAATTTTACCCACTGTAAAAGGACAAACAGAAAATGGTCGTTCAGTAAAAAAAGTATCTGCAATAATCGCCGGTGGAGGTGCTGCAGGTTCTTCATTGTTTAGGTATCTTTCTGAGGCCGGCTACAAACCATTGCTGGTAAATGACGGTCTTGGAAGTTCCTGGAGAAACATAGCAGGCGGACGTCCGGCGTTTTCTCTTCCTGCCCTTGCCGACATAGCTGCACACAATCTTGAAATATTCAAGGAGTTGCATAAAAAAAGAGACATCGACTTCAGGTTAACTAGATACGTCAGCTTTGCACATGACCAGGAGACATACCGCGCCCTTGATGCTTCCAAGGGATGGTCAGACGCTTATATGGTAGATAAAAAAGATTTCCAAAAGGAGGTATCTCCATTTTTCAACAAAAATCTTGACATCTACTCTCACGCTCTAATTACAAATGACTGCTGGCAGGCAAATCCGGGTCTGACAATTGACGCGATCCGCAACATTGGAAGGGAAAACGGAGGAACCATCCTCGAAAATACAAAGCTTGTAGATGTTTACAAAATTGGTAAGGAGTACAGAGTAATTCTTCAGAATGCCAATAACGAATACATTGAATATCAGACTGAAATTTTCATAAATGCACTAGGCAGCGAGGCAGATAAATTTGCTAAGAAACTTGGGATTGACACTGGCTTATACCCTGTCAAACATCAGGCATTTATAACAAAACGTCTTCCAATGCTAGGCAAGAACGGATCAAGTCTGGATATGCTTATTGACAGACGGAAATACAAGGGTTTTTCAGCTGTATACGGACAACAACTGTTCGAAACAGGCCAGATTATTGGATGTGCCTCTCCGGCAATCGATGCCAGGGAGACCGACAAAAACCTTAAAGTTACAACACAGGATTTCCTCGAAGTGGCAACTGAGATATTTACAAACTGGATACCGCAACTTTCCGGTATTGGCTTCCAGGCAGTATGGTCGGGATACTACATAGAACCAAGATACATTGTAGATCCTCAACAAGGACTCTTCGTAGGGTTGCGTGGCCATGGCTTCATGCTCTCTCAGTACATCGCAAAACTATATGTAGACACACTACTGGGCAAAGAGGTTCCGGATTATTTCCATGACCTCAAACTCACAGGCAAAGGTCTGAGTGAGCAAGCCTTTAAGTAAAGACTCTGGCGGAGCAGTCAGCTCTGCCAAAGGGGTTAGCAGTTCACTGGAAATGAGAGACATACGCATTAGTCTACTAATCAAATATTTACTAACTGCTCTGGCAAAGCGGTTAGTAAATACCTAACACTGTTTTAGTAAATTTCTCATTACTCAGTGCTCTTTGCAGTTTTCACATGATTTTGCTGGACATGTGGGAAACTTAAACTGGCTGATTTGACCAAAAGAAGGTATTAGTGGTTGAAACTGCTACCGCAATATGAGGATGCGCAAGATGATCTAGAAGTTCCGAGGATTTATAAGAAAACTCCATTGAAGAAAAAACTTCAAAGGAGTTTTCTTGCCCCCCCTAAAAACTTCATGGGGTCTTATCTCTAAGAGATAAAACCCCATTACTTAACCTAAACTTAAACTATGAAAAACTTCATCTCATAAAGTAACAAACTATGTGCCACAAATTATAATTAAGAAAATATTTTTTAGTATTTAAGTTAAGTATCTGTCTTTCTGCAAAATAATTTTTTTATACAATTTTTGCATAACATCCTTAATCTTCAACTATCCTCAGTTTTGCAAACTTTAACAACAATGTCTTCTTTCCGCTCCCCTCAAAATCGACAATTGCCTTTGCGTTCAGCTGGTCTCCCTCCAGATTCAACAATAATCCAAAACCGAACCTGTCATGCTCTACCCTCTGTCCTGCCTTAAGTTTCGATATCGGATCTGCACAAAAATTGGGATCGGGAGCCTTATGAGGAATAGACGGCAGAATTCTGGGTGACGACGAGGATGGGGACGACGAGGACGATGAGTTTGCCGACCGTTGGTTCATCTCCGTAGATTGCCGTCTTTCCTGTGAGTGTCTTTCTTGTCCGGCAATTCTCGTGCCATCATTTCTATAATTTCCCGATTGCCAAGCAGGCCTCGAAGGCTTCGATTCCGAAATTCTCTCCCAACTACCCGTCTGTTGCATATTATCGCTCTCAAGATCTGGCCAGTCCAAAAACTTGCGGTCAATCTCTTTAAGAAAACGACTTGGTGGATAATTCACATGAGAGCCCCACCTGAAGCGGGACTGTGCATAGGATAATG
Organism: Bacteroidales bacterium; assembly: GCA_041659025.1. Taxonomy (GTDB): domain Bacteria; phylum Bacteroidota; class Bacteroidia; order Bacteroidales; family UBA932; genus Bact-08. The sequence continues at coordinate 10,047 of JBAZZA010000010.1, read as the reverse complement.
TAACAGTTAACTTTGCCCTCGTGATTGCCACATAAAAAAGGCGACGTTCCTCCTCAAGTTCACTTTCGCTGCTAGAGCTATTCATAGAAGGGAAAAGGTTCTCTTCCATCCCAATTATATAGATATATGGAAACTCAAGACCTTTGGCAGAATGAGCAGTCATAAGACTTATCTTGTTTGAGTCCTCTTCTCCGTTATTCTCGTCAACTGCACTCATCAATGTTATGTTTTCCAGATAATTGGGCAGCATAACAAGTGGATTTCCAATACTAATAGGCAGAGCGGTTTTTTCTGTTTGTTCATCCGGTTCTAACCCGACAATGTCAGGGTTATTCCCCGGGTACACATGGTGCGTCCCCATGTCCCCTTCACCCTCTTCTACAAAGGCTTTTATGCTGTTCATAAGCTCTTCTGCATTGTCAACCCGTGCCTGCCCCTCTACTGAGGTATCAATGCGCAGAAACTCCATATAGCCCGATTTTATGAACACCTCCATTGCCAGATCATACGCATTTGCACTCTCCACTTTCTGACTCATATCTGTAATAAGTGAGGTGAATTCGAATAGACGGGCGGCGGTGGCTGGTTTGATTCCCATTACTGCCAGATCCCCACTATGAAGAGCCTCCCAGATTGAAAGACCAGCAGAGTTAGACGCCGCCGCCAGACGCCCGATTGTAGTCTCACCAATACCGCGCGGAGGAACATTTACAACTCTTTTGAATGCTTCGTCATCTTTTTTATTGGTAAGCAACCTCAGGTAAGACATTATATCCTTAACCTCCGCCCTCTCATAAAAAGAGTGGCCACCATAGATTTTGTATGGCAAAGATCTCTTTCTGAGCGCCTCCTCAACAGCACGAGACTGAGCATTAGTCCTGTACAAAACAGCAAAATCACTATACGGAGCTTTGGTGGAATATATTTTAGACAATACCGACGAAGCTAAAAGGAAAGCCTCCTCCTGATCTGTATATGCTTTTACAACTTCGATCTTCTCTCCTACGGAAGCAGCTGAGAAGCACTCCTTCTTAAGCTGCATGGAATTCCTGGCAATAAGACTATTGGCCGCATTGACAATAGTTTGCGTAGAACGGTAATTTTGTTCCAGTTTGAACTCTTTGGCCTCGGGGTAGTCTTTTTTAAAGTTTAGTATGTTCTCAATGCGTGCCCCGCGAAAAGAGTATATACTCTGGGCATCGTCACCCACAACACAAATATTTTTGTGAATCGCAGACAATTTCTTGACAATAAGATACTGGGAAAAGTTTGTATCCTGATACTCATCCACCAGAATATATGAAAATCTTGCACGTAGTTTATCCAGAACCTGAGGGAAATCTCTCAGTAGAATATTTGTATAAACCAGAATGTCGTCAAAATCCATGGCCCCTGCCTGTTTGCATTTCTTTTCATATAGCGCATAAATGTCACAGATTCTGGGTTTGCGCGAAGCAACATCGTTCTGGATAAGATTTACATTTGAAAAATAGGCCGCCGAAGTAACCAGATTGTTCTTTGCCATTGAGATTCTTGATAGAACCTCATTTGGTTTGTATATCTTTTCATCCAGACACAACTCTTTTATGCAACTTCGTATGGCGCTTTTTGAATCAGATGTGTCATATATTGTAAAACTCTTTGGGAAACCCAGTAATTCAGCATCTTCCCTAAGAAACCTGACAAAAACAGAGTGAAAGGTTCCCATCCAGAGATACCTCGACCTCTCAGGACCAACCAAGGCTGATATCCTGACTTTCATCTCTTTGGAAGCTTTGTTAGTAAATGTCAGAGCCAGAATTGAACCGGCATTGTTGCCATTGCTCAGTATATTGGCTATTCTGCAAGTAAGTACCTTAGTTTTTCCCGACCCTGCTCCCGCAACAATCAAAGATGGGCCCTCAAATTGTTCAACTGCTTGCTTTTGTACAGGATTCAGGCCTTCAAATATAGAAGAAATTTGTGTGTTCATTGGCGACAAAAATAACAAATAATGTGTATCTTTGCCGCAAAATTTTTCATAATAATGTCAAACCATATTCGATTACGCAGAGGTTTAAATATTCCATTAAAAGGCAATGCTTTAAACCAAATAACAAAGACCATATCATCGGATATTCTTGCGGTAAAACCGGCAGACTTTAAGTCGCTGAACCCAAAACTACTTGTAAAAGAGGGCGATGCAGTTAAAGCCGGCACTCCGGTTATGGCAGACAAGAAGAACCTGGAGATTGTATTTTGTTCACCAACAAGCGGTATAGTAACTCAGATTGTTCGAGGGGAAAAGCGCAAACTATTGGAAATCCGCATTAAGTCGGACAGTAAAAACGAGTATCGTCATATCCCTACTCCAAATTTTCGTTCCGCCTCAAGAAAAGAACTCATAGATACATTATTAACAAGCGGACTCTGGCCCACAATCAAACAGAGGCCCTACGGCATAATTCCAAATCCAGAAATCGAACCTAAAGCAATATTCATATCCGGATTCGATTCATCACCACTTGCTCCTGACGCAGATTTTGCCCTTAAAGCGGAGTACGAAGCGGTGCAGATTGGAATCGATATCCTGAATATGCTCACAAAAGGAGGAATACATCTGAGCCTTCATGCCCAGAACTATGCCAGCAGCCCATTCCACAAACTGGAAAAGGTTATAAATCATTCATTTGATGGCCCTCATCCCGCTGGAAACGTAGGCGTGCAGATTCATAATATTGACCCTGTAAACAAAGGCGAAGTTATATGGACAGTAGATCTCTATTCAGTTGCAGCAATAGGAAAACTTTTCACAAAAGGAATATACGATGTCAGGAAGTTAATTGCTATCACAGGTCCAAGGGTAAAAAGACCAAGCTATGTTGAATGTCTCCCAGGTATGTGCATGACAGACATTAAAGAGTATGCCCTAACAAAAGGAGAGACCAAAATTGAGAAAATGCCAATTAGATACGTGAGTGGTAATGTTCTCACCGGTGACAATGTAGGTCCCTATGGTTATCTCGGTTTTTATCACAACCAGGTTACCCTGCTTTCAGAGGGAAATTATCACGAAATGTTTGGATGGATCAAGCCTTTCAGACATAACAAATTCAGTTTCTCACACTCTTATTTTTCATGGTTGTCACCAAAGAAGAGGTATTCAATGGATACAAACCTGAATGGAGGAGAGAGAGCTTTTGTAATGACAGGAGTTTATGAAAAGGTCCTTCCGATGGATATTTATCCGATGCACCTGTTTAAGGCAATTCTTGCAGAAGACATCGATAAGATGGAGGCTCTGGGAATCTATGAAATTATTGAGGAGGATGTGGCACTTTGCGAATATGTGTGTCCCTCAAAAACCGATATTCAGGAGATTGTCTCTAAAGGAATTGAACTGATGATTAAAGAAATGTCTTAAAAGATTAGAGATGAAAGCTATAAGAAATTTATTAGATAATATAAAACCTACATTCAGCAAAGGTGGAAAACTAAGTTTTCTCCACTCAGCTTTTGATGCATTCGAATCTTTCCTGTTTGTACCAAATACTGTAACCAGGAAGGGAGTTCATGTAAGGGACTCGATAGATCTCAAGAGATCGATGATGTTTGTAATCATAGCTCTGGTTCCAACTATCATATTCGGTATGTGGAACACCGGTTATCAACATAATTTCTCTGTAGGGGGTACTCTCGATTTATGGGAAATGTTCTGGTTCGGATTTTTTAAGGTTTTGCCGTTAATTATTGTTTCATACGTTGTAGGTCTTGGAATAGAGATAGCAGCTGCCCAGATAAGGGGACACGAAGTTAACGAAGGATTTTTTGTATCCGGAATCCTCATTCCACTTATCATGCCTGTCGATGTTCCGTTATGGATACTGGCACTGGCAGTTGCATTTGCCGTACTTGTAGGCAAAGAGGTTTTCGGAGGAACAGGTATGAATATCTGGAACCCTGCACTATTAGCGCGGGCTTTCGTCTTCTTTGCTTACCCCTCAAAAATATCGGGAGATACAATATGGATAGCAGGATTGACTAAGGGAGAAGGTGTCATTGACGGTTTTTCAGGAGCAACTGCTCTTGCCAATGCAAAAGCAGGAACCCCAATCCCATCGTTCTACGATATGTTTATGGGATTCGAACCGGGGTCGGTGGGAGAGACATCGACACTTGCAATACTCATTGGAGCTGCGCTCCTTTTATATACAGGTATTGCCAGTTGGAAGATAATGTTCTCCACATTTGCAGGAGGGTTTATGGTTGCATTGCTTCTGAATGCACTATCTCCAGGTCCCGACTCCTATATGTCTATGTCTGCATGGAACCACATGGTAATGGGCGGTTTTGCATTTGGTGCCGTATTCATGGCAACAGACCCGGTTACCGGGTCACAGACTGAGAAGGGAAAATGGATATATGGTTTTCTGATTGGAGCCATGGCAATTATAATAAGGGTCTTCAACCCCGGCTATCCGGAAGGTATGATGCTTTCAATTCTTTTGCTCAATACCTTTGCACCTCTTATTGACCATTACGTTGTTGAAGCCAATATAAAACGCAGGCTTAAGAGAGTTGTGATTAACAAATAAGGAGAAAGAAAATGGACACAAATAAAAATTTATACACAATAGTCTATTCAATAATTCTTGTTGTGGTTGTAGCGGTAGTTCTGGCACTCGCCTCCTACCTGCTTAAAGATAGACAACAGAGAAATATTGCTATAGAGACCAAAATGATGATACTTAAATCGGTCAACCTTGCAAAGGATGCATCCAAAGCAGATGACAAACCAACATACATAGAACAGGAGTATTCCAAATTCATTACTGACTCTTCAATTACAGAGGGCGACAAAATTCTTCCTCTTTATATTTGCAGAATGGAAAATGGTGATAAGTACTACATTGTAAAGCTTCATGGAGCAGGACTGTGGGGACCTATCTGGGGTTACATTTCGTTCAAAAATGATTTAAGTACAATATATGGAGCGGTATTCGCACACAAGGGAGAGACTCCCGGTCTTGGAGCTGAGATTTCAACTGCAGGTTTTTCTGACCAGTTTATAGACAAAGCAATATTTGAAGGAGAGAACTTTGTATCTATATCAGTTGTAAAAGGTGGTGCAGCAAAGGGTAACCATGAGGTGGATGCAATATCCGGAGGAACTATCACCAGCAAGGCAGTTGAAGCTATGCTGAAAAGCTGCATAGGTGATTATCTCAACTTCTTCAAAGCGAATCTCAACAACACCCCGCTGGTTCCGGTTTCCGACTCTACAATGGTAAATCCTTCGGACAGCACCAAGTTGATTAATCAGATTGACACTACTAAAAACTAGCAGAAATGGACAAAAAGATATTTATAGAACCTATATTTCTGAAGAACCCCATCACCGTACTGGTACTGGGTATTTGTTCTGCACTGGCAGTAACAACAAAGCTGGAACCTGCCATAGTTATGGCGCTATCCGTAATAATCGTGACAGGATTTTCAAGTTTCATTATATCGCTTTTACGAAACACAATTCCAAACAGGATAAGAATAATTGTCCAGCTTGTCGTGGTTGCAATGCTGGTAATTCTGGTGGACCAGATACTTCAGGCATACGCTTATGAAGTAAGCAAGCAACTTTCGGTATTTGTCGGCTTGATTATAACTAACTGTATTATCATGGGCCGCATTGAGGCTTTTGCTCTTGGCAACAAACCAATTCCTTCTTTAATAGACGGTTTGGCTAATGGTTTTGGGTACGGTCTCATCCTTGTTGCTCTTGCATTTGTCCGTGAACTTTTTGGTTCCGGAACTCTTTATGGAATTCAGATTATTCCATTAAGCTGGTACTCTGCTAATGGCGGATTTTACGAAAACAACGGCTTCATGATCCTTCCACCTGCGGCCCTCATACTTGTAGGGTTGATAATATGGGTACAAAGAAGCTTTACTAAGGAATTAATTGAAAAATAATAAACACATACCAATATGCAAGATTTAGTTAATTTGTTCGTCAAATCCATATTCGTAGAGAATATGGTGTTTGCCTATTTTTTGGGGATGTGTTCTTTTCTGGCGGTTTCCAAAAGTGTCAAGACAGCCACAGGACTGGGTATAGCTGTTATATTTGTTTTGGTGGTTACTCTTCCTGTCAACTATTTGATTTTTAAATATGTTCTTACAGCCGGTGCATTAGCCTGGTTAGACCCCAGCTTTGCCGACCTTGATCTTAACTTTTTGAGTTTCATTATCTTCATAGCCGTTGTTGCATCCATTACCCAGCTTGTAGAGATGATTGTAGAAAAGTTTTCACCTTCGCTTTACAATTCTCTTGGAATATTCCTTCCGCTTATTGCCGTAAACTGTGCAATCCTTGGAGGTTCGCTATTCATGCAGGAGAGAGGTTATGAAACACTTGCCCAGGCAACCACATACGCCTTAGGTTCCGGTATCGGCTGGGCATTGGCAATAGTTTCACTGGCCGCCATACGTGAAAAACTCAAATATTCAAATATACCGGCACCTTTACGTGGTTTAGGTATCACATTTATTGTAGTAGGACTCATGGGCATCGCCTTTATGAGCTTTATGGGTATTAAACTATAAGAGAAAGAAAGTCATGAATTTAACAACAATATTAACAGTAGCAATAGTATCGTTCCTTATTGTAACGCTCCTTCTTGTAATTATGCTGCTTTATGCAAAAGCAAAGCTGACACCGTCCGGGAAGGTTAAATTAACCATTAACGAAGAGAAGGAACTCATAGTTAACCCAGGTTCGACTGTTCTCACAACACTTTCAAACGAAAAAATATTTCTGCCTTCGGCATGCGGTGGCGGAGGTACCTGCGGAATGTGCAAATGCCGTGTGATAAAAGGTGGTGGGGAGATTCTCTCTACAGAAGTCGGCTTCTTTACCCGCAAGGAACAGCATAATCAATGGAGACTCGGTTGTCAGGTTAAGGTGAGGGAAGATATCGAGATTGAGATTCCTGAAGAGGTTCTTGGAATCAAGAAATGGGAGTGCGAAGTTATAAGCAACCACAATGTGGCAACCTTCATAAAAGAATTTGTCGTTAAACTGCCTGAAGGTGAGCACATGAGGTTCAAATCGGGAGGGTACATTCAGATTGATATCCCTGTATGTGAGGTTGACTATAAGACAGAGGTTGATGTTGAACCTGAATACCGTGAGGACTGGGACAAAATGAATATCTGGGACCTCAAAATGAAAAACACAGAGCCTACTTTCCGTGCCTACTCTATGGCTAACCACCCTGCAGAAGGCAACATTATTATGCTCAACATTCGTATAGCAACTCCACCATGGGACCGCAGTAAAGGTACATTCATGAACGTAAATCCCGGCATTTGCTCTTCATACATTTTTTCACGCAAACCGGGTGACAAGGTTACGATTTCCGGCCCCTACGGCGAATTCTTCATCAAAGAGACACAGAACGAGATTGTGTTTGTAGGAGGTGGAGCGGGTATGGCACCAATGCGTTCGCACATTTTCCATCTTTTCAAGACAGAAAAGACAACTCGCAAAGTAAGTTTCTGGTACGGAGCCAGATCTGTCCGCGAAGTATTCTACGAAAAAGAGTTTGAAGAGATTGCTGCCGAATTCCCTAACTTCCAGTTTAATATCGCTTTGAGCGAACCTAAACCGGAAGACAATTGGAAAGGCTATACAGGATTCATACACCAGGTTCTGTACGACAACTACCTGAGTAAACACGAGACTCCTGAAGATATCGAGTATTACCTCTGCGGTCCTCCAATCATGAACAGCTCAGTTACCACAATGCTAGACAATCTTGGAGTACCACCGGAAAACATTGCCTTCGACGATTTCGGCGGCTAGATGGTACACGGGGACGCACAATATGTACCCGAAATAAAATAAGAGAGATGTGTTTTTACAGCAAATTATCTCAAGACGCTTTAGCGATTGCAAAGAGATTTAAGGCAACTTATCCCTCTGCCGGCAACTATGTACCAAAAGATATTATAAACGCATACAGTTACCCCTCTACGCCTGTTGTGACTGACATGGCCCCTTCGGTAATACAGGATTTCAATTGGGGACTGGTTCCTGATTGGCACCTGGCCCCTGAGAATTCCGGCGGAATTGCCGATAAATATAGAATTGCCGATCTGTCTATAAGAAAATACACACTTAATGCGCGCATAGAAACCGTAAGAAGTACAAAGTCATTCAAAGATTCTGTGAATAACAGATGTCTTGTTATTGCAGACGGATTTTATGAGTGGCAACATCTATTTGAAAAGGATGAAAGTTCGATAAGTTCTACACGAAACGGCAAGATCCAAAAGAAAAAATTCCTAATAACTCTTCCGGACGAAGAGATCTTCTCTTTTGCCGGCCTGTACTCTTCGTGGACGAACCCCATTACAGGAGAAATTTACAATACATATACAGTTTTGACCACCGAAGCCAACGAATTAATGTCGCAAATACATAATTCCAAAAAACGAATGCCTGTCATATTAAGGGCAGAGGATGAAAACAGGTGGCTGGAACATTGTGATATTGAAGAGTTCGCTTACCCTTACAGCGTACAACTTCTAGCGACGGCACAAAATACTCTGTGAAAGTTTCCACATGTCCACAAAATCATGTAAAACAGCAAAGGGTACTGAATAATGCGAAGTTTACAAAAAAACAGTATTGAAAATTGGTGCTGAGGAGGATTCTAAGTGACCAAGAAGGTATGTGTCGGCAAGATTTGCCTCCACATGATTTTATAATCATCTGTATATCTGACATATGCTGATTACTCTGGCAGAGCAGTCAGCATATCTTTGATTAACAGGCAAATATGCATACCTCTCATTTACAATTAACTGCTACTCACTCTGGCAGAGACTCTGCCAGAGTGAGTAGCATATACTTGATTTACAAATACTTGAAAAAAGGTCTGAAAATCAAATAAATACATATTTAGCTGATTATATGATAAGTACAAAGCATTCTTTCATTTCCAATGAAGTGCTAACCTCTTCCAGAGGTTTTAGCAAGGCTTTGGCAGAGTAAGATGTTTGGAAAACCTCAACAGAGTTACGACACATCCATACGGATACGCCAGTTCATTGGTAGCAGGTTGTTTGCACGACTGCCCACGTTTTTTACAAAGCCCAGTCCAAGACCGTTATAGGTAACCCGCAGATAACCCATAGGCGCCCCTTCAAGACGTAAAGCATTGCGGGATAGATACTTTAAGGCATCCTCTCTGCTCAGTTCAACTGAAGGCCACTCTCCTTTATAATTTATGGAAAGTGCATACTCATGTTCAGGCTGCCCGTTTCCAACTGCCTTTGACTCTGTACCCAATTCATCATGCCTATTGCCCGATGCATCTTGCCTATTGCTAATTGACTCATGTCTCTTACCTAAAACCTCCTCTACCTCTATCTCTCCCGGCTTCTGCAACAGTGCAAAGAAAAATCCCTCGCCCTCTGCTAAACCGGGGAAGAACTGGAAACCTCCTTCTTTAGTGGGTTTTATACCCCATTCGTTTACCAATGTCGCATTGAATTTATCCTCTATAGAGTTGGATCTGTAGAATTCATAAAGGTCAAAGATTTCTGCCCCTAATTCTGACTTGAGCCAAGAAATGTTTCCGTCGTTTTCATATAGATTGAATGTACAGGTTGAGTATGCAAGAAGTCCCCCGGGTTTTAACGAGGTCCATATATCGGCAAGAATTCGTTTCTGACGCGCAGCACACATTTTCACACTCTCTTCCGACCATTCGGCAATTGCAGAAGGATCTTTACGAAACATTCCCTCTCCTGAACATGGAGCATCAACCAATATGAAGTCAAATGGGTTGATTCGGCAAAAACCCGATTTATCAACAGAAAAAAAAACATCCGCATAAGAGTCTTGTCTCTTGGTTATCCCGGATTTGCCATACTTAAATTTCGAAGGCTTAGAACCGCTACAAATTTGTGTGGTAAAACCACCGGGGTCCATATTTGTGACCACAACTGTATGGTCACCCCATTTAATGATATTCTCTTTAAGAGGAGCAACTCTCAGAT
>JBAZZA010000009.1:0-121107 GCA_041659025.1 Bacteroidales bacterium | reverse complement strand
TAATAAACTGGCTTAGCTCTAAGTTCACTTTCTCTTTCCGGTTAACTTGTTATAAAAACAAAAATACACCATATCCTCATATTGAAAATTATGGTGTAAATCTAAAAGCGTTGCTCCCTCCGGCTGAGATGCCCCCATTGCTTTGTCGGCACTTGGGTTTTATGCACTAAATAATTTTGCCCGTATTTTTATCCTCTATCTCAAGCTCCTTCCAGCTGAAATGCCCCCATTACTTTGTCGGGACTTGCAATGCCACTGCCTTTTAAATTACCTGGGATAAAGATACCAGTCCGGATACACTACTCCTAAAGACTTGGCCCACTGTAGAAATTGTGGGTAATAATCACCAATATTCACAGATTCTGTCGGAATCTGGTAGTTACCTGGAATAAGAATTGCAAAAGGCATTGCGTCATCAGATACGTAGTAGCGATTCTGTGCAGGGTCAGACTTGTCATTGGCACTTCCCAGCTGTCTGCTGTCAGCCAGTTCCGTAGGGAGATAATTCGGCAGGTGTACCTCCCTTCCCCTGCTATTATTATTGACAACAATAAACGGATTGTACGGCGGAGTTGTTACCTGGTCAATTGTCACCGGAGATGTGAATCTTATATCAATGTTAAAAACCGGTTTTACCCCTAATCCTGTAAGACCCATTGTGGTTACGTTGTCGAATACCATAATTGTGGCCTTGGATTGTGACTGTTCAGTTCCGTTTGCCGACAATTGATATCTGAAGCTATTATCTACAAAAGAACTGGTTTTACTGACACTACTGACAGATGATGAAGCAACTCCCATCTGGTAACCAAAACCTACATCTAGTATACCTCCGGACCATAATGGTTTGATTCTGTCGGTAATTTTCACAATTTTATTTGACCCGTTCAGATAGTGTGTTGAATTATACGAAACCACAACATCATTCATGTCGTAGTCTCCCCTGCTTGGCCACAAATCTTCATATGCAAGTGTATGGTAAGTATTAAGAGATGGATAGTGTGTTGAATATACCACATCTGCATCATTCGGGAATTCATCCCTGTCATCGGGTATACCGTCACCATCGGTATCTGTAGGATCCACAACTACAGGCAGGTCATCATAATCTATTGCCGTAACCGGTGTGCCCACAGCATAAAAAACAGCATCGTTAAAGTCATCATCGGAGCCCGTTGCTCTATTAAGATCTTCAAAACCAAGTACTACCAATTGTCTCTGAGGATCATATAGCAGAACATTATGAGGTTTCAGAAGTTGATTACTCTCCGGATTAAACTGCTCCAGAGAATAATAATGCTGAGCACTTTGATTGATTGTACCATTTGAATTCCAACCATTAGCAGCAATGAACCAACCAATACTTGTGCCGGCTGGAAAGACATTTGTCAAGGTTGTGCCATTCCAATATTGTAACTGCACTCTGTTGCCCGATGCAAGTCCTCCTCCGCTTCCTGAATATGATACATTTGGAAATGCGATGATTCTGTTTATGGCACTAATACTTGATGGAGGATTGTTTGTCGGATAAGTAAAGTACCCAAGCACATTTTTATAATCGGCACCTTCATGTATGAATACCACCTCTACGGTTGCGTCTTCAATAATTCGTAATGCTGAACTTACCCCGTTTGTAATGAATTGGGGATTGCTCTCTGGTAACCGTATGCCTTCCGGCAAAGAAGAGTTCACTACATTTATCAGTCCTGCAGATATAGTTGCATTAGGTGATATCAGATAGTTGGGTCTGCCCGAATTGTTCCATGTTCCTAATGTTGTGTATCCGGGTATTGAACCGTTAAGTGTTATCATTTCACTGCTTTTCACTTCAACAGCAGCAGTAATATAACTTGCGGTACTACCTGCATCTACTGTAAATATGTTGTTTGCAAAGGAAGACTTGAGCAGTTGAGGAACCCCCAAGGTTGTGCTGTACACATACAATTGCTTTACAGTCTTTTTAATATTTACTATGCCGGAATATTTTCCGAAGTTTTCAGTAATACCCTTTAGAATTGGATTAAGTCCTGTTTTAAAAACCTCTCTGTCCGGATCATTTGCTACAGGAGTAAAAGGGTACTCATCATATATATAGAATACTATAGGGGAATTGAATGTTGTCTTGTAGTCAAGAGAGAATGTATAGTTGCCTGTAGTGGCAAAGTCAAAATAAACCTTTGGTTCCTCGTTATTTGGTGACAATTTTAAGCATGATGACAATACTATAACCCAAAGTGAAAGTTGGATGGTTATTCTTGTTGCAGAAGTTTTCATAATTAATATATTATGCAGTTTTTCACTATTTTATGCAAATATAAGAATTATTCCAAATAAAAAAGGGAACATGACCTTAGTTCTTAGAGAATCAGCGTCATGCCCCTCATTATATATAACAAATCTACTTGCTGCTCTTCCTGATTTTGTATTCCATCAAAAATCCTGCAATAAGACCAAGTCCTCCAAATAACAATGTTGAAGCACCATAAATCAGTTCCAGGTTATCTTTTACTCTGTAATACATTTCATTATTGGATGTAATTGAATAACCTGAATATGAAGCAAGTCCTAAAAAGTATCCGACCAGTAGGCCAAGTCCAAGACCAACAATTAGTGAGCCGAACCTCAGAGCTAGATACTGCCCTTTATCTCCTTTATCCTGAGGAAACAACTTTGAAAAATCAAGTTTTTCAGTTGATATACCCTCAAGAGAGGAGAGTCTGTCCACGATAAGCAGACGTTCCTTTTTCCTTACAAAAAGCTCCACAATTTTGTAGAAAGCATATGCACCTATGCCGAATGTCAGGGGGATCGAGATAAATTCCATCATAATAGTAAATGTTAAATTGTTTACGTTTTGCTATTATGACGAGGATGTTTGTAAAAGGTTACATTTTTATTTGCTGAAGATTTTCGTGTAACTTTACAGAAAGAGTTGCGTCTTATAAACGTATGACAAGAGAAGAGGAGATACTGCTAATTAATAGAATTATATCTGGGGAGAACCATCTTTACAAAGATCTTGTAGAGAGGCACTCGACCAATATTTATAATTTGGTGCTGGGTGTGGTATCTGACAGAGAGGACGCAGAGGAGGTGTCCCAGGACGTTTTTGTAAAAGCATTTTTCTCACTCAAAAGCTTCAGGGGAGAGTGTTCTTTTTCCACATGGGTATACAGGATAGCATATAACATGGCTATTTCAAGAACAAGAAGGAAGAAGAGGAATTTTGTTCCCTTCGATTGCAATAACAGTCAGATATTTTCTGATGATGATTCTTTTTCGGAGAAGAGTAATGATCGAGAGATTATGTACTCGATACTCCAAAAGGCACTCTTTCAGCTGGAGGCAAAAGACAGATTTCTGATTCTATCTTTTTATATGAATGAAAAAACAATTAAGGAGCTTATGGTAATAACCGGAATGAGCGAATCAAACGTCAAGATAAAGCTACACAGAATTAAAAAAAAGCTCAGTCTAATTATTAATGAAAACAGGGAGGTAGTATATGGATAATCAAGATCAACAACTGAGCGACATCTTCTCTAGGCTGAAATCCGAAAAGATAGCTCACAATTTTTCTTCGAACGTCATGAACAGGATTGAAGAGGAAAAAATTATAAAGGAAAAAAGAAACGAGAACCTGACTCAGTATCTCTTTCTGTTATTCTGCACCCTTGCATTTATTGCAAGCATGTTTCTGCTTAACAGGTATTTCTTCCATATCAAGGCAGATGCCATGACATCTGTTACAAAAGGTTATATAAATGATTTTATAATAATGTTCCGCAATGAGTCCGTTTCACGCTGGTCAATAATTGGAGTAAACACAATTATACTTATTATTTTTGAACAGTTTCTGGAAAGAAAGTTTTCAAAGAAAATAAAGTAGCGATCAATCAAGATGTTCCGGTCTTAAAAGATCAAATATTGTCTTTACAGGATTGAATATTGATACCGGAACCTCAACAAAGAGAGTGTTCCATTGACTCATTGCACCATTCCATAAACCTGGTAACTCCTGAGCCTTGAGAAGACGTCCCTCAAGACTTTTATAGGAGATAAAGCCAGTCTCATGATCTATAAATCTGTTGAGATCGAATTTCTCGCCCTTGTAATCCTTGAATGAGCAAATTATATCCACCGGGTTAAAGTGAGTGGCCCGTTCCATCATAGCCGCGGTCTGTGGATTATTTACGTCAAGTTGTGCACTTTCGAGAATCTGGAGCGATGTGGAACCATCGGCATCATAAACTATATAAGGACCGCCTCCGGGTTCACCAAGGTTTTTAACCATACCACATACCCTTAACGGTCTGTTTAGTTTTGCCCTTAGGAATTCTGTAAAAATAGTATCGGGTACCGATGGAAGCTTAATGCAGAACTCACTCTCCAAAAAGTCTTTTATTTCATTTGTAACCTGAGCATTAAGCTCACCGTCCAATATTTTTATGTAATTGAACATCTTTTCCTGATAGGATAAAAGAACCCCTCCCAATACCTTTTTCCATTTTATAGTGTCTGACAGAAGTTTTTCCTTGACCACATTGTCAATGTTCTTTATAATAACAATGTCTTCATTAATGTCATTCAGGTTTTCTATCAATGCTCCATGCCCACCGGGTCTGAACAACAGTGATCCGTCAGGCTTTCTGAACGGCTCATTGTTCTCATCCACTGCTATTGTATCTGTTGATGGTTTCTGCAAAGTAAATATGACATCATATGTTACATCATACCTCTTCTCATATTTGCCCCTTACCTCTTCGAAAAGGGATTTGAAACCAGCTACATGTTCCGGGGATACTGTAACAACCAGCTTAGCTATACCACTCTTCACTTTTGCATAGAGAGCTGCTTCTACCAGATGCTCTTCAAAGGCAGTACGCGTCTCCTCTGAATATTTATGGAATTTAATCAATCCCTTGGGCATTGACGCATAGTTCAGGCCTGGACTTGACAATGTTCTTTTTATAACCGACAATCTGTCAGCAGCATCAAAATCAGACATTTTAACAAGATCGTCGTAAAATGCATAGTTGTCTGTTTTTTCAAAAAACAGATTTACAAAGGATTTATTGTCTATCTCCTCCCCTCTCTCCAGAAGTGTAAGTCCGTCAAACAGCTCCTTGAACATTCTTGATGCAGCACCTGATGCAGGTACAAATTTACAGACACTCCCGGTAAATTCCTCAAACAACCCGACCGCCTTATCCTGTTCTTCTGATTTCAGTTGCTTTATTCCTCTTTCCGGAGTAGCCGGAGCGTCAATTTTCAGATATGGGAACCCATTTCTGAAAAACTCAATCTCTCTCAAAACCGACTCCACAGAGCCGCCTCTCTCTTCAATCTGTTTAATGTCAAAATGGTTAAGCATGGCTTATTAAATCTTTGGTTTAATAGTTTCAATTATATTGAACAAATCTTGGGAAATCTCTCTTCTGTAAACATAAGCAGATCTTATATGCTCAAAATCCAGAGGATTGGCTCGCAGTTTCTTGTCTTCTTCAAATAAAGGAAAGGATTCGTTCAACAACAAATACATGTTGTTTTCAAAAGAATCTGACAAATTTATATTTGTTCTGACTTGTTCCTGAACCGGGTAATCTATAGTATAGTTAGATAGATCTACAAACCCGAAAAAGTTGGCAAAGGCATTAACCACCAATACTGTTGCGTTGATTTTTCCCTCAAGCGAGTATCCGGCTATGTGCGGAGTTGCAATGTCACAAACATCCATCAGCTTTAGGTTGATGTTCGGTTCATTGTTCCAGACATCTACTACAATTGCCAGTAATTTTTCTTTATAATCAATAATAGCCTGCTCGTCAACTACTTCTCCTCTTGAAGAATTTATAAAACAGGTATTTTGGGGAATTACCGAGAATAACTCTTTGTTGAAAAATCCTTTTGTCGATTTGTCCAGCGGAACATGAAGGGAAATTATATCTGCATTTTCGAGTACATAAGAGAGGTCAAAAAAATCCTCCGGTGTCAATTGTGATCTGTCAACAGAAAACCGTCCTTTTGCAGTCATATCTTCTCCGTTTTCAATTCTCTTTTTTACAGGAGGGTCACATCTAAGTATTTTAAATCCAAGATTTTCAGCTGTTCTTGCCAGTCTCTCTCCAACATTACCTGCTCCTATTATTCCGACAACCTTACCCGCAACAGACAATCTTTTAGCATGTACAACAGTAAACAGGGCTGTGATGACATACTGAACTACCCCCCATGCATTGCAACCTGCAGCATTTGTATAGGTTATAGAGTTTCTTATGCAATAATCGAGGTCTATATGGTCGCTGCCAATTGTAGCAGATGCTATGAATCTTATTTTACTACCAGCAAGCAGAGATGCATCACATTTTGTTCTTGTCCTGATAATTAGTGCATCCGCATTTCTGACTTCATCCTGGCCGATATTTTTCCCTTTGTAATAGACAACAGATGCGTATGGTTCCAGCACACCTTTGATAAAAGGAATATCATCGTCGATAACTACTTTTATTCTATCGTTCATAAACGTCATATAATGTCCTTTCCTATTTTAATATCAGTTCATCAACTAATTCCCCGCCAAGCAATTCGTTGATTTTATCCCTGATCTGGGCCCTTCTTATAAAAATCTGGTCCCTTGCAACAGATGAACTGATTGAGCAGTGTAGTTTTTTGTCTTTGTAGAATTTATTTGTCGTAAGCCTAGAAAATTTCATACCCACAACCTGGTCCCATGCATTAAACACCCTCGTTCTCTGCAGCCCGTTCTCCAGTCCGGATTCCTTGACAAAACGATCCAGAAGTTCATCTATCTTTATGTAATTCTCCCTCTTCATACTATTCTTCCATCTTCAATTTCCATAGAGACCGAGTCACCATTTATAGATTCCAGAATATTCGAAATTCTCACCTTGCTGCTGTCTGTTATGAATATCTGTCCAAAAAAATCGGAGGCAACCAGCCTTAGCAGATATTCTACCCTGAGCATGTCAAGTTTGTCAAATACATCATCGAGAAGCAGTACAGGAGGTACAGAATGTATCTCCTTCATTATTGAAAACTGTGCAAGTTTCAGAGATATCAGAAAAGATTTTTGCTGACCCTGAGAACCACATCTCCTTATTGGAAATCCATTCATTATAAAAAGCAGGTCGTCTCTTTGAATGCCGGTTGTTGTATACTTGAATATCTTGTCTTTCAATATATTCTGCTCAAGCAGATCTGACAATGGAGCAGCTTCCAGATCTGATTTGTACTCAATATCTATCGCCTCTCTTCCACCTGAGAGCATATTGTAATAGTGAGAGACAAGGGGCAGGAGTTTATCACAGAATTCCTTTCTTTTTTTATATATGTATGATGCATTTGAGGAGAGCTGCTCAGAAAATGTTGAGAGAAGTTCATCTGAAATGTATGTTCCCTTGAGTAGTCTGTTTCTCTGATTAAGCAGTTGGTTGTAATTCTGAAGTCTCCTTAGATACTCTCTGTCTAGTTGCGACAGTATTGCATTAAGGAACTTTCTCCTCTCTTCACCGCTTTCGTTTATAAGACATGTATCTGCAGGTGAAACCATTACGATTGGAATCAAGCCCACATGGTCAGAAAGTCTATTGTAACTTTTGGAATTTCTCTTTATATGTTTAACCCCTTCTATGTCCAGTGAAAGCGATATCATCTCCTCTGTTCCGTCCTCTCTTACATATTCGGCATGAAGAGCTGCCATTTGGGTACTGTACCTGATTGTATAGAGGTCCAGACCTGAGAAGAAACTTTTTGTCATTGACAAATAGTAAACTGCATCTAAAAGATTCGTCTTCCCTGAACCATTAATACCTGTTATACAGTTTATTTTTGGTGAGAAACATATTTGTGCCTCCGGAATATTCTTGAAATTGGTAATCGAAATCTTCTTAAGATACATTATGTATATGTTTATATGACAAAGTTACGACATTTATCAATTAAAAATTTGAGATTAGACAAAATATTGTAATTTTGCAACCTGCATAAAAATGAAAAAAGAAATGTCAAAGAACATCAAACATCACGATCCGGAAGAATCAGTAGGAGAAGCTCTTAATCAGACTGAGCACTTTATTGAGAAGTACAAAAAACCTTTAATCTATTCTGTCATTGCAATTGTTGCAATTACAGCGATTGGTTTTGCATATCAACACCTTTACCGCAAGCCCCAGATTAATGAGGCTCAGGCACAAACTTTTGTTGCTGAACAATACTTCCGTGCTGATTCATTCGCCCTTGCCCTTAATGGAGATGGCAACGCTCTGGGGTTCAAACAGATTATTGATGAATACGGAAACAATGCCGGTGAAGCTATCTTCTTATATGCCGGTATCAGCGAACTACAGCTTGGTAATTACAAAGAAGCCATAGATTATTTGAAAAAATATGATGGTAAAGATCTTATTCTCCAGGCACGTGCCCTGTGCAACATTGGCGATGCCTATGCCGGACTACAGGAAAACAAAGAGGCTGTAAGCTATTATATGAAAGCTGCCAAACATGTAGACAACCAATTTGCAGCAGCTTACCTTCTTAAGGCTGGTATTATGTACGAAGAACTTGGTGACAAGGAGAGTGCAATTAAAGCTTACGAAGAGATTAAGGTTAAATATCCTCAGTCTGTTGAAGGTTACGAGATAGACAAATATATCTCAAGAATTAAATAACAAAATTTTCTTGGAATGGGAAGAGCATTTGAATTTCGCAAAGAGAGAAAGATGAAACGCTGGGGCAATATGTCCCGCGTGTTTACAAGATTGGGTAAAGAGATTACAATGACTGCCAAATCCGGTGGCCCAGACCCTGACAACAACCCACGCCTTAGAGCACTTATTTCTACTGCACGTTCTGAGAACATGCCAAAAGAAAATGTAGAAAGGGCAATAAAAAAAGCTGTAGAAAAGGATCATAATGACTACAAAGAGATAGTTTACGAGGGTTACGGCCCTCATGGAATAGCTTTTTTGATTGAAACAGCAACTGACAATCCAACCAGAACAGTAGCAAATGTGAGAAGTTACTTCAATAAGTTTGGAGGGTCATTAGGTACACAGGGAAGTGTAGAGTTCATGTTTGAGAGAAAATGTGTTTTCAGAATAAAATCATCTGCTCCGGTTGACATTGAGGAGATGGAACTGGAACTAATCGATTTTGGTGCAGAAGAGGTATTCCAGGAAGAGGAGGAGATTGTGATATACGGATCCTTTGAATCCTATGGCAATATTCAGAAATTTATTGAAGAACGTGGTTTTGAACTTGTCTCAGGAGCATTCGAGAGAATCCCGACGGTTGAGCTGAAACAGCTACCTGATGATCAAAAGGCAGAACTGGACAAGATGACAGAGAAGTTCGAAAGTGACGATGATGTTCAAAACGTATACAGCACAATGGCAAATTAAATGCCTGAAAGCAAAAAAAGTGATTGCAGAACCAATCACTTTTTTTTTTGCACCATCCTTATTAATGTTTACATTTGTAGGATAATTGCATTATAAATTACAATCAACAAATTATATTTTTTATGAAATTGTCGCATATTGAGCACATCGGTATTGCTGTTAAGTCATTGGAAGCCGCCATTCCCTACTACGAGAATATGCTTGGACTAAAGTGTTACGCTGTAGAAGAAATTACAGAACAAAAAGTTAAAACAGCATTTTTTAAAGTTGGCCAGACCAAAATTGAACTGCTGGAGAGTACAGATCCCGAGGGACCTATTGGAAAATTTATTGAAAAAAAGGGAGAAGGTGTTCACCATATTGCATTTGCAACAGAGGGCGGGATCCAGAATTCTCTTGACGAGCTCGAATCAAAAGGGGTTCAACTAATAGACAAATCTCCAAGAAAAGGTGCTGAGGGCTTAAACATTGCATTCCTTCACCCAAAATCAACAATAGGTGTATTAACTGAGTTGTGTGAAGATCCCAATAAAGTTAACTTCTAATTAATATTAAAAACATAAAATATATACAATGAGCCAACAACTTGAACAAGTTAAAGCGCTGATTCAATTACGTGAGAAAGCGCGTTTGGGAGGTGGTCAAAAAAGAATTGATGCACAACACCAAAAAGGAAAATTCACAGCTCGTGAAAGACTAGGAATGTTACTTGACGAAGGAAGCTTCGAAGAGTTTGATATGTTTGTAACACACCGATGCACAAACTTTGGAATGGAAAAAGAGACATTCCTGGGTGATGGAGTTGTTACAGGATATGGCACCATTGACGGAAGACTTGTCTATGTATTTGCACAAGATTTCACAGTATTTGGAGGCTCTCTTTCTGAGAGTTTTGCAATGAAAATTTGTAAAATTATGGATCAGGCAATGAAGATGGGAGCACCGGTAATTGGTATCAACGATTCTGGTGGGGCACGTATCCAGGAAGGGGTAAACGCCCTTGCCGGTTATGCAGAGATATTCCAGCGCAACATTCTTGCATCCGGCGTTATTCCTCAGATTTCAGGAATATTCGGCCCTTGCGCAGGTGGTGCTGTCTACTCTCCTGCTCTCACCGACTTTAATATAATGACAAAAGGGACAAGCTACATGTTCCTGACCGGTCCAAAGGTTGTAAAAACCGTTACCGGAGAAGATGTAACTCAGGAGCAACTTGGTGGTGCATCGGTCCACGCAACAAAAAGCGGTGTTGCACACTTTGCTGTAGAAAATGAAGAAGATGGTATAAGGGTAATACGTGATTTACTAAGTTACCTGCCTCAGAACAACCTTGAAGAGGCTCCAGTGGTTCCAACTAATGATCCTTTTGATCGTCTGGACGACTCTCTTAACCAGATAATCCCAGACAGTCCTAACAAACCTTATGATATGTTCGAAGTTATCGGCTCAATAGTTGATGATGGAAAGTTTCTTGAGGTTCACAAAGATTATGCAACAAACATTATTGTCGGATTTGCCCGTTTTAATGGCACTTCAGTAGGAATGGTGGCAAATCAGCCTAGAGTACTGGCTGGTGTGCTGGACATAAATTCATCAAGAAAAGCGGCCCGTTTTGTACGTTTCTGCGATGCATTCAATATTCCTTTAGTAACACTGGTTGACGTACCCGGATTCCTTCCTGGAACCCAACAGGAATATGGCGGCATTATCCTCCATGGTGCCAAACTGCTTTATGCTTATGGTGAGGCAACTGTTCCAAAAGTGACTGTCACTCTCCGTAAATCTTATGGTGGTGCATATTGCGTAATGAGCAGCAAGCACCTTCGCGGAGACATCAATTATGCATGGCCCACAGCAGAAATAGCAGTTATGGGACCATCCGGCGCAATTGAAGTCCTTTATGGTAAGGAGGTAGCAGCCTCTGAAGACCCGGCAGCACTTTCTGCTCAGAAAGAGAAGGAATACAGAGATGCATTTGCCAATCCATTCAATGCTGCCCGATATGGGTATATTGACGATGTTATTGAACCAAGAAATACTCGTTTCCGCATCATCAGGGCCCTTCAGCAATTATCAACAAAAAAATTGGTCAATCCTTCAAAGAAACACGATAACCTGCCTCTATAATTTATAAATCAACAAAAAGATGAAAAAAACATTAAAAATATTTTTGTTGCTGGGTTTTTTGTTTGCAGGACTCAAGCTTAGTGCCCAAAGTCAGGAAGATATGCGTCTGAATGAGTTTCTGGTATTGAATACAAATGACTTTGAAGACGACTTTGGACACAAAAGCGGATGGATTGAACTGTTCAACTCTTCATATGGCACTGTTAACATTGGAGGGTGCTACCTGACTAACGATCCAAACAACCTCACAAAATACGTTATACCCAAAGGTGACGTATTGACAAAAATCAGTCCCAGGCAGCATATTCTATTCTGGGCAGATAATAAACCATTCCGAGGCACATTCCATTTGAACTTCGAGTTGATGGATTCAAAAGAGATATTGTTTATTGCTTCGGACGGACACACAATAATTGACAGAATTAATATTTCCCACGACTTGCTTGATTCCAATGTGTCTTACGGTCGTACATTCGATGGAGTTGGCGACAAAATAGGGAAAGATGGATGGCAGGTTATGGAGAGAACCTCTCCTAGTACAAATAACGAAGGTGTCGACAGGATACCACCCGGTGTTCTGATTAAAAAGGTAGACCCTTTTGGGGTCATCATGGCATTTACTGCAATGTCCGTAGTTTTTCTGGCATTGATTTTACTCTATGTCGTTTTTAAAAATATCGGCAAATACAATATCAGGAAAAACAGACAGAGATCAGAAGTAGCAGCTGCAGCAAGTGGCAAACCTCAGGTTGCCAATGTTTCGGCAGAAATATATGCAGCTATTGCCACCGCTCTTCATGTTTACATCCAGGACAATGAATCCCACGATATAGAGAATACAATACTGACAATATCCAAGGTTACAAAAAATTACTCTCCATGGAGTTCAAAGATTTATACATTAAGGGAAACTCCTCATAAAAAATAATTCAAAAAGTATATTAAGTTATGAAAGAATATAAATTAAAAATTAACGGTAATGACTACTCAGTTAGTATTACCGACATTGAGGATACCATTGCTGAGGTTGAAGTAAATGGAATTCCCTTTAAAGTAGAGATTGACCGACCTGTAAAGAAGTCTGTGTCTACTGCTCCCAGACCTCTCAATTCATCTATAATCAACACCGTTTCAAAACCTACAGCTTCAGTTACCCCACCGGTTTCCGGAGGACATCAGACAGCAATAACATCACCGCTTCCGGGTGTCATTCTGGAAGTCAATGTTAAGGAGGGTGATTTAGTAAAAATGGGACAAAAAATGATGGTCCTTGAGGCTATGAAAATGGAAAATGTGATTGAAGCAAGCTCCGATGGTAAAGTAATCAGTATTAAAGTTAACAAAGGGGACTCTGTAATGGAGGGAACCACCCTTTTAATAATCGGATAATATGGAGAAAGGTATATTTTCACTTTTATCAGGTAATCTGCAACAGTTCATACAATACACAGGGTTTGCAAATGCATCCTGGGGTCATATTCTTATGATTTGTATCGGACTGTTGTTTATTTATCTTGCAATAAAAAAAGACTGGGAACCAATGTTACTGGTTCCAATTGGGTTTGGTATAATTGTGGGTAATATCCCATTTTTCCCAGGTCTGCAAATTGGCGTTTACGAACAGGGTTCTGTTTTAAATATCTTATATGGAGGTGTAATACAAGGCTGGTATCCTCCGTTGATTTTCCTTGGAATTGGGGCTATGACAGACTTCTCAGCACTTATATCCAATCCTAAACTGCTTCTTATAGGGGCAGCGGCACAATTTGGTATATTTGGTGCTTATGCAATTGCCTTGCTTATGGGATTTTCGGCCTCTGATGCAGGTGCTATAGGTATCATAGGAGGTGCAGATGGACCTACTGCTATATTCCTGTCATCCAGACTTGCTCCAAACCTTGTTGGCGCAATTGCCGTGTCGGCTTACTCTTATATGGCGCTGGTTCCAGTAATTCAGCCTCCTGTAATGAGACTATTTACTACTCATAAGGAGAGACTAATCAGGATGAAACCTCCAAGAGCCGTTTCGCAGCTTGAAAAGATACTGTTCCCTATAATAGGATTTCTTTTAACTGGTTTTATTGTTCCATCTGGTCTGCCTTTACTTGGAATGTTGTTCTTTGGTAATTTACTTAAGGAAAGCGGAGTAACACGTCGTTTGGCAGAAACAGCAAGGGGACCACTTATTGATGTTATTACAATTCTGATTGGTCTTACCGTTGGTGCATCTACACAGGCAGACAAATTCTTACAGCTGACTTCAGTCTATATATTCATTCTAGGAGCAGCTTCATTTGTTATTGCTACTACAGCAGGAGTCTTGTTTGTTAAACTTTTCAATGTCTTCCTAAAAGAGGGCAATAAAATCAATCCACTCATCGGTAATGCAGGTGTATCTGCAGTTCCTGACTCTGCCAGAGTTTCTAATAATATTGGTCTAGAGTATGATAAGACAAACTATCTTCTCATGCATGCAATGGGTCCGAATGTAGCCGGTGTAATTGGAAGCGCAGTAGCAGCGGGTATACTTTTAGGATTCCTTACCTAGTCTTTTATGTGGTTTCAAATCGAAACTTAAAAACTTTCGAAATAAAAAGCACTCCGTATGTGGGTGCTTTTATTTTTTTTTTATCTTTGACGCGAAATTTAACTAAAAAAGTTGTCACGATATGCAGAACAAATTGCAAGAGCTTACTGAGAAACTCTACTCCGAAGGGCTTTCCAAAGGGAAACAAGAGGCAGAAGAGATGAAAGCCAAAGCCAAAAAAGAGGCTGCGGATTTAATTTCTTTGGCAAAAGAGGAGTCAAAGTTAATTATTGCCAATGCCCATAAAGAGGCTGAGGATATAAAGGTAAAACTTCTTAATGAGGTAAAAATGGCTTCAAAACAGAGTTTGTCTACTTTGAAAAAACAAATTGAAACGATAGTTATAAGCAAAGCCATTGATAGCCAAACTAGTAATGCATTAGCCGATATTGATCTGATAAAGAATATAGTTAAAGCTGCCGTCTCAGCTTTTAATCCAAATTCAGAATCCTCTACAGACATCACTGTTCTACTTCCGGAGTCTCTTCAGACACAACTCGATTACTTTATTAAGAATGAAATTCAAAAAGAGTTCAAAGGAGAGATCGAAGTTAAATTTGACAAAAAAATGACAACAGGATTTAAAATAGGTCCCAAAGGCGAAAGTTATGTCGTCAGCTTCACCGACAAAGATTTTCAAGAACTTATTGGCAGTTATCTGAGGCCAAAAACACGTGAATTCTTGTTTTCTGAATAGTGATGAGAAATTATCAGTACATCATTGCGGGACTTCCTGATATTGCATTGGATTTCGAAAGCGGGGGTTTCGATTTTAGTGCTATAAGGAACCATATCCTTGAACACTCAACAAAAAAAGATATCAGACTGATAGACTGGGTGGAATTTGGGCTTAAGGAAGAGAATCTATGCAACCACTTCTATAGAGGAGCCTCTAAAAACAAGAATAAATTTATACGGGAGTATTTCCAGTTTGACTTGTCATTGAGAAATATTCAAGCCGCTTATATTGCTAGAAAAACTCAACTCAATCCAGAACAATTTCTTGTCGGAAGGTCTCCTATAACAGAATCACTAATAACCAGTAAGGCATCTGATTTTGGACTTTCGAATGATGTTGGATTTGCAGCAAGACTTATTCAGATTCTGGAAAATACAAATATTCTGGAAAAGGAGCAACTTCTGGATCAGATGAGATGGGACAAAGCCAATGAGATATGTAAATTCAACTATTTCGACAATAATGTCATTCTCTCCTTTATACTAAAGGCCCATATTCTCAGAAGGTGGAGCAATCTGGACAAAAAAAGAGGCGCCATACTGTTCAGGCAACTGGTGGAAGAGGTGAAAGGTACTTACAAATTGAATAAAGAATAATTAATAATATATGAAAACCACAGGAAAAGTTACAGGGATTATCTCCAATCTGGTTACCATTGAGGTAGATGGTCCCGTTGCTCAGAATGAAATCTGCTACATTGGTCTCTCGGGTACAAAACTGATTGCAGAGGTGATTAAAGTTACCGGCAAAGAGGCTTTTGTTCAGGTATATGAAAGTACCAGAGGTTTAAAGACAGGTGATATTGCAGAATTTGAAGGACACATGCTTGAAGTCACACTTGGCCCGGGCATCCTTTCAAGCAATTATGACGGTCTGCAGAACAATCTTGAAACAATGGACGGAGTATTTCTCAGAAGGGGAGAGTATACACTTCCTTTGGACCTTGAGAAAAAATGGGAGTTCAAGCCCATTGCCAAAGTGGGAGATGAAGTTATTGCCGCAGATTGGCTTGGCGAAGTCAAGGAGGGATGGTTGCCTCATAAAATAATGGTTCCTTTCTCATTCAAAGGCAGTTATATTGTCAAATCCATAGCTCCTGTCGGAGAATACAATGTTACAGAGAAGATTGCCACAGTTACAGATGAAAATGGTGTCGAACTGGACATAACAATGATGCAGAAATGGCCGGCGAAAGTTGCTATCACATCATATCACGACAAACCAAGACCATTCAAAATCATGGAAACGGGTATAAGATGCATAGACACTTTTAACCCTATTGCCGAAGGTGGTACAGGATTCATTCCAGGTCCTTTCGGGTGCGGAAAGACTGTTCTTCAGCACGCTATATCAAAACAGGCAGAGGCAGACGTTATTATAATAGCTGCATGCGGTGAACGAGCAAATGAGGTGGTTGAAATATTCACCGAGTTTCCTGAGCTTATAGATGCACGTACAGGCAGGAAACTGATGGAGAGAACTACTATTATATGTAATACCTCCAACATGCCGGTTGCGGCCCGCGAAGCATCTGTATATACAGCAATGACTATAGGCGAATATTACAGAGCTATGGGACTTAAAGTTCTACTTCTTGCCGATTCAACTTCAAGATGGGCGCAGGCTCTTCGTGAGATGAGTAACCGAATGGAGGAGTTACCCGGAGCTGATGCGTTTCCCATGGACCTACCGGCAATTATCTCCAACTTCTACGCTAGAGCAGGTTTAGTTAACCTCAATAACGGGAGCACTGGTTCAGTGACATTTATAGGAACAGTATCTCCTGCCGGTGGTAACCTCAAGGAACCGGTTACAGAGTCTACAAAAAAAGCAGCCAGATGTTTCTACGCACTTTCACAAAACCGTGCTGACAGAAAACGCTACCCTGCTGTTGACCCTATAGATTCCTATTCAAAATATCTCGAATATCCGGAAATACTAGAAGATTTGAGAAAAAGAGTTAGTGAAGACTGGGTTGAAAAGGTACTTCAGGGAAAAACCATAGTTCTCAGAGGGAAAGAGGCTTACGAACAAATAAATATTCTTGGAGACGATGGTGTTCCTATTGAATATCATCGCAAGTTCTGGAAATCGGAACTTCTGGATTTCATTATTCTTCAACAAGACGCCTATGATGAAGTTGATTCCTCGACACCAATGGTACGTCAGGAGTTCATGTACTCGCTGGTGATTGATATTTGTGAAAAAGAGTTTGAATTTGATAATTTTGAAGAGTGTGCAACATTCTACAAAGGACTGATAAATATTATGCGCCAGATGAACTATTCTGAGTTTAAAGGTGAAAATTTCAATAAATATCTTGAACAATTAAATAAGGAGATTAACAATGTCAGGTAGAGCATTTCAGAAGATATACACACAACTTGAAGCTATTACTAAGGCTACGATTTCCATCAAGGCAAAAGGTATAGCAAACGAGGAGCTGGCAACTGTTGCCGGACGTCTTGCACAGGTTGTAAAGATTAAAGGAGACATGATAACCCTGCAGGTATTCTCAGGAACAGAAGGTATCGCAACAAATGCCGAGGTTGTTTTCTTTGGAGAGCCACCAGCATTAAATGTTAGTGAAGACCTCTCCGGAAGATTTTTCAATGCCTACGGACAGCCTATTGACAACGGACCTGAAGTCGAAGGAGAGAGAAGGTATATTGGAGGCCCTTCAGTTAATCCCTTCCGCAGAAAACAACCATCGGAACTTATTCCTACCGGTATAGCAGGTATCGACCTTAACAATACACTGGTATCGGGTCAGAAGATTCCTTTCTTTGCAGACCCCGATCAGCCTTATAATCAGGTAATGGCAATGGTGGCCCTAAGGGCAGATGTAGACAAAATCATTCTTGGAGGAATGGGGCTTTCCAATGACGACTATCTGTTTTTCAAACAGACATTCGAGAATGCAGGAAAACTAAGCAAAATCATCAGTTTTGTAAACACAACAGAGCAACCTCCGGTTGAACGTCTTCTTATTCCAGATATGGCGCTTACTGCTGCAGAATATTTTGCCGTGGACAAGAACGAAAAAGTACTTGTATTGCTTACAGATATGACGCTCTATGCAGATGCACTGAGTATTGTAAGTAACCGTATGGACCAGATTCCTTCAAAAGACTCAATGCCCGGTTCACTATATTCAGATTTGGCAAAGATTTACGAAAAAGCGGTACAGCTACCCGATGGCGGATCTATCACAATCATAGCTGTTACAACCCTGAGTGGTGGGGACATAACCCACGCAATTCCGGATAATACAGGATACATAACTGAAGGTCAGCTGTTCCTCAGAACAGACTCAGATACAGGAAAGGTTATTGTAGACCCTTTCCGCTCTCTTTCTCGTCTGAAACAACTCGTTATAGGCATAAAGACGCGTGAGGACCACAACTATGTAATGAATGCTGCTGTACGCCTTTATGCAGATGCTGCAAACGCTAAGACAAAACTGGAAAATGGTTTCGACCTTAGTGACTACGATATGCGTTGTCTTGAGTTTGCCAAAGCCTATTCTACCAAGCTTCTTGCAATAGACGTGAATATCAATACCACAGAGATGTTGGATACTGCCTGGGAACTTTTCCAGAAGTATTATACTCCAACGGAGCTTGGTATCAAGGAGTCAATTATGAACAAATATTGGAAAAACGCATAAATACCTGTTATGGCTATTAAATTCCAGTTTAATAAAACATCTCTGAATGATCTTAACAAGCAGTTAAAGGTCAGGACAAACGCCTTGCCTACACTAAAAAACAAGGAATCTGCCCTTCGTTTTGAAGTTAAAAGAGCAAAGGCACGTTCCGAGGAGCTCATGGAAAAGTTAGCCGCTTCTTTAAAGTCGTACGATTACCTTGCAGGTCTCTGGAATGAGTTCCAGCCTGGTTTAATCTCGGTTCTCAATGTAGATCTTGAGACGGTTAAAATTGCAGGAGTGAAGACACCATCGCTCAAAGAGGTTGTTTATGAGGTCAAACCATATAATCTGTTTGCAAAGCCTGTGTGGTATACAGATGGTATCAGAATTCTCAAACAATTGGCCCAACTTGGTATAGAGTCGGAAATATATCTTGAGAAAATGCGACTGCTGGAAAATTCCAGAAAGAAAACCACACAAAAGGTAAACCTGTATGAGAAAGTACAGATTCCGGGATATCAGGAGGCCATTCTCAAGATAAAACGTTTTATGGAAGATGAAGAGAACCTTTCCAAGGCGTCGCAAAAAATTGTGAAAAACAGACATGAAGCAGAGGAGGCAAGGGTATGATTACAAGAATGAACAAATACTCAATGATAATTTTCCATTCAGATGTAACTTCTTTTCTGGAGAGGCTACAGGGACTTGGAATGGTGGATATCAAAAGGGAGAGCAAGGCCGTTGATACTCATTCCAGAAGTTTATACGACCTTTTGCACAGATACAGACATATTATCAAGAAACTAAGCTCATTCCAAGAGAGCATTGCAGACAAGAGCCTTATTGACTACACGCTTGCAAATAAGGGAGAGGGAGCCGAAAAATTATTAGACCTGTCGGAGGAGTGTCTCAATAATAGTATTATATGGGAACAAGAGCTGCAGATGGCATCAAGGGAGTGAACAGAAGCTGCTGAGTGGGGAGAGTACAGCAAAGAGGATATCGAAAAAATCAAAATGTTGGGTTACGACCTTCACTTCTACTCAATTTCCGATAAGAGATTTAATCAGGACTGGAGTTCCCGTTATCTTATACATACTCTTAATCAGAGTAAGGGAAAGCACTATTTTGTAATACTTAATCCTGTTGGCGAGGAGCTCAAATTCGACATCCCTGAAAGCAAGTTTCCACAGACATCATTCAATCTGCTGGATATAAAAATTGATAACCTTCAGAAGAATATTGAGCTAAATAACAAAAGGCTGGAAGCGCTAACTTCCGTCATAGGAATACTTGATAAAAGATCAAGTGAGATTGGAGGTGAATTGGATCTCTATCTTGCCAACTCCTCATCTCAAAAAGAGGCAGAGGGCACCATAGCTATACTAACCGGATACGCGCCCGTAGATGAAAATAAAGTTGTTGCGGATTTTCTTGATAATGAAGGCATTTACTACATGGCAGAAGAGGCTGTGGAACAAGACAACCCTCCTGTTAAATTGAAAAACAACTTTTTCGCGAAGTTATACGAACCTATAGGTGAGCTTTATATGCTGCCGAAATATGGAGAACTTGATCTCACACCGTATTTTGCTCCATTTTATATGCTGTTTTTTGGTTTCTGCCTTGGCGACATGGGCTATGGCCTTGTATTACTGGTTGGAGCAGGGCTTGCCAAATTCAAGATACCAAAAATGAAATCTTATCTTACTCTTGTTCAGTTGTTAGGTTTGGGTGCTGTTATAATGGCTTCACTTTCAGGAACATTTTTCGGAGCTAAACTAGCTGAAATACTGCCTCTTACAGATTCCACAAAGGCTCTTTTCTTCTCCGATCTCAAAATGTTCTGGTTCGCCATAATCTTTGGATTGGTACATATTATTACAGCAAGATTAATAACAGCCATAGATTCGATGATAAGAAAGGGCTGGCAGTATGGAATGAGCAACATTGGTTGGACAATTGTCATAATATGGGCATCTCTTGCTTATGCGGGTACAATGGTTCCTGAACTGGTACTTCCTCCATATGTTAAGTTTATAGGCTTTTTTGGAGCACTTTTAATTCTCCTCTTTTCATCGGTTGAGGGCAATTTTATAATAAGGATCCTTAAGGGCACCGTATCTTTTTACGACATAACAGGAGTTTTTGGCGATATGCTTTCATATATCCGTCTTTTTGGTCTGGCTACATCGGGTGGCATCCTTGGGATGGTTGTAAACTCGGTAGCTATGGGCATGCTTGGTCTCCCTTATGTAGGCTGGCTCTTTGCCGGACTATTTCTCCTTGTGGGCCACACAGCCGTATTGGCTCTATCATGTCTGGGCGCTTTTGTACACCCTATGCGTCTGACTTTTGTGGAGTTTTATAAAAATGCGGGTTTTACAGGAGGAGGTAAGGCTTTCAGACCTTTAAGCAAATAAACATACAATAATCATTAATAAAATCAGATAAATAAATTAAACAATTATGGAACAAACATTACCCCAAATCTTAGCCTATGCCGGTCTGGCATTCATGCTTACACTGGCTTGTATAGGCAGCGCAATTGGAGTGACTATGGGCGGAAACGCTACCATAGGTGCTCTTAAAAAGAACCCAGAAATCTTTGGTTCTTCAATGATTCTTTGTGCTCTTCCCTCAACACAGGGTCTTTATGGTTTTGCAGGATTCTTTCTTACTTTGAGCAAACTCAATGAGATGCCTGTTCTAAGTTTAGGTCAGGGCCTGGCAATTCTGGCTGTAGGTATCGGCCTTGGTTTTGTAGGTCTGATTTCTGCTATACAGCAAGCCTCTCTTGTTTCTAACGGTATCGTTGAGATGGGTAACGGAAACGACGTATTCGGAAAGACAATGATTCTTGGTGTTTTTCCCGAACTATATGCTATTCTGGCATTTGCAGCCGCTTTCCTTGCACTTCCCGCATAATAAATTTTTAGAAGTATTGGGTGTTGAGGTAAAATTAGTTACCTTAACATCCAATATTTATGTTTAAAATAATGCGTTAATTTATTCTCTATGACGTTAATAAAATCTATTTCAGGTATAAGGGGCACAATCGGTGGAGAGGCCGGTAATGCACTTACGCCAATTGACACCGTAAAGTTTATAGCAGCATATTCGAGCCGTCTTAAGATAAGAATAGGCCATAGGGATAGATATAAAGTTGTTGTTGGAAGGGATGCAAGGATATCGGGACAAATGGTGGACCAGCTTGTCTGCGGCACCTTGATGGCATGTGGCATAGATGTGGTCAACGCTGGACTTGCCTCTACCCCTACTGTTGAAATGGCTGTTGTTTTTGAAAAAGCTGACGGTGGCATAATCCTGACAGCATCTCACAATCCAAAGCAGTGGAATGCCCTTAAGCTATTAAATGAAAAGGGAGAGTTCCTGGATGCTGCAGAGGGTGAATTGCTCTTAAAGGCAGCTGACAATGAGGAGTTCAGCTTTTCAGAAGTAGATGGTCTTGGATCACTGACAACCGAAGATTTTACAAAACAACATATAGAGGCAGTTCTTTCACATCCTTTGGTAGACACAGAGGCCATATACAGAGCAGGATTCACAGTTGTTCTGGATGCAGTGAACTCGGTAGGCGGAGTTGTCATGCCAGCTCTTCTGGAGGCTTTAGGAGTTGCTTGTGTTAAGGTAAATTGTGATCCAACCGGTCATTTTGCCCACAATCCGGAACCACTTCCGGAGCATCTCACAGAATTATCGGCCAAAGTAGTAGAAGAGGGTGCAGATTTAGGAATTTCAGTTGATCCCGATGTTGACAGGCTTGCAATAATGTGTGAAGATGGTTCTCCTTTTGGTGAGGAGTATACTTTGGTTGCTGTTGCAGACTATGTTCTGCAACACAAAAAAGGGAACACTGTATCTAATCTTTCATCTTCCAGGGCATTAAGGGATATAACCGAGAAAGCAGGATGCAATTATCACCCTTCAGCTGTGGGAGAGGTTAATGTTGTTACTGAAATGAAGAGGGTATCTGCTGTAATAGGTGGTGAGGGCAATGGAGGTGTCATAGTTCCCGATCTTCATTACGGAAGGGATTCTCTGATTGGTACAGCACTGTTTTTAAGCCTGCTCGCTAACAAAAAAGTTAAGGTTTCCGAACTAAAAGCGCAATATCCTGTTTACTTTATATCAAAGAACAAGATTGAACTATCACCAAAGGTAAATGTAGATGAGATTTTGTTAAAGGTTAAAGAGTTATATAAGGAGCACAGGGTTACCGACATAGACGGAGTCAAGGTTGATTTTGACAGTGAAAGAAAGTGGGTTCATTTACGCAAGTCAAATACAGAGCCTATAATACGAATTTATGCTGAAGCTCCTACAGAAGAGGCCGCAGATAAAATTGCAAAAGAGGTAATAGAAAAGGTACACCAGATTATTAATAAAATATAAGCAATATGTTTTCGTTCAGAACATCACCCCTGCTTGAACAGCCGGACACTATTCTAAGAAGCGGCAAGTTGGCATTACTTTGTAATCAGGTTGCTTGGCACCCTGAAACAGGTGAGTACCTTTTTGAAACTCTTTTCAAGAAAGGTGTTCTAAAAAGAGTCTTTATGCCCGAACATGGTCTATTCGGCGAGCTTCAGGATCAGGTAAAACTAGACAAAACAGAGGCTTATAAAGATCTTGGTATGGGTAAGTGTGAATTTGTATCGTTATATGGATCATCTGAGGAGTCACTTACCATTCAGCTGAAGAAATTAAAAGACATCGATGGTTTAGTGATTGAACTTCAGGATGTTGGCATAAGATGCTACACTTTCAATTCTACAATCTTTAATCTTTTCAAGATTCTTAAAAAGGAGAACCTTAATCTGCCCATTTATATTATCGACAGGTTGAATCCAGCAGGACGCCAAGTCGAGGGTACAATGCTGAGGAAAGAGTATGCATCATTCATCGGAATTGAAGGAATAGCGCACAGACATGGACTTACAATAGGTGAGTTTGCATATCTTCTTTACAACGAGCTAAATGCAAAATTTCCCCTTCATATAATATCTTATTGTGCAGAAAAGGTATCCAAGGACCTTCTCTCCTGGAGCATCCCTCCTTCTCCAAACTTCCCGGGTCTTTTTACAAGCCATTTTTACAGCGGACAAGTGCTTTGGGAAGGTACAAACGTGAGTGAGGGACGGGGGACAACACGTCCGTTTGAACAGTTTGGTGCGCCTTTCATGTCGAATCTTATTAATTATAACAAGCAGAAAGGGTTAAAAGGCTGGAACGACCCTGATAATCCGATTTCGGACCCAGCCGTTTATGTTCGCTGGCAGAAATTCATCCCCGTTTTTCATAAACACATGGGTGAGGCCTGCTTTGGTTTCCAGCTGCATCCAGTACCGGGTGTTCAATATCATTCACTGGCACACAATTTGCAAATTATGCGTTTCGTAGCTGACAACTGCAAGGAATTTGCTTTTCTTGAAGGAAAATATGAATCCGGAAATGACAAAAGTGCAATTGAGCTGCTGCTCGGCGACAAGCTCTTGATAGATTACGTAAAGGGCAAGCAAGATTGGGAGTCTGCAAAGGAGCATATGAAGATTGAGGAGCAAAAGTGGATCAGAAAAGCAAAAAAATTCCTTTTGTATGACGAACAGATGTTCCGTTGTAAATAGTAAGTAACAAGTTTAAAACATTTATAGAAAATGGCAAATCCGGTTTTTAGTGAAAAAGTATTCAGGAACACTGTAACTGCAGAAGAAACAGGTGTTATGACAGTTGGGGGAACTGCAATAAAATCTCTCATTTTAATTTTCATGGTCCTAATTGGCGCAATGTACACCTGGAAAGTGGCTTATGAGGCCATCAATCCGGCATCCGTTCAACCTTGGATGTATGGAGGAGCAATCGGTGGCTTTGTTCTGGCAATTATTATAAGCTTCAAACCTATATGGGCACAGTATCTTGCTCCAGTCTATGCTGTTCTGGAGGGTCTTTTCCTTGGTGGAATATCGGCAATTTTCAGTCAGGCCTTTGCTACAAAGGCTCCCGGTATAGTAATGAATGCAACCCTTCTTACAATGCTTACCGCAGTTGTAATGTTGTTGATTTACAGAGCTAAAATCATAAAGGTAGATGGAAAGTTTGCAAGGATAATGATGATAGCGATTGGAACAATCATGCTTTATTATATTTCGACATGGATCCTGAGTATGTTCGGTGTCAATCTTACAATGTTACATAACAGCGGACCTCTCAGCATTGGGATAAGTCTGGTTATCGTTGGCGTTGCTGCATTTATGCTGCTACTTGACTTCAACTTCATAGAAAAGGCTTCGGAGGCAGGTGCTCCTAAGTATATGGAGTGGTACGGTGCATTTGGACTCATGGTTACCCTTGTATGGTTATATCTTGAAATTCTGAAACTTCTGGCTAAATTTGCAGGTAACAGAAATTAATTTTGGTTGTAAATAAATAATTTGTACTTTTGCAACCCCATAATAATAAAAATTATTGAAATGAAAAAAGGAATCCATCCCGAAGCCTACCGTCTTGTAGCCTTCAAGGATATGTCAAACGAGCATATATTTGTAACTCGTTCATGCGTAAATACCAGAGAAACAATTGTTCATGAAGGAGTTGAATATCCGGTAGTTAAAGTCGAAATCTCAAACACATCTCACCCTTTCTATACAGGTAAGATGAAACTGGTAGACACCGCAGGACGTGTCGACAAGTTCCTTAACAGATACAAAAAGATTCAGAAATAATCTTTTTATTTACACACTACAAAAAAGACCCGCTAAGGGTCTTTTTTGTTATTTGTATAACTAAGTTTTTAGTTATATATTTGTATAGAACAAACTTGGATCAAATGAAAAAGTAGGTGGAGCAGATTAGGTTAAAATCATAATTGTGCAAAAGTGTGGCAAAAGCAGATCTAGGTGTGGAATTTGAAGGAGACTGAAAATAATCCAGACTTTTGCTCCACTTGAAATTTACTGCTCCAACTACTTTTCAACTTGATCCCAAAACTTTCTTGTAATGAAAAGAACAGTAACGCTATTAGCATTCACTTTACTATGTGAAATCCTATTTTGTCAGACTGATATTTCAGCATTGTATATTCAGTTACAAAAGGGGAAGACAAATGAACTGATTGAGATTCTGTCACCTATAGTTAAGGATTCCTCCTTACAGGATTCTGAGCTAATTTCTCTTCTTGGGGGTTCCTATAAAGGACAATATGATTATGAAAAGGCTCTGCTCTGCTACAATAGAATACTCGTTTATGATACAGAAAACAGACGAGCGCTTGAATCTGCAGCAGAGATGTATTCCAATTTAGGAGAACTTAGTAAAGCGATGGCAAATCTTGAGATACTGTATGATCTGGACAGTAACAATGTAAGAGTCGCGAACAAACTAGCCTCAATATACCAATCCAGCACCAATTACAGAAATGCAATTAACATTTACAGGAAACTTTACTCAAAGAACATCTACAACTATAATACAGCAAAAATTCTGGGCGACTGTTACTGGCTTATGGAAAACATTGACAGCTCTCTATATTTTTACCACAGAGCCGACCATCTTAATGGAAAAAGTACTGTGACAAAACTTACTCTTAGTCAGATATTATATATTCAGAAAGATTTTAATTCGGCCAAAATATTCGCTTCCAGAGGGGTAGAACTTGATTCATCTAATATTCAGCTAAGAAGGCAATTGGGTAATTGTCACTATAAGCTGGAAGAGTATAAGGAGGCACTCCCCCACTTCAATTACCTGACTGCTCATAAAGATTCATCGGCATCTTTACTTAGGAAAATCGGGGCTGTTCACTATTTCCTTGGGATGTCCGATACTGCAATACCATATCTGCAATTGAGCCTCAGTAAAGATTCCCTTAATAGTGAGACTCAATATTATCTTGCAGCCTCATTAAACCAGATTGGAAAAAGTGAAGAGGCACTATTGGCTTTCCAGACTGCATTGGTTCTGATTCAACCCGATCCGCAAGTTGTTTACATGATTAAAAACCAGATGGGAATTGCATTAGGCGCTCTTAAAAGGTATGAGGAGTCGTATGACTCATTTAGACAGGCTTTTGAATATAATCCTAACAATCTGAAGCTTATCTATCAGATGGCTATGGCTAAGGGAGAGCAAAAGGGAGAGAAGAACCTGAAGGATGCACAAGTTCTGTTAGAGAGATACCTAAAGGCTCTTGATGAAAAAGGAACCACTCCGGACAAAGATGAGATATATCTCAAAAACAGGTCGGAATGGTTCCTTGGAAGGATAAAGGAGGAGCTCTTTATGATGGAAAAGAGATAGAAAATTCTCTATCTTCTCGTTCTTACAGTTGTTGTTGCGCTCATTCCACCACAATTAACAGTAAAAGATGTTCCATCAATAATATCATACATAAACGCTTCTTCTTTCAAAGGAAAATATTGACTATATGTTACTATTAGTTTGTTTACCTCTTCTGTAAGTGATGGGTCTGCGCTCCTGGCCTTGTTTAAATAATCTACTGACACCCAAAAATTAGCTCTCTTTTCAATATCGTTACCAACACATTTATGATTTGCCCAGATTGTAGCCATAAGGAGATTAGATACTCCGGTAACTGCTGGATTCTTCTGAACGGCAAGCTTTGCCGCTTCTGCTGCTTTGGCGGGACTTTCCATTTTTTTAAAGTAATATGTAGCCATTAGCATTAACATATCGGCATCTTCGGTGTCATTTGATTCTGGACTGTCAATAGCCTCCTGCAAAAATCTCATGGCTTCCTGATTCTTTTCTCTGGCGGAATAAAGCTTGAAAAGAACTTTTGCTGTCTTATACGTAGGCTCCATTTTATGAAGGGCCTCAACAGCGGTTATCAGGAACTCTTCATTATAACATCCGGCATTACTCAATAGTGAAACGATCCTTGAAACCAGCTCTTTGTCAGCAGGATTCAGATTGAATTTCGGATAAAATATTTTAACTATATTTTCACAATTTGCTACTCCACTATTTGCAAATACTATATCGATAACCCTCTTGGCTTGATTCGCTTTAGGGTGATTGGAATTTATCTGGCTTTCAATGATCGGTGTTATAGAAGAGTAGATAGTTATTACTTTTTCAGATGGTAAAATTTTATTTGTGTACATTTTACACACTCTCTCCATGGCAAGTACAAGAATATCGGGCTCCGTTTTACTTCCTGCCACTTTAATTGTCTCCTCTAAAGCCATTAGGACATCTGCATCCTTCTCATCGAGGTAATTTGCCATATCATATGCCTTATATGTCAGTGCGGTTGCAACATATTTTGGAAAATACTCGATTCTGAGATTATACAGCATTAGTAAAGAGTCTATCAATGAGATTCTTAATTTTGAGTTGTTTTTGTTGTTCTCAATAAAGAATTTGAAAATATACTGTCCATCGATATATAGGTTCTGGCTAACACCAGGAGGACATAGACGAAAAGCCTCTCTCCATAGAGGGGCCGCCTCCTGGTAGTTTTCCAGCTTAATATATTCTTTGTAGAAAGATAAATTTTTCAAACATTCTGGGCTTGCATTACTATATTGCCCTTGTTGAGCAAAGCCTCTTGTGGCAGCTAACAATATCAACACCAAAACAAAAGAAATATGTAATCTGCTCATTTATAACCAAATTAAAAATTTCTACCTCAACTGAAATATTACCGGGAAGGTATACCTAACTGCAACATTTTTTCCTTTATGCTTACCCGGAGTCCAATCAGGTGATGTCGCAACAACTCTTATTGCTTCCTGGTCCAAAGAGAGGTCAACTCCTCTCACAACCTTCACACTTGTCACTTTTCCAGTTTCGGTAACCAGAAACTGAAGTATTACCCTGCCTTGGATTCCGTCATTCTTAGCTGCTTCAGGATACTGCAGACGGTCAAATACCCATTTTGTAAATGTATTCTCGTCCCCACCCATGAAGGTAGGTTTCACTTCTACTACTGTAAACGGAATTTCCTCATCCTCCAATTTTTCTTTTAGTTTTGGAGGAGTTGCATCATCTACAATATCTATTACATCATATGCTTTTTCAGCAGTCTTGGCAGAAGTCTTTTTTACCGGCTTCATACCAGTAACGACCAATGTATTTACTGTTTTGTCTGCCACCGGCTTTGCAACAGGTTGTATAACAGTATCTGCCTTCTGGATTGCGGTCTTGAGAGTATCTGCGGACACAACATCGACATTGCCTCTGTTTGTTTTGCACGATATTACAAAAAACAGGGTGGTGACCATCAGGATGACCGAGACAAACAATATTGCCCGATTCCTTTTTTCATTTAGATTTTCCATTTTTCTTAACCTTTTTATTGTTAGTGAATTATTTAACTTGTTTGTAATTAATGGAGATACCCCGAACTGTGAGTAAAGGACCAGATTCTGATAATACTTAATTGCATATCCGCTCATTATCACGTCTTTGTCTGCCTGATACTCATGTACCGACACCAAAGATTTTTTAATCAGATAGATAAAAGGGTTGAACCACTGAATTGTATTGATGATTGAGATCAGGATTATGTCCAGAGAGTGACCTCTCCTTACATGTGCCTTTTCATGTGTAATCACACATTCGTTTTCCAATTGGTCATCTTCGTCGCGGATAAAGACAATATTAAAAAAGGAGAAGGGTGAGCTTACCCTTTTGCTGGAAATTATTACAATCTCTCCCCTCCTGCTCTTCTCACCGCGGGTATACATATATAATATCCTTAACAACTGAAGTACAAAAAACAATAGAAAAATTGATAGTATGGAGAAGTATACTACTTCAACAAGAGGATACGAACCCGACTCTGCAATATTTTCTGCCTCCGCTCCAGCAACACCTTTGCCAACAATAGTAATCTCTGGGAGAGTTAAAGAAAATTTCAACGCGGAATTCACTGGTATGGATATTAGCGGAAAAACGAGCGTACATATAGAAGAAATCAAAAGGTATGCTCTCTGGAAGTTATAACTGCTTTTTCCGGAGACAAGCAGAGTAAACATTAGATAGAAGAATGCTCCACAAAAGAGAGATTCAATCAAATATGAGATTATTGATTCCATAAAAATATGTTTAATCAATGATTGTCCTTGGCGGACATTTGTTTTTCAATTATCTCCATAATCTCATTTGCCTCCTCCAGAGATATTCCCTCTTTTTTGGACAAAAATGAGACCAGATTGGGAACGGAGTTTGAAAAAAAGGACTGAAGCACGTTCCCCATATAGCTGTTGAGGTATATATCCCTGTTTATTAATGGATAATACTCATGTGTCTTACCAAAGCTGTTATGAGACACAAATCCCTTTTTCTCAAGAATCCTAATGATAGTAGATACTGTGTTGTAGGCCGGTTTTGGCTCCGGCAGCTCTCCAACAAGGTCATTTACAAATGCTTTCTCTTTTTTCCACAAGAGTTGCATTATTTGCAATTCTGCTTTTGTAAGTTCCCGGATTTCTGGTTTTTTTGCCATTTTATAATCATTTACAAGTTTAATTCAAAATTAAAACTAATTTCTTAGTTATGCAACTATTTTTTTAGTTATTCGAAAATATTTTACATTTATTTATGCTTCATATTTCGTACCTTTGATTAAAATTTGCTGTAAAATATGACAATTGATGATATAAGGGAGAATCTGATTAAGTTATCTGAAGAGTATAATAATCCTGAATATTTTCTTAATGACCCTATAATCTTTCCAAAATACTTTGCAGAAAAGCTAAGTTCCGGTGATGCCTCTCTTCAGGACGTTGAGATTGCAGGCATCTTATCTTCTCATCTTGCATGGGGAAGGCGAGATATGATTGTCAGGGACTGCAACAGAATGTTCGATGAGATGAAGTGGAACCCATTCTACTATATAATGACAGGCATATACAGAGATGAAGAAAAAAGCCTGCACCGAACCATTAAATGGAGTGACTTTGCCATAGTATGCCGAAATTTAAAGTTGTATTATGACAACAACACGTCAATAGAAATGCTGGAACCGGAAGATATTCGTCACATAATTTTTAAACAGGCACATTCATTAAAGGCTGCGAACAAGAAAATCCATATGTTCAGAAGGTGGATGGTAAGGAATGACGGGGTTGTCGATCTTGGAATATGGAAACATATTGATCCAGCCGATCTTATTATTCCACTGGATGTCCATGTTCACAGAACTGCCCTAGAATTAGGAATAACTCAAAGAAGGTCAGCAGATCTTACAACTGCTATGGAGATAACCAGATTTCTCAGAAAGGTATTTCCTGCAGATCCCTGCAAAGGTGATTTTGCCCTATTTGCATATACTGCATCAAAGAACCAGAAAATTGGTTAAATTTGAACTTTAACACTAGAATGGGCAATCTTTTTATAATATCGGGATGTAATGGAGCAGGAAAGACAACTGCTTCATATACAATACTTCCCGAAATGCTGAACTGTAAAGAATTTGTCAATGCCGATGAAATTGCAAGGGGAATATCACCATTTAAACCAGAGAGCGTTGCAATACAGGCGGGTAAAATCATGCTTGACAGGATAAAAAATCTTATTTCCGACGGCACAGATTTTGCACTTGAAACAACGTTGGCGACGCGTACTCATGCAATAATGATAAAGTATGCACAAGACAACGGGTATAAAGTTTCACTGGTGTTTTTTTGGTTAAATCTGCCAAGTCTTGCTATTGAAAGAGTTAAGATGAGGGTAGCATCGGGGGGACATAATATTGAAGAAAAAGTTATAAGAAGACGATACGATATTGGAATAAAAAACTTATTTTCGCTTTATATTCCGCTTTGTGAGTACTGGATGATAATAAACAACTCCACTATACCACAGGAGTTGATTGCTGAGGGCGGGAAGAACATGGAGCCAAAAATTTATAATAAACCAACCTACAATAAAATAATTAATTATGAGCGAATTAGAGACTAGAGAACTTAGAGATAACATTCTCAACGGTTTGAACATCTCCTTCCAACGTCTTATACAAGAAAAGAAGAAGAATAATTCGGAACTTGCTTTTTCCAATAAAGGAAAAGTAGTAAAAATTAAAGCCACCGAGTTGTAATTTTACATAATTTTCCAAAATAAATCCGACACATGCTAATAAGAAGTATTAGTTTGCTACTGCTCAGTATACTAAGCAGTGGTTTTCTTTTATCACAAGTCAGATTTTCGTCTACATTTGAATCCGGTAGTATGGGTGAGGTCAGGAGGATTGATTCCACATGGACAAAAATCTCAACAAAGGACTCTATTTTAACTTTGTCATACGACCTCAGTTCCCGGTTCGACCCTTTGAATCCGGTTGACACAGCCCTTAAGCCAAGTGCCAGATGGTACTATTTCAGGATTGACGGCGTAAAGGGCAAACAGATA
This sequence comes from Bacteroidales bacterium, assembly GCA_041659025.1. GTDB lineage: Bacteria > Bacteroidota > Bacteroidia > Bacteroidales > UBA932 > Bact-08. Next base: position 89,188 of record JBAZZA010000009.1, on the reverse strand, counting down.
TTCCTGAATATTCAAAATTCTGAGGCCATAAGGCCCTTCTTCTCATACGATGGAATAAATTTCCGCCGCTTTGATGAAGGAGAGAACTTAAACAGGAGACAGGTAAACAAAATTTTCACACAGGATACCGTATTTATCAGCCATTTCATCCCATACACTTACTCTCATCTTTTAAATAAGATTGAACAATGGAGAAAATGTGAATATGTAGATTATCGTGAGATAGGCAAAAGTCATTTGGGAGCATCTATACCGATGCTTACAATTACAGACAATAGAGTTTCTGACCAAAACAAAAAGAGGATTTGGATACATGGCAGGGCCCACCCAAGTGAGCAGCCTTGCAGCTGGCACCTGGAATCTATGATAAATGAACTTACATCGGGTAGCGAATACTCAAGATCGCTGCTCTCCCACTCTATTTTCTATATTGTTCCAATGATCAATCCCGATGGTGTCATAGGGGGTTACTCTCGTTCTTCATCAACCGGAGTCAATGTTGAGATAAACTGGGACAGAGAGGACTCGCTCACCACTCCGGAAATAAAGGTTTTAAAGGCTATCCTGACAGAACTGACAACTGAGAGACCATTTGATCTTTTTCTAAATATGCACTCTCAAATCGCAAATTCGGCCACATACTGGATACACACTGCAGAGTCAACCTCTCCTGTCACATATAGAAACCAGTTGCTTCTCTCTAACCTTACAATAAACGAGAATCCATTCTATTCATCAAAAGACCAGAGTTTTTCCGACATGGCGCCAAGGTACCCCGAGGGGTGGATGTGGAACCGTTTCGGTGACAAAACTGTTGCCATTACATTTGAGACTCCTTATACATACTTCAGGGAGAACAAAGATGGTGATTGGGTATCTGTAGATAATCTTGCAAGAATGGGAAAGAGCTCATTATATGCAATAAGTGATTATCTTGACATTAGTACATCTAATCGTTTACTTGTCAATCCTTGCATCTTAAATAAAAGGAGATGGGAAAAATCGTCCGAAAATAATGGGGTGTTTTTTGAAGATTTCTTTCATAAAGCTACATCAAAAAGAGCCAAAGTCTTATTTACTGCTCATGATGTAAAACAGGGGGAGTATAAAATCTATAGCTGGAGTGTAGGCCCTGCAGACAAAGTTAGTCCGGAGGGGAAAAACTGTTGGAGTGAGGTTGCTAAAGTAAGGCAGAAAAGAGACGGAAAGCTAAGGTTGAAATTGAAGGCAGATAGAGTTGGTGGAGTTGTAGACAAGTTTCTTCTTGTAAAATAGAAGAAACAGTTTTATTATCGGTCATCTTTTCTTAAATTTGCATCTGAATTGCGGAAATAGCTCAGTTGGTAGAGCATCAGCTTCCCAAGCTGAGGGTCGCGAGTTCGAATCTCGTTTTCCGCTCTAAATCTTTATTTACATTTTACGATTTCTGTGCAGCCATTCGCTGATGTAATTGTTCTATATAACCATCCCAGTTTGTAATAGTTTTACGTGCAACACCACTGTCCATTGCAGCTTTGGCAACTGCTGGTGCAACCATATACAGAAGTCTTGAATCTATTGGTTTTGGGATAATATAATCACGTCCGAAACTGATTTCAGAAGTATTGTACGCAGCGGCTATCTCATTAGGAACTGGTTCCTTGGCCAGTTTTGCAATTGCAAGTGTGGCCGCTACCTTCATCTCTTCATTGATAGTTGTTGCAAGTACGTCAAGCGCTCCCCTGAAGATAAACGGGAAACCCAGGACGTTGTTTACCTGATTAGCATAATCACTTCGTCCTGTCGCAAAAATAATGTCGGTACGTGATGCTTTTGCATCTTCGTAGGTGATTTCCGGATCGGGATTGGCCAATGCAAAGACGATAGGATCTTTTGCCATACTTTTTACCATATTCTTTGTAAGAGTTCCGGCAACCGAAAGTCCTACGAAAACATCTGCCCCATTAATTGCCTCTTCCAAGGTGTCAATTCCACGTGATGTTGCAAATGGTAACTTTCTATCATTTAAATCTTTTCGGCGTTTTGATATAACGCCCTTACTGTCAAGCATTACAATATTTTCCAGACGCGCTCCCAAATGCATATATAGTCGGGTACATGACGATGCAGCTGCACCGGCACCGTTTATAACTATTTTAACTTCTTCAATTTTCTTACCGGTCAGTTCAAGGGCATTAATCAGTGCTGCGCCGGAAATTATTGCTGTTCCATGCTGGTCGTCGTGCATAAGCGGAATGTCCAGCATCTCCTTAAGTTTTTCTTCTATTTCAAAACACTCGGGAGCCTTAATATCTTCAAGGTTTATCCCGCCAAATGTGGGGGAAATGGCCATTACCACTTCAACAAACTTCTGCGGATCTGATTCATTTATTTCAATGTCGAAAACATCAATATCTGCAAATATTTTAAAAAGAAGACCTTTACCCTCCATTACCGGTTTTCCTGCAAGTGCACCAATGTTACCAAGTCCTAGCACGGCAGTTCCATTAGAAATAACAGCCACAAGGTTTCCTTTGGCGGTATAGTCATATGCCTTATGAGGATCTTTCTCAATTTCCAGGCAGGGCTCTGCAACTCCGGGAGAATAGGCCATTGATAGGTCATGTTGTGTTCTGTGAGGTTTTGTGGGGACTACCTCAATTTTCCCGGGTCTCCCTTCTGAATGGTACTTCAGAGCATCTGTCAAACTATTTGAATACATAGATATTGTATATGAGAAATTATGTGTGTAAAATCAGAAAAAGCCGCAAAAATATAGAGAAATACTTAAAAAATGAAATGTAAATGTACAAAAAACAATCAATTATTAATTTATTTGCTAACAAATAAATATTGGATATTTAAAACAAAATAGCCATATTGCAGAAAATGAAGAAATCAGCATTACTTTTATTACTTCTGTCGTTGCTTGTATTCGCAGCTTCTGCCCAATCCATAAAGAATCAGGAGGGAGCCAGATATCCCGGTGGAGTTGTTGAGTTGAGAAAACAAGTTTACAGGTATTTGGACAAATCTCTTATTGTTAAGGAGCATATTTCCGAATCCCGATTGGTTTTAAAATTTTTTATTGACAAATCTGGTCGGCAAAAGAGGGTGTTATAATTGGTACAAATAACAGTGAACTGCAGAAAATGGCAAGAAAGGCGGTAAGGAAAATGGAGAGGTTCCAACCCGGGAGGGTTCATGGGAAACCTTCACAAACCGCTATGATACTGGAATTGTAAAACTGACTTTCAGATTTTTTTGTTCTCCTCAATAAATTGTGCAAGAGTCCTTACAGATTTGAAAACCTCTTTGTGTGCTTTAGGGTCCTCCATACGTATTCCGTATTCTCTCTCAAGTAAAATTACAAGTTCAAGGGCATCAATGGAATCCAATCCCAATCCTTCAATAAAAAGAGGAGCATCGGTATCAATATCATCCGGAGTTATCTCTTCCAGGTTTAATGCATCGATAATTTGTTGTTTTAGTTTAAGAATAAGTTCTTCCATGGTAGTAAATGTGCTAATGGGTTAATGTGCTAATATGCTAATTAGTGATTAGAGGTCGAGGTGGTGTTTGTTGTTATATATTATTGCAAATATAAAGCAAATCGTTCCAAAAGCAATCAATGCCAGACATTCAGGTATGATTGCAAAGAAGCCTTCGTTTCTCAGGAAAAGGTCGTAGAAGCCCGATAATCCCCAGTTCATGGGCGATAACCTGCTAATAAGCTGCATTGTATCTGACATAAGGAATATGGGCACCCAAACTCCACCGACAGCAGCCATCATCACAACGGAAATTGAACCGAATACAGAAGACTGCTGATATGTTCTGGAGATATTGCCGATGCATACCCCAAAACCTATTGCTGCTAATGCAGACGAGAGTGCTAAGATAAAGAGCGCCGGAATAGAACTACCCAGATTGAGCGATTCAAGTCCTATCAATGGTAGAATGAAGACACCAATAAGCAGCATAACTCCAAATTGTAGCAATGCCACAACGGTATAGATAGTTGATTTACTTAAAAGATATTCTGTATATGTACAAGGCATTGTAAGAAGTCTGGTAAAGCTACCCTCCTCTCTCTCCTTTATTATGCTGCCGGCTAACGATATCACAATAAAAAAGATGGCAAACAGGGTCCATGCAGGTACATTATGTTGCACCGAATTAGGTACAATTTTATTGCCCTTGAGAACGGCAAATTTGCTTTTGAGAGTTACCTGATCTCCAGAGAATTTATTTGTAGAGATGGGAATGGGACTCAATTTATTCACCTCCGATGTCATTTCCTTTAAAATGAATTCAAATTGAACCTTTTGCGCCCTCTCCCTCAAAGTGCTCATAAGTACAGAATAAAAAGAGGCTTTTGTAGTAGGATCAATAAATATCGAAAGTTCCACATTTTCTTTTGGTGGTACACTATCAATACCGTTAAATGCACAAACAACATATTTTTTGACATTTGTGCGTATCTTTTCTGTGGCATCATCAGGAAGAAATATGCCGAACATAAACTTGCCGGCAGCAACTTCTCTTTCAACTTCTTCTAATGATGGTTTAATTCCTTCTACTTCTGTGGTCACATCAAATATACCCGAACCGGTAATCTCCTTGACAATGGCTTCTCCCAATTCTCCCTTGTCGTTATTTACTAATAAAAGCGGAACATGAATGTCATTTACAACATTAAAAGTACTGTTTTGCAAAGTTGACATAAGAACAACAAGCAGTATTGGCATAACGAACATCAGAAGTAGTCCTGCAATGTCACGTACAAGCAAGAGATAATCTTTGTATAATAAATATCTGAATCTACCCATTACAATCCCTCATTTGTTTTCCTGTAAGACATAAATAGACCGATTCCAGGTTATTGCACTTGCAATTCCTTTCAATCAGCTCTTTTGGAGAACCCTGGCTTATTACCCTGCCGTTGTCGATAAATGCCACCTGGTCACAAATCTCTTCAGCCTCTTCAAGATAATGAGATATAAAAAGTATTGTTGTTCCAGTCCTGTTTATCTCCTTTAGCTTCTCCAGTATCAACTTCCTCGATTGGGCATCCACTCCTACTGTAGGTTCATCCAGAATAAGTATCCCGGGCTCATGCAACATTCCTGCTATAAGGTTTATCCTTCTTTTCATGCCACCTGAATAGTGTGATATTATATTATTCCGACTACCATACAGGTCAAACAGTTCAAGCAAATCATCAATTCTTTTTTTTAGAACAGGAGCAGCAATTCCATATATTCCGCCAATAATTCTCAGGTTTTCCATGGCTGTCAAAGTAGGAAAAAGTGCAATATCCTGAGGGACAAGTCCTATGATTGACTTTATCTGACTAAGGTTTTTTTTGACAGACAGACCATTAATATAGATAGAACCTTTTTCAAATTTCCTTAATCCGCAAATCGCACTGATGGTAGTTGTCTTGCCTGCTCCATTGGGTGCAAGAAGCCCAAACAGTGATCCAAAAGGGATATTTAGGTTCAACTCATTGAGTGTAGGGTGTTTTTTCCCCTTGTAGGTCTTTGTAAGATCAGAAATCTCTATTGCAAAATTATCGTGCATCTCTTACTACCTTTTCCAGTTCCCTGAATAAATTTTCTTCCCTACCCGCTATACTTAGCAGTTTGTCTGCAAGTTGGTCGTATGTTGCAACTTCGGAATCTCTCTTCTTGAACAATCTTGCTGCATTATATGAGAAATCCCTCCACAGGTCGCCGATTGCTGTAAGTTCTGCCGATAGTCCGTTTAATCGAGGTTCATTTATCATTACTGCAGCCTCCTGCAGGAATGCAGCATACATAAACCTGAACCCTGCACCACCGGTTCCTATCTCTTCAAGCATCCTTATTACCTGAGCAAGATTAAGTGCTGCTTTTTTCTCGCCAAACAACGATACCCATTTTCTCATTCTTTTTGCAAGATATCTTATGCCCTCCGCACCAAACATAGGAAGCGGTATTTTTAACATACGGTTGCAATTTTTCAAGATTGCTTGACGTATCATACTTTCATTTACAGGCTTGATTCCTTTAAAATCACTTATATAGTACATTCTTCCCTTTGGAGGATATGTACCGCTTGCAAATCTGACAAGTTTTAATTCATTGCTGCTTAATTTGCATTTATCTACAACAACAGGATCTGAGACAATATATTGATCTTCCTCTTTGCCTATAACGCAAATATTATGTGCATTAAAGTGAAATCTGTACTCTTTGGGAAAATAAGGTAAATGATATACTCCAACGAGAATGCCAACCGGAATGCCTTGAAGAAGAATCTCATCAAGCTTGTTCATGGCTTTTTCCTTATCTCTGAACTTAAAACGCTTCATCTTTATGCCAAGCAGCTTTACCACTCTTGAAAAAATATCTCCGGGCATAGGTCTGAAAGAGGTGACTGCCATTCCATGCATCTTGTAAAAGGGCATATGTGAGAAAAAAAGGCCGGAGCCTAGACCAAAGACCATTGCTTCACTCATCTCTACTCCATAAAACCTCAGAAGATTACTTACCACCCCATTCTCACAATGTCCGGAAGGCTTGTGTGTAAAGTTCAGTTCCATATTCAATCTACAGAAATTAATTGTTCAACACTTATTTTAAGAGCATCTGCCAGTTTAAGAAGGTCGTCATATTTTAGACTGGAAAAGGTGCCGGGCTCACAGAATCTTTTTATTTCACGTTTAGAAAAACCCGAATAATCTGCCAGAATTGCCGGTGTCATGACCAGTCTGTGCATATGATATGCCAGAGGGCTGAGCGTCCCGGCATTCACCTCTGCTTTTATCTGTTCACACTCCTCATTAATTGCCTCCCAGGCGAAATTGATTGCGTCATTTTTTGGTTCCCAGCCAACACTGATAACCTGAGTATAATTGCCATTTTCATCTACAGCATAGCAGACATCCCTTACTCCTGATGATTCAAGAATCACTCCATCCTGCGGAACCTCTTTTATTTTCATTTTAACAAACGGTTAATAGTGCAAAGGCATAAGAAAAACGTGCACTCTCAGGCACCATGAAAAGAATTTTATCTCCTTTTTTAAGTTCTTTTGTGCGGACCAGTTCATCTAGCATGAGGAAAGCAGATGCTGCAGCAACATTGCCTACACTAGGGAGGTTCAGGAACCATTTATCCAGAGGAATCTGAAATCCATTCTGTTCTAGATTTTTCAATATCCTTGGTTTAAAGTACATAGATGACAGATGTGGCAGGAACCAAGTAATATTCTCTGGTTTAAGATTGTGCTTTTTAACCAACTCCATAAAGAAGCTTCCACCCAGCTTGATAATATTGTCACCCAGCAATTTTGTATTTTGTTTAAGAGAGAATATCGATTTATTCGCCCACTCCTCTTCAGGAAAGTGTGTCCAGCCAAGGAGTCTTCCATCTTTGTCATAATCTGCACCGGCATACATACAAGTAGGGAGTGTATTAGCAAAGGATGTAAGCTCTATCCATTCAATTTTGAATGAGTTACCCTCCTCAGCAGGTTTATTGGAGAGCTTAACGGCTCCGGCTCCATCTGAGAGCATAAAACGGAGAAAATCCTTTTCAAAGGCAATTATTGGGTCATCCTCCAAAAGTTTCAGGTTCTCGAATTCCTGTTTGAAACATGATGATGTCATCCATGCAGAGAGTCTTTCTGATGCCACACATACGGCATTTTGTTTATCACCGGTTGCAACAGCCATGTAACCATATTTAAGTGCATGGATACCACTGCAGCACGATCCTGCAAATGAGACTACATCTGTCCTGTTGCTACCTCCCATCTCACCATGTATCTGCACTCCGTGTGACGGCATTATCATCTCTTGTGATGCAGTACCGGCGGTCAATAATTCTACCTGGTCTACGGTAAAATCCTTGTCATAAAGCATTTCAATAGCCTTAGCTGCCATTTCATACGATGTGTGGGTAACATTCTTTTGTAAATCCAGAGCATAATATCTGGATGTTATTCCGTTATTTCTTAAAACTAAATCTTTTGCTCTTGATGGTTTTCCTCCGATCATTCCCAGATATGCTTCAATATCATTGTTTTCAACAGGATTGTTTGGAAGGAATGCAGAAGTTTTTGTTATATAAACAGGATGCATACTTAGGTTTGTATTTAGTTATGTAAATATACATATTTATTCCTCACTTTTTGCAGGGAGGCTTTCCTTAATGGGTTGGTAAGGTTGAAAAACAGTGTACCGAGAGGAGATATTACAAATATTACGGTCATAAGATAATATTTGAAAAGAGTCAATCTGAACTGTCTCTCTTTTGACATATACGGGCCTTTTTTCAATATCCACACCGACCAGAAACCGAACATCTTATAGCCCGTTCTTTCAATCAGATATAGATTATTATGAAAAGCCACACTCCCATTGTCTGCTATTTTTTTCTGTAATGTTTTGAAATCCTTATTTTCCAGAGCATTGGATATGTCCGGAGCCAAAACTGCCAAAGAGTCAATATCTTGTTGAGAAACTCCGGCTTCAGGCAAATAGCGGGATGCCTCTTTCTGCCCATCTATTAGCCATCTGAAAATTGTAAGGACACTTACCAGATTGTTGTGCCTGTCTTCCAGTACAATATTGCCAATCCAGTTGCAGTTGGCTTTGAAGAAATGCCACTCAACAGAGTCATGGGCAGATATCCACATATTTCTTGAACCAACAACTGTGAGCACCATTTTACCATTCAGATAACTTTGTGTCGATTGTTGCTTAAGAAATGAGGAAACAGGTATGGATGGAGATAGAAACCAGGGTTGATAGCCCAGAACCACCAAATCGGCATCACTCACATCTGAGAAATCTATCTCTTTATTATCAAATACTATCTCCTGACGTGTCTCCGGGAATGCTTGGTAGAATCCTTCTGAGGTCCATGGAAAACTAAATGGTATAACAGACTCTATGGGTTTGTAAATTACATTGTATCCCTTTGCTTCAAGTGGCGTAAGCAAACTTTTTAAAATATTAAGAAGCTGCTGTGTCTGAGTGTAATAAAAAACTGCAATTTTGTAGGATTTTGACATAATCTTTCGGTTAAATCATAAACAATGAAGGCTTCAGATTCTGATTTACAGTGATATTCATGAATTTATATATTGTACAGTCTTCCGATTTTTCGAAAAGTGTAAGCTGCTCAAGTGCATAACTACTGAGGTTGAAGCGAAGTTCGATACATGTATAAGGGTTCTTTGCTGTGCTTTTAGATTGTTTTATTTTGATCAGATGACTATCCGGTTCCAGTTTATACTCAACAAAATAGTTTTTAGGTAGTTCCCTAATCTTACCGCTTATGCAAGCCTCCATAACTGCTGCCAGTTCTGCAAGAGGTTTTTGTGTTGTCAGGTCGTATGTAGTCTTTTTTTCTCCTGCCACTATCTGAAGTTTGTCCGGCATCATTATGATGCTCATTTTTTTTGGACTGGCATAATCGAATCTTATTTTACCTCTCTTCTGATAATAAAATGTTCCTTCTGAAACAAGTTTGTTATCAATAACTTTAAGGTATTTTGTTTGTGTGAAATGACTGGTTATGGAAATAATGTCATTCGATTGTTTTGACAAGTTTGCAAAAAAAATCTCTTCCGTACTTTTTAAAGCATCGACACCTGTCGTGCAGAACATCAATAAAAATACTATTAAAAACCTGCTCCTCATATCGAAATATTTTACATGACAAAAGTAATCTTTTTTGTCGGTTTTAAGGGCTACTGCAGCTCCCTTACGTCTAAAAACTTTACAGCTTTCCTGTTGGCTGGTGGAAATATCGATTTTGCCAGAAGTTCTATAGGTTCGAATGATATCTCAGGAGCAACCCTGATTTTTGCCCTGAAAAGATCTTTTATCATTTTTTCAAACGTCTCAGTAGGTGTCGGTGTGCCTATCTTTATGACTATTCCGTCTGTACCGAGTGTGTTTGTGTATACCTGAACCTGATAGTTTACAACACCACTTATATTATCCAGAATATCGTAAAGTGCGCTTGGATACAGAGTTGTCCCCTTGTACTTGATCATCTGTCCCTTTCTCCCCACGATAGGACTCAGCCTCATACTGCTTCTTCCACAACCGCATGGTTCGGCTATTGCATGACACAAGTCACCCGTCTTAAATCTCAAAAGTGGCATTCCTTCTATTCCCAGAGTTGTTATTACCAGTTCCCCTACCTCTCCAGGCTGTACTGCATTATCCTTTTCATCAAGCAGTTCAACAATTATCAGGTCTGGCTGATGATGAACTCCGCAATAGTGTGTACATTCAGTAAATGAGCTCTGCATTTCTGTTGATGCATATGTGGAGTGGAGAGAAAGATTTGGCCATTTCTGAAAGATTTTTTCTGTGAGCGTGCTATCTGTCAGGTCAATATTTCTCAAAGGTTCTCCAATGCAGACCGCTCTTTTAAGCGATGTGTTTTTGTAATCTATGCCATGTTGTTCGGCGAATTCAGCCAGCTTTATGAGAAAGGATGGAACAACTATGCATGTGCTGGGTTTTTCATGTAAAATTGAACTCCATTGAAGCTCCGGTATTCCATTTCCCACTCTGATTATACCGGCACCTAATTTTCTGGCTCCCAGAAAATAAGCCATGCCTGCCATGAAACGTCGGTCTATTGTCGTCATCAGTTGTATTACATCGTCAGATGTACAACCGGCAACGGTAAATGATATAAAGTCGTTGTAAGCCAGTCTGTCAAGATCATTTTCTGTAAGCATGAATGTAACAGGCTCTCCCAAAGTTCCTGAAGTTGTTACATAATCCAGAACCTGATTTCTTGGAACGCACAGGAAGTCATTATTGTATTTCTGTACATCGGCCTTGCATGTTGTCGGCAGCAACTTAAGATCGTCAAGAGTTTTGATACGGACAGGGTCTATTCCATTGTCCTTGAATAATCTTTTGTAAAATGGAGATTTCTCTCCAAGATATACCATTGCATCGCGGAGTACTTCCTCCTGAAATGATTTGATTTCCTCTCTGCTTCTGAACTGAATTTGCGGATCTCGCTTCATAGTTTTTCAAGTTTGTTTAGTTTTTCAATTATCTCTTTCCTGGCTTCATTCGATGAAACCTCTCTCTTAAGTGATTTTGTGTACATATCAATTGCCTTATCGTACATTTCTGCCGATTCATAGTATTCGCCCAACAGTTGATATGAATAATAATAATCAGGATTTATTTTTAGTAACAAATCTGCAGCATTCTCCTGCAACCGTATCTTCTTTTTTATTGCGGTATTGAATTTTGAAACCAGTTTTTTGAATTTTAATACGTTACTGTAGCTGCCATTAACAATCGAACTGTCTCCGGCGATAGTCATTGATTCCATATTTGAGTTTGTGTTGAAACTCTTCTTGTTGAACACCGAATCCAGATTGTAGGCTACCATCTCACCTAACTGCCAAGGATCTGAGCTGACCCACATCATCCGTTTTTGTGGATCAAAAATTACTGCATGGTGTGAAATATATTGGTTAATCGATTTTTCGTTTGTCCAACCGATTGATTTGTTGCTTTTTCCATATGGATTTCTTAGAATCTGAGCTGCTTTTAATGGTGTAAGGGGAGTTTTGGCAGCTATTAGTTCCTTTATCCGGTCAAACCTATAAATGCTGTGTCCTCCCTCAAGGCTCTTTATTATCTTCTCATTCTCTTTATTGCTGCAAAATTCGCTGGACTGAAAGTGGTTGGTGGATATTATCATATCACCATCAACTCTATATAGGATTGTACTTTTGGGCGTTTTCTCAATAATAGCAGCAACTCCATCCATTGACGAACCTATGAGTATAGATTCAGATACAAACGCATCCAGCCTTTTGGCAATATTATAAGCTTCTTCGATATTTGAAGAGTATTGAAGTATCTCCCTTGCAATAATTGATATCGGGGTTTTGGATGAGACAGGTGGTGAGGATTTTGCTGCATTTAGTGTTACAGTGAGTCCTTTTTCATTCATACCAGATAATACTCCAACCATTCCTGCCCAGCCAATAGCTGCAAATTTATATCCTTTGTCGGGATAACAGAATGTTACAATTTTATTCTCTGCAAATTCTTCCCCCACGTAAAAATCAAAATTTCTGCCTATTAGAAGAGAACTGTCCTGAGTGAGTCCTCCCCATACTCCAAAAGATGAGCATCCAACAAGCATATATTCCTGCATTGCGTGTCCCAGATCATGGGCCGCATGATAGTTAAGTTGTCGGTCATAGGCTTTCCCTATATAGTCAAACTCTTTACTGCAAGCCAGCGAGGTTGCATAAATCTCCTTTCTGTACTCCTCTGGAATATTCTTTCCTATGTTTCTGTTGTATATTATTGTAACGTACTTTAAAAAGCTGAGGTAGCCGGCAGAGGGAACGAGCCTGACGATTTGATCGACAAATGCCTTTTCCTGTTTATACATAAGCTCTTTGCACAACTGTCCGAATGCGAGTCCTCTTTCTGAAGCATCACCCTTAAGATGAAGTTCCCATAACCCAGATCTGTTTAATTTAAGGATCGATGAGTCAAACTGAGTATACCCATTATGTATAGAAACCTTAGGCAGAGGTTCAGGAATCCTGACTTCCGGAAGAGTTCTGTCCGCCGTATTGTAGATATATACGATGTAGAGTGCAGCCAAAATCACAAGAGACAAGAAAATGACTAAGATGTATTTAATAGTTTTCAGTAATAATCTCATAACAGGTTTCCAATTTTTTTTGCAAGATAATCACCCTTAATAATTTCGGAACACGTTAACATAGAGGTTATTGTCACTCCCACAACACCATGGACATTCAAGTTCTGACCGGTCAGCAACAGGTTAGGTACCTTTGATTTTGGGGAAATAAGAGAAGAGTATGGAGTTTTATAATTTTTCTGCATTCCATATGCACTTCCTTCGGGATTTGATGTATAGTCGCGGAATGTCAGAGGTGTTGCTGTATACATATACTCAACACTCTCTTTTAATCCGGGAAAACATGCAGAGACATAATTCAGCAAGGCATGTGCCCTATTATTCTTAAAGTCTCTGTATTCCTCTCCCCTTTTTTCGACAGTGGTAGCAGACCACCTCTCTACTTCTGAATAATACATAGGAGTGACAATTGTAACAACCTCGGCATAGGCGCTGTCTTTTTCTGGAGATTGCATTGAAACTAGAGCATAATCATCACCGGGAGAAATCCCTTTAATATAGTGATTTTCATTTATATATCTGAAAGAATCCGGCTTCATTATCAGGTAGAGACAAAAAAGACCATAGGAACTTTTACTCTGAGTTATCCGTTTGGTATATGAATTTCTTATGTAAATATTTTCATCCAATAGTTTAAGGGTGCTTGACGGATGCAGGTTTGATATGACATACTTTGATTCAATCATCTCTTCATTGGAAATAACAACTCCTTTTAAACTATCCCTCTCAATAACTATTCTGGTTACTTCTGAGTCAGTTATAATTGTCCCTCCATTTTTTTTAATCTCTTGGGCTAATGCAGATGCTACCTGATGAGAGCCCCCTCTGAAACGGTATGCTCCCTGTAGATTTGAATTATTGGTAATTGCATGCAGATAAAATGGCGTTTCCTCCTTAACTCCTGCATAGAGAAGCGATGTCCCCCACAACACTTCCCTGAGTTTTGCATCTGAAGTGATATTCTCAATTTCTGCTATTGCTGATTGTGTAAAATAATCCATACCGTTACCGGAGAAGATTCCGGTTTTGAGCACATCTACAGATGACAATTCACCCACTTTTCTGATAGCATCGCTATACATTTTTATTGAGTCGTGCTCCTTTGGAAACCGGGCAGAAAGAGACTCTACAAAATTCTCATGTCCCATAGCCAGAGAGTAATGTTCATCTCCAATATGAATGTGGTCATACCCATTTTCATTAAGACGCTCAACTTTTAGTGCCTCCATTATTCCAAAGTAAGAAAAGTACCGATGAAGTATCTCACCTTTATCCAGACTTCCCACATAGTGGATCGAGCTGTCAATTGTTTTGCCCTTTCTTACAAATGATTGAAAAAGTCCCCCAATCTGCCTATTTTTTTCTACTACGCAAACATTCATCCCCTCCTTGCTCAAAACAAGTGCACATTCAAGGCCCCCAAGACCACTGCCTATTACAATTACATCATACCTTTTCACTTATTTCCTTTTAAATATATATATTGTATTTGATGTTAATCTGTCATTTCTTACAACTTCAAGCGAACAGCCAAGACTAAGGGCCCATAGTTGCATCTGTGAGTTGTCTGTAAAACACGGGGCTTGAACTGCTTTATTAAAACCAATCAGGTTTATAGAAAACCATTCCGACAAGCGTGTTATCCTGTGATTTTCCCTCTTACCGGCATCTCCATCCCTTACTATAACCATTCCCCCATCATTCATATTATCTACGCATCTTGTAAGCAATATCTCCTGATCCGACAAAGGAAGGTAATGTAGCATATCGTTTAAAATGAAAACATCGCTGGCAGCCATTTCGCAATCAGTGGCATTTGCTGTTTTAAAACTTATCCTTTCATTTACTGAATAACCATTAGAGGCAATTTCAATTTTATCTTTATCATAGTCGATACCTAATATAACTCTTTTTTTTGATAGAGCTCCCAACATGTAACATAAAGGACCATACCCGCAGCCAATATCGGTTATTGAAGCATCTAAAGGAATTATCTCGTGAAAACTCCTGTAACTTTTCTCCATTTTCATTTTTATTCTCATATACCACTCCAATACAGGTCCTTTATATATGTAATTGGCCAGTACTGCATAGTAAAAGAAATGATTCTGCGGAGTGTCAAACCTGCTTCTCAGTAGTTGATACTCTCTCCGCATAAAATTTGCTATCAACTTTGCCCTTTTCTGATAACTACCTCCAAAGTCATTGTCTTCAGCAGCAATTCTATTTAAAATCCTGTAACCTATAACTCCATGCTTCACATAAAATGGCTGTTGCTTGGAAACCAGGTTGCCGTTACCATAGATAAGCACCGGTATAATATCAAGCGATAGTTCTTTTGAGAGCAGGAATGCACCCTTATGGAATCTGTGGATTGTCTGGTCCGGAGATCTTGTTCCCTCAGGAAAGATAAGTACAGAATAACCCTGAGACACCCTTTCTCTTACCTTGTCCATATGCTTGTCAACCCCCCCTTTGTTATAGATAAAGCCAGCATATCTTACAATGTGTCCGAAAAAGATTGAGTTCCACACCCATTTGTTTGTCATCATCACAATTTTTGGAGTAAGTGACAGCAACATTAGTATATCTATGAAAGACTGATGGTTTGCAATTATGATTGCTGGTCTGGAGAAGTTCTCTTTATATGGGTTTTCCTTGAATATTCGTACTGTCGGAGACAACCTTACCGGCAAAAACACAAACAATTTAATCATTTTATGGAACAACTCTTTTTTATATCTGGCAGGAACAGGTACAAATGCTGCCAACGCAATATATATTGCACCTGCTATACAAATGGTTGAAAATGCAGAAAATGTAAGCAACATTAAAAGTACTCCTGATATTGTATAAGGTTGTAGTCCCTTTTCAACCTGAGATGTTATGAAGAACCTGAAAATTATCGGTTGGATAGTAAATGCAACTCCCCATACAGCAATCATTCCCAAAACTGAGATTAGCGAAACGGATTGGAGGGCAGGATGCCTGGCAAAAAGAAGAGAGCCCATACCTATGATAACAGTGAATGTAGAAAAGAAGATTGCTGTTTTGTGTGAAGAGAGAACCATCTTTTTTCTTGCAAATTCATTCTGGAGCCCGTCCAGCACAAATATGCTGAAATCATCTCCAATACCAAAAATAAAAGTAGACAACAAAATATTGACAATATTGAACGGGATTCCGAACAAGGACATTAAACCAAGTATTATTATCCAGCTCACCATCATTGGGATAAACGCCAGTATTGCCAGTTCAAATCTCCCATATGATATTAGCAGGGTCGCAAATACCAGTACTGAGCACAGGAATAGAATGAAATAAAAATCCTCTTTAATAGCTTTTGCCCAGATTCCTGTAAAGTGAGCCCTGTCAATTATAACAATTCCACTAACCTTAGAAATCTCATCATAAACCTCTCTTTTGTCCGATTCACTTACGAAAAGTTGAGTTATAAGCAGTTTAGATGAATCCGATATTTCCATCCACTCCCGAAGCACCTTTGGAACACTATTAAAATCTTTCTCATAGTCAATGGTAGAATATTCTTTGTTGAGGGTGTTGGCAAACTCTCTAAATGCACCAGGTGTAAAACCCAGTGTAACTGCTTTTTTGTTTAGCATATTTATGGTACGCTCTTTTTTCCCTTCACTCCAGTACTCTCTCCACCTTGTTAGTCTCTCCTGCTGCTCCTCATTTGAAACCAACAAATTGCCTATAGATGTGCTCTCAATTTCTACTCCACTGTCCTTTAAATTTTTAAGGAGAGAATCACATATAGAATAAGTCTTTATGGCATCATTAAGTTTTTTTCCGGAAGATAGAAGCAATACTCTCGATTCATTTGACTTGAATTGGTTAGAAAAGGTTTTTTCTGCCTTTTTTATGCTCTCTGGTTCATAATTCAGCTTCATCATGTCGCTTTCGAACCTGACACCCGGGGATAGGAAGAGGCCAGCAACAAACAGAATGACAATAACTGAGACAATCCATCTGTTCTTCTCAAACTTTTGGGCATTGAACTTATCTATCCATTGTACTACCTTATTGGTACCTGTATGATTTTCAATTTTGAGAAAATGAGGCAGAAAAACAAGCGAGAAGAGGGTTGTCCCTATAAGAGTAAGGGCAGAGAACAGACCAAAATCCTGTAAAAGCGACGACTGAGTGAAAAGAAGTCCCATGAAAGCTCCCACTGTTGTAAAGCTCCCTACAGTAAGTGGATATGCAAGTTCATCTATCAGTTGTTCAACAGAGCCGACATGTTTAAGATGAATGAGAATATGTATAGAATAGCTCAGTGCAATCCCCATAACCATTGCTCCTGAGCCTATTGCTATTGCAGAAACTCCGTTTTGATCTAATGAGATAAACGTAAGGGCAAAAAGCACACCAAAAATTGCCGGCAGAAGCAGAAGGACAATTGAATAGATTCTTCTGAAAACGAGGTACAAAAAAAAGATAATGATAAAAAGAGCAATACCCAGAGTAGTGAAAGTGTCCGATTTAATCTGTCTTGCATTATATACTGCTACTGTCGGTCCACCCATAAACAAAACCTCAGTCTCCGGAAAACTCTTCTCTACATTTGTTTTGGCAGATTCCAGCGACGAGACAAGTTTATCATTGGCACTTGTGTTGCTGCTGCCGTTCACCGGTGTGACTATGTACAGTAATGTTGAGTTATCGGCAGAAAGTATATGGTCATCAACAAGATTGTATTCCATCCCGGATTGCAGCCTTTGAAGAGATGCAAGAACCGGAGTACCAATGTTTAATGGATCCCTTCCAAAAAATGTGGAGAGCGAGTACCCTGCAGGTGACAACAAAGAGGAAAGGGTTCCTTTGAGATTCTGCTCCACTGCCTCTTCCTGTGTGAGAGAGTCAAGTCTGGAATAATCCTTTTTAGTAAGAAACAATGGTATGTTATCATAGATAAAATCTGACATAGATTCTCTTTCCGATGCATCTACCTTTAGCCTGCTCTCTCTTATAAGTTCACTACCAGCACTGCTTATAATATCTTTCTCGAAAATTTCTGCTGCAGCTATCAATTTGTCAGCATGTACAATGTTAAGAGTGTCTCTACTCTTAATAAGGATTATAATCTTATCCTTTATTTTTATCTGTGAAAAGAGCTTTGCGCTCTCTGCTGATGCATTCCCTTTAGGAAAAAAACGGGTAAAATCTTCTTCAAATTTTATTTGGAGCGAAGCGTATACCATAAGTATACCAATCAGAGCAAGTGATAAGAAAACCAACCACCTGAACCTTGACAACCAATGGTATAATGTTATGAATAATCTGCTCATTTCTCAGTTTTTCTAACAACCAGCAACAGAGAGTATGTGATAATGAAACCGGCAAATGCAACTATAAACGCAAAAATAATACTTCCAATAAGATATGTCTTCAAACCACCTGCAATGGACGATAATGTTAGTTCAACCGGGATAATGTCTGTAGGAAGACCAAGAAACCATGCTCCTGTTGCAAAACTACCATATAATATGAAAGGAATCATGGGAGGAATACTAATGTTGGATGCAACCAAAACAAGCAGTTTGTTCAATTTAAGAAAATGAGCTGTCAGTACAGCAGTCACCATCTGATACCCCCATAAAGGTACAATACCAAAAAAAAGACCCAGGCCAATAGCGGTAGCAATTTTAGGATTACTCTCCTTTGAATGAGTAATATTGTCACGAACAAAATTCCAGATATTCTCGCGTGTAAAACCCTTTATAAAACGAAATGGCCAGTACCATGCAAGAGCGTATATAACGAATAATGTATTGAGTATGCTTATCCTTGTGAAGTCCCTGAATGGTCGGAAGTGCGATATCCTTTCGTTTTTTGGAGGGTAATAAACCTTTATTGGCAGATTTTTTACAGGAACACCTTTCCAGGCTGCCCTTACTATAGCTTCCAGTTCAAACTCATATTTTCCTGAAATGAACCTCATACCATCAAAGGGTTCTAGAGGGTAAAGACGGAACCCCGACTGAGTGTCTGTAAGCTTTATTCCGGTCTCAGCCCTGA
Organism: Bacteroidales bacterium; assembly: GCA_041659025.1. GTDB lineage: Bacteria > Bacteroidota > Bacteroidia > Bacteroidales > UBA932 > Bact-08. The sequence goes on along the minus strand of JBAZZA010000009.1, from coordinate 70,439 downwards.
ACCAGAAGTTTGAGAATTTGTTTGCAAAACTGCTTTTTTGTGGGATATTCTCAGATGAAAGGTCCCTGGACCCAACCCATAATGTATCTTTCTCCATTGATGCAGCCTCTACGAAACGTGGAATCTCTTCTGGATAATGCTGACCGTCTGAATCTATTGTTATGGCATAATCATACCCCAGCTTTGCCGCATGGCGGAAGGCCGCCTTTAAAGCCTCCCCCTTTCCTCTGTTTACGGGAAACGCTATTGTCATGATACCGGTCAACCTCTCCAGCACCTTATCGGTACCGTCAGTCGAACCGTCATTAACTACTATTATATTGCTGCAATGGTTCATACAACCCTTAACAACACGTTCCAGAGTATTACAGTTGTTGAATGTGGGTATTATAACAACTAAATTCATAATAATGTAGCTTTTATTTTACTGACAACCCTGCCGGAGTTATTTACCGATGCATTGACTGTCTCTATTGCATTATCATTTTTATAGCTGATATTAATTGTTAGTCGATTGTCTACCTGAGGGTCAACCATACCCATAAACTTGCATTGTGAAATATTCATAAAATGAAGATCTCTTCCCAAAACGGAACAAATGCATTCCTTTACAATCTGGATTGTGCATACCCCCGGAAGAACAGGTTTCCCCGGAAAATGCCCTAGGAAAAGTTTGTCATTGGGGTTTATTTCCACAACAAATTCATATTCCATCCGGTCTGTTTCCTTGGATGACAATATTTTATATAGGTGAGGCAGAAGCATCTGGTAATATTGTTAGTTTAATATAAAGTTTTAAATGTGGGTGTTCAATACTGAGAACAGATGGCCATGAATCTTTATAACCGGTAAAAAACATTACAGTTTTTGTAATACTTCCTGCTCTTTCCAGAGCCGTTAATCTTGAGGATGAATCAATATTGTAGCGGATATTCGGGAAAAAATCTGGTTTAAGCAGCATCGAAAAATCATTTCTCAGAAGATACAACGCTCTTTTATTATTTAGCGGTTGTATACAATAATGAGTTACATATGCCCTCTTGTTGATCTCCATATCAAATATGGTCAGTCCGAAATGAGATGTCAGTATAAACCGGTAGTGCTCTTTATCATACTTTTTTAGCAACAATAATCCGCTGAATTCATCGTCCTTGAAATTCATCTGCAATTCAAAAATCTGTGTGTCGGGAATTGAATCGATTACATGAGGAACACTCACGACAACATTACGTCCCGATTTTCCTATCCTGACACTATCCTTAAGTGTAGAACATGCAGGGAGTGTCAGCAGAAATATAAGACTAAAGTATGCGAAAAGTTTCATCACTTTTTATAGTATTAAATTTTGGTTGGGTAAAATAATATATTGTCGAACTTTTTGCCCCTTCGTCAAGCTGAAGTTGTAAAATATCAAGTGTGACTTTTTCGAATGTTACTGAGATTTTCTTTATCATTTCAGATACACTTTTATTGGATGGAACGACAAATACGAAAATCTTGTTCTCATTTTGGAAATATGAGATTTTATAAGATGAATCCATACCTGAAAGCCTGCCAAGAAACGATGCCTCTATCAAACCCTTCATTTCCTTCATCATAGGGTTGTTTTTCAGTTCAATTGTCTGAGCTTTTCCATTATTGACAATTTTTAACTTGCTTCCGTTTATTATCATATGATACTTAAGAGGAGTCTCATACAGAAAAGCAATCTTGTCCTCCTTCATATATCTGAATATCCCTTTCGATATCATTTTCCTGTTCAGCATTTCCAGATTCTTCTCCTGAACAAACTGTGATTCCAGAGAAAATGTGGTCTCTCCCTTGTTTTTGAGCGCCTGTTCAAATCCTGAAATCTCGTGTTGAGACATCGGTTTCATCTTATCTTCAGCAAGCAATCCGTTGGAATATACCAGAATCAATGCCTGAAAAGTCAATAAAAAATATAAATTACCCTTTTTCATAAACTTACAACTTTATATCCTCTCTCATCTAATAAATTCAATAATTTACCAACCAGCGAGGTACAGTTTGGCAATCGGTCGTGGAGTAATATTATAGCTCCGGGAGAGAGTGACTTTTCGACCTTTTTCAATATACTCTTTTCAGGTCTGCCTGTTGTATCGTAACTCCTTATGCTCCATCCTACGGATTTTAATTCAAGAAACTTAACGGCTGCCGCAATATTGGGATTTGTTACCCCATAAGGCGGACGGAATAGAGTGACCTTTGTTCTGGAAATCTCTTCAATAGTCTTTCTGCACCTGATAAGATCTTCAATGACAGCTTGTCTGGAAAGTATCGTAAAAGATGGTTTGTGGTAAAATGAGTGAATTCCCAAAATGTGTCCCTCTGCAACAATTCTCTTTATAATTTCCGGATATTTCCCTGCATTCTCTCCTATTACAAAGAATGTCGCCTTTATCTCCTTTCCCTTAAGGAGATCAAGTAATTCAGGTGTATGTTCGGGGTGTGGTCCATCGTCAAAAGTGAGGGCAATTTCCAGGGAACCTGTTTTAATTCTGCATTGTGAACGCATGAATATCCCCCAGCATATCTTTAATGATGCGGCAAAAACAAGCAACAGTACAATAAACAATATAGCTCCTAATGCAATGAACATCATAATCCTGCCCTTTTGACAAAAATAAGTGAAAGTTGATCTCTCAAATGTTTGTTTACAATTAGTATCTTGTTAATATCATGATCTTTGCTAAAGGTGTCGCATGCCAACCATAACGCAAAAGCTGTTGAAGTCGGATATTCCCCACAAAGCTCCTTGAAGTTGACTATGGGTACTTTGGCATCTGAAGTCAATTCTCCTATGTTATCCACTCCACTTAGTATTCTGTCAAGTTGGGTGAATTCAAATCTGTAACCGGCAGGAAAACCCTCCTTTGAGAATGTCTCTACGTTCACTACTTCTGCAATTGATGATTCTCTAAAAGCTGAACTGAAAATAAAGAAATGCGAGCCCTCGCCCGGTGATGAATATCTCCATACTCCCATTCTGCCAAGGAGATGACTCTTGGTCGGGGTTATTTCATCAAGCCCTCCTACAAGTATATTGTCACATGAATCCTCCTGTAGCTTGAGGAGAGCATCAATCATTGCCGCTTCGAACGAAGTTCCTCCGTGCACAAATGTATTGTTGTAATTTTTCTCCCCTGTAAGCAAAGCAACTTGTGCTCCTATTGTATTTGAAGTGCTTTGAATGAATGATGTAGGATTAAGCATTCTCTCACTGTTTTCAAAAATCGAGTTCAGAAACTTTTCAGTATCGGAGAGACACCCCCATCCTGTTCCGGTAATTATCCCATCTAAAGAATTAATACTACTGTTTTTAAGACACATAAGTGCCGATGCAACACCCATTCTTATAATCCTGCTCATTCTTCTGCGCGCCCCCGGATCAGGAATATACTCTTTATAATCAGGTTCTCCTACATTTGAGAAACCTTTGGCTGCCATTGATGGAGATATACCGGCAATGCTGTTTATATATACCTTTTTATCCAACATTAGATTTTCTATTATATGAGCTAAAAATAAGGGATGTGCAATTTCCTCCGAAACCGAATGAATTTGTTATAACAGATCTTATTTTTTCACTCTTTATACATGATGTTTCTGGGATGAGTCCAAGTCCGTCCATAGGAGTGGTAAAATTCAGGTTTGGCCATATGTATCCGTAATACAGGCTCAATATCGAAAAGACAGATTCAACACCACCGGCTGCACCCAGTGTATGACCTGTGAATCCCTTGGTTGAACTGAAAGGAGGGACCTTATTTCCAAAGATCCTTATCAATGCAGCCCCCTCCGAAGCATCATTATTTGGAGTTCCTGTACCATGTACATTTATGTAATCGATTTCGTCATTACGCAAACCACTCATCGTAATTGCCTTTTTCATTGCAAGATATGCCCCCTCTCCCTCAGCGGAGGAGGCTGTCTGGTGAAATGCATCGTTGGCATTGGCATACCCGCTTACTACTCCGTATATTTTATCGGGCAATGTTTTTGATGACTGGAGAACCACGAAGCCTGCTCCTTCACCAAGATTCAGTCCTGCCCTGCTTTCGTCAAATGGCCTGCATGGTTCTTTGTCCAGAATTCCCAGAGAGGAGAATCCGTTAATAGTGAAATTGCAAAGTGCATCTGTGCCTCCTACAATCGCAATATCCAGCATTCCATACTTTATCATTCTTGCGCCAAGCATTATTGCATTGTTTGCAGAAGAGCAGGCAGTGCTTATTGTGGTTACAAACCCGGTAATTCCCAGATAATCTGCAATTATCTGAGTAGAGGTACCACAGTCGTGTCCGATAAGTTCCCTTAGTCTTCCTTTACTTGTATCCTCCCTGAAGACCTTGTAAAACTTCTCACTTACATCCATTCCTCCTACAGATGTTGCCGAGATTAATCCTATTTTCAATCCGTTATAATTGTTCTTCTTTAACTCTGACAATCCGGAATCATCGAATGCCTCCTTTGCTGCCAGTAAACCCAGCAGTGTAGTTCTGGAAAAGATTTTCTGTTTTGGCAGATCAAGAATTTCAATTATCTCATCATTCGAATACTTGACTTCGCCTACCTTTGCATCGTGGCTTGTCTTGAACAGCGAGAGTGGTGTTATACCGCTTTTGCCCGATTTCAAGCCTTCTATCTGAGATTCCACCCCTATTCCAAGGGCTGTGACAACTCCTATTCCGGTGATTAATATCTCATCATTCATAATCCAACCTTTTAAAGAGTTCAAGATGAAGGTCAAATTTCTCTCTCATAAGTTCACACCAACCTACAATTACAACATTGAGGTCTGAATGGCCGGCAAAACCAAGCAGCATATCAATCGCATCATCTTTTTTCGCCTCCGGCAATATAAAGAAGGTATTTTCACCCTGAAACTTATGCTCAATGCATATCTCTCCCATAACGATATTTGGCAATGTGTATACAAAAACAGCAGGGCTGGCCATACTGTCACCATCTATTTCTATAATTCTCTGATGTTTAATATCTGTATTGAGAGAAGAACTAAAATTAGCCATAAAGAGACCCTTGTTTTTAGATGGGACATCCTCTATCCATGGGTTATTCCTGATAAGATACGAGGCACCTGTGCTCCCCAGCTTTGATAGATCGTCCATTTTGAAAAACTTCATGCTCTTGTTATTCAGCTCCTTGTTGCACTCCCTGATAATTGAACCAAAGTCCTTGTCTCCTTTAAGTGAATATGAATCTATCAGCTTCCATCCCCTTTCCTGAATAGTTGAAGGTTCTCCTGAGACAGACTCAAGAGCATATACAACAGCTGCATTGCACCCACCAAAACCAGATGCGGTTTTAATACATCGGACAGATTTAAAGGCTTTGTGATCACCATTAACATTTAAAATCATTGGTACCCCAAGTTCTTTAAAACCTAATGTTCCTAATAACATTTGATTTTTCAGCTGCCAGAAACAGGCAATGCTTTCAATTACTCCTGATGCCCCCAGGGTATGTCCCCAGTATGGTTTAAGGCTTTGTATAACACAGCTTTGCAAGTTTGCCCAGTGAACAGCCTTTGATTCCATTTCGTCATTGTACAAGGTTGCAGTTCCATGTGCATTGACAAAATCAATATCTTCATGTGATACTACGGCTATACTCATCGATTGCAGCATCGCCTCTCCAAGACCGTCACCCGTACGTGATGGTGCCGAAAGGTGGTTTGCATCATTACTCACTGCTCCTCCCTCCACTACAACAGGATCAGGATCCTTTGAAATACCTCTTTGTGATGTCAGAATCACGGCTCCTATCGCCTCTCCCAGACTGAGTCCGTCTCTTGAATTATCGTAAGGTATGCAACGTGTAGGGCTGATTGAATGAAAGGCCTGAAAACCTGTAACTACAAAGTGCGATAGAAGATCTGCCCCTACTACCACTGCATGAGTACATATACCTCTTTCAATCAATCTGGATGCTGTGATTATTGCATTTACCCCGGAAATGCAGGCATTTGAAATAACCAAAGGAGAAATTCCCATATTCCAGTATTGTGCTACCTTATGAGCAAGATTAGACAGAAATACTCTCTCGTCTATCTCTTCAGCCGTTGATTCTAAAGCATCAATGTCGCCCTTGGTTGTGGAAAACACAAGTATTGTCTCCTTAAAGAAAGAGTCATAATCTAAAATATCCGAACACTCAACTGCCTCTTTTATTGATAAATTTATGCGTTCCTCCAGGTCGGAGTTGTCATTTATAATTCTTGCCCCCTGAAATGGTTTATAATACAGTGTGATATCATCTATCTTCTCTACTCCCGACTGGTAAGAGAGAATAGATGTCAGGTTTTGTCTTGTTGTAAAACCCAAAGGGCTGTATATACAATCACCTGCTACATATACTTTTTTTTTCACTATTCTGTCAACTTCCATCTTTTCTGCCAGTTAAGAAAAAACTCCGGATTGTTCCACTCAAGCACTCCCTCATTTCCCAGAAATACCTGAATTGAATATCCTGTTGCAACAAGCTCTCCATCTGATTCCCTGTAAATATTATATTCGAAATGTATCTTTGCTGCCGGGTTGTATATATACTTTGTCTCGATAACAGCAATGTCGCCGTATATCAAAGGCTGTTTGTATGAAACATGCAGGTCTACGACAGGTGCGGTGAATCCTGAATTATATATGTCGAGATATCCTATTCCATAATGGTCGCCAAATGATTCTCTTCCGTCTTCGAAATACTTTACATACTCCCCGTGCCAGACGATTTTCATTGAGTCCACCTCGTTGAACCTCACCCTCACTTTATTTCTGTGAACCAATGTCAGACAATTCTGTATATCTCTCTTTTTGCGCATATTCTATTGGTTAGTTTCAGTACTATTTTGTAAAAAAATCTTGAGTTCTCCTGTTGCAATTACCTCTCCGTCAAGCTCAACCTCGGAACATACCAGAGAAACATCCATAAATTTCTGAACCTCCCTTGTTGTTGTGTGCAATGATTTCCCTACAGATGGCAATCTGAAAACTTTGAATTTACTTACCGCTCCTATATATCCAACCGGAACCTCCTTACCATTGTCAATAAACTCAACCCCAGCACATACCGCAGCAGATTGAGCAATATGTTCAATTATTCCGGTCTCCTGAAAAAACCCTCCTTCACAAAAAAGAGAGCTCTCAGTGGGGGTATATCCGGTATATGAGGCATCGTCCACTCTCCCGTAATAAGTATCAACCATTACCATAGGAGGTCTTTGTGGAATATATTGTAATATACCCTCTCCGGTTATCAAGGCTTTCTCAAATACTCCCATATCAAACCTTTTTTATTCCTTTTTATTCGCATTTCATCCATCTGTTCAGACAACGGATCGTCTGGGAATATCCATGCTTTTCCTGTCTCAATTGCCATTCTCTTGCATTCATCATAATCAAAACCATCTGCAAGATAATATGTTGGTTGCAGCAATGTATCTTCCGGTGAAATCTTTCCTTCATCAATTGCAATCCTGTGGAGAGGAGTCCCGGGGTATATTCTCATACCAATATAAGGGAAAAAAACAGAATATCGAATTTTTCCGGCATTCTCCATTGTCTCCATAAGAGTCTTCCTGGTCTCCCCTATACCCCCGAGTATCAAAAAATGAGCATAATAAATATTGTGCTTAAGACATCTTTCAGAGTTTAGAAGAACATCATCGAACGAAAAATTCTTTCCGTATCGGTGCATTTGTTCGGTGCAAAGTGATTCTGTTCCAAATTCAATATGTTTCAAACCCGAACGTTTAAAAAGTGCAAGAATATCATCAGTAAGGTTGTGTGGCGAAAAATAAGCCCCCCAATTGACCTTTATTCCGCTTCTGATGATTTTTTCTGCCAGTTCAATGTTGTAGTTATTGTGTATGTTGAATACTGAGTCAGTAAAAAAGACGTAATTGATACCCTTCTCCCTGTATAGTCTTTCAAGGTTGCCTACAATCAGGTCAGTATCCATGGTCCTAACCTTTCTTCCATCGATTATGGGATAGGAACAATATATGCAACTGTAGCAGCAACCTCTTTTTGTCTGAATATTGAGCATGCCGCTTCTCTCCCAATAAAAATCAGATAGAGTTTCATTAAAACTGATTTCTAATGATTTAAGATATTCAATATGTTTATTGACCACAATATTTTCTCCCTTGAAGTATGCAAGACCCTCAATATCGTCTTTTTCGGCACCAGATATCAGGTTAAGGATCAGTTTTCTTAAACTCTCCTCACCTTCGCCAATTATTCCGTAATCCGGTTTTAGAATATTCAACAATTCTTTTGGATATATGGAAAAGCCAGAACCTCCAAGAATTACAATACCTTTGGAATTTGCTCTTATAGCGTCAATTATCTCTTTATAGCCCGGTAAAAAACTTGTTCTGTCCAAGGAGTTGGCTCCATCTATATTCCTTATAGAGACACCGATAAAGTCCGGATTATCTCTTTTAAGAACATCAGTCAGACCATCAATCGTTCCCATATTCATATCAAACAATGATACCTCTGTTTCAGGCATGTTCTTCTTCATATATGTCTGAAGATATGAAATGCCTATCGGGTAGACCGGATATGGGTCCGCCAGACGATTTGCAGAGACTAGCAGTAACTTCTTATTCATCATTTATTCCAGAAATTGTAATAATTATACCATTGTTCCGGATATTTCCCAACTATTCTTTCTAAGGTAGTAACATATTCCTTCATAAGTGCAACCTCCTTCATCTTATGAGGTTCGCCTGAATAGTCTCCGGCCATGGTAAACTCAAATTTATATCTCTTATGGCCCGTCTTTACTGCAAAATAGAAAACCACGGGAGCACTAAGTCTTGTTGCAAGAACGAAAGGACCTAAAGGAAAAGCAGCCATAGAGCCCATAAACTCCATGTCCATGTGTTTTTCGCTTTTACTTAACCGGTCACCTTGAATGGCAATGTATTTGCCTTTTGAAAGTGCATCTCTTATTTCAAAAAGATAAGAGAAGGAATTTTCGGTTATAGGAATGACGCCGAAAGTATCAATCTTTCTCTGATCATCCAGTATCTTCTTGATATTCTGATATTCATAATCCATCATTACTACCATCATCTCCTTGGAATACTTGTCAAAAAAAGGAGAACCTATCTCCCAGTTGCCAAAATGCGCCCCGATTATAACTACTCCCTTGGAACTGTTTAAAACATTTTTGACATTGTCCGGTTCTGAGAAATCGAAAATATATTCATTGTACTTTCCGGCACTTACCGCTACCCTGTCAATAATTGACTGACCAAGGCGAAAGAAATTCATATAGAGAAACTTCAGGGATTTCAACCGGCCATATTTCAAGATTCTTCTGGAATATTTCCATACTGCCGAAGTTGCTTTGGGTGCAAAGGGGATATAGTATATGACTACAAATGCAAGCAAGGAATATGCTGCCCCAACGCCAAATGTTTTAATTAGAAATACAAATGACAGGTATCCTAATGTCCCGCCTCTGGATTTTCCGCTCCAATTTTTATTAGTATCATTAGGCTCCATTCATTCTGGAATTAATGAATTGATAAAAATCCCCGAAGGACTTTATCCCGACAAAATCTTTTGCCTTTACAGTAAAACCAAAATTATGCTCTATCAAAACTACCATATCGACAAGATCCAGGCTATCCAGATCCAGAGTCTCCATAAGAGGAGCATCCGGATTGATAATTGAGGCATCCACCTCAAATTCATCTGCCAGAATCGTGTTTATTTTTTCTATAAGTGCACCGTCTATCATAGTTATGAGGAAGTTTTAAATTTTATTAATTATCAAGGTGGAATTAGTTCCTCCAAAACCAAAAGAGTTTGAAAGCAGGGTATCGAAACTATAATTCACGTATTTTTCTGAAATATTCAGTTGTGCCGATGCTTCATCGGGAGTTTTGAAGTTGATGGTAGGAGCTATGAAAGAGTTTTGCATCATTAGTACTGAATATATAACCTCACTGGCACCGGCCATCCACATTTCATGACCCGTCATGCTTTTTGTAGATCCGACATAAGGCTTGTGTGATCCGAAAACTTCTGCAATTGCCATTGCTTCGTTATAATCTCCTATAGGAGTAGATGTTGCATGAGCATTAACATACTGAATCTGTTCAATGGAGAGGCCAGAGTTTCTTATTGCCATCTCAATAGATCTTTTTGGCCCGTCAACATTTGGTACAGATATATGGTCCCCGTTAGAAGAGAATCCATAAGACCTTACTTCGGCAAGTATCGGTGCCCCTCTCTTAACTGCAGATTCGTAACTCTCCAAAATCAATGATGCAGCACCCCCGCTTGGAACCAGCCCGTCACGGTCCGCGTCAAATGGTCTTGAGGCTTCCGATGGTGATTCGTTCCTCATTGAGAAGGCATTCAAGCCGTCGAAACTACTTACTGAAAAAGGATTTACCTCTTGTGCCCCTCCACATATTATGCAATCCTGTAATCCCGACTGAATCATCAGGAAGCCCATTCCAATAGCGTGCGAACCGCTTGCGCATGCACCGGCAATTGTAATATTAATCCCTTTGAGCTTGAAAATTACAGAGAGATTCATAGTAACTGTTGAGTTCATTGATTGGAAAACTGAACCGGAACCAACTAATGTTGTATTCTTCTTTTCCCGGATTAGGTCAACTCCCTCCATAACCGCTTGTGCACTGCTATCGTTGCCATAGAGTATCCCAACATCGTGTGAGGCCAGAAATTCATTGTCAATATGAGCATTTTCCAAAGCCTCAACAGTTGCCATATATGCATAGCTGGCCTCCTGAGACATTGATATCCTCTTTCTCCTGTCCAATAGAGGAGTCAGGTTTGGCTCAGGTAGGATACCGGTAAGAAAAGATCTGAAACCAATAGCCTCTCTGGCAGGATCAATTCCTATTCCGCACTTTCCACTCATAAGCGATCTCTTAACCTCATCGAGGCTCTGACCTATACATGAGTATATCCCCATTCCTGTTATTACAACCCTGTTCATACCATTAAGTATATAGACCGCCGTTTATCGAAATTACCTCTCCTGTTATGTATGATGACCCCGAAGATGCCAGAAATCCAACCAGTTCGGCTACCTCTTCAGGTTTTCCGAACCTGTCCATAGGGATTTGTTTCTTTAGCATATCCTCGTCCAGCCCCTTTGTCATATCGCTCTGTATAAAGCCGGGCGCTATAGCGTTTACCGTAACTCCCTTTCTTGCAACTTCTTGAGCCAGAGCCTTTGTAGCAGCTATGACTCCTCCCTTTGCAGCAGAATAGTTTGTTTGTCCCGGCAGACCCTTTATTCCTGAAAGTGAAACAATGTTTATTACCCTGCCCAATCTCTTAACCAGCATGTCCTTAATGAGAGCCTGAGTTACATAGAACATTCCGTGAAGGGATACTCCAATAACTTTGTGCCAGTTTTCGGGTTCCATCCATAGCATCAGATTATCTTCCCTTATTCCTGCATTATTCACCAATATTTCTATGTACTCTTTTTCATGAGACTCTCTCCAGCCTCTGATTGCTGTGTCAACCTCTTCCTTGTTCGAAACGTCAAATTTCAATATAGAGGCATCTCCTCCTGCTTTTATTATAGAGTCCATGGTCACTAAGGCAGCTTCCTCATTATTGGTATAGTTGACAATAACTGAGAAACCCATCGTGGCTAGTTTCAGACTTATGGCCCGTCCGATTCCTCTGCTACCTCCTGTTACCAAAGCATATCTCATATTAGTTCTCTTTTAGGTAATTGATGGTGTTTTCAATATCTTTATGTAAGGGAGTATCATCTGCAAAAACAGGGAAAAACGACCTGATATTGCGATATACTACCCGGCTTTCATCCGAGAGTTCATTTTCAATATTCAAATAATCGATAGCCTGCATCAATGCCATATATTGAATTGCCAGAACCTGAAATGAGTTTTCAATAACCGTTTTAGCTAAAAGTGCAGAATTGGTACCCATGCTTACAATATCCTGGTTATCATTATTATTTGGAATGCTATGGATATACATCGGGTTTGAAAGAGTCTGACACTCTGCTGTTGTTGAAGTTGCTGTAAACTGTGCTGCCTGCAGTCCGTAATTCAATCCTAAAACACCAAGATTAACGAAAGGCGGGAGAATTCCGTTTATTTTATCATGGAAAAGATAATTTAGTTGTCGCTCGGCAAGCATTGTCAGCTTTGTGATTGCTATTTTAAGTTTGTCCATTTCAAAACTTACATAGTCTCCATGGAAGTTCCCTCCATGATAGATATTGTTTGACTTATCATCTACTATAGGGTTGTCACAAGCGCTGTTAAACTCTGTTACCACAACCTTCTCTGCATTTTCAATTGTATCGTAAACAGGGCCCAGTATCTGAGGCACACATCTGAGTGAGTAATAACTCTGTACCTTGTGTACAAAGATCGACTCATTGTGATTGTTATTGTACAATTCGCTCTCCCTCTTCTTGAATCTACCGGAACTATTCATGATTCCACGCATCTGATATGCTACTGCCAGCTGACCCGGGTGAGGTTTGGAATTATTTAAAGGTTCCGACACGAAATCATCGTAAGCGTGTGTTATTTCGTTCATCATAACAGAGGCCAGAACAGACCACTTAAGGAGCTTCTTTGCGTTCATCAGATTTACGAATCCTATGCCGGTCATCATACCGGTGCCATTGGCCAGAGCCAGCCCCTCTCTTATAAAGATTGATATTGGCTTGAGTCCGTACTCTTTCATCACAGATGCAGTTTCTCTTACCTCGCCCTTGTGTCTTACCTCGCCTTCTCCAATAAGGGTAAGCGCTATATGTGCCATCTGAACCAGGTCACCGCTGGCTCCGACACTACCGTGTTCAGGAATAATCGGATATATTTCAAGATTAAGGAAATTGACCAGAAGATTTATAAGTTCCATGTTGACACCCGAGAGACCCTGTAAAAAGGTACTCATTCTTGCAAGCATTGCTGCTCTTACAAATATGTCTTCCAACGGTTTTCCGGCACCTGTACAGTGACTTCTTATTATATTATACTGAAGCTGTATAAGAGAGTCGTCGTCTATCCTGTACTGAGCCATTGGACCAAACCCAGTGGTTATTCCATAGATTATCTTGTCTTTGCGGAATTTGTCCAGAAAAGCAAAATTTTCCCGGATTCTCTCAGCTATAGCACTATCTATAACTATTTCTTCCTTGCCCTGTACTATTTTTTCAATATCTTCAAAAGAGATATCCTTAGAAATTCTAAACACACTTGTATTACTTAGGTAATTATCCTCGCAAAATTAGGCTAAATTGGTAAAAAAAACAAATAATATTATACTCAAACCTTTTAATCATAAACGCTAAAATCTGCTTTTATCCCTTTTATCCCTAAGGAATAATTTAAACTCAGTACTTCCCAAAACTTCCGTTTCGTTACATAGCCCCAGAACAAATCGGCCAACCCCCTCATAACTGCATACATTTGTCTTAAAAATGAACTCATTGTCCGATTTTTTTGTAATAAACTGTTCCGACAGAGGATACTCTTCCATTAGAAGATTTGCCGCCAGCATTGTGAGTCTGAGCTCCACCTCAAACTCGTCAAATCCCGAAATTCTGAATACATCGGTCTTTGCTTTCCGGTGAAGTGACTCGCAGCACCAGTCCTTGTCGAGTCTTACCACCTCTTCTATCCGTGCCACCTTAAACAATTTGTTCTGATTGCTGGCAGGTTCAAAGCAAAATACCTGAACCATATTTGTGTCAAATGCAAATGGCTCTGTCAACCTGTCAGTGACATTGCTGCTATTGGATGAACGGTAATTCTTAAGTATTACCTGTTCCTTGTATTTAATTGCTTCAATAAGATTGTTAACAATGTTAAGTTGACCGGGATGCACAACTACATCTGCGATTCTCTTGAAATCGTATACAGAATAGAGTTTTTTCTTCAATCCCCCCAGGGCAGGATTTTCATCATCAATTGATTCAATGGCTTTTTTAAGAATAAATGCCTCTTCTTCAGTAAAATATACGAGTTCCGAAATACTTCTGAATTGCTTTGACTCTTTGCTAAGTGAGTATATACCGTCAATTTCATTAACCAGGAAACCGGCATTCTTAAAAGTGTCTATATATCTGTATGCTGTTCTTACAGATGTGCCAAGTCTACTGGCAAGATCTTCAACAGTATATCTTTTATTGTTTATTAAAAGCTGCATTACTCTCAGCAACCTTTCAAGTTTTGGTTGATCCATAGCTATATGACATTACAATTTGCTAATTTATGCATTTTTAGATTACTTTGCAGAAAATAAATCTGATGACAGAACTTCACAAAACGATGGCTTTTTTTGGTGTGGCAAGAGAAGATCTCCTCAGGCTGATACAAATAGCCCTCTCAAATGGTGGTGACTATGCGGATTTGTATTTTGAATACAGTATATCCAACGAGATTGCACTAAGGGACGGTGAGGTAAACGCTGCTGGGTCTCATATCGACTATGGAATGGGCATACGTGTTGTTTTTGGTGACCAGACAGGCTATGCTTACACAGAGATTACGACTATGAGGGAGATGGAGAAAGCAGCCAAAGCAGCCTCTCAGATAGCAACTTCCAGTGTAAAGTCAGTACCTCCCATAAAAATCAAACCCCTCATTTTCACAAACTTTTATCCAATTATCACCCCTTGGGAAGAGAATCCTATATCCAGCAAGATTCCTTACCTGCGAGACATGAATTCAAAAATTTTTGAACTTGACCCAAGAGTAAACAAAGTACTTGCCAAAATATCGGACTCTACCACACAAATTCTGTTTTTCAATTCAGATGGTCTTCTTGCCTCCGATGAAAGGCCGATGGCATCAATTGCTGCTACTTGCATCATGGAGAGCGACGGTAAAGTCGAAAACGGCAGCTCTTCAAGAAGTTTCAGGACAGGTTTCGAGTTTTTGTCTGATGAACTGGTTAATGAGGTCGCAAAAGAGGTGGTAGAAAGGACAGCTTTTCTATTTAATGCAATACAGCCAAAAGGAGGTGAACTTCCTGTTGTAATGGGCGCAGGCGGGTCAGGCATACTTTTGCACGAAGCAATAGGACACGCCTTTGAAGCCGACTTCAACCGGTTGAACACATCAATTTTCGCAGACAAATTCGGCAAGACAATATGCTCCTCGGAAATCTCAGTCATAGACGATGGAACCATTCCTGGGAACCGAGGTTCTGTCAACTTCGATGACGAGGGTGTGGCAGGACAAAAGACATATATGGTACAGAATGGAGTGCTTACTTCGTATCTTCATGACAGAATAAGTGCAAGTTACTATAAAACCTTACCTACCGGAAACGGGAGAAGGGAATCTTTCAGATTCATGCCTCTGCCAAGAATGCGTGCAACCTACATGGAAAACGGGAGCAGTAGTGAAACTGACATTATTTCATCTGTCAAAAAGGGGATATATGTAGACAATTTCTCCAACGGACAGGTGCAGATAGGTGCAGGTGACTTTACATTCTATGTTAAATCGGGATATCTCATAGAGAACGGGAAACTTACCCGTCCAATCAAGGATATAAATATTATCGGGAACGGCCCACAGGCTTTGGCAGATATAGTTGCTGTAGGCAACAATTCTATCATAGACAACGGCACATGGACTTGTGGAAAAGAACAATATTGTGCCGTATCTTGCGGAATGCCAACTGTTCTTGTAAAAAAACTGACTGTAGGAGGGGTTCAAAACTAATGTCACTAAATCCAAAAGAAACGGCTGTAAAGGCTCTGGAGATTTCTCTAAAAAAGGGTTGTCAGGCAGCTAGGATAAGCCTTAACATAGCAAAGCAGTGTTCATATTCTGTAAGAAACGACAAACTTGACAGGTTGCAGCAATCAACAGGCTCCTCTCTGTATATCCAGTTGTATGTCGACAACAGATACGGTTCATTTTCCACAAATCGAACAGAAAAAGAAGAGATTGGAAATTTTATCGGAAAGGGAATAGAGGCAACCCGGTTGCTTACATCCGATCCATACCGCAAACTTCCCGACAAATCGCTCTACTATACAGGAGGTGGTGCAGACCTGGAACAATACGACAACTCTGTAGAAGCAATAGAACCGGCAGAAAAATCCAGAATTGCTTTCGCTTGTGCATCGGAGGTTTTGGGTAAGGACAAAAGGGTTATAACCGTGAACAGCGAATACGGTGATACCGACGATTATTTTTACATGATTGATTCACAGGGTTTTGAAGATGAAAGTAGTCAATCAACCTTTACTGTCAGCACCGAATGTTCAGTCAAGGGTCGTGGCGATGCCAGACCGGAAGCCTGGTGGTACGAAAGTTCTATTTTTTTCAACAATCTCAAAATTGAAGGATGTGGGACAAAAGCACTGGAAAGAGCTCTCAGAAGGCTGAATCCCAAAAAACTCAAATCTGGGAAATATAATATGGTGGTGGAGAATACTGCTTCAAGCAGGCTGATTTCACCAATAATCTCTGCCTTAAACGGGGCTTCTATACAGCAAAACAACTCTTTCCTTAAGGGAATGCTTGGCAAACAGGTATTCTCACCATCTTTTACACTCTTCGACAATGCTCACCTTGTTGGAGCGTTTGGTTCCAGATATTTCGATGGTGAAGGGGTTGCAACCAAACCAATGAACATAATTGAAAATGGCATAGTAAATACATATTTCATAAACACTTACCACTCACAAAAACTAGGAATGCCCGTTACAGTAGATGGACCTTCTGTTTTAAATTGCCTTATGAATGACAATGATTCCTCAACTTCCAAGGACCTTGACTACATTTTATCAAAATGTATAAACGGGATCTTTATAACCGGATTCAACGGAGGAAACACTAACTCATCTACAGGGGATTTCTCTTTCGGGGTAGAGGGTTTTTACTTTGAGAATGGAAAAATATTACATCCAATCAAGGAGATGAATGTAACAGGAAATATTATTTCTTTGTGGAACAATATAATTGAAATTGGCACAGATCCAAGAAATTCAAGCAGATGGCAGATTCCTACTCTAGCTTTTGAATTTGTGGATTTTAACGGAATATAAAACAGATATATGAAAAAACCCGGTCTTTTTATCTCGTTTGTCCCTATCATTTTTCTTGTTGCTATGATCTCTTTTGGAGTTCGTTTTTTTGGAGACAACATCTCTTCCGGACCCTCTCAGATATCTCTTTTATTAACTAGTGTCTTAACAATTATTATCGCAATCGGATACCTTAAGGTTCCCTGGGAAAAACTAGAAGCGGGTATGATGGATCACCTTACCAAGACCGGATCGGCAATTTTCATTCTTCTAATGATTGGCGCACTTACAGGATCCTGGATGATTAGCGGTGTTGTACCCACAATGATTTTTTATGGACTCAAACTAATACATCCATCAGTATTTTTGGTTGTTACATTTATTTTATGCTCTGCAGTATCAGTAATGTCGGGCAGTTCCTGGACCACAGTAGGTACAATTGGCGTTGCAATGCTCTCAGCGGGCCAGATTCTTGGCTTCTCTGCCCCATGGCTTGCCGGAGCGATAATATCAGGTGCATATTTCGGAGATAAGCTTTCTCCTCTGTCGGACACAACCAACCTTGCAGCAGCTGTTGCAGGCGTCGACTTATACACCCATGTCAGATATATGCTTATTACTATTGTTCCTGCCTTTGTGTTGACCTTCATTATTTTTGCCGTTGCCGGATTTGTTATTCCGGTATCATCATCGGTAAATATCGACAGTCAGCTGACAGCTATCTCAACTACATTCAAGATCTCACCGTTTTTGTTTCTTATACCTGTTTTTACTATTGTTATGATTGTAAAAAAGGTATCTCCATTCATAACTCTGTTTCTCTCTGCAGTAATCGGAGCAGTTGTAGCGTGTGTTGTACAGCCTGATCTCTGTTCACAGATAGCTGATGGAGTAAGCGGTAAGTTCACCATCTATTTTGTCGCTGCCATGAAAATGCTCTCGGGGAGTGTGAGTATAGATACAGGAGACGCAATGCTCAATACACTCACGGCAACAAAAGGAATGGCTGGAATGCTTAACACAGTCTGGCTTATACTCTGTGTTGTGACATTCGGTGGAGTAATGGAGGCAAGCGGTATGATTCAGGTAATTACAGAGATGATGTTGAAATTTGTTAAAAACACCTTCACATTGGTTGGCTCGACCGTTGCATCTACGATTTTCTGTAATATAACTCTCTCCGACCAATATATGGCTATATTGCTTCCCGGAAAAATGTTTGCAGAGACATACAGAAAGAAGGGTTATGCACCGGAATTACTCAGCAGGACGTTGGAAGATTCGGGCACCGTTACTTCGGTGCTCGTACCATGGAACACTTGCGGGGTTGCTCAATCCGGAGTTTTACACGTTTCGACCCTGGCATATCTTCCCTATTGCTTCTTCAATATAATTACCCCTCTCGTAACTCTTTTTGTTGCTGCAATAGGATATAAGATCAGGAGAAAAATTTAGCACAATATTTGCATATGCACTTAACTTTACAAAATATAATACTTTAAAATCACAGAAATAATGAAAATCGGCACTAATAAAGTTGTTGCTCTGTCCTATACTCTTGTTGTAGACGGGGATGTTATGGAAACGGTCACAGCTGACAAACCAATGGAATTTATCTTTGGCACAGGTTATCTTCTGCCAAAATTCGAAGAGAATGTAGCGAACAAGGAGGTAGGAGACAGCTTCGACTTCAAACTGACAGCAGTGGAGGGATACGGAGAGGAAAATCCTGATGCAATTGTAGAACTCCCTAAAGATATGTTCATGATTGAGGGAAAGATAGAGGATGGCCTGCTTACATTAGGAAATGTACTTCCTATGCAGGATTCTGATGGCAACCGTCTTCAAGGCACTATCGACGAAATAAAGGAAGATGTTGTTGTTATGAACTTCAACCACCCTCTGGCCGGCGCTGACCTACACTTTACAGGTACAGTAGTTGCAGTGCGCGATGCCAGTGAAAAAGAACTTGCCAATGGACTCCATGGCGAAAATGAGGCCTCTTCTTGCAGCACAAGCGGCGGCTGTTCCGGTTGCTCCGGCTGCGAGTAGGTACACGGGTGGGTACACGGGGACGCACATTGTGTACCCGATAATGATAAAAGTGGGTGAATCTGACAAAATATCAGATTTACCCATTTTTTATTTGTTTCAGTTATTCACATTTTATGCTAGGTTGGGCAAAAACTCCCTTGAAGTTTTCCATATGGTTAATTACCACATTATCTGTAGATAAACAGAGATTTTTGATTATTTTTTTGTTTTGACACTTTGGTGCAATTTGAGGTCTTGTGCAGGGATCGGTGACTTTGGCAGAGGTGAGTAATTCGTTGTATATGAAGAATATGCATATTTTCTATTAATCAATTATTACAGACAGCTCCATGTACGATCTGCCAGTTGTTTTATGAAAAGCCTGTTTATTAGCACATTACAAATAATTTTTCTATAAAAACCTCACAAAATATTTTGGTATCACATTCATTATATGATAGTTGTGAAAACAACTGGCAGATCAAAGTTTTTTATGCCACTAAATATTTGATATATAGCCTTTTGCTAAACACTTGGGAAACTTCAATGAGCAGTTGGGTACCCGCTAAGAGAAAGTCGCGTTTTGAAAAACAACAAGCGGCCCCTGTAGCTCTTTGCAAAAGCACAATCCTGGGGTCGCCTTTGTTTTTTAGCGAATTGAGAGCGAAGTGGGTAAATCTGGTGTACGCATATCACAACCAACCACCATGCAATGAAAAAATCACATAATTTGTGTTTTTAACGGAAAACAGGTACACAATGTGCGTCCCCATGTACCCTCAAATAGCAGAAGCAACATTGATCCCATCCATAGCCGACGATACTATACCTCCCGCATATCCGGCACCCTCACCGCATGGGTAAAGATTCTTCAGGGTTACATGTGAATAGCTTTCTGCATCGCGAGGAATCCTCACCGGAGAAGAGCTTCTGGATTCGACAGCCATCATAATTGCATCAGAAGTGATAAAACCATGCATCTTCTTCTCAAATACAAGCATTGCCTGTTTTAATCGGCTGGTAATGAATTTTGGCAGTATTTCATCCAACGGGGCAGCAACGGCTCCGGGAACATACGAGGTCTGAGGCAGATTGACAGAAAGTCTACTTTTAAGGAAATCTGTCACTCTTTGAGCAGGTGCGCACAGGTTACCCCCTCCAAAATCAAATGAGGCCCTCTCTATTGCACCCTGAAACTCCATTTGAGCTAGTACACCATATTTGTCATATTCCGGAATATCCGAAGGTTCAACAGATACAACAATACCGGAATTTGCCCATTTAGAGCTTCTTTGCGAATTTGACATACCATTTAAAACCAACTCCCCGGGCACCGTAGATGCAGGTACAAGGATGCCTCCCGGACACATGCAAAAGGAGAAAACTCCCCTACCCTCAATTTGTGCCACCAGGCTATATTCTGCTGTTGGCATAAATGGCTGGTATTTGCCATGATATTGAATCCTGTTTATCAAAGACTGAGGATGCTCGACCCTTACCCCCATCGCAAAACCTTTTGACTCTATCTGCCATCCTTTTTTTGCAAATAATCTGTAAATATCCCTGGCGGAATGTCCGGTTGCCAGAATTACAGCCTTTCCAGTAAATTCTTCTCCTCCTGAACATTTTACTCCCTTAACGGAATCTCCATCAATAATTAAATCCTCTACCTTTGTATTAAAATGGTACTCTCCTCCATGTTCAGTTATATGGTTCCTGATATTTTCAATTATTGCAGGCAGTCTGTCTGAGCCGATATGCGGATGTGCATCAATCATAATATCCTTGTCGGCACCAAAAAGAACCAATTGACTCAGTACTTCATTGATATCTCCCCTTTTACTTGATCTGGTGTAAAGCTTTCCGTCTGAGAATGTTCCGGCTCCTCCCTCTCCGAAACAATAGTTTGAATCAGGATTGACTATTTGTTCCTTATTGAGTTTAGCCAGATCGAATTTACGGGAGTGAACATCCTTGCCTCTCTCCAGAATTATTGGTTTTAATCCTCTTTCTATTAGTTTCAAAGAGGCAAAAAGACCGGCAGGACCTGCTCCAACTACTATTACCGGCTCTCCTTTCTCAACATTTTTGTAATTTATCTTTATATACTTGTCCACCGGATTTTCAGTTGATAAATATCCCTCAACCCTGTATCGGTACAATACATCCCTCCCCCTTGCATCCAGAGATCTTCTGATTATTCTTACATCTCCGACAGATTTTGGAGAGACACCCATGGAACGGGCAGCTGTATCGATCATCTCTTTTCGAGTAATCTCGACATTAAGCGGTGTGGTTATTTCAAATTCACGCATAATCTAATATCCTGGAAACAGGAGTCACGTCCAGGTCACAGGTTTGACCGGATTTGAATTTATAATATCCTGTTATTGCAATCATTGCAGCATTGTCTGTGGTAAATTTGAATTCAGGAACATATGTGTTCCATCCTCTCGATTTCCCCTCAGAGAGAATTCTCTCTCTCAATCCCGAATTTGCAGAGACTCCTCCCGCAATTGCAACCTCCTTTATCCCTGTTTTCTTAACCGCCAATAATAGCTTATCCATAAGAATCTCAATCAATGTATGCTGGAACGAGGCACACAAATCATTGATGTTCCTGCTTACAAATTCAGGATCTTCCTTAACGCTGTCTCTCAAAAAATACAGCAACGATGTCTTGACCCCACTGAAACTGTAATCAAGATTTGCAATCTTTGGTTTAGAGAACCTGAATGCCTTAGGATTGCCCTCCTTTGCAAGCCTATCCACAACAGGACCTCCCGGGTATCCGAGGTCCATGATCTTTGCACATTTGTCAAAAGCCTCTCCAACAGCATCGTCAATTGTCTGACCAATTATTTCAAACTTCAGGTAGTCGTCTACCCTTACAATTTGTGTATGACCGCCTGAGACCAGAAGACACAGAAATGGAAATGCAGGATGGTTTTTCTCCTTTAACGGTTCTTTTATAAAGTGAGACAATATATGACCCTGAAGATGATTTACGTCAATCAGAGGTTTATTGAGTGCGATGGACAAACCTTTTGCAAATGACGTCCCGACAAGAAGTGATCCCAGAAGTCCGGGACCTCTCGTAAAAGCTATTGCATCTATATCATTTAGCCCTGTCCCCGCTATCTTGAGAGCCATGTCAACCACAGGTAATATGTTCTGCTGATGAGCCCTGGAAGCTAGTTCAGGTATCACTCCTCCGTACTTGCTGTGTACATCCTGATTTGCCATAACGTTGGACAAAAGCACCTCGTTTCTTATTACAGAAGCCGATGTATCGTCGCATGATGACTCTATTCCAAGTATAGTAATTTTCATATTAAATTATCTTTTGCAAAAATGGCTCTTTTTTAACAAATAGCTCCACTTATTTGATTAAATTTGTTGATTAAATTTGAGCAAATTAAGATTTTTAGGAAAATAGTAATCGGCATTCTCTTTATTGTTGCAATTACGCCAATAGGAGCATATATCGCTTTGCAAAACCCCTCCCTTCAGACATGGGTGGCAAGAAGGGCAACAAACGTACTTTCAAAGAAGCTTAATACAGAGGTTTCAATCGGAAGAGTCTACTACGTTTTTTTTAATAAGCTAATTCTTAATGACGTACATATATTATACAATAAGAAAGACACTCTTATCAATTGCAAAAAACTGTCTATAAGTTTTTCAGCAAGAGATCTCCTGTCTAAGAAGTTCCGATTTCAAAAGGTTCAGCTTTATGATGGTATCTTCAACTTGCTAATTGAAAATGGACATTCATCCAATCTGGCCAGAATATTCAAGTTATCCGGCAAAAAGAACCCGGAAGACACAACTGCATTCCGGTTAGATCTTACTGCAAAAGAGGTAAAACTTACAAACTTCAGATTCACATACAACAGCCCTGCATCTTCGGCACCGGACAATGGTGATGAGTTTATCGATTTTTCAGATCTCTCACTCAGTGACATAAATGCAGAAATAAAACATGTTCGCTACGATAAGGATACCCTGTTGGCAGACATAAATTATATAAGGTTTGCAGAAAAAAGCGGGTTCACTGTCAAAAATATGAATGCCCGTCTTAAACTTAGCCCAAATGAGGCCAGGTTTAACGATCTTTACCTTTTTGACGGAAATACCGAATTGAAAGCCAATCACTTCTCGCTGAAATATAAAAGCATAGGTGATTTCAAAGAGTTCACCAAAAAGGTATTCATTGAGATGGATCTTGACAACTCTTACCTGAATTTTATTACATTATGGAAATTCGCTCCTTCGCTAACAGACAACAGACTCTCGTTCTACGCCACAGGACTTGTTTCCGGTACAGTTGCCAATCTGAGTACAGAAGGGCTTAAGGTCACATCTGAGTCGGGTTTGTCTTTTATAGATCTCGATGCAAGAATTTCCGGACTTCCAAAGAGCGCAGAGACAATGGCATTTATTGATATAAACAATTGTACTACAACTAGTCTTGATATTGCAAGGATAATCTCGACAATAAACAGTACAAAACCTATAAAAGCAATTGCCGGTCTCTCTCCCTTTGTCAAATATAATTTTAAAGGAAGGCTCGCAGGACTGTTGAACGATTTTGTCGCCAACGGAAATCTTACATCAAATATTGGCAACGTATATGTAGATATACTGTTACGACAGAATAAAAATGAGAAAGGACTCGATCTGCAGGGTAAGCTAAGGACAGAAAATTTCGACGTTGGATCGCTGATAAACAATAAGTCTATTGGGAAACTTACCTTGAGAAGCACAATGTCTGCTCTTTTGAGAAACGAGGCATACGGAGGAAGCAAGTTTTACATAGATAGTGTTTACATAAAGGAGCTGGAATTCAACAATTACCCTTTCAGAAACATAAATGCTGCCGGGAGTTATGTAAATGACGTTTTCAATGGGAAAATTATCTGTCATGACCCCAATCTTGATTTTCTGTTCCAGGGAGTATTTGGTTTGTCATCAAAAAAGGATTCTTACTACGATTTTTATGCAGATATTGCCTATGCCGATCTTGCCGCCCTTAAAATTGACAAGCGCGACAACATTTCCACCGTAAGCTTCAAGACACTGGCTAACTTTACACAAAGCCTGAAAGGAGATATCATAGGTACAATAAATATTAAATCACTCGATTTTAAAAACAGCAAAGGAGATTATTCAATTGGCGATATATCCATTCAATCTGCCTCAAATCAAAACAATTTCAACATTTCCCTTAAGTCTTCATTTGCTGTGGCAACCTATAGCGGAAACGATTTCCTGACAAAATTCTTTGACAAGATCCTCAATACAACAGTCTACAAACACACCTCTGCTTTGCTTAGAAAAAAGGAGGGTTACATATATGAGGATAAACCAAAAAACTATAAGTTAAATGTAAGCTTCTATGATTCCAGAGCTATAAGCGAACTGATTATGCCGGGGTTCTTCATTTCTGCAAATAGCACACTTATAGCCGGAGTAGATGAAAAAAATCAGCTGGATATTGAACTGAAGGCAAACAGAATTGCTTTCAGACAAAACTATTCAAGCAACCTTCTTCTGAAAATCAGATCAACAGAGAGCGGCTTGCAGTCAACTATTCTTTCAGACAAATTAGTCTTCTCAGGCACGAATCTCGATAGTAGTAAAATTGATATTACTGCCAAGAACAATAATGTAGGCATTTCTATTAACTTTTCCAACAAGGGAGAGATGCAGAATCTCCTGAACTTTTCATCAAATATCCTCATATCCAGATCTCCTGATAATAGCACTCCTCGTTTCGGCATAACTATAAATCCTTCCGAGCTGGTTTTCAACAATCAGAAATGGAACTTTGCAAAATCCGACATTCAGGTAAAGGACAGTACTTATACTTTCAACAATTTCAGGTTGTTTAATAAAGATCAGGAACTTTTTATTGACGGCACAATATCGGAGAATATCAGCGACTCGCTTAACATAAGATTAAAAAACTTTGATATAGGTCCGGTCAATCTGTTTATGCATAAGCCTTTCAATCTGGGAGGAAATTTTTCCGGTGTGGCATCCATTGTGGACGCATATCATAATCCGCAGTTTCTTATTGACTTGAAAGGGAAGGGTGTCACTGCATCAGGAAAAGAGGTCGGAGATCTTTTTATACTAAGTAAATGGGACAATCGCAACAGGCATTTTAACGTTTCTGTAAGGAGCAATCTTGCGGGAAGAACACCATTAGATGTTAGCGGGACATACAAGCCAAATGATGGTTCTTTAGACTTGAAAGCAAAGCTGGACAATATGATTGTTACATATTTCGAACCGTTTCTAAGTGATATTATCTCCCAGACAAGCGGAGGAGTTACAGGAGACCTTCATCTTACCGGTAATCTCAAAAAACTATCACTGAATAGCACAAATGCCGTAGCAAACGATGTTGGATTTACTGTAAACTTTACAAAGGTAGGCTATACACTAAATGGGCCACTTATTGTTTCTGAGAAGGGATTAAGAGCCGAAAATGTCATAATAAAAGACCGTTATGGCAATACCGGACGAGTAAACGGAGGCATCTATTATGACCATTTCTATAATCTTGGTTTCAACGTCAGCATTAACTTCTCCAATCTTGAGAGTTTAAATACAAAAGAGAGTGACAATGCCTCTTTCTACGGATCTGCGTTTGGAACAGGATCGATAGACATAAACGGTTCCATCCACAAAATAGTGATGGATATCAATGCAACATCAAACAGGGGAACAGTAATCCATATACCGTTACAATCTACATCGGAGGCAGCAGGGTCAGATCTGCTTCGGTTTGTTGAACCTCCAAAAGTGAATATATTCAATGAGTTTGGTTTCATGGAGGTTAACAATGAAAAGAAAACCAAGAAAAGTTCCGAGCTGGATGTCAAGCTGAAAATAAACATCACTCCGGATGCTGCCATGATGATAGAAATTGATAAATCGGTGGGGGATATCATAACAGGATACGGAAGCGGATTGGTTGCACTGGAAATTAATCCTTCAAAGGATATATTCAGCATTTATGGCGATTATATAATTGACCGCGGACACTATAAATTTGTTCTGCAGGGGTTGTTTAACAGAGATTTCACAATCCATCAAGGGGGCAACATCGGGTTCAACGGTGATATTTTCAGGACCAATCTAAACCTGACTGCAAGTTACAGAGCAAAGGCCTCTATTAACACATTGATTTCTGACACCAGCTCTGTTGGCAACAGAAGAAATGTAGACTGCCTTATAAAAATGTCCGGACCATTGTTGAACCCGAACCTAAGTTTTGGAATTGACATCCCTGATCTTGACCCTATCACCAAATCGAGGGTAGATGCGGCACTTAACACAGAGGACAAAGTAGTAAAACAGGTAATGTCTATACTTGTATCCGGCAGCTTCATACCGGACATTCAGTCAAGTATTGTAAATAACTCTACATTATTGTATTCCAATGCCACTGAGATACTTTCAAATCAGATAAACAAGATTTTCACTCAATTGGCAATTCCTCTTGATTTAAGCTTTAATTACCAGCCCGGTCAGAATGGCAGGGATATATTTGATGCAGCTGTCTCTGCCCAGTTATTCAACAACAAGGTTATTGTCAACGGAAATATAGGAAGTTCCAAGTATGTGAATAAATCGGGTAGTGTGGTTGGCGATATTGACGTAGAGGTTAAACTTGACGAAAAGGGTAGATTCAGGGCAAAGGCATTTTCTCACTCTGCAGATCAGTTCTCCAACTATCTGGATTACAGCCAGAGAAGTGGCTTAGGATTGGTTTATCAGGAGGAGTTCAGTTCGTTCAGGGAGCTATTGAACAGTATATTCATGAGCAGGAAAAAAAGGGCAAAAAAAGCTGCTGAAAGAGATGCCATACTGAAAGGAATGATGGAGGTAAAACCAAGAGAAGAAAAGCTCCTGTTCAAAGAGTGACAGACACTATCTCCCCTATCATTTCACGCTTGTAGGGCAACTCCACCCTTATGTAATTCCTTGTATACCCAAACATCTTTCCCCCCTTCTGTGTACTCTCGAAAAGCACCTTTTCTGCTCTCCCCTTGTTGGCTTCAATAAAATCTGCGTGCAGTCTGTCTGAAAGTTCTGTGAGCTTACCAACTCTGTAGCTCTTGTCCGAATCCTTAACCTGATTATCGTAATCTGCTGCAGGCGTATTACTCCTTTTAGAGTAAGGGAAAATATGCAGGAAAGATGGATGAACGCTCTCCAGAAAATTATATGAATCCATGAAATCAGCATCCGACTCACCCGGAAATCCAACAATTACATCTACCCCTATGAACGCTTCAGGCATGTATTTTCTGACTATCTCAATTCTCTGAGCGAACAACTCCCTGTTGTACCTTCTTTTCATGAGAGCAAGGATTCTGTTTGAACCCGATTGAAGCGGTATATGAAGATGCGGAAGGAACTTCATGCTCTGCGACATCCATTTGATTATCTCTTCTGTTATGAGGTTTGGCTCGATAGATGAAATCCTGTATCTTTCAATTCCCTCAATTTTATCCAGTTCCTTAAGCAGATCATCAAAGTGCTCTCCTGTGGTTTTGCCAAAATCCCCTGTATTCACACCTGTCAGCACAACCTCCTTTATCCCTTTTGCCGCAATTTCTTTTGCCTCATTAATAATAAATGAGATTGGATGGTTCCTGCTCTTTCCCCTTGCAAGAGGAATTGTACAATAGGAGCAGTTGTAGTCGCACCCATCCTGAACCTTTAGAAACGATCTGGTCCTGTCATCTGATGAATATGCGGGAAATATTGTCCCTACCTCAGAAATTGCACAGGAGAATGCCCTGCCTCCCTTATGCACCGTAAAGCCACCTTCGTTTTTCAACTCGGCAACCCTCATGAACAAGTTCTGCTTTTGGTCGGCACCAAGAACAAGATCGACCCCTTCTATGTCAAGAATCTCCTGTGGCTTTAGTTGCGCATAACAACCTGTTACTGCAATTATTGCGTCGGAATTTATTTTATGAAGCTTTCTGATTGCAGATCTGCACTTTTTGTCGGCATGTTCGGTTACAGAACATGTGTTTATAACATAAATATCAGCCTCACTGTTGCATGACACCTTCTCATATCCATGTTCGACAAACTCTCTGGCTAGCGAAGATGACTCTGAATAGTTCAATTTACATCCAAGTGTCAGAAAGGCAACACGATTTCCACTCTTCTCTTTCATCGGGACATCTGTTTAATATGAGAGAACAACTCTGGAGGCCTCTACCTTACCTCCGACCGGAGGATTAAGCTTAGATATGCTCACCCTTGCCCACTTGACCTGAGGGTATGTTCTTTTTACCCTGTCGATTATTCTTACTGCAACATTTTCAAGCAATTTGGATGTTACAGACATCTCTTCGCTAATAAGGTTATACAGCTCCTGATAATTAAGGGCATCCTTAAGATCATCAGAAATTCCCGGCGTAATTACATCTGTCTCTGCAGAGAAGTTTACTATAAACTTGTTGCCGATAATCTGCTCCTCTTCAAAGTGTCCGTGGTGAGCATAGAACTCCATATTTACAAGCTCTATAAGGTTTTTTTCTGATATATTATTGTTCATAAGATAAATACACAAGGTTTTTTATTTAGGTCCACCTTTTCGCGTCCCCATTGCTCAATTGTTTTTGTCTTGATAAATGCCCCCTCGAGAGAAATTTCCGCAGCTATGCAAAGTTTGGTCTTAGGAGAGCAAGCTAAAAGCATATCTCCAAGAAGCGAGTTGTTCCTGTATGGTGTCTCAATTATTATCTGCGTCTGATGTTGAGTGAGTGACAATTTTTCCAGATGTTTTATTCTGGCTCTTCTCTCCTCTGGTTTAACCGGCAAATACCCTGTAAATGCAAAGCTCTGCCCGTTCATTCCCGACGCCATTAGGGCCATCATGAGAGAGGATGGTCCAACCATAGGTCTCACCTCAATTCCGTTGTTGTGAGCCAGCTCAACCAGCAAAGAACCGGGGTCAGCAACGGCCGGTAGCCCGGCTTCACTTATAAGTCCTACATTCTCTCCTGAAAGTAGCACTTTTATATACCCCTCTACCTCTTCCGGTTTTGTATGCTCGTTAAGCTCATAAAACTCCAGAGTATCAATTTTCCCTTTGAGCCCGATTTTTGAAAGGTATCTTCTTGCAGTTCTAACCTCCTCAACTACAAAATGTTTTAATGTAGACGCCAGCTCCATCACTGTTGCCGGAATCACTTCCTTAGGGTCATTATCTCCTAATGGTGAGGGTATTAGATATAGTACTCCTTTCAAAACAAAAATTTTTCAAAGGTAGGAAAAGTTTCTATCTTTATAATGTGAAAATGAGTTATACAACAAGAGTGACATTCCTGGGCACAGGCACATCGCAGGGAATACCAATGATCGGATGCAAATGCCCGGTCTGCACATCTGAAGATATCCACGATAATCGTCTCCGCTCGTCCGTACTGGTTGAGCATAACGGCCTTTCAATCCTTATTGATGCCGGCCCGGATTTCAGACAACAGCTTCTGAGGGCAGATGTATGTAATCTGGATGCCATTCTACTCACACATGAACACAAGGACCACACAGGCGGTCTCGACGATGTACGGGCAATAAACTATTTCAGTAAAAAGGAACTTCCTATATATTGCGAAGCGAGGGTGAAAAAGTCCCTGGAACAGGAGTATGCCTATGCCTTTTCTGAATACAGATACCCAGGGGCCCCTCAGTTTGACGTCAGGATAATTGATGCCGAACCATTTGTCATAGGTCATGACGATGATATTCTAACCGTAACTCCGATCAGAGTAAAGCATTACACTCTTCCTGTTCTCGGCTTCAGGATAGGTGACATTGCATACATAACCGATGCAAATAAAATTGATGAAGAGGAGTATTCCAAACTGAAAAACCTGGAGGTACTTGTAATCAATACTGTCCGCAAACAGCGTCACATCTCTCACTTCAGCCTGCAGGAGGCAATTGATGTTGCCCAACGTATCGGAGCAAAAAACAGTTACCTTACCCATCTGTCACACCAGATTGGTACCCATGCACAACTCTCCACCGAGCTCCCCGACGGTATCCATGCCGCCTACGACGGCCTCCTCCTCACATTAGCAAATTAGCACATTAAATGACCCCCACCAAAACAATCGGCATCACCGGTGCCTCCGGATTCATAGGAACTTCCCTAACACTATATCTTGAAAAACAAGGATATACAATAAAACATTTGAACAGAGGCTTTACTCTTGCAGACGTAGATATTTGTGATATTATAATTAACCTTGCCGGTGCATCAATCAACAGAAGATGGAGCAGCAGTGCGAAAAAGCTTATAAGAGAGAGTCGTATTGAAACAACCAAAAGGTTGGTCGGATTTCTAAACGGTTCAGGTTCAAAAAGAACAATATTGCTAATATCTGCCTCTGCAATAGGAATTTACCCCACATGTAAAAGTAAAACAGATGTTGATCATAAAGCATATGACGAATACTCTCAGGAACGAGGAGATGACTTTCTTACACATACATGCATAGACTGGGAAAATGAAGCCCTAAAAGCAAATAGTAATTTAAGGGTTGTCATTGCCCGTTTTGGAGTTGTACTTTCCAATAAAGGAGGAGCCTTACCCAAAATGTCACTCCCATTTAAATTTGGAGTGGCAGGAACAATAGGAAACGGGAAACAACTATTCTCATGGATAGCACTTGAAGATTTATTGAGAGCCTTAGCATTTCTAATTGAAAAAGAGGAGCTGAATGGTGTCTTTAATTTCACCTCCCCAAATCCGGTAAATAACTCTGAATTAACCCAAACACTTGCCAGAAAATACAAATGCCCCATAAAGCTAAGGATCCCCTCTTTCGCTTTTAAGGTTGTTTACGGAGAAGCATCGACACTATTTACCGATGGTCAGAGGGTCCTTCCAAAAAGACTGATTGAGAATGGATTCACATTCAATTTTATGACGATAGATAGTTGCATAAAATTAGCAAATTAGCAAATAACGCCCGAACCAAGCATTTCTTCACCAGAATACCACGCAGCAAACTGGCCGGGGGTGATTCCCCTTTGAGGTTCGTCAAAAATTATATAGAGACCCTCATCCTCTTTGTAGAGTCTGGCCTCCTGCAGTGGTTGACGATATCTTATCCTTACTTGATACTCTCTCATTTCGCCTGAAGACATTCTGAGGTCCGGCCTTATCCAGTGGATTTCAGATTCTTCTATGAACAGTCCTTTACGATACAGACCGTGATGGCTCTGACCCTCTCCTACATAGATTATGTTATTCTCAACATCGGTGGATATCACGAAAATAGACTCAACATGCCCACCAATATTCAGACCCTTTCTTTGTCCAATTGTATAGAAATGGGCCCCCTGATGCTTGCCTATCAATTTTCCTGAATCAAGGCAATACTGATAGGGTTGAGAAATGTCTTTCAAGAGTGATCTGTCTACCATTCCGTACCCAGGTATGTTATATGCAGTCAGATGATTGTCTTTATAGAAGTCATTAAAGACCTCTACTACCACACCCTCCTTTGCTTCAAGTTTTTGTTGCAGGAAAACAGGTAGGTCTATCTTGCCCACAAAACAGATACCCTGAGAGTCCTTTTTTTCTGCTGATTGGAGACCGGCCTCTGCAGCTAGTCTCCTCACCTCCGGCTTAAGAAGGTGACCAATAGGGAAAATTGCTTTTGAGAGCTGTTCCTGGGTAAGCTGACATAGAAAGTAGCTCTGATCTTTGTTAGGGTCGGAACCGGCAAGAATCCTGAATACCTCCACACCGCTTTGGTCAATAAAGCTCTCTTTTCTGCAGTAATGGCCCGTAGCAACATAATCTACACCAAGTTCCAGTGCTGTTTTAAGAAAAACGTCAAATTTTATCTCTCTGTTGCAAAGAATGTCGGGGTTGGGAGTTCTGCCCAGCTTGTACTCTTCAAACATATAGTCAACGACTTTCTGCCTGTAAGCAACACTGAGATCTACAAAATGAAAAGGGATGTCTAATTTTTTTGCGACTAGCTTTGCGATGGTTTTGTCATCTTTCCATCCGCAATCGCCATGCAGTGTTCCTGTTGTATCGTGCCAGTTCTGCATGAACAAGGCTATTACCTCGTGACCGGCCTGTTTTAGAAGAAGTGCCGCCACACTGGAATCAACTCCACCGGAAAGTCCAACTGCAATTTTCATAAAAAAAAGGGTAAGCTTGATATATCGCACCGCTACAACCACCTACCCTTGCTACCTTCCGATCCTGGGGGAGTTCAGTGGGAGCTGGTCGTATATGACTTACCCCGCACAAAGATAATACAATTTTAGGAAAAGCAGAAAAAATCTACTTGGGAAGATTATCAAAAACAAAAGGCAACAACGAGCCAATGTTATCTACTATTTGCGTAACCTTCTCTCCTCCAATGATAATCCTTATCGGCTTTCCTGCTCTTGATTCCGACTCGGCCATAACCTGACGACATGCTCCACAAGGATATGTAGGTGTCTCACAAAGTTTTTCGTTTACCGATGCAGTTACTGCCAATGATTCTATTGATGCTTCAGGATATTTTGCATGGGCATAGAAAATGGCCACTCTTTCTGCACATAATCCCGATGGGTAGGCAGCGTTCTCCTGATTGTTGCCTGTAATTATTTCCCCGTTATCCAACCTGAGGGCCGCCCCCACATTAAACTTTGAGTAAGGTGCATAGGAACTTTTAGTTGCTTCTATTGCTTTATCTAATAACTCTTTATCTCTGATGTCAAGTCCTTCATTTGAATAATATTCTTCGTAGGAGATGTTAATACTCTTGTGGTGCATAGTTTTTTAATTGAGATTCTTACAAAATTAGTAATTTTGCGGGATTGAGTAACTTATCCACATGATATTAATAAAGAAATTTTATCTATCTGCCTTTTTACTGCTGCTTTCCGGCACTTTTCTTTTCTCCCAGAAAACCGGCAGAGAGGAATATATTATAAAATACCGTGACCTTGCAATAGCACAGATGAAGTCTCATGGTATTCCTGCAAGTATAATACTTGCGCAGGCCTGCCTTGAGTCAAATAATGGCAATTCAAGGCTGGCGAAGGAGGCAAACAACCACTTCGGAATTAAGTGCAGTAACTGGAACGGTGCCACTATACTACATGACGACGATTCCAGAAACGAGTGTTTCAGAAAGTACGAGAAAGTAGAGGATTCCTTTAAGGATCACTCCGACTTTCTAAGATACAGGGAGCGTTACAAGTTTCTTTTTGATTTTGAACCTACAGATTACAAAGCGTGGGCATATGGACTCAAAAGCGCCGGTTATGCCACAAATCCTCAATATCCCCAGCTTCTTATAAAGCTCATTGAAGAGAACAATCTTACACAATACGACTATTTTGTAGACTTTGTTCCACCAAGTCCCACAAAGATTATTGCAGATCAGGAGTACAAGCCCGTCAAGAGCAGCTCTCTTTATAAATTTTCCCTCTCAAGGAAACTTTTCAGCAAGAATGGAGTTGCGTACATTGTCGGAAGCAGCTATGATTCTTATGATAACCTTGCCAGAGAGTATCGTCTTTTCACTTCTGAGCTGCTCAGATTCAATGATCTTAAAAGTGACGAGCCCATTAAAGATGGTACTGTCATATATGTAGAGAAAAAGAGAAAGGCAGGAGACAAATTTCTGGAGAAACACGTTTGTGAAGTTGGAGAGACCATGTATGGAATATCTCAGAAATATGCAATTCTGCTTAAAGAACTATATAAGTTAAACAACATGAAGGCCGGAGAAGAACCTTCTGAGGGCCGGGAAATAATATTAAGATAAAAATGAAGCGGATATTACTTGCCATTACAATTATTCTTGCCTTTGTTGCATCGTTATTCCTTTACACCAGTTATCGCGCCCTTTTCAAACCCAATGTTAAAGATGGAACAGGATACCTGTACCTGCCCGCCGGAACAACCTACACGCAGCTTATGGACAGCATCAGAATGCTAGATAAACTAATAAATATCAACTCGTTTGAAAAAGCGGCCAAATTTGAAAAAATACATTCAAATATTAAACCCGGCCGATATAAAATTGAGCGAGGCATGACAAACAGGGATATTGCACGTTCAATAAAATATGGATGGCAAACTCCTACCAGGATAACCATTTCAGGAAATATCAGAACCAGAGAAAAACTGGCATCAATTTTTTCAAGAAAAATATCAAGTGACTCTCTGACCATACTGAATCTTCTGAAAGACAACAAATTTGCAGACTCTTTGGGGTTCACGCCAAATACATTTATATCACTTTTTCTACCAAATACTTATGAGGTTTACTGGACCATCACCCCTAAAGATCTTGTAATCAAATTAAAGAAAGAGTATGACAAATTCTGGAACCAGGAGAGAACAGGAAAAGCCAGGCAAATAGGACTCACGCCTTCTGAGGTAATCACACTTGCATCAATAGTATCTGAAGAGAGTAATATCAAAGAGGAACAACCACGAATTGCAGGTGTATATATTAACAGACTTCACAAAGGAATTCCCCTGCAGGCAGATCCTACCATAAAATTCGCAATTAACGACACTGCAATAAAACGGATCCTTTTTAAACACCTGAAGATAAGCTCACCTTACAATACATATATAAACAGGGGTTTACCCCCTGGGCCGATTGTAATTCCGGCGCTGCACACAATTGATGCAGTTCTTAACTACGAAAGACATGATTTTCAGTATTTCTGTGCAAAGCCTTCTCTGGATGGTTCACACAACTTTGCTGCAACTCTGGAACAACATAACCGGAACGCAAGAGCGTACCAGAAGGCTATAAGCCGGCTTCACTCTTGATATAAGAGAGGGCTTTTTCGAAAATCTCATCATAGGAGGAATTCACTACCTTGTAGTATGCCTCTGTTCCGAATATTGTTCTTGCTGCCATTGCTTTTATGCTGACCGCAATCTCTTTTTTTGATATCTCCAGTTGTTTGAGATTAGTTTCCAGTTTTCTCTCCTCTGCATAGCTTACAAGTTTGTCAAGAATTCCTTTGTCTACAATGAAATTTTTTTTGAATTTCTCGAAAGTGGTGTACTCTTTTTTCCATATGAGCCTGTTTGCATCTGAATAGTCATTCATAAAATCCAGAAGAATCCCTTTTCTAAGGAGAATACCGTAGTAATCTGAATAATAAGTTGTATCTGCAGGCACAAACAAATCGGGCATGATTCCTCCACCGCCATATACGGTTCTTCCTTTAATCAAAGTCTTGAATCTAAGTGAATCAAGAAAATGTATGCTGTCCTTAGTGAAGTACTCTCCTTTGCTGTATCTGTCCATCAAAGCCTTGTAGTACTTTGCCGACTCACCTTGCTTGTATGGTGTCTGGATAACCCTGCCTGAAGGTGTATGATACCTTGCAATAGTAAGTCTAATCTCTGATCCGTCGTTTAATGGCAGCATTTGTTGGACTAGCCCTTTACCGAATGATTTCCTTCCGATAATAATGCCTCTGTCCCAATCTTGTATTGCCCCGGCTACAATTTCACTTGCCGATGCAGAGTTTTCGTCAATAAGCAAAGCTAATGGACCCTTTTTATAAAACCCTGTACCATTGGCCTTTTCCTCCATTTTGGGGACTTTCAATCCTTCGGTATATACAATTGTCTGCCCCGCCTCAAGGAAGAAATTGGATATTTCGAGAGCCGTTCCCAGAAATCCACCGGAGTTTCCCCTTAAGTCAAGAATCAATCCCCGTATAGTCATGGATTTGAGAGAAACTATCGCTCTAATTATCTCTTTGGCAGAAGTGGCTGAAAATCTGCTGAGTTTCAGGTAGACTATTCCGGGCTCCACTTCATAAGCAGCATCAAGGCTATTGATAGGTATCTTATCTCTTATAATTTCAAAATCAAAAAATCCCTCTATACCAATCCTCTTGACGCCAAGCATCACCTTAGTTCCCTTTGGCCCCCTAAGGTATTTATAGACCTTATCGTTTGTCAGACCTATTCCTGTAATCTTTTCTCCGTTTATTGTCACAATCTTATCCCCTGCCCTTATCCCTACTCTTTCCGAAGGTCCACCTAAAATAGGCGACGACACAGTTAAAGTATCTTTTACTATGGCAAATTCTATACCCACTCCTTCAAAGTTGCCTTCCAGGGGTTCGTTCATGGCCTTAACATCCTTTGCCGATATATAAGTTGAGTGAGGATCCAGCTCTCCCAGCAAATTCTTTACCGCATTGTCCATAAGCTTTTCGTTACTTACAGAATCGAGGTAGTAATTGTTTATATAAAATAGAGTCTGCCCGAATTTTGTAATCAGTTTGTTGATATCTGGCTGGTTCTGTGCGAACGTCTGGACAAAAATGAGACAGGATAGTATAAGAAGTGAAGTCTTTATTATTATATTTTTCATTTTCATTTATTTTGTGTCGGGGACAATCAGAGGAATTTCAAACTCCACTCCCTCCTCTGCAATATAACTCTCTTCAAACAACTCCCTTGCTTCGTTAAGAAGTACGTTAACGTTTCTGTATCTGGAAGAGAAATGTCCCATAATTAATTGTCTTGCACCAACTTTTAGTGCAACGTTAGCAGCGTCTTCCGCTGTTGAGTGCATTGTTGTCTGCGCTATGCTTTTCAGGTCCTTTGCAAAAGTTGCCTCATGATACAAGACATCTACACCTTGTATAAAACCTGTTAATTTTTCATATGGAGCCGTATCGCTGCAGTAAGCAAACGACCGTGGTTTGTAAGGCGAATATGTGAGCTCTGCATTAAGCAGAAACTCTCCGTCCTCTCTAAAAATATCCTCGCCAGCCTTTAGTCTGGCAATCTCATGAAGTGTCAGAGATAGTTCCTCAACCCGTTCTTTATATACATTCCTCATGGGTCTCTTCTCCCTGAAGAGGAAACCATAGCAGTCAATACGATGGTTTAGAGGGAATGATAAAATCTCCATGCTTTTTCCCTCGTAGATAATTGTAAGCTGGTCAGAATCCAGCACCTTATGTATAATCTGATATTTGAACATATCTCCGAAATGCTTTACAAAGTTGTCCAGGATCCCGGAAAATGCCTTTGGTGCATGAATAAAAAGGTCCGCCGACCTTCCCATAAGAGACATTGTTGAAAGAAGGCCAAAGATTCCAAAAATATGGTCACCGTGGATATGGGATATGAAAATATTCTGGATCTTCAGAAAAGAAAATCCATATTTTCTCAGTTGCATCTGACAACCTTCTCCACAGTCAATTAAAAACAAGCGCTCATGAACATTCAGAACATGAGCGCTTGGAAACCTATTCACTGTAGGAAGTGCAGATGCACAACCTAATGATGTGAACGAAAATTTCATCGTTTACTATTTATTAGCCTGGTCTTTGCTTTCCATTTCACTTTTTAGTGCTGCAAGTTCGCTAATATCGCCCAGTGTTGTTTTTTCCAGATTTGCCTTTAGTTTTTTAACTGCCTTCTGTGTTGTATCACCTTCTGAATCTTTCTCTTTTGGCTCCTCTTTCTTAACCTCTTCGAAAAGTTTAGAATGAGACAGAACTATTCTTTTGGTTGATTTGTTAAACTCAAGAACTTTAAACTCCAGTTTGTCTTCCAGTTTGGCAGTTGTGCCATCCTCTTTTACAAGGTTTCTCTGGCTTACATAACCTTCCACTCCATATGCCAGTGCAACGGTTGCTCCTTTGTCTACGAATGCAGTTACTGTTCCTTCGTGTACAGATCCGATAGTAAATACCGATTCAAATACATCCCAAGGGTTCTCTTCAAGTTGTTTGTGGCCAAGGCTCAAACGACGGTTATCCTGATCCACTTCAAGAACTATTACATCGAGTTTTTCACCTACAGATGTAAATTCTGATGGATGCTTAACCTTCTTTGTCCAAGACAAATCACTAATGTGAACAAGTCCGTCAACACCCTCTTCAAGCTCTACAAAAACTCCGAAGTTTGTGAAGTTGCGTACAGTTGCAGTACATTTTGTCCCTACAGGATATTTTTGTGCAATTGTTGCCCAAGGGTCAGATTTCAGTTGTTTGATACCAAGTGACATCTTCCTTTCGTCCCTGTCAAGTGTAAGTATGGAAGCTTCTACTTCGTCACCTACTTTAAGGAAATCCTGTGCACTACGTAAGTGTAGCGACCATGACATTTCAGAAACGTGGATAAGTCCCTCAACGCCCGGCTGTACTTCTATGAATGCGCCATAATCTGCTATAACCACTACTTTACCTTTAACCTTGTCACCAACCTGAAGGTTTGTATCAAGTGCATCCCATGGATGAGGGCTAAGTTGTTTAAGACCTAGAGCAATACGTTTCTTGGTATCATCAAAGTCAAGAATTACAACATTGATCTTCTGGTCTAGCTGTACTACCTCTTCCGGGTGGTTTATCCTGCCCCATGAAAGGTCAGTTATATGAATAAGACCATCAACTCCGCCAAGGTCTATGAATACACCATAAGATGTGATATTCTTGACAATACCTTCCAGAATCTGTCCTTTTTCCAGTTTTCCGATAATATCGGCTTTCTGAGCTTCAAGCTCAGCTTCGATAAGTGCTTTGTGTGAAACAACAACATTGCGAAACTCGTGGTTGATCTTTACAATCTTGAATTCCATTGTTTTGTTAACAAATATATCGTAGTCACGGATTGGTTTCACATCAATCTGAGAACCTGGCAGGAATGCTTCTATTCCGAATACATCTACAATCATACCACCTTTGGTTCTGCACTTGATATAGCCTTTAACTATCTCATCCTTGTCGAATGCTTCGTTAACCCTATCCCAAGAGCGCAGTGAACGAGCCTTCTTGTGAGAAAGAAGAAGCTGACCTCTTTTGTCCTCTGCATTTTCTACATAAACCTCTACTTTATCTCCAATTCCAAGTTCCGGATTATACCTGAACTCATTGATACTGATCACGCCTTCGCTCTTGTAACCAATGTTAACGATAACTTCTCTTTTGTTCAAGGCAACTACTGTTCCTTCTACAACTTCGTTTTCGATAACTTTAGACAGAGTCTGGCAATACTGATCTTCGATAATTGATTTATCAATATCGTAAACATTCTCTTTTTCGAATGCATCCCAGTCGAATTTATCAACCGAAACGGATACATTGCTTTTGCGTTTTTTTGTGATTTCTGCTACCGGAGCAGCATCATCTTCAATAAAGGCTTCTAGTTTTTCGTCATTTTTCTTGACGATTTCAATTGGCTCGTCTTGATCGAGCACTTCAGTAAGATCTTTTGTCATTGTTAATTCTTTAATCTTTAAGTAGTTAGACTATATTTATAATTCTCATGATGAGAACTGCAAATGTAGAAATTTTTTATGAATGCACAAAAAAACAAGGAATTGAATTATCTTTGAATCAATAAATTTAAAGATTATCATGAAGCAAAAATCGGGCATTGGATCTTTTTCAAAAAATTTCTGGACGGTTATAGTCATGGAGTTCCTGGAGAGGGGGGCTTATTATGGAGTAATGTCAGGGTTATCTGTCTATCTTATTCTTTTCCCGGAAAATGGGGGTCTTGGACTAAGCAAGGAGCAGGCAGGGGCAATACTTGGTACAATTCCGCCATTGCTCTATTTTCTGCCTATTGTCTCTGGTGCAATAGCAGAGAGATACGGATACAGGAGAGTTCTGTTTTTCGCATTTACCTGTATGATATTCGGATACTCTTTCACAGGCTTGTCCCACTCCTACTTTCTTGTTTTCATCTCGCTGGTGCTTATGGCGTTCGGGGCAGGATTTTTCAAACCGGTAATATCGGGAACTATAGCCCGTTCTACAAATGAAACAAACTCAGGGCTTGGTTTCGGAATATTCTACTGGTCAATAAATCTGGGAGCCTTTCTGTTCCCTCTGATTCTGGTACCTTATCTTAAGGCGATATCCTTTAGTTATGTATTCTATATGGCAGGTATAATTGGTGCAATTCTTCTCGTTATCAACCTGTTTATTTACAAAGAGCCGGAAAAACGGGCAAGCAGCAGGAACCTCATTCAGGTTTTCAAGGATATGCTGATGGTAATAAAGGACTGGAGGTTCATACTTATGATATTCCTGTATGCTGGTTTCTGGGTGCTCTATTTTCAGATGTTTGGAACTGTTCTGTGGTATGTAAAGGATTATGTGGACATGACTCCTGTGAACTCTGCAGTCAACTCTTTTCTTGGGCTTTTCGTTCAAAATCCGTCATGGAAGTTTGATGTAGTGCATGTAACGGTAATAAATGCAGGGGTAATAATACTGCTTCAACTCATTGTTTCCAACATAGTCAAGAAGTGGGCAGCGCTGCCGACAATGATAACCGGCATAGGTTTCGGAACACTGGGTATGGGTATACTAGCTTTATCTACCTCACCGTGGATATTCATTCTGGGAATGGTCACTTTTACTCTTGGCGAGATGACCACGCATCCAAAATTTATCTCATACATAGGATTGATTGCGCCTGCAGACAAAAAAGCCCTATACCTGGGCTACTCTTTTCTGTATGGTGTAATAGGCAGCAGTATAGGCGGGTTTCTGGGTTCAAGGCTTTATGTGAAATATGTGGACAATCTTCACCAACCGGCAACTCTGTGGATAATCCTTTCATGCATAGGTTTATTCAGCATGATATCACTTGCCCTCTACAATCGTTTTATTGCAAAGAAAATGATTGCGGGAAAATAGCTACTTGAGTATCTTCTTCCTTTTGAAAAACATCAGTACGATTGCTACCGCAATGAGCATTATCAACATGACCATTGCGAAATCTATCTTGTGGTCAAATATCGGGAGAATCACATTCATCCCAAAAATGCTTGCGATTAATGTCGGAGGCATAAACAGAAGCGAAACAAAGGTAAATAACTTCATGATTCTGTTCTGTTCCAGATTGATTAGACCTAAAACGGTATTCTGAAGATATTCAAGCCTTTCGAAACTGAAATTAGTATGGTTTATAAGAGAATTTATGTCCTTTATGAGTACATTTAGTTTTGGAAATACGTCCCTCGGAAACTTGTCGCTCTTGAGAATACTGGAGATCATTCTTTGTTTATCCACGATATTTTCTCTAACCAACATTGTATTTTCCTGCAATTGATTAATATCCAGAAGTAGTTCCTCTCCCATCGCTCCCCCCAGGCTCACCTTCTTGCTGTATTGTGCTATCTCTTTAGACATCAGCTCAATCATATCGGCATCAAGGTCAACTCTGTTTTCCAGTATACCTACCAGAATGTGGTAACCTGTAGGGAGTGTCCTGTAGTTTGCCATTATTCTTCGCTGGATGTCTGTAAAACTTCTTAACGGGACATGTCTTATGGTGACAATTATACCTTCGCATAGAATGAATGATACTGCCTCCATACTGTAACTCTCCGGTCCCGGTATGAGAAAGTTTGTATTGGCAAAAATGGTAGTCTCGGTTTCTGAATATCGTGAAGAACTTTCAATCTCCTCTGCCTGTGCCCTGCTTTGAAGAGTAGTGTTCAAGAATGTCTCGATTGCCCGTTTCTCCTCTCCGCTTGGTGACGAAAGATCTATCCACAGAACATCGTCGTAACCCAGCTGATCAAGAGCGTTTATCTCATCTGTAGTAACTACCTGGCCTTTATTTTTGTAGAATATTTCTAGCATGATTTAATCCGTTAAATAGTTCGTAATCTAATTTATTTACCCAAAAGGGCTGAAAATTAGCCAAACCATCGGACCCTGGATTTGAGTTCGTCAGGAGCAAGGCTCCAGAACTCAGAAAGACCAGCACGCTTATCTGCATTAAGATTATATGAAACATTGTTTGCCAGATATTTGAGGGCAAACTCTTTATTAAAACCAGAAGGGTATTTTTCAACAGCCTTTTCAATATTTTCCACTCCAAACTTAAGTGCTTGGTTGAATTCTGCAATAAAAGCAGGATTTATATCCTTATTAGCGGTCCAGCATGCAAATACAAATGGAAGATTCTTGAATTTGATCCACTCTTCTGCCAGATCGTAAACGTATTTAAAATCATTCCCATATCTAAGTGCCTTATCACCAATAAGAAGATATGTTTTAGACATATCCAGTTTACCTTCTGAAAAATTGAAATCAGAATAAACAGGTGAAATTTTCCAGAAATCTCTTGCAAGTATTTTTGTAAGTATTACAGAGGTTCTGGATTCTGTATCTAGATTGATATGATCTGTTTTTTCTATGGGTGTGCCGCTGCAAAGCAGTACGGAGGCTACTTTACCCTCTGCTCCTATGCAAAAATCAGAAATTATGAGATTGTTTTCCAGATATGGTATTATTGCAACAGGGACAATTCCTATGTCTGTCTTGTCATCTTTGAGCCTATCAGC
Source organism: Bacteroidales bacterium (assembly GCA_041659025.1). Taxonomy (GTDB): domain Bacteria; phylum Bacteroidota; class Bacteroidia; order Bacteroidales; family UBA932; genus Bact-08. Next base: position 27,954 of record JBAZZA010000009.1, on the reverse strand, counting down.
TGACTGGGCCGGTGTGCAGAATTCCAGATCAATCTTCTTACGGACAGGATGATTCTCCAATCCATAAACAAAGGGAATTGTATTCAGATATGATATGGCTGACACACGGATTAACATTGCGAAAAACATTTAAGCCAAAATTTTGGCCGCCGCAAAGTTAAGATAAAATTTCCAAATGCTCAACCAATATTTTAAACCCTATAGCCATTAGAATAATGCCGCCCAAAAGTTCTGACCTCTTACCTGCTTTTTGGCCAATTCTTCTTCCCCCCTTTATACCTGCAATTGCAGACAGAGCAGTGGTTAATGCAATGAAAACCCATGCTATGCAGATTTTAGTCATGGATAGGTTTATGATTGCAAGTGTCACACCAACCGCAAGAGCATCTATGCTGGTTGCTACAGCCACAGTTAACAGTGTCCTTGTTACCCTGAGGTCTACGCAAATCTCTTCACTCTTGGAAAACAGGCTCCCATATACCATCTTACCACCTATGTAGAATAGAAGTACAAATGCCAGCCAATGGTCCACTGACCCAATATAATTCAGTAGAGTGCTTCCGGCAAGCCAACCAAGAAGAGTAAGTCCCGATTGGAAAAGTGCGAAGACAGAGACAATTTTAATAAATGTCCATCTTTCAATATAGGGAAGACATATTCCCGATGAGAGAGAGACGGCAAATGTGTCGAAGCATAGCCCCAACGATAATATGAAAATCTCCAGAATTGACATTAAACAACTTGTTTACGTACTCTTAACAGGTACATACCCATGAATGTAAGCAAACCATTCATAATTAAAATGGTAAAACCAAATCCGAAGCCCAGGAACTCTTTTCCGGCAAGGTCCGCAAGATAACATATAAGAGGTGACCCAATGGCAACATAAGGCATGAATCTGTCCTTTACCTGATACTTTGTCAGAATTCCAAAGAAGAAAAAGCCAAGCAGAGGACCATATGTATATGAGGCCAGAAGATAGACCAGATCTATGACTGTCTGATTATTAACGGCATTCAGCACAAGAATTATTATAAAGAATAGTATTGCAAATCCTGCATGTGCCCTCTGGCGGATTGCCTTTTTTCTTTGGTCAGAGAGGTCGCTTCTCTTGTTGAAGCCAACAAAATCTATACAGAATGAGGTGGTTAGTGACGTTAGGGCACCACCGGCACTAGGATAGGAAGCGGAGATTAGACCGATAATAAAGAACAGCCCTACACCCAGACCAAGATACTGACTTGCAATAACAGGAAACAGCTTGTCTGTCTGAGCCTTTGTGAATACTCCAGCAGCATCTGCCAGTCCTATATTATGCATTCCTCCAAGTTTTGCCTCAACAAAAATTGCCAGAAGAGCTCCCATGAAAAGGAAGAAATAGTTAACAACTACAATAGTGATACTGGTTGTAAATATATTCTTTTGAGCCTCCTTGATATTCTTGCACGAAAGGTTTTTTTGCATCATCTCCTGGTCAAGACCAGTCATAACTATAGTAATAAATATCCCACTTATGAATTGTTTGATAACATTAGTGCCATGGCTCCATTTCCAGTCAAACCAGTTTGAATAATCGGAACTGGTAACAGAAGATACCAGACTCCCCAGGTTCCAGTCCATCTGCCTTGCCACTGAATAGATTGTAAGGAAAACAGCCAGCAGCATGAAAGTTGTCTGCAATACATCGGTCCATATTATTGTCTTTACTCCCCCCTTGAATGTATAGAGGAAAATCAGGAACATGAATATGAATGTAACCAGCCAGAAAGGGACAGTGTCGCCAGGAAGAAATGTATGAAGAACAAGTACTACAACAAATATTCTGACTGCTGCACCAAGAATTCTGGAAATCATGAATACCGAGGCACCAGTCTTATAAGTAAAGAACCCAAACCTATGCTCCAGATATGTATATATCGATGTCAGGTTCATCTTGTAATACAGAGGAATGAGAACCTTTGCGATAACTATGTACCCAACAACAAAACCAAGAACAAGAGGCATGTAGAAAAAATTCTGATTTAACACATTCCCCGGGACGGAAATGAATGTAACACCAGAAATTGATGTTCCAACCATTCCATATGCAACAATAAACCACGGAGATTTCTTATTGCCTGAAAAATATGAGCCGGTGTCTGCTTTTCTTGATGTTAACCAAGAAATATAAAAAAGCAACGCAGTGTAAAGCGTAAAGACAGTTAAAAGCCAGGAGAGTGGAAATTGATGCATGATATTTACTGTTTATTGTTTTAATGGAACAAAAGGCTGACGGTTCTGGATTGACCTGCCAAGTGTCACTTCGTCTGTGAACTCAAGCTCATCGCCAAAACCTACACCTCTTGCAATTGTACTTATATTTATTGAAAACCTGTTCAGTAGCTTATATAAATAGTAGGCAGTAGTCTCTCCCTCCATTGTTGTACTTAAAGCTAGAAAAACTTCTGTCACGCCTCCCCCTTCAACTCTTTTAATCAATTGATCAATAGCCAGGTCCGAAGGTCCTATTCCATCCATAGGTGATATAATACCTCCTAATACATGATATGATCCATTGTATAGCAGTGTGTTTTCTATACTAAGAACATCGCGGATACTCTCTACAACACAGACAAGGGAGTGATCCCTTTTAAGGTCGCTGCAAACCTTGCAGACCGGAGTGTCTGAAATCATATTGCAATTGTTGCAATACAAGACAGCTTCCCTCATATTGATTATAGAACGTCCAAACCTCTCCACATTCTCTTTTGGTTGCTTTAACAGATGCAGGGCAAACCTCAAAGCACTCTTCCTGCCTACGCCGGGAAGTGATGCCAGTTCGTCAACTGCACTTTGAAGTAACGAGGAGTGATAATTCTGTTTGAACATCACAATCCCCTATTTTTTCTGACTAAGGTAAAAATCTACAGCTTTTCTGACAGATCCCTGTGTCAGGAGAAGATCTTTAGCAATATCATAGTTATCTATCCACGCCTCTTCCATAATCATTTTTGTGCCTCTATCCACCAACTTAGCATTTGTAAGCTGCATATCTACCATTTTGTTACCCTTAACATGGCCCAGGCGTATCATGGATGTTGTTGTAATCATGTTTAAAACAAGCTTCTGAGCTGTTCCGGATTTCATTCTGGTACTCCCTGTCAGAAACTCCGGACCTACCACTGCCTCAATAGGAATATCAACCTCAGCTGCCAGCGGTGAACCAGGATTGCATGTCACACATGCTGTAAGAATTCCTCTGCTTTTTGCCTCCTTGACAGCTCCTATCACATATGGTGTTGTGCCGGAAGCAGCTATGCCAATAACAACATCATCAATATCAACCCCGTACTGCTGCATATCTGACCAGCCTCCCTCCCAGTTATCCTCAGCCGCTTCTACAGCTCGCCTTATTGCTTTGTCACCTCCTGCAATCAATCCAATTACCATTTCAAATGGTGCGCCAAAAGTGGGCGGGATTTCCGAAGCATCCAGAATTCCAAGCCTGCCGCTTGTACCTGCTCCCAGGTAAAATATCCTTCCCCCTCTTTTTATTCTCTCAACAATTCCGTCTACCAGTTTCTCGATCTGAGGAATACACTTTTCTACAGCAAAAGGAACCGTTTTGTCTTCTCTGTTCATGTTTTCCAGAAGCTCGAGGGTGGACATCTTGTCCAGATTGCTGTAATTAGAGGACTGCTCTGTAATTTTCATATCTGTTATTTATATGGATTTGTGATATTCAACCAATCCGTCGATAGGTGATTTGAGTATTATACCAATTTTAATTCCGTACTGAGAAGCAATGTCACTTATAATATCACTGTAATGGAATGCAACTGACCCAACAAGGTTCACAGGATACTTCTTATAGTCGTATTGCAGAATGTTTCTGGTAAAGAACTCCTCCAGTCCCGATCTTAAAAGTTTGTAGATATACGGATTAGCTTTGTTCTCGTTGAGAAATACAGAAAATGTGGCAAGAAACCTGTTTGGAAAAGGCTGACGGTATACTCTTTCAATAATTGAGTTGTAGTTTAAACCATACTTCTGTGTGAACAGCTCGCTGATATCTGCAGGCAACTGCCTTTTCAGATAGTCGGAGACAAGTCTCTTGCCAAGAACTGCACCGCTGCCTTCATCACCCAGAATAAATCCGCATGCCGGTACGTTGTCTGCAATATCCTTTCCATCGTAAAAACACGAATTTGCCCCTGTGCCAAGAATCCCTGCAATCCCGGGTTTATGTCCGCATAATGCTCTTGCTGCCGCTAAAAGATCTGTATATGCATATGATACCGCTTTAGGGAATACCTCTTTGAAACAGTTTTGCAAAACCAGGATTTTTTCCGGAGATGATACTCCTGCACCATAGAAGTGAATTTCATTTACCTCAGCACTAACAGCCGGTAAAAGATGTTGTTCCAGTTCATAAGTAATCTGTTCATTTGTCTGAAAGAAGGGGTTGATACCTGCTGTCGTAATCTCCTGAACAGAACCATCTCTGTGAATGGCTCTCCAGTCAACTTTTGTCGAACCGCTGTCTGCAATTAAAAGCATATCATAGTTATTAATTGGGCAAATTTATATATTTTGACAACCAAATCAAAGTTTACGGAACTTTCTCCAATGTATATACCCCACAAATGATCCTGCCAAATAGACAAAGTACAGTACAGTAGTTGCATACAGCCCTTGATTAATGTACAAATAGAGCGAAAAGGAGTTTGCAATTATCCAGAGATACCAGTTCTCGATATATTTTCTGGTTACCCAATACGTTGCGAGCATACTGATAGCTGCAATAAAGGCATCGGTTTCGGGCATCGGGTCCTTACTGAACTCTTTGAGCAGATAGGCAAGAACAAGATAAGCTACAGCGGCGGCGACTATGGAAACTATAAAAACCCATAATGACATTTTTGACACTGTCTGTTTTGTGTCGGTTTCCTCTTTATCCTGTACTCCCCATTTTTTCCATCCATAAAGACTAACTCCCAGAAAGTAGACCTGAAGTCCCATGGCAGCAAGGAGTCCCGAATTCAGAAACACAGCAATATATATCAATGCTGAGATTCCGCCTATCAGCCACATCTCCCTTCTTTGCCTGATTTCGAGGTAAACAAAGAGCAATCCGGTTACGGCTCCAAAAATTTCAATTATGATATCTGTCTGCATAATCAGAATCTAAAGGCAACTTTTGCGGTAAAGTTAATTCCTGCCTGCGGATACAGCCCCTCCTCTATATATGGGTTGGCTCCATTGGAAAATTCTGCCATATATACCCACGCATTTGAGAAGTACTTCCTGTTTAGAATATTATCTATGTAAAAGTGTACATCCATAAATGAACTGCTGCCTAGTTTGAAGCTTTTTGTTGCCTTAAGACCAATTACAAAATATGAAGGTATCGACCTGGTGTCGGAAGATGTGTTGTCGTAGTATTGCTTTCCTACATACTTTCCATTAAACGAGATAGATGCACTTTCCCACGGAAAAAATGATACCATTGCCATTCCTGTGGTTCCGGGAGAAAATGAAAGGTCCGTTGTTTCAAAAAACCTGCTTTTCTGAGGCAAAGGGTTCCAGTCATTCTCATTATCGTACATATCCGTCCACGCTGTGTAATTTTTTATCTTGTTACTACTGAGTGTAAGGTTTGCATCAATTCTGAGTTGTTTCACAGGTTTCCAGGCTGCTGCGAGTTCCACACCCCTGCGTGAAGAGACCGGTACATTCTCCTTAATTACATAGCCAGTCTCGCTTAACTTACCTGTTGGAACAAGCTGGTCCTTGTACTCCATCATATATATGTTGGCCGATAATACAAGTTTTGTCAGGTTTAACCTGTAACCTGCTTCATAATCTATCAACCTCTCGTCCTTTATCTCATCTGCCCTGCCGGATTTGATTGACTCTTTGATATCCGACCTGCCGGGTTCCTTTCTTCCGACGGCCATAGACGCATAAAACTGATTCTTTGTATTCATGTTATAAGTCAAACCAATCTTAGGATTAAAAAAATTGTATTTCATTTTGTAGTCGAGAGATACCATGTCTTTATCCTCTCCTCTGAGTGTAAATCTGACCCCTCTGTACTGAATATCTGCAAAAGCCACAATTTTGCCGGTTAAATTGAACTCACCTTTCATAAAAAGGGAGAAGTCGCTTTTGTATCCAAAATTGTGGTACCATCTGAAGTTTTCCTCTATATTCTGATTGTACATTGCCCATATAAGATCACCAAAATGGTCCCCATGATAATAGGAGTATGACAAACCACCGTTTGCCCTTATTCCGGCATTGTTGTAAGTCAGATTCGAGACAAATGCAGTGTACTTGTTATCCAGTGCCTGTTGTATTACAACGTCAGATTTTTTGTAAGTGGTTCCCTCCAATATCTGATTTGGGAGTCCTAAAGATGAGAATTTCCTTCCCATTTTATAATTCTCGTAATACCCGTCACCTTTTGTGAAATGCAGAGTACTGCTCAATGAAAGATTGTCATTTATGCTCAGGATATGATGGTACTGCAAATGGTGTTGGATGTAGTTGTCAGTCTCATTGTCGTAGTAGTGGACATTGCCCGCTGCATCGTAGTACATACCCGCAGGATTGTATCTTCTGTCACTCTCCATCTGCTCCCTTGATATACCCTCCCATGTGATTCCCGATTTCTGGTCACCCATGATATAGTTGATTCTCATTGCCGATTTCCCTTTTAACCAGCCTATTGTGGCAAACAGTGAATTAAGGTTGGTCTTTGCATTTCTTATATAACCCTCGCCGGAGTTATGTGAATATCTTACATCAAAGGATAATCCGTTCTTCATAAGACCGGTTCCTGCACCAATCATGGTCATATAACTCTTGTAACTTGCCACTCCTGATTCAGCAATGCCATATGCCTCGGGTTGTGCAAAGAGTGTCCTCAGGTTTATGCTTGCACCAAATGCCCCCGACCCGTTTGTTGATGTTCCCACTCCTCTTTGAACCTGGATATCCTGCAGAAAACCTGCAAAAGATGGGATATTTACCCAGAAAACCTCTTGCGATTCAGCATCGTTGAGAGCGATGCCATTGACTGTAACATTGATTCTTGAACCTTCGCTACCTCGTATCCTCATAGATGTATAACCAAGACCGTTGCCTCCCTCTGTGGATGTTACTACCGATGGCATTAGCGATAGAACCATTGGCAGTGATTGAGAAGGAGAGACTTGTCTTATCTCTTTGGATTCCATACGTGAGTAGCTGACCGGCGTGTTTTTTCCGGCCCTCCAGGCCTCGACTACCACGCTGTCCAATTTCGAAATAGTTGTTTTTTCTTTTTGCCCGGTATTTTGGGCAAGGGATAGAAAAGGTAATAAAAAAACCCCGCAGAATAAAGTTAATTTCTTCATAATTAATTATTTTATTAGCAGGGGGATATAGAGAAACAGAAACGCGTTTTCCCTTCGCTAGCATTACCTAGATCAGGTGAAAAGGGTATGATCTCAGCCCCTTATGGGGCACCCCCAGCATTCTTTGTGAATGCATCGCAAAGATATAAAATTAATCCTTATCCAAGCTTTTTATTACCTTTGCAGAAAGGTGGGGCGCTCTATCGCTCTTTTGAGAAAAAGGGAGGAAAGTCCGGACAGGAAAGAGCAAGACTCTGTGGAAATCACAGCTGGGGGTAACCTTAGGTAATTCGTAACAGAAAATAACCGCCTCTAAACAAGGTAAGGGTGAAAATGCGGGGTAAGAGCCCACAACTCTTTATGGCGACATACAGAGAGTACGACCAGTCTCCTGCAAGGCCATGTATACCAGCTTCAAGGGCTGCTCGTCCATCGCTGGGGGGTAGGCTGCATCAGATAAATGATAGGGACTCTTTTTGAGGACAGAATCCGGCTTACAGACCCACCTTTTTTTAATTTCTAGAATAATTTCGGATGGTCATCCTCAAACTGTCTGAGGATTGTTGAGATGATCGCCTCCCGGAAGAATTTTGTCTTAGATTTGACCTTATACTTCTTACAATAGAGCTCTACTGCCTCCATCTCCTTGTCATTAAATACGATAGCCTTCCTGTGCTTCCGTTTGAGAATATCCCTGGGTTTCAAGCTATTTCTTCAATATTGATTTGTACTCCTCTAATCCCCTTAACGGGTAAGAACTTTCGGCATATTGAAGCCATTCAAGAGCCAGATCTCTTCTGCTTTTCATTTCGCATGCTATTGCCAGATTAAATGCGGCACAGGCCGACATTAATCTGTTGGATGTGACTGTCTCTGCCAGCCAGATATCCATTGCCTGGTTCCAGTTGAATTTCTGAGCCTGGTTATATGCCTGATGCCATTTATTATTGTCATAGACATACAGATAGCGTTGTACTGTTGCCCATTGGTCAAAAAAATTACCCGAAATATTCTCAGCTATGTTTTTTGTTGCCTCCAGAAGTGACTTATGGATCCTTGCTGTTATTGCTGCCTCTTTAAGGTCACTCCTGAACAATACTTCCCATAGCAGAGTGTCTGACTGAAAGACCGTTGTTAATTTATCAGCTGTGATTCCGTCATAAACATCTACAAGTGTAGAAAAAGGAACCAGCACGTATGAAGATGAATAATTACCTCCGGAAGGCAATCTGTCGGAACCCGACATAACCGGCTTCCTGACATCCAGTTTTTTTATAACCATTAAAATGTCGGCGTTTGACTTGAGGGACAATGACTGAATATAGCCGGTATCCCAGACATCAGAAGTGTCTGCATGAAGGTTAAAGGCAGGTATAGAGCCCACTTTATATGTGAGCTCTCTCTCTATTTCTGCTGATACTGCATTTGCAAGGTTAACCATAAGAAGCGAGTCGTTGACTCCGTTAATCTGCGAAAATACAGCTATACTCTTACCCGACAAATCCAAAGGGTGTTTCGCGGGCACTTTGACATCCACATTGAACATCTGTACAAGCGGTCCGCATGAGGAGACCATGAATGCTCCGGCGAAGACCAGAATAATGGTTTTTAATCGGTTAAGTTTCATAATACAAAGTTTATAAAGTTACATCTTCATCCCGCCACAAACCGAGATAACCTGTCCGGTTACATAAGACGAAAGATCAGAGGCAAGGAAGGTGCATACATTGGCAATGTCTTCCGGTTTTCCGCCTCTTCTCAAAGGAATCTGTTCTGCCCACTGTTTCTTTACATCTTCAGGCAGCTTGTCTGTCATATCTGTAAGAATGAAACCGGGAGCTACTGCATTTACTCGAATGCCTCTGGATCCAAGTTCCTGGGCTATTGATTTGGTAAGTCCTATCAAACCTGCCTTTGACGCAGAATAGTTTGCCTGACCTGCATTCCCGGATACACCCACAACCGAACTCATGTTTATTATACATCCAGATTTCTGACGCATCATGACAGGTGTTATGGCGTGTATGAAATTAAATGCAGACTTGAGATTGACTGTAATAACAGCATCCCATTGTTGCTCGCTCATCCTCATCATCAAACCGTCCTTTGTTATGCCTGCATTGTTAACAAGTATGTCTATCCTGCCGAATTCGTTGATGCCCTCTTCCACTACCTTGTGTGCCTCATCAAATGATGCTGCATTAGATGCAACTGCCTTAACTCTTACTCCGTATGCTTCAAGTTCCTTTTTTGTTGCTTCACCGTTTTCGTCAATTACAAGATCTGTAAAGATTATATCTGCACCCTCGGAAGCATATTTGATTGCTATGGCTTTTCCTATTCCTCTTGCTGCACCTGTAATAAGCGCAACCTTTCCCTCTAATAGTTTCATAATAATTCTGTATTTAGTTAAATTTATTTTTTTTGTATCAAAGAGTCTGCCAGAATCTCTTCATCACAGACATTAATGTGTCCGACTGATAGCTTATCACCTGTAAGGTATCGGGAGTAGAACCCTTCATAACTTTAAGTTCCATCTTATATGGCTTATTCATCTTGAATACCTGTGCCTTGTCTAAATTCCGCAGAGCCTTTTCCACATCCTTTTTAATTTGTTTGCAGACGTTTTCAGGAGAATAGTTTACGGCACATGTCCTTCCGATAGGTTCTTTTGTTATTGTTGTAACCACATTCTCTCCAAATGTCTCCTTTGCCTCTCTGCTGGTTTCTGAATCTCCGGCAACAAATACGACAGGTACCCCAAACTGACCTGCATAGAGACTGTTGAAGGCCGGTTCCGACATTGATGTTCCGTTTATCGACAGGTCAACCACCTTAAGTGACATGGTATGCGACAAAACTCCCTCTGTAATACCGGCTCTTGCATGTGCACCAATAAACAACAATGCATCGTATGTGGAATCTATTCCTATTACCATGGTTTCAGGAGTGTTTGGTTTACGGCCCCTTATAAGTTTGGCTTTAGGATTTAGTCTTACAGGATCTACGCTTATGTTTGCACTATGTCCGTCCCTGACAATAATCTCGGTGGCACCGGCTGCAATAGCTCCCTCAATAGCTGCGTTCACCTCATTTGTAAGCAAATCGCAGTTTCTTTGAAAGTGTACATGACCCGGGTAGATTTCATCAAATGTAACTACTCCGGCAATACCCTCAAAGTCTGCCTGAATCATAACCTTTAACCCGTTCATTTTTGAGGATCCACCATTGGAAGAAGAGCATGATGCAGCAAAAATTGCAAGTAATGAGATAAATAGAAGTTTTTTCATTGTTAATGTTATTATATTAATCTGGCCAGAAGATCATATTCGTCTGCCTTCTCTATTTCCACAGTAGCAAATGTACCAATTAAATTCTCAGAATGTGCACCTTTTTGCTGATAATCGGCTCCTATCAGTATCTCTCCGTCTACCTCAGGGGCCTCTTTCTGACTTCTTGCAACTATCACACCATCAGAGATAGAATCTATAAGAACCCTCTCTTTTGCACCTACTCTGGACCGGTTGTAATAGAGAGAGACTTCCGATTGTACTTCCATCAGTTTCTCGTATCTCTCCTCCTTTGTCTTTGTCCTTATTGTATCCTTGAGATTCTGCGCTCCCCAAGTTCCCTCCTCTTCTGAATATGTAAATGCACCCAACCTTTCGAACCTGGCCTCTTTAACAAAGGAGAGCAGCTCTTCGAATGCTCTTTTATCTTCGCCCGGATGTCCCACTATCATTGTTGTTCTTAGTACAATACCGGGAACCTTCTTTCTGAACTTTTCAACAAGTTCTCTGGTTTGCTTACCATCCACGGACCTTCTCATATTTGCCAGTACTTTATCCGATACATGCTGTAATGGAATGTCTAGGTATTTACACACCTTAGGATGGTTTGCCATAACGTCAAGCAGAGGTTCCGGAAATGCAGCCGGATATGAATATAAGATCCTTATCCATTCAATCCCTTTTATATCTCCCAGTCTCTCTATCAGTTGAGCTATTTTTCGTTCTTTATATAAATCAACTCCGTAATATGTTGTATCCTGAGCCACAACAATCAACTCCTTTACCCCTTTTTCTGCCAGATATGTTGCTTCGTTTGCCAGAGATTCAATGTCCACAGATTTATGAGGACCCCTGATAAGCGGAATGGAGCAGTATGAACATATGCGGTCACAACCTTCTGAGATTTTAAGATATGCGTAGTGTTCCGGTGTAGTGAGAAGCCTCTGGTTGTTAAGGGTTTCATTCCAATTACCACCTATAGCATTAAGGACTGATGATGCATCAAAAGCACCAAAAAAACCATCGACCTCGGGGATGGACTCTTTCAACTCTTGAGAATATCTCTGTGAAAGACATCCAAAAACCAGTATCTTCCTTATATAACCTCTGTTTTTTGCATCTACGGCTGCAAAAATGGTATCAACAGACTCTTGTTTGGCATCCTTGATAAAACCACATGTATTGATAATTACTGTATCAACACCCGCTTTTGCGAGATCCTCCCCTTCTGGAGATATTAAAATGCCCTCATGGAAAATCTGCCGCAACAGGTGCTCTGAATCAACCCTGTTCTTGGAACACCCAAGGGTTATCAATTGAACTTTCCTGATCATTCTTTTTCTTTAACCTCTTCATCGGCTGGTTCTTCCGGCAATTCAAAATCCAAGCTTGCAAATTCTCTCAATGTATTGTACCAGTCCACAACCTTTTTCATATGAGAAACATAAAATCTGTCCCGGTCGTATTCAGGAAGAACCTCTTCAAAGAATTTTCTTAGAACATCCGGATTTGATTTTGCTTCAGGTGCAGCATTGTCCTTAAGCACTTCGTGCATCTTTGCAAGGATTTTATGCAATGGCACCTCCTCTTCGGTGGTATATACAGATATGTCGGAGAGTGATGTAAGTCTGGCGCTCATTCCAAAAATACCCCTTTTTTTAGTAGAAAGTGATTCTACAATAACTCCTGCACTTGCCTGAGAAATATATAGAAAGAGTCCGGGTTGGCCGGATATTGATACGATTTTTTGTAAATTGGTTTTCATTTTTGTTTTTTAATTAAACAATTCCACGATCTTTTTTAATTTTTTCATATGCGTCAGCTATACTTTTGAACCTCTCTTCTGCCGCCTTCTGGACATCGCTGCCCAGACTTGAGACTTTATCCGGATGATGCTTTATTGCAAGCTTCTTGTATGCCTTTTTAACCTCTTCGTCTGTTGCAGTCTTATCAATTTCCAATACCTGGTATGCTGCATCAATGCCTTTGTCAAACATGGCAAATACCGATTCGCTCTCATTCTGATGTATACCAAGGGCAAGAGCAATTTTCCTGAGGACTACAAGTTCGTCACTGCTTACGGTTCCGTCTGCGAGTGCTATGCCGGTAAGATAGTGAAGAAGTTGTATCCTCGATTCAGAATTCATATATCTTTGAATCTGGGCACCTACAGATGTAACGTCAACATCTTTGTTTAGTAAGTCCTTTAAAAGCAATGCCGACTCTGTTGCCGCCTCTTGTCCAAAATTCTGAGTAATGAACCTTTTGACAAAATCAAGTTCCGACTTCATAACCCTTCCGTCTGCCTTCATGACATATGACGACAGTACCAACAGTGATACAAGGAAGCTGTTTCTCTCCTCTGTTTTTGTAAAAGGTGTTCCAGCTACATGCTCACCGCTACCTTCAAGAAAGGCAGCAACGGCAAAGCCTAAAATACCTCCGATTGGTCCTCCAAGTGCCCATCCCACAGCACCCGTAATCCATTTTCCGTAACCCATAAATATTTGTAATTATTTTTTTTTCACCTCATCAATTATCCGCAGTATCTGTGGCAATACAGTTCTTTTTCCGTCTGCAAATATAACGAAATCGGCCATTTCCAAGCGTTTTTCGTCGCTCCACTGTTTATTGATTCTCAGTTTAACAAGTTTTTCTTTAATATTATCCCTCTTTATCACCCTTCTTATCCTGACATCCACAGGGGCCGTAACAACTATCACCTTATCTGCTATTGATCGGAATGTTGGTGTTTCCAGAAAAATTGCAGATTCGTAAACAATCATATCCACTCCCCTCTTCTCCTGTTCATCTCTCCATTCATAGAAATCTTCCAGCAACCTGGGGTGAACAATCTGGTTAACCTTCATCAGAAGCTCCTTATTGGAAAATATTATACCCGCCATTACGCTTTTCTGTAGTACTCCGTCTACTACAATCTTATCTCCCAGGACTTCTACCAGCCTGTCAAGCAAGCTCCTGTCAATTTTATACAACTCTTTGGCCCTGTCGTCGGCAATATAGGCAGGAATTCCTAGTGCAGAAAAAATTCTCACCACATAGGATTTTCCGGTACCGATACCTCCTGTACAAGCAAAACAGAACATTTTAACTATCTATTTGATTCTTTGTATAATTCTGCATTCGACAAATTTTGGCTCAAAATCTAAGGATAGGATTTCAGTTGGTCTCTCTGACAATTTTGGTTCCACAAATGAGTTTATGGAATTCATTACCTCGTGATAGTCAATTATGGTGACGAATTTCTCACTCTCCATCTTTTGTGAATAACTCAATGGCACACGATAAGTCATCTTGACCTCTTCCGGAAACAAGCTGACCTCTTTATCTTCAGGTGTGTTTATAACCTTGGCTCTCACGATTATACTCTTCTCTATATATCTTTCTACCTCAAGAGAGTAATATACCTCCTTTTGAGATAAACGTATCTCAGGGATCTCTTCCAAATCGACGACTCCGTTTATACTCTCCTCAAGATTCTGGAACCTTTGCGGTATGGTAAAGATGGAATCAATTTTTTCAATCAGAGAATAATCGCCATATATTGTTATAACATCGGGATTGAATTTTATCTTTCCTGTTGCCATATGCTGACTTTTATAAGAAGCCGAATATTTAGAGGCAATTGTAACCTTTTTATTAACCTGCCTTGGAAAATTAAAAAAAAGCGTGTCAACGGAAAAATTTTCAATAGCAAGATTTTCTCCGAAACTTTCGCCAAGCTTGTCTCTTATATCTGAACTCAGTAGAAAGTATTCATCGGAAGATGATGAATTTGCTTTCAATAAACGACGGTTAACCTGAATATAAATCGATTCATCGCCCTTAAGGTATCTCTGCTGAAGTATATAAAATCCACTCGATCTTCCCTTTATGGTGAGAAGATTATTTGATAATGCATCGGATGCCCTACCCTGTAGATTAGTAGAGATATGCACCCTGTATGTCAGGTATGCACTGTAATCGGCAGATAGTTTGTGTATTGACCATATGATAAAAGCAAGAAAGAGGCAGAACAAAAAAAGTAATACTTGTCTGCCTCTTTCATAGGAAATTTTTAGTTTTCTGAGCTTTATCATAAAGCAGAAACTATTTGCTGTTCTGAATATCCGAAACGTCTTTTACAAGTGAAGATTTATCTACTCTCAGTTTAACATTACTATCTACCTCTACAAGTACATACTGTTCTTTTACCTCCACTATAACTCCGTAGATACCTCCCATGGTAATAACCTTATCTCCTTTCTGAAGACTGTTGCGGAACTTAACAAGCTCTTTCTGTTTCTTCTGTTGAGGACGAATCATGAAAAAGTACATAACCACAAAGATTAAGCCCATCATTACTAGGAAACTCCAGTTTCCCGCTCCGGCTGCTGCCGGTTGTTGAAGAAATACAAGAAAATTCATTTTATTCTATATTAAAATTTATACAAAATTAACTATTCTATCGAGCCTACCAAACCTCTGCCCGATTTTTCAATTTTACCGTCCCTTTGTAACCCAAGTAAAATTTTATCTAAAATGCCGTTTACAAACACTTTACTGTTTGGTGTGCTGTAATATTTGGCAAGTTCTACATATTCGTTTATTGTCACCTTTAGCGGTATGTTCGGGAAACAAATTGCCTCTGTTATGCCGAGTACAATGAGAGATGTATCGGTAGCAGCCAGGCGGTCGGGATCCCAGTTTAAAACATACTTGTTCATCAGCTCTATATACTCATCGTAGTTTATCATTGCCTGGGTAAGCAACCTTAGGGCATACTCTTTATCTTCATCCTTGATAAATACCTGAGGATGCGTAATTCTGGTATTGAGCTTCTGTACAGACAACTTTTTGAGGATAATGTTTATTACAAAAGCAAGATCATCTATCCAGTATAGGTTGGTGTCTTCAAGAATAGTATAAAAATCCTCATTTTCATCAAGTTCCGTTTCAAAAATATTTTCAATAAGCTTAAGGTCGTCTTCGAAGCTCGATGTACCGGCATTCATGTACTCAATATAATAATCTCTCTGAACAAGTACAGCAAAGAGTTTTTTGACAAAAGCCTCATTTTCCATCCAGAACTGGCCGTTGCTCTCGCAAAATTTCACAAGTGGTTCATTGGATTCCAGTTTCTGAATATACTGGTTATCGACAAATTTGCGGTTGGGCTTTGATTCCTCGGCAGTTGGTTGAAATTTTTTAAAACCAGTTTCAATTTTTGCTTCGGCTACCTTTTTAAGGGCTATCGGAAGAGATAACAGGAAGTAGTATAACTCCAGAGTTTTATCACAACTTATCAGCAACTCTTTCTCGGCTCCGGAAATTGAATCAGAACCGGAGTTAATCCTGCTGAATAAAACCTTAAAAACTTTAACACGAATCAATCTTCTACTAATCATAAAAAAATTATTTAATAATATTTTACAAAGATAGATTTTTGTGCACAAAAAATAATTTTATCTTTGTAAGAGAAATTTAAATACGACAAAAATGTACTTTGAAGATTTTGACAATGCAGATGCGCACGAGCGCAATGGGGATGATGTTTTTTCAAAACCAATAAGGGCGGGGAAGCGCACCTATTTCTTTGATGTTAAGGCTACTAAAAACAATGACTACTACCTGACAATCACAGAAAGCAAAAGGAGATTAGACAGAGATGGCAGGTTTGTCTATGACAAGCACAAGATCTTTCTTTACAAAGAAGATTTTGACAAATTTTCACAAGGATTGGAAGAAATCATCCAATACATCCGAGAAAAGGCTCCGGTGATGACAGAAAAGCCGCAAACCGAGACAGTACCCAACTCTTTTTCTGACGTTAATTTCGAAGAATTATAGTACTAAATAAAAAATTATCAGAATCTGCCCCGCAAGGGCAGATTTTTTTTCTATATAGTAAATAGTTTGTGTGCCTGTTTTATGGCAAGATGCCGGATTTTTCGACACGTGCACCAGGTTTAAAATCTACCCTGCATAAGTATACCCGATGGCATAGAACTTGAAATTTCATGTACTTTGGACACCCATGTTTTTAGCTGAAAGAAAAGATTTTAAACAAAAATGATATGTTTTTCTTTAAAATTGTTTGCGTTTAAAGCAAAAAGACATAGATTTGTTTTAAATTGACCACAAAATATTACTTAGGAATAATTTTTGCAGATATTGAGCAACAAAAAGTCTTTGGGGTAAGTGTGGAAAAAATTGTATATATAATAGATAGATTGATAATATAAAGTATAAGTTAAGTAATAATATAAGTAATAACTAATCCTGCAAAATTCTCTTTTAATGAAAAAACATTTCCTATCCGTTTTCCTATTGTTCTTTTTAATAGCAGTTACCTCCGGTTCTGCACTAATGGCTCAGATGGTCTCCCAACCGGTCAAGTGGAGCAGCAAAGTAGTTCATATTAAGGATAA
Source organism: Bacteroidales bacterium (assembly GCA_041659025.1). Lineage (GTDB taxonomy): Bacteria > Bacteroidota > Bacteroidia > Bacteroidales > UBA932 > Bact-08. The sequence continues at coordinate 10,851 of JBAZZA010000009.1, read as the reverse complement.
TATCTATGAGATTCAAACAATTGGAGTCATAGACGAAGATAAACCTGATTGGCACCTTTACGATTTAGGACCTTATGAAGATGGGCCAAATCCAACATCACTTACACTAGAGTTACCCGCCGGAGTCAAACTGGTTGGCAAAAACTACCTGTTGACAAAGCCTAAGAAGATCTTTGACGAGATGTTCAACATGGAGATAGGTATATGCGAGGGTAAAATTATAGTTGCTCAAAAAGTGGAGGTTACTTCAAAAGACTCAACAAACATCCTGGCAATTGTCGAATGGATGACATGCGACAACAGTACGTGTCTTCCACCAACAGATAAGGAGTTTAAGCTAAAGCTTCCTCCTGCAATCCCCGGCACACAAAAAGCTGTTCAGCAGGATAAAAAGGCAGTTGTAGCATCTACAGCAGCAGAAAAACCCGGCACACCGACAGCAACAGCAACAACAACAACCCCTGCCACAGCTACAGAAATTCAGGTTACACCTGATACTACACAATCAGCTACTGTTACAGGTGAGGAAACAACAAACACAGATGTTCCGGTAATTACAAATCCTGCACCTAAAAAATCAGGTTCATTATGGGCCGTCATTATTGAGGCAATAATCTGGGGTTTTGTTGCCCTGCTTACCCCTTGCGTGTTCCCAATGGTCCCTATGACAGTCTCATTCTTTTTAAAGGGTAGCGAAAACAAGGCAAAGGGGAGATTAATGGCTTCTTTATACGGATTTTTCATTGTTGCCCTGTATACTATTCCAATAGCAGTAATAATTTTTATCACATATTTCGCAGGAGGAGAGGCTGTAACGGCTGACATCTTCAACTGGCTCGCAACACACTGGATTCCAAATATCTTATTCTTTTTGATCTTTATGGTTTTCGCTGCTTCATTCTTTGGAGCGTTCGAAATTGTAATGCCTAGCTGGATGGTAAACAAGTCAGATTCTAAGTCCGACAAGGGTGGTATTATTGGTGTGTTCTTTATGGCCCTTACACTTGTCCTTGTATCTTTCTCATGTACCGGCCCAATTGTAGGTACCATACTTATTAAATCAACTCAGGGAGAGATATGGGAACCAATTGTCACCATGCTTGCATTCTCTATAGCATTCGCTCTTCCGTTTACAATTTTCGCATTTGCACCTTCACTGCTTAAAGATCTTCCAAAATCGGGAGGATGGCTCAACTCAGTAAAGGTTGTGCTTGGTTTCCTGGAGGTTGCCCTTGGATTCAAGTTCCTGAGCGTAGCGGACCAGACATACCATTGGGGAATATTAGACAGAGAGGTTTATCTAGCAATATGGATAGTTGTCTTTGCTCTGTTGGGACTATATCTGCTTGGGAAGATACGTTTTGCCCACGATTCCAAGATAGAGCACCTGAGTGTCGGAAGACTTTCACTTGCTATGATAGCCCTTACATTTGTTGTCTATATGATTCCGGGAATGTGGGGAGCTCCGCTTAAAGCACTATCCGGATATATGCCTCCACTTACAAGCCAAGATTTCACTCTTGAGAAAGGCTCCGGCAATAGTATCTCTTCATACGAAACAGGCGAAAACAAGATAAAGGCAAAATACAGTGATTTTCTTGAATTCCCTCATGGGATTGAAGGATTCTTCGACTACAAAGAGGCTTTGGAATATTCAAAAAAGGTAAACAAACCAATTTTCATTGACTTTACCGGTCATGGTTGTGTGAATTGCAGAGAGATGGAGACAAGAGTATGGTCCGATCCTCGTGTATTAAAGATACTTAAAGAGGATTATGTTGTACTTGCACTTTATGCCGATGACAAAAAGGTGCTCGATGAAAAAGAGTGGGTAGTTACAGAGACCGGAAGAACTTTAAAAAGTCTTGGAAAGATAAACTCATACTTTGCAATGAAGAAGTTCAACGTGAATGCTCAGCCTTACTACTTCTTATTAGGTTCAGACGAACAATATCTGACAACACCACGCGGCTACGACCTGAATGTCGATGCATTTATTGCTTTCCTTCAGGCAGGTCTGGACAATTATAATAAATAGTTGGTACATGGGGACGTACCAGGTGTACCCGATATATAATTTAGAAGAGCGGTCTGTAAAGGGCCGCTCTTCTATTTTTATAGTACGATTGATGAAACGGGTACACCTGGTACGTCCCCATGTACCCTCCTTATTTCCAATAAATATAACTAGCCGTATAAGTCAGAATGACAGCTAAGAATCCGGAAATAATTATTGAAAGAACCCGGGTTCTCTTTTTATCGCTTCTCAAAAAGAGATAGATACCGGAAGACAATATCAATGAGGAGATTAAAGCAATAAATATCATCCATCTGGAGTACATTTCGTCACAAAATATCCATAAAAAGAGAGGCGAAAATCCATAGAGTGCAAATAGTATCAAAGTAGGTTCTTCATTAATTCTTTCTACAATTTTCTTAATCGGTTCGATGCTTGGCTTGAAGATAAAGCTAATGATAAGAGTGACTAGTAACGGGATCCATGCCCACGGCCCCAAAACATCATCTGAAAGGCCCGGAATTGAAACCATCATCAAATAAAGGCTGAAAAGCAGGCAAAATCCGATTGCAGGAAAAGACCAGCGTGGGAAATTTTTAATCCATCCAATTCCTAACAGTACAAACATCGAAATCATAGGAGACCAGAATAAAAATAAATGGATAAATTGAGGAACGCTAATACCTGAGTTGGAAAACGCCCAGGTCAGTCCGAATAGTCCAAACGGAATTGTTGCCAGCAAAGATGTGCGGGAAGAAAATGAAGTTTCCATATCCAATAATTTTAAGGTGTACCTTTCTATCGTTTTTATCTCATCTCCCGGGAGCTGACTGAATGATGTCTGAAGGGAATCTTCAAAAGAGGCCCCTTCCGATATCTTTTGCTCTATCATACAGCAAAGATGATCCAGAAAATCTCCTAAAATCAGCCGGCTCTCAATATTACTTTTTCTTAGATACCTTTTAACCTCTTTGACCTGCAATTTATTTAACATCATAAACTAAAGGTTTTAAATCAAATAATTGCACCAACATTAAGATTGATTCTTTGATCTCTTCCAGTTTTGTAACAGCTGTCTGTTTGCCAGATTCAGAAAGAAGATAATACTTCCTCTCACGGTTCCCTACCCACTCGCTTTCGGTCACCAGAATACCCTCCTCTACTAATTTATGTAGTGCCGGGTATAAAGCACCTTCGGTTATGACAATTTTTTGAGAGGATAGCTCCTTTACCTTTTGAGTAATCTGATATCCATACATTTTACCCTCCTCGTTAATTAACTTTATAATGAGAGGTTTAATGGTCCCTTTTAAAATTTCTTGTGAAAACATAATTGATTTTTTTATAGTTGGTTTGACAATCCGACTACAAATATAATTAATTTTCAATATGCATAATAAACTTATGTATAATTTTATTATGCATAGTCCAGGATGGAATCGGAAAGGATTTGCACTCCTTGCTCCATTTTGCTTTCATCTACATAGGAGTAGTTGATTCTGAGGGTATTTTTTCCACTTCCGTCGCAATGAAAAATCTCACCAGCAACAAAAGCCAGGTTCCTGTCGAGACATATGTTGAATAGCTCCATGGCGTCGCATTTTTCAGGCAGTGTGACAAATAGGAATAGTCCCCCCTCAGGTTTTGTCCAACTCACACCCTCGGGCATGTATTTATCAAACAGCGAGAGCATTTTGTCACGTCTTTTCCGGTAATAATCGATATTCGACCTTATGTTTGCCTCAAATAATCCCCTCTCCATGTATTTGACAGCCAAAGCCTGATCAAAGACAGACGAGCATAAGTCTGCCGACTGTTTTGCAACAACCAGTTTGTCAATTATGTTAACCTGAGCTATAACCCAGCCAAGTCTGAATCCGGGAACAAAGGTCTTGGAAAATGTTCCGGTAAGAATGACCCTCTCACTATCGAGCGAAGCAATCAAGGGTAGCTCCTCCCCATCAAACCGAAGCTCTCTGTACGGGCTGTCTTCGATGACCAGGAGATCGTATTTGACAGCGATTGCAATAAGTTGCCTCCTCTGTTCCAATGTAAGGGTTAATCCGGACGGGTTACTGAAATCGGGTATGGTGTAGATGAACTTAGGCTTCTTACCGACAGAGATCAGCTTTTTGACAATCTCTTCCATATCGTCACACTCCCTTACACCTACCGGCTCAGCACTACACGCCCAGAATGACTGCAATGCCCCCAGATACGACGGAAGTCCACAGATCAAGGTGTCGCCCGGGTTAAGAAAGATTCGGGAGCAGAGGTCCAGAGCCTGCTGCGAAGCTGTGGTAATAATAACATTTTCATAAGTTATATCCAGTCCCATTGCTTTGTATCTCTCTGCAAGAAGCTCCCTCAGTTTGCGGTTCCCCTCCGTGGGGCCATATTGCAACGCCGCAGCAGCGTCATTCTCAAGAACCTCCCTTACAATATCCTTAAGATCATCAACACGAAATGTCTCCTGATTAGGGAAGCCCCCCGCGAAAGATATAAGTTGAGATGCATTAGCCCTGCTAAGTAATCCTCTCACAGGGGACCTTCTCATGTTCCTTGCGTTATCCGATAAAATACTATTTATATCAATTGCCATTGCGTTTATCTTAAAATGTCCTCCAATACGACCGACCTGTCGGTGTTAATATCTCTGTATTTGACAATTACCGGACAATACAGATGAATCCCACTCTTCTGACCGTATCCGGAAGAGATAGGTCTGCTTCCACCCACTACAACAGCATTCTCGGGAATAACCAGCGGGTGCTCAGAGGTTTTTTTAATGAACTCTCCGGTAGTGTTGTCGAAAACAGGGGTAGACGAGGTTAATATCACGCCGGAACCAAGAACAGCGTTCCGCTTGATGATTGTCCCCTCATAAATACCGCAGTTTCCGCCAATGAACACATTATCCTCAACAATCACAGGCATTGCCCCCACAGGCTCTAAAACGCCCCCAATCTGCGACGCAGCAGAGAGATGTACGTTCTTTCCTATTTGTGCACACGAACCCACAAGAGCATGCGAATCGACCATACAGCCGGAATCTATATATGCCCCTATGTTTATATAAGATGGCGGCATTATTACCGTACCGTCTGCCACATAGGCGCCTGCCCTCACAGATGAACCGCCCGGCACCATACGGATGTTCCTGCATTTCTCAAAGCTGATTACCGGCATAGTATCCTTGTCGAAGAATGGCCATGCGCCACCCGTTACCTCAGAAATCTGCCCCAGTCTGAACCCCCAGAGAATAACCGACTTTACCCATGAATTGACCTGCCACTCCTCCCCCATCTTCTCGGCCACTCTTATTTCACCTTTTTCAAGTGCGATTCTTACTTTTTGAAAAAAATCTAGCATTAACGCATCGGACGGGTCCTTAACTATATTAGAATATTCCTCTTTAAAATTTCTCATTTCACTATTTATTGAATTATTATGACAGTTCAAGTTCTGCAATAAGTTTACCCATCAGATCTAATGTCGCCTTGTTTGAAGGCGTCAACGGAAGACGCAGGATGTTCTCTATGTAACCCATTTTACTAAGAGCAGCCTTAACGGGAATAGGATTGCTCTCAACAAAACAACCTGTATAGAGAGGAGCCAGCCTTACATTGAGGGCCTCTGCCTCGGTAGTTTTCTTTTCAAGCAACAAGCTGACCAACCTTGACATGTGAGCCGGGGCAACATTGGAGGCCACACTTATAAGACCCTTTCCACCGCCGGATATGATTGAGAATGTCTCATCGTCGTTTCCGGAGAGCACATTAAAGCCGGCAGGTGCGTTCCTGATAATTTCCGAAATCTGGGCACTGTTGGCAGATGCCTCCTTGACAGATATTATGTTTTCAATTTCTGCCAGCTTAAGGGTTGTCTCTGCTGTCATATTAACCCCGGTTCTCCCCGGAACATTGTACAGAATAATTGGTTTGTCGGTAGATTCCGCAATCGCTTTGAAGTGCAGATAAATACCTCCCTGAGTAGGCTTATTGTAGTAAGGGACCACAACCAGAAATGCATCGGCCCCATGCTTGTCCAGCAGCCTGATGTTGCTTATAACATGCTTAGTGTAATTCGACCCTACCCCGGCTACAACCGGCAGCCTTCCCTGAGCCTCTTCGTTTGTAATATCCAGGAGTCTGATTTTCTCATCATCCTCCAGACATGGAGTCTCCCCTGTTGTTCCCAGAGGAACCAGAAAATGAATACCCGATTCAATCTGTCGTCTCACCAATACCCTGAATGCATCATAATCAACTGCAAAATCGGGCTCAAATGGTGTAATTAATGCTGTTCCACAGCCTGTTATCTCTAACATATTCCAATAATTTTATTAAATTTTTCTTCTAATATTTCTCTGAATTCACAGACACCCTTAATATCGGATGTCCACTCTGCCGCAACTACGGAGCCCTCGGCAAATCCCCTTCTGGAGAATGCCTCGTGCGTAATCTTGATTCTGTCTACCTGGGATTCAAACCCCAGTTCATGGATCCCCGGAATAAAGCCCGATCTTACCGATTGTACTTCAATGCTCTTTCCTGTGTTTTTACTTACAATGGATGCCAGTGTCTTTGCTGTTCCCGACGGTGCGTCCAGCTTGAACTTATGGTGCATCTCTATCAGATATGGGTCATAATCAGCCATCCCGGCAACCATTTTTGAACACATTTCGCTTAACTTGAACATTATGTTCACTCCAATGGAAAAGTTGCTGGCAAACATCATCGGCTTGCCCTTGGATTCAAAATAAGATATGACCTCACCTCTGATATCGTTCCAGCCTGTTGTTCCTACTACTGCTGCCTTAAAGTTGTCAGCAATGAATTTGTAGTTTGCGCTGAATGCCTGTGCATTAGTAAAATCTATGCAGACAGCATCTGCTGCCTTTTGAGGGTCAACCGATGTAATATCCTCCGAACATTCAATACAAGTGTGCCCCCTTTCCAGTAACACCGACTCTATTTCACGGCCCATTCTGCCGTAACCGGATATGATTATTTTCATATTATTCATTTATTTTCAAACTATTCATCGAAAAAATTCGTTATGTAAAATTCTAAGTACAGATGTAAGATTCTCTCTGCCAACCACAAAGCTGATGTTTACATCTGAGGCCCCCTGAGAAATCATATAAATCTGATAATCACCCAACGAACCGAAAACCCTTTTGCAAACGCCCTTTATGTTCTTAAGGTTACTGCCCACAACTGAGATCTGCGACATGTTCCTCTCTAAATTTACTTCGGAAAAGAGAGAGAGCTCTTCAATTAAACCATTCAAATCTGCCTCGCTGTCAATTGTTAGAGAGACGTTTACCTCCGATGTACTAATCAGATCGACCGATACCTTATGTTTGTTGAAAACCTCAAAGAGCCTGTTAAGGAAACCGAAGTAATTCAACATTTTTGTAGAGAATACATTTATTACAATGATATTCTCTTTAAACGAGATAGCCTTGATACCATCCTCCTTTATGAGGTCGCGGTGCAGGATCAATGTTCCGTTATGCTCCGGTTTTCTGGAGTTCAGTACCCGTACAGGGATGTTCTTTTCAATTGCCGGCTGAATTGTAGAAGGGTGAAGAACTTTCGCCCCAAAGTATGCCATCTCCGCAGCCTCCTCGAATGAGAGCAGGGATATGCTTCTCGTATTTGCAACCCTTCCCGGATCTGCAGTGTGGATACCATCAACATCTGTCCAAATCTCAATCTCCTTTGCCCCCATAGCCAAACCAATCAATGATGCAGAGTAGTCGGAGCCCCCTCTTCCCAGGGTAGTGTTGACACCTTCAGTTGAAGATGCTATAAATCCCTGTATGATAAGCGTCTCATTGTCTGCAAATTGCCTGTTTAAATATTCAGGAACCCTCTCCTTTATAAGATTAAGATCGGGCTCGCCTTTTAGATACTGACTATCTGTAATTATACACTCTCTGGCATCTGCATATGCACACCTGATACCACTCTCATTAAGAGCATGATATATTATATAGGACGACAACAACTCCCCATGCGAGACTATTTTCGCAAGGCTCCTATCCGATAGTTCTGCAAGTATGCTTATTACTTTTATTATTTCACGCAATCCAGCAATCTGCTCACCAATTTTTCCAACACATAGTTCCAGACGCCTCTTGTCATTTGTAATCAACTCCCGTGACATCTTTACATGTCTCTCCTCAATTTCTGACAAAAGAGTGTCTGCCGATTCAAAATCACCCCTCGAAGCATAATCTGCTATCTGGTAAAGCGAGTGAGTGATTTTAGATAGTGCCGATACAACTATTATTGGCTTTTCGTCAAGCTTGCTTCTTACTATCTCAATCAATCTCCTTACCGCAGCTGAGTCTTCAACTGAAGTGCCGCCAAACTTCATCACAATCATATATTCTTGTTAATTAATTTATTATAAATATTTATTAAATCTGTCACTGCATTTTCAATCTCATCCATAGTGATTTGTTCATCATTTGTATGAGCATATAAAATGCTGCCGGGACCATATAGCATTATGTTGCCGGCGCTGGTCAGATGAGGGGAATCCGACCCATAAGCAACAACTCCGGTTTCAAAGCCATCTATTGTATGAAACTTGATTGGCTTATCGTTGCTTATGCGTTCTATCAGAATATTCTCTCCCGACAATCTCTGCATGATGTCATCTAAAACCCCATAACTTGCAAAAGTGGTCCGGAAGTATATCCTGAAGCTGACACAGTCGGAAATTACGTTATGTGCATTTGGAGAGGACAATCTCCCTATGTTGTAGGATGTTGCACCCAGAATATTGTCTGTCGGAAATTCTGTATTTGAAAGCTCATTCATGAAAAGACGGAACCTCTCGATAGCATTATCACCGAATGCGGGATAGCCAGAATGTGAAGACTTTCCGGTAATAATTACACTGTACAGAGCGGTCCCCTTTCCGGCAGAAATCAATTTGTTTTCAGTTGGTTCCCCTACTATGACATAGTCGCACCCTTCAAGTAACGAGTTTGCTTTACGCGCTCCGAAAGAACCAACCTCCTCTCCTGCAACCCAAAGTAGTCCAAAGTTGTCATAACCCTCCTTCTCAAGCTCCAAAACAGCTGCATATTGGGCAATTAACTGACCTTTAGCGTCACATGTTCCCCTCCCCTTTACAACAACCTGCCTTCTGCCGGTACCATCAGGAACCTCAACCTCAGTTATCTCCGGTTTTATATAAGGGGGAACTGTATCCAGATGACTGCAAAAGACAATCTTTGGTTTCCCCCATTTGAAAAACAGATTCACTGTGCCGTCACCAACCTCCTGAACCTCCAGGTGGGCACGTTGAAACTTAATATTATTTGCTATGAATTCAGCCAGACTTAACTCGATACCAGATGTGGAGTCGATGTTAAGCATCTGAATGAAAAAATCCTGAATTTCTTTGTTAACGGTGTTCATATTGTTGTTTTATATAAAAATCTTTGGTGTAGGCACAAAAAAAAAGCATGAACGGGAGATTCATGCTTTTTATGCGTGTATATCTCCTGTCCAATGCTAAGGTTTCTTAGAACTGTTTTTAAATTGTTTATTATTTACGGAGATAGTATTCATTTCTTGCTTTGTTGTGTCAGTGTAATTTTGGTCAAAAGTAATATTTTTCTTATAAATAAAAAAAAATACAATATTTTTGCGAACAAATAATTACAAAAAACAGAAAAGATGAAAGTAGCCGTCGTTGGAGCAACAGGACTTGTGGGCAGCAAAATGCTTGAAGTTCTTGAAGAAAGGAGATTCCCCGTAACAGAATTAATACCTGTGGCATCTGAGAAATCAGCAGGTAAAAAAGTTAAATTTATGGGTAAGGAGTGGAACGTTGTCACACCACAGGAGGCTATAACGAAAAAGCCGCAGATTGCACTCTTCTCTGCCGGGTCTTCAGTTTCTGAGATCTGGGGGCCAAAATTCGTGGAGGCATCTTGTAGGGTGATTGACAACTCCTCTTTCTGGAGGATGAACCCTAACAATAAGCTTGTTATTCCGGAGGTTAACGCACATGTGGTGACCAACGAAGACATGCTTATTGCCAACCCTAACTGCTCTACTATTCAGATGCTTGTAGCACTTGCCCCTCTTCACAGAAAATATAAAATCAAGAGAATTGTAGTCTCTACTTATCAGTCCGTAACAGGTACAGGTCAGAAGGCAATATCGCAACTTATCGGGGAGAGAATGGAGAGTTGCTGCAATACAAAAAAGGATTTTGATCCCGTTTACAAGTACCCGATTGACCTTAATCTGATTCCGCAGATTGATTCATTTACCGACAACGGATACACCAAAGAGGAACTCAAGATGGTGAACGAAACCCATAAAATGCTGGAAGACTATTCGATTGCAGTTTCTGCGACAACAGTAAGGGTTCCTGTAATGGGCGGGCACTCAGAATCCGTTAACGTTGAGTTTGAATCGGACTATGAACTTTCGGATATATTTGAGATTCTTGCTCAGTCAAAGGGTATAATTGTGCAGGACAATATAGCAGAGTGTATTTATCCGATGCCTCTTTACGCCTTTGGCAAGGACGAGGTTTTTGTCGGCAGAATCCGCAGAGATCTTTATGTGAAGAAAGCGTTGAACATGTGGGTAGTCTCCGACAACCTCCGCAAGGGTGCTGCGACAAATGCGGTGCAGATTGCGGAACTGCTGCTTGAAAAGGGGTTCGTGGTAGCGTAAGCACAGACAAAGCAATGTGAACATTGTCCATCCTCAGTCGTATTCTAAGACTTTTCCAAATATAATTTTGGTTTTTATTTGGTGATTAAATATCTAATATCAAAATTATATTTG
>JBAZZA010000008.1:0-125619 GCA_041659025.1 Bacteroidales bacterium | reverse complement strand
TTGGTTTAAAGGTTGACTGTATAGACAAGCACGAACCAAACTCAGAATCGAGGAAGGCAGCCTATAAGGCAGATATAACATTTGGTACAAACAATGAATTCGGTTTTGACTATCTGCGCGACAACATGGCAATCAATCAGGAAGATCTTGTTCAGAGAAAGCACCACTATGCTATTGTGGATGAGGTTGACTCGGTATTGATAGATGATGCCAGAACTCCATTGATCATATCCGGACCCGTTCCAAAGGGAGAGGACCAGCAGTTCAATGAATACAAGCCATTTGTAGAAAGAATATATGCAGCACAGAGAGCTGTTGTCACACAGTTGTTGAATGATGCAAAAAAGAAGATATCGGAAGGGAACGAAGAGGAGGGTGGCGTGCTGCTTCTGAGGGCCCACAAAGGTCTCCCAAGGTATAATCCTCTTATAAAATATCTGAGCGAGCCGGGTAAGAAGCAAATCCTTAACAAGACAGAGAACTTCTACATGCAGGATAACAACAAGCAGATGCACAAAATAACCGATGATCTGTATTTTGTCATTGAAGAGGCTCAAAAATCGGTGGAACTAACAGATAAAGGACATGAACTTATCGCAAAAAGTGTCAGCGATTCAAAATTCTTCATCTTGCCTGACATCGGGCTGGAAATTTCCGAGATGGAGAAACAAAATCTCACTCCGGAAGAAAAAATTGCTGCAAAAGACTCTCTTTTAAGTGATTACGCATTAAAAAGCGAACGTGTGCACACTGTAAATCAGCTACTTAAGGCATACACAATGTTTGAAAAGGATGTTGAGTATGTTGTTTTGGAAAATAAGATAAAAATTGTTGACGAACAGACAGGTCGTATTCTGGAGGGAAGAAGATACTCTGACGGTCTTCATCAGGCCATAGAGGCTAAGGAGATGGTAAAAGTAGAGGCTGCCACACAGACCTTTGCAACAATCACTCTACAGAACTTTTTCAGAATGTACCATAAGCTTGCCGGTATGACAGGAACAGCAGAAACTGAGGCTGGTGAGTTCTGGTCAATTTACAAGCTTGATGTTGTAGTGATTCCTACCAACAGGCCAATTGTTAGGAAGGATATGGAGGACCTTATCTTCAAGACAAAAAGGGAAAAATTCAATGCAGTTATTGAAGAGATAGAGAAGCTGACAAAAGCGGGTCGTCCGATATTGGTAGGTACTACTTCTGTAGAGATTTCGGAACTTCTTAGCAGAATGTTGAAGATAAGAGGAATAAAACATAATGTGCTTAATGCCAAGCAGCATGCAAGAGAGGCAGATATCGTAGCGGAAGCAGGTCAGCCTGCAGCGGTTACCATTGCTACAAATATGGCAGGTCGTGGTACGGATATAAAGCTTGGTGCAGGTGTCAAGGAGGCGGGTGGTCTTGCAATTCTCGGTACAGAAAGACATGATTCAAGGCGTGTTGACAGACAGCTCAGAGGACGTGCCGGTCGTCAGGGAGATCCTGGTTCTTCTAGTTTTTTTGTATCTCTTGAAGATGACCTTATGAGACTTTTCGGGTCTGAACGTATTGCCGGGCTTGTAGACAAGATGGGGATGAAAGAGGGAGAGATACTACAGCATTCGATGCTTTCCAAATCGATTGAGAGAGCTCAGAAGAAGGTAGAGGAAAATAACTTTGGTGTACGTAAGCGCCTGCTTGAATATGACGATGTCATGAACTCGCAGAGGGAGGTTATATACACCCGCAGAAGAAACGCCCTTTACGGAGAGAGGGTGGACGTAGATGTTCAGAACATGATAACTGACTATTGCGAAAATCTGGTTTCATCAAATCATGGTTCGTCTGATTTTGAACAATTCTCATACGAGACAATCCGTAACCTCTCTCTTGAGCCGGGTATGGATCAGGAGATCTATGAAAAGGGTTCTTTAGAGGAGGTTAACAGGCTTTTCTATGAAAACGTACAGACTGTTTACAAGAGAAGAACAGATCTTCTGGTTCAGCAATCCTGGCCAATAATGAAGCAGATATACGAGACACAAAGTGCCACTTATGAAAATATAGCAATTCCTGTCAGTGACGGCATCAAGATGATGCAAATGGTTGTCAATCTTAAAAAAGCATATGAGAGTCAGGGCAGGGAGGTTGTAAGGGCACTTAACAAGTCCATTACCCTTTTGATGATAGACGAACATTGGAAGGAGCATCTGAGAGAGATGGACGAACTTAAGCAATCGGTACAAAATGCCACTTACGAACAAAAGGATCCGCTTTTGATTTACAAATTTGAAAGTTTTCAACTGTTTAAGGGAGTATTGGATAAGGTGAGCAAAGATGTACTGTCATTCCTGTTAAGGGCTCATATTCCAATGAGAGAGACTCAACAGGCACCTGTAAGTGTAAGGCAGGAACAAAAAAGAAAGACAGATTTAAGCAATATGCAGACCTCAAGGCAGGATCTGCTTGCATCCGGGGGTGAGCCAAAATCGCAGGGACCGGTACATGTTGAGAAGAAGGTGGGGAGAAATGATCCATGTCCATGCGGCAGCGGTAAAAAATACAAGAATTGTCACGGAGCAAATGAATAGGAGAAGGGAAAATGTTTGATTTAATTGTCATAGGATCGGGACCGGGCGGTTATGTAGCTGCCATAAGGGCATCACAGCTCGGTATGAATACTGCAGTTGTGGAGAGGGCAGAAATCGGTGGAATTTGTCTGAACTGGGGTTGTATACCAACAAAAGCTCTCTTAAAGAGTGTACAGGCTCTTAATTATGCCCGTCATTCTGCCGATTATGGTTTTACAATTGAGGGAGAGATTAAACCGGATATTCAAAAAATAGTTGAAAGAAGCAGGGGAGTTGCGTCCAACATGAGCAAGGGTATAGATTACCTTTTCAAAAAGAATAAGGTTACTGTTATTGGAGGTACCGCCAAACTTATAGGAGTAGGTAAGGTGGAGGTACGGAACGATGATTTATCTGTTTCAATAATAGAAGCAAAGAATATTATCATTGCAACAGGAGCAAGAGCTAATTCTCTGCCATTTGCTCCGATAGATGGTGAAAAAATCATATCATACAGACAGGCACTTATCCCGGAAACTCTTCCTAAAAGCATGGCTGTCATTGGATCAGGAGCAATCGGAAGTGAATTTGCATACTTCTATCGCTCCCTTGGAGTTGAGGTTTATCTGATAGAATATCTCGATAATGTTGTTCCTTTAGAAGACGAAGAGGTTTCTGCACAACTAAGCCGATCATTCAGAAAGATGGGAATGAAGGTGATGGTATCTGCACAGGTAAAAAATGTGGACACATCCGGTGAGTTATGCAAACTCACGGTTCTGACCAAAAAAGGTGAAGAGATAATAGAGGTTGAAAGGGTTTTATCTGCTGTGGGTGTTATTGCCAATATTGAAAATTTAGGATTGGAAGAGATGGGTATTGTAGTTGAAAGGGGTAAAATCAAAGTGGATGAATTTTATTCAACAAACATTTCCGGTGTTTATGCCATAGGCGATGTAATTGCAACTCCAGCACTTGCACATATATCTTCAGCAGAAGCAATCTGTTGTGTTGAAAAAATTGCTGGGTTAAATCCTAAACCGCTTAATTACAATAATTTTCCAGGATGTACCTACACATCACCAGAGATTGCGTCTGTTGGTATGACTGAGAAGGCAGTAAAGGAACGTGGAATTGAATACAAGATTGGTAAATTCCCATTTACGGCTTCTGGTAAAGCAGCAGCTGCGGGTGAGAAGGATGGTTTTGTAAAACTGATAGTTAGTTCTAAGACCGATGAGATATTAGGGGCTCATCTTATAGGGGCAAATGTTACGGAAATGGTTTCCGGATTGGTGGTAGCGCGTAATTTAGGTGTCAAGGCAAAAGACTTAATTCACTCTATTCATCCTCACCCGACAATGAGTGAGGCAATTATGGAAGCAGCAGCAGCAGCTCACGGAGAAGTAATTCATATTTAAAAATAAAGATATGTCTAAACATGAAATAGTAGCTCAGGTAAATGAAGTCAACAGGATTTCTAACGGAACAGATTTCCAGGGTACACTTATATCACAATGTGACATTAGAATTGATGGATCTTTTGAAGGAAAATTAACAACAACCGGAAAATTGGTTTTGGGTGAATCAGCAAGATTGTTTGGCGATGTAGTTTGCAGAAGTTGTGATATATGGGGGGTAATGGAAGGCAAACTATTAGTAAGAGAGGTCTTTGGCCTCAAGAAGAGTGGCTCAATTACTGGTAACGTAGGCTGCCAGAAAATCTTCATAGAAGAGGGAGGGGTCTTTAATGGTTCATGCAAAATGATTAACGAATCAAGTTTTGAGGACTTGAAACTGAAACTATCATGAATTGATTATCATAATCAGATAAAAAAGGGCTGTATCATCTATTTTGATACAGCCCTTTTTTTATATTTGTATTGATGTTAAAGCAATATAGAGACACAAGTTGTGGCATTCCCGATATCTATGCCGATATATTGTGTAGAACTATCTTCCGGAACATAAGACAAAGCATCTTTGTCTGCTACTTCCGCGCCATTAACAAGCTTAGAATTAATTGCATAACCTATGGATGCGCATTTCTCAGGAGAGGAAACAGATGTAATGGGACATATTTCTCCGAACTCTTCAGTAAACAAATTGACAAGATCCTGATGATATGCTCCACCTCCAACAAGAACTATTTTTGAGCAGATTTCAAAATCTTCGTCAGAGATATATCGTTTAATTGCCGGGGAGATAACATTTGAATAATATAATTGCAACGATCTTCTTTTTTCTTCTCCAAAATCCTTTCTTTTCCTGTCAATATAAACAAAACCTTTAGTGAAAATCTGGTCAATCTGATGATCTGTTTTTAGCTTTAAATATGCATGTTTGTTTAACTCTTGAGTAAAAAGGTCAACGGCATAGCTTATACCATGTGTGCTAAATGTAGATTTATTCAACAAGCCTTCGGGTTTGCTTACTGCCCCCTCGCATGTTCCATACCCTAGACTTATTATTATGAAATTTCCATCGATTGGATTTTCACCTTTTCTCAAAGCAATGTCACAGCCGGCAAGTTCCGGAAGGATGTTTACTTTACAGGCAGGAATTAATTTCTGCTCCGTTGTTGTGTTCCCGTTTTCTTCTGCTTTGTAGTATGTTATAACCTTTTCTGCCTTGAAATACTCTTCGGCCTCTTCCTTATTGGATTGAAAAGTAGCAAATGGAAAACCTGTCGTAATTGATAAATTCGGCAATTTGACGAATTTTGAATTACTCATACAAGCATTGCTTGCTAGCAGAATGGCAGACTGGGTGATAATTCTGTAATCTGAATCTGCAGGAGATGCATTTATAGCCTTGTGAGGTGACACGCCCTCAAAAAGTGCCTGCAAACCAACTATATAATCGACACCATCAAGTTTGATTTTGGAGAAGCCCAAAATAGGATCATTACTTGTATAGTACTCCCTAATTGTAGCCTCATATACACTCGGGAATGAAAATGTTTTAACCATATTCTACTTTTTTTAAATTTCAGTAAATTTAAGTAAAAATTTTAAAAAAATCTATAGCGTAGATTTAATCTTGTAAATATTTCTTTCACTGCTGTTTCTTGAGATTAATTCGCCAATAAAACCTGCTAAGAAGAGCTGCATCCCAATTATTAATGCAACTAGTGAAATATAGAATAAAGGCTGATCAGTAACAGCCCTGTAGGCAAGACCTTGTGCTTGAGTAACTACCTTGTTTATAATTAGATATAGCGAAGTCATGGCTCCTATGAAAAATGTCATACTTCCGATAAGACCAAAAAAATGCATGGGCTTCTTGCCAAATCTTGTAAGGAACCAGAGAGAGAGAAGATCAAGAAATCCGTTCACAAAACGATTCATACCGAATTTGCTTTTACCATACTTCCTGGGCTGATGTTTTACAACCTTTTCGCCTATTCTTGTGAAACCGGCATTTTGGGCTATATATGGAATGTATCTGTGCATCTCACCATAAACCTCAATGTTCTTCACAACCTCATTTCTGTATGCCTTTAACCCACAGTTCATGTCGTGGAGCTTTATTCCTGTTACTCTTCTTGCGGTGGCATTGTATATTTTTGAAGGGATGTTCTTTGCGAAGATATTGTCTTTCCGCCTCTTCTTCCACCCGGAGACTATATCGTATTTACCCGATCTGATCATCTCGATCAAAGCAGGTATCTCTTCAGGACTATCCTGTAAATCGGCATCCATAGTAACAATAATCTCTCCCCGGGCTGCCTCAAATCCACAGTAAAGAGCTGCAGACTTTCCGTAATTTCTAATAAATCTGATACCCCTGATAATTTCAGGATAAGTATCGTGAAGAGATTTCACTACACTCCAGGAAGTGTCCGTGCTGCCATCATCTATAAGGATAACCTCGTATTCAAGATTACTATCATTAAGGGCGCGGTTTATCCAGGAAAGCAGATCAGGAAGAGACTCCTCTTCGTTATATAGTGAAATTACAATTGAGAGATCCATCAGATTTTAATTTTCTGTAGTGAACTTATTCTGTGAAAATATCACCTTTCTTAGTATAGTTGGCAATTATTGAAGAAGCAATTATTCCAAATATGGTATAATAGAAAAGTGAAAAGACAGATATAATCTGAGGAAGTTTGCCTCCTATCTTGTCTAGAATCTCCATACCTTCTGGATTGCTTGATTGTATTGCAGCAGATATCTGTTCAAGTTGTGCTGCCATGCTGTCAGGGAAAATAACTGCGTAATGTATGAACAGATAACAGGCACAAATTAGTGAAGAAAGCAGGCAGATCATGAAGCCAAAACGGAACCCGTCCTTGTATGTGAATAAATCCTGAGTCTTAGCATAATCCTTAATGAAATAGTACAACAATCCAAGACTCCCGGTGAGTTTAAGCAGCCAGAGCAGCCATATTATTGCTGTTCCGGGAGATAAAACTGTCTGGATGAGAGTAACCACAATTGTCACTAGAGCAAGCAACAGACCGTCAAGTGCAGCAATACTCCATTTATTAGTTTGCATAATGATTTGATTTATAGGTTTATCGAAATAATTTAAGTTCATCAAATTTAACTAAAAATGTATACTAACCAAAATTTAAAGTTTAATAAAAAATAGTTACCTTTGCCTTTCAATTGAATTCAGAAAGCAAAAATGATCAATATTACATTTCCGGACGGTGGTGTCCGTACTTTTGAAAAAGGGGTGACTGCATACGATATTGCAAACAGCATCAGCCCCAGACTGGCACAGGAGATTCTTGCTGCTTCGGTCAACTCAGTGATTTTTGAACTCAACAGGCCTATAAATGAAAACTCATCAATCAAACTTCATAAATGGGACGATCAGGAGGCAAAGAGCACCTTCTGGCATTCTTCGTCACATCTTATGGCAGAAGCGCTGGAGATCCTTTATCCCGGTATCAAGTTTGGTATTGGTCCATCCATAGAAGTGGGTTTTTATTATGATGTAGATCTGGGTGAAAAGACAATTACAGAATCGGACCTCATTAAGATAGAGAATAAGATGCTCGAGCTTGCACGCGAAAAGCAGTCTTTTGTAAGAAAGAATGTGAGCAAGGCGGAAGCAATGGCAACATATACTGCTAAAGGTGACGAGTATAAGTGTGAACTTATAAGAGATTTGACTGACGGCACAATTTCATTTTATACAATTGGTTCTTTTACAGATCTTTGCAGAGGTCCCCATCTTGTAGATACATCTGTTATCAAAGCTGTAAAATTAACTTCTATAGCCGGGGCGTACTGGAGAGGAAACGAAAAAAACAAAATGCTGACCCGTATCTATGGTGTCACATTTCCTCAGAAGAAGCTGCTCGATGAATATCTTGTGATGCTTGAAGAGGCTAAAAAACGTGACCACAGAAAATTGGGCAAGGAACTTGAACTTTTTGCTTTCTCTCAAAGAGTAGGACAAGGTCTTCCACTATGGCTTCCAAGAGGAGCAATGCTAAGGGAGAGATTGGAGAATTTTCTTAAAGCTGTTCAGAAGAAAGGGGGGTATCTTCCGGTAATCACACCTCATATCGGTCAAAAAGAACTATATGTAACATCGGGCCATTATGCTAAATATGGTAAGGATTCATTCCAGCCGATTCACACTCCGCAGGAGGGGGAAGAGTTTTTACTTAAGCCCATGAATTGTCCGCACCATTGTGAAATATACAAAACAAAGCCACGGTCATATAAAGATATGCCTCTAAGGCTTGCAGAGTTTGGCACTGTCTATCGTTATGAACAGAGCGGTGAACTTCACGGCTTGACTCGTGTGAGAGGATTCACACAGGATGATGCACATATATTTTGCCGTCCGGATCAATTAAAGGAGGAGTTCCTTAAAGTTATCGATATTGTTTTATACATCTTTAAAACATTGGATTTCAAAGATTATACAGCTCAGATTTCGCTAAGGGATCCTAACGACAGAGAAAAATATATAGGTACCGATGAAAACTGGGATAAGGCAGAGAGTGCTATTATTGAGGCATCTGCAGAAAAAGGGCTCAAAACTGTAATTGAGTTAGGCGAGGCAGCCTTTTATGGCCCCAAACTTGATTTCATGGTAAAAGATGCGATAGGCAGAAAATGGCAGTTAGGAACTATTCAGGTTGATTACAATCTTCCTGAACGATTTGAACTTGAGTACGTGGGGTCTGACGATAAGAAGTATCGTCCCGTTATGATCCACAGAGCACCTTTCGGATCGATGGAAAGATTTGTGGCAGTTTTACTGGAGCATACCGGTGGCAAGTTCCCTTTATGGCTCGCTCCGGAACAGGCTGTAATAATCCCAGTAAGTGAAAAATACAACGATTATGCAAAAAAAGTTGTAGATTTACTCAATAATAACGATATTCGCGCCTCAATTGACGACCGGAACGAAACTATCGGTAAGAAAATCAGGGAGAATGAGCTTAAAAGAGTTCCATTCCTCTTGATTGTTGGTGAAAAAGAGGTTGAATCTGGCACCATTTCTGTCCGTAAACAGGGAGAGGGAGACAAGGGTCAGGTAATGTTGGTTGAAGAGTTCGTTATGTTTATTGAAAAAGAGATTAAACAACAGATAGATTAATAACTAAAAAATAGGAGGATTTACTTATCGCTACACCTTTTAAACCTCGCCCGGGAGGATTTATCAAACGGACACCCAGTCAGAACCGAACCGTAACGCAGAACAGACAACATGCAGGTGGTTCTAAAGATGATGGTCCAAGAATGAATAATGAAATCACAGCTGCTCGAGTAAGAGTTGTTGGTGAAAATGTTCCTAATCCTGGAGTTTTTTCTCTGTTTGAGGCCATCAAGATGGCAGAGGCGTTGGAATTGGACCTTGTGGAGATATCTCCAAGTGTAGACCCACCAGTTTGTAAGATAATTGACTATCAAAAGTTTATTTATCAGCAAAAAAAGAAGGCAAAGGAGATGAAAGCCAATGCCAGTAAGGTTATTATTAAAGAAATCAGGTTTGGTCCGAATACCGATGAACATGATTTTCAGTTTAAACTGAAACATGCACAATCCTTCTTGCAGGAAGGTTCAAAAGTTAAGGCTTTTGTGTTTTTTAAAGGAAGGTCTATTTTATTCTCGCAGCAAGGAGAGAAATTGCTTCTCCGTTTTGCCCTTGAACTTGAGGAGTACGGAAAAGCTGACCAGATGCCAAAATTGGAGGGTAAGCGTATGATAATGATGCTTTCTCCGGCAAAAAAGAAATAATGTTAACTATTTAAAATAAGTACAGATGCCCAAAATTAAAACCAACTCCGGTGCAAAAAAGCGCTTTGAGCTTACCGGAACGGGAAAAGTGAAAAGAAAGCATGCTTTCAAAAGTCACATTTTAACTAAAAAAACAACTAAACAAAAAAGAAACCTGACCTATTCGTCTTTAGTAGCTTCTGTGGACGAGAAGAGGGTTAAAGCAATGTTGGTTGCGTAACCATTTATTAACCTGAATGAACAGCAGAAAAGATTCCCTATGGAGGGGAGCGCTGACATTCTTAAAACAAAATTAAAATGCCAAGATCGGTAAATTCGGTAGCCTCAAGAGCTCGCCGTAAAAAAATTCTAAAACTTACACGCGGTAATTTTCTAGCCCGTGCAAATGTCTGGACAGTAGCTAAGAATACCTATGAAAAAGGTCTCACTTATGCATACCGTGACCGTAAAACCAAAAAACGCCTGTTCCGTGCTCTTTGGATTCAAAGAATAAATGCAGCTGCAAGACAGCACGGGATGAACTATTCACAATTCATCGGCAAGCTGGCTAAGAATAACATTGGCCTGAACCGCAAGGTACTTGCAGATCTGGCAATGAATAATCCTTCCGCTTTTGATGCGATAATTAATTCAGTTAAATAGATTCTTTTGAAAAATCTCCAGATATTAGGTAACAAGTGGTTCAAATTTTCAGTATGGGCCACAATTTACTTGCTTTGGGTAATATGGTTCGATAATTGGTGGTTCCTACTGGGACTTATCGTTATATTCGACCTATATATCACAAAAAAAGTAAAATGGGCCTTCTGGAAAAAAAGATATGAGAAGGGAGAGAAGAGAAATGCCTGGCTGGACTGGCTTGATGCAATAATTTTTGCACTCATTGCCTCTACGTTTATAAAGGCTTTCTTTTTTGAGGCCTATATGATTCCAACTTCGTCAATGGAGAGAACTCTTATGACAGGTGACTATCTTTTCGTAAGTAAGATGGCATATGGTCCTAAGGTTTCCCAGACTCCTATCTCATTTCCATTGGTTCATAATGTTTTGCCTGTAACCGGAGGAGAGTCATATCTTACATGGATAAAGAATCCGTATAAGAGAATGGCTGGCTTCAGAGATGTAAAAAGAGATGATATAGTTGTTTTCAATTTTCCTCATGGCGACACTGTCCTCAAAGCTGATCCTACAGCCGATTATTACACTTATGTAAGAATATATGGTAGGGAGTACACCCAGAAGACATATGGACCATACGTAGTAAGACCGGATGATAAAAAGGATAACTATGTGAAAAGATGTGTCGCAGTAGCCGGAGATACGCTTGAGATTATAAATGGAAAAGTGTTTGTGAATGGTGTTCCTCAAAAGAATATTGCGGGAATACAAAACACATATACAGTATTCACTAACGGGACGCCTCTTAACTCAAAGATTATTGAGGATATGGGTCTGAACGCAGAAGAGATATATTACGATGTAAATCTTCCGGGTTATCAGGCTTTTCCTCTCAATGAAGATGAGGTTTCCAAGCTCAGGAAATTTAGCAATATAGTTGATATTCGTCAGAACATTGATACTTTTCCACCTGATATCCCGGACTCCCCGCTTATGATTTTCCCGTTTTCTGAGAACTTTAAATGGACAAGAGATAACTTTGGTCCTTTATGGTTACCTTCTGCAGGAAGCAGTGTAGGGCTTACTTTGGAAAACCTTCCATTATACAGGCGAATAATTACATCATATGAGAGGAATACACTCGAGGTAAAAGACTCGCTGATTTTAATAAATGGAAAGCAGGCAAACAGCTATACTTTCAAAATGGATTATTACTTCATGATGGGCGACAACAGGCATAACTCTCTGGATTCCCGTTACTGGGGATTTGTTCCGGAGTCACATGTTGTTGGAACACCATCCATAGTCTGGTTTTCAAAAGACCAATATAACTCTTTCCCTAAAAACATAAGGTGGAAGAGGATTTTTAAAATTGTGTAAATATTTGGATAATACAAAAAAAATCTTGATATTTGCAGCCCCCAAAAGGGTACTTAAAAGATAATAACAAACAATAGTTTATACAATGTCACGAGTTTGTCAAGTTACAGGTAAAAAAAGGATGATCGGGAACAATGTTTCTCACTCTAAACGCCGTACCAAGCGTGAATTTGCACCAAATCTGCAAAGTAAACGTTTTTGGCTGGAAGAAGAAAACAGGTTCGTTAGCCTTAAGGTTTCTTGCGCAGGGATGCGCACAATTAATAAGAATGGTCTGGCTGCGGTTTTAAAGGCATCAAAGGCTAAAGGTTTACTTAATTTGGTATAATATAATAGAATATGGCAAAGAAAGGTAATAGAGTTCAGGTTATCCTAGAGTGTACCGAACAGAGAGAAAGTGGTGTTCCGGGAGTTTCACGATACATCACCACTAAAAACAAAAAGAATACAACTCAGCGTTTGGAACGTAAGAAGTACAACCCTTTTATGAAAAAGGTTACAGTACATCGTGAGATTAAGTAATAAGAAAATAAGAATATACCATGGCAAAGAAAGTAGTTGCTACATTCAGTAGTACAAAAGGCTCAGGCAAAAATAACGTTAAATGCATTCGTATGGTTCGCTCGGAGCGTAGTGGTTCTTATGCTTTCAAGGAGGAGATGGTTCCAACTGAAGCTGTAAAGGAGTTCTTCGAGAAGAAATAGATTTTTCGGTAATATAGGGTAAAAAATAGGGATGTAGATAGCATCCCTATTTTTTTTGTATCTTTGACAGTTAAAACAATAGAAATGGCATTATTTGGAATTTTCGGATCAAAAACGAAAGAGGAGAAACAAGCACTAAATGAGGGACTTGAAAAAACCAAAGTGGGAATTTTTGAGAAATTGTCACGTGCAGTTGTTGGCAAATCCAAGGTAGATGACGAAACTCTTGACGGTATAGAAGAGGCTCTGATTGCTTCAGATATTGGGGTTGAAACTACATTGAGAATCATTGAGAGGCTCGAAGCAAGGGTGGCAAGAGACAAGTTTATGAATATAAATGAGTTGAATCTGATTCTAAGAGAGGAGATAGAGGGGTTATTGGATATCGACGACAATTATGAGGGAGATATCCCTTTTGACTTCTCAAAAAAACCATACGTTATAATGGTTGTAGGAGTAAATGGGGTTGGCAAGACCACAACAATAGGGAAATTGGCAGCAAGACTCAAAGCATCTGATAAAAAAGTGATTCTCGGCGCCGCAGACACATTCAGGGCTGCAGCCGTTGAACAACTTACAATCTGGAGCGAAAGAGCAGGAGTTCCAATTGTAAAACAGCAGATGGGGTCAGATCCTGCATCAGTAGCATATGACACTATCGCATCGGCAATTACACAGGGGGCGGATGTTGTTCTTATAGACACGGCAGGCAGGTTACACAACAAGGTTAATCTTATGAATGAACTTACTAAGATAAGGAACGTCATGAGAAAGCTTATCCCGGATGCACCACACGAGGTACTTCTGGTTCTGGATGGATCCACAGGACAGAATGCATATATGCAGGCTATGGAATTCACAAAGGCAACAGATGTCACTGCGCTTGCTGTAACAAAACTTGATGGTACAGCAAAAGGGGGAGTGGTTATTGGAATTTCTGACCAGTTCAAGATACCTGTTAAATTTATAGGGGTTGGCGAAAAGATTGAGGATCTTCAGATTTTTAATAAAAAGGAGTTTGTTGAATCTCTCTTTTAAACCAGTAATTTATAAAAATAAAGACAAAATATAATCGGATATGAAGATCTCATACAATTGGTTAAAAAACTATATTAATCTTACAATTCAACCTGAAGAGGTTGATAAAATACTAAGTTCTATAGGTCTTGAAGTAGAGGCGATGGAGAGTGTGGAGCAGATTCCGGGAGGACTTGAAGGAGTCGTTGTTGGCGAAGTGGTTGAGTGTACCAAACATCCTGATGCCGATAAATTAAGTCTTACAAAGGTGAATACCGGCGGAGAAGAGCTACTGCAGATTGTTTGTGGCGCTCCCAATGTTGCAGCTGGCCAGAAGGTACTGGTGGCAACTGTTGGCTCAAACCTGACATTTAGCAATGGCGAGCAGGTTAAGATAAAGCGTTCAAAAATACGCGGTGTTGAGAGCATGGGTATGATCTGTGCAGAGGACGAGTTGGGCATAGGTACTTCGCATGAAGGGATAATGGTACTTCCGGCTGAAACAAAAATTGGAATCGCTGCCAGGGATTATCTTAATTTAAAGAATGATACAATTTTCGAGATAGGGCTTACTCCAAACAGAGTAGATGCAGCTTCACATATTGGTGTAGCCAGAGATCTCTCTGCTTACCTCAAACTTAATGGCAAAAGTGGTGACATGATACTGCCCTCTGTGTCGGAATTTGAGAATTTAAAACGAACATCATCGTCTGTCAGACCAATTGAAATTGTTGTGGATAGTATAGATGGAGCACCTAGATATTCGGGGCTTACATTTGACAATATAAAAATTGCACCGTCACCTGAGTGGTTGCAGACAGCACTAAAGTCAGTGGGATTGAGACCTATCAACAATGTAGTGGATATTACAAATTATATCCTTCAGGAGACTGGTCAGCCACTCCATGCATTTGATTACAATAAGATTGAGGGAGGCAAGGTTGTTGTCCGTGAGGCGGGAAAGGAAGAGCGATTTGTAACCCTTGATGGTGTTGAAAGAGAGCTGTCGCCGGAAGATGTTATGATATGCAATGTAAATAGTCCGATGTGTATCGGTGGTGTATTTGGTGGCTTACATTCAGGAGTATCTAATGAGACTACTGCAATTTTTCTTGAAAGCGCATACTTTAATCCGGTATCAATAAGAAAAACATCTAAAAGACATTCTCTTAAGACTGATGCATCATTCAGATATGAGAGAGGTGCGGACCCGGCCAATGTTCCATATGCTTTAAAGCGGGCAGCAATTCTCTTACAGGAGATTACAGGAGCTAATGTTGTGGGTGATATTTGTGAGGTCTATCCTGAGCCAATAGAGAGAGTTCAGATTTCCCTTGATTTTAATAGAATTGAGGAGTTCATTGGAAAGAAAATAGGGTCGGGGACAATTATGGCCATTCTTGGCTACATGGACTTTGATGTAGTGACCAGAAATGAATCAGGTGCAGAGGTACTGGCTCCATTATACAGGGTTGATGTTACAAGGGAGTGTGATATTGTTGAGGAGGTCCTGAGGATATACGGATACAACAATATTGAGCTTCCGGGAAGTGTTCATGCTTCAATCAACGCTACTCCAAAGCCTGATCCGGAAAAGGTACGCTCATTGGCTGCTGATTTTCTAGCTAACAACGGATTCTATGAGACAATGAATAACTCTTTGACCAAGAGTGAATACTATTCAAAACTGAGAACATTTCCCGAAGATAAGCTGGTGCGAATTTTAAATCCATTAAGCACCGATCTTAATTCTATGCGTCAGACTTTGATTATCAATGGTCTGGAGGTTATATCGTATAATATTAACCGTCAGCATCCAGATCTCAGACTTTTTGAAATGGGTAATGTATATTCCATTGAAAAAGGAACAGATGGAAATGATCTGAATTCATATGCAGAAGCTCCAAAACTATCATTATTTGTTTCAGGCCCCGGAAATGCAGCCTGGAGAAATGCTGCCAGACCTGCAAGTTATTTCTCAATGAAAGGTTATCTGGAACTGCTTTTAAAGAGATTCGGAATTCGTCTGGATGAATTGGAATACGAGGCTGCTCCTGCGGATATCTTTGCTGAGGGTCTGGTATATAAAACATCGGGAGGAAAGGAACTTGCCATTATGGGTACGATCAGCAATCAGCTCCTTAAGCAATTTGGTATAAAACAACAGGTATTTGCTGCTGAAATTTCGTGGAACGTACTGTTCAGTCAGGTTAAGAAGCAAAAGGTGTTGTTCAGCGAGCTTCCAAAGTTCCCTGAAGTAAGAAGGGACCTGGCACTTTTAATTGATGAAAATGTGTCATTTGCAGAGTTGAGAAAACTCGCATTCAAGACAGAAAAGAAGATACTCAGACAAGTGACTCTTTTTGATGTTTACAGAGGAGACAAGATTCCAGCCGGCAAAAAACAGTACGCTCTCAGCTTTACGCTTCAGGACATAGAGAAGACTCTGACTGATAAATATGTTGAGGAGGTAATGAACAGACTGCTTGTTGCCTTTATGGAGCGTTTTGGCGCAACTCTAAGGTAGTCTTAATAATATTTAAATGTCAAATATCACTATTAAAGAGATTGGCAAATACCTGAAACTTGTCAAATTCTCACATACAGTATTTGCTCTACCTTTTGCACTGATAGGTTTCTTTCTTGCTTACAAAATTACGGGAAATGAGTTTTCATGGCGGTTGTTCGGATTGATTTTGCTGGCAATGGTGTTTGCCAGAAACTCCGCTATGGGATTCAATAGATATCTGGACAGGGAAATTGATGCAAAAAACCCACGGACCTCATCCCGCGAGATACCTGCCGGTCATCTTTCAGCGGGGGAAGTTAAGGTTTTTGTAATTGTCAACATTGTTCTTTTCCTTATAGTTTCTCGTTTGATAAACCAACTTTGTTTTTATCTCGCTTTTCCGGCAATGGCTATATTGCTCCTTTACAGCTATATGAAAAGATTCACCTCTCTTTGTCATTATGTTCTTGGTCTGGCCTTGGCAATTGCTCCAGTTGGTGCCTATCTGAGCATTGCAGGAGAGTTCCACGCGGCTCCTGTTGTATTGTCATTGATTGTATTGTTATGGGCAAGCGGATTTGATATTATCTATGCACTTGCCGACGAAGAGTTCGACAAAGAGCAGAATCTGCATTCTGTACCACAGTTATACGGGAAAAGAACAGGATTAATAATTTCGGCACTTGGTCACTTACTGATTGTTCCACTTCTTTACCTGTTTTATGTGGTAGCAGACATGGGAATAATTTACATGGTGGGGGCTGCAATCTTTACAATATTGCTAATTTATCAGCATTTGATAGTATCACCAACAAACCTTTCGCGGATTAATGCTGCGTTCTTTACAGCCAATGGTTTTGCCTCAGTAATATTTGCTGTGTTTACTATCTGGGACATACTGAATGTCTAAACGCATTTTAGAATTTTTGCAATCTATTTTTCTCATACCTCTAATCACAATGTCTTTACATATCTATAAAAACTGTATTTAATATCAACATATCAGAATAAAGAGATGATGAGAGAGGGTTTAGGGTGCTTGCAAGGAGGATTTGGTCACCCACTAAGTGATTGGAGCGTATAAAAAACAGGTAGCAAAACCGGCAGCTCATATGCTAGAACAATAGCGGTTTTGCCTCTGTTTTTTAGCGTAAAGAACGCGAAGTGGGTAAATCCGGTGCACGCACACTAAAACCTCACTTATCATCCTAAATGGATACATATTGTGAAATTTTGTAATTATAAAAGACGGCAAACAGGATAACGACTGACATTCGGCTCGACGTTTTCCCTTACCTTAGACATAAAGAACTGCAGGATTGCCTGTGGGTTATTTGCAAAAGCAGGATCTGTTGCTTTTTTTGTTTCGAATTCTCTCTTTAAAACTGGGTCTTTTGCCAGCATCTCACGTCCTTTTACCTCCATATAGTTCAGCCTTATCCAGAATTCTGTCGCAGGACGGGCATACAGATTGTAAAATCCCCAATATACAAGAGATGTGGGCGACTTGGGCTCAAGCATGTGGGTTATGATTTTCACCTTTGGCTGAGCGGTTAAAATTATCAAATCGCCTTTGCTGAATTTTACATACTCTTTTTGGGTAGTATATCCGGTTGTCAGAGTTACTCTTCCTTCATTTGGAAACTCGGACCATTTTGGGTTTACAAAACGGTATGTCTCTACAAAAATTGTGGTATCGGTATTGAGGTTGCTGTATTTGATTCCGTGCAGATCCAGCAGCTCTCTTGTTTCTATTTGTTCCTGCGGAATGATGTAGGCTTTTGGAAGCTTGATCATAAGATCCTTCTTATATGATGTGAAAAGCGGAAGCCGGATGGTTACGGGTGATGTTCTGTCGGAATATGTCCATTCGGCACCGGAAAGGTCACTCTTTACCTTTTTTTCATTCCATGCCAGATAATCAACAACTATACTGTCTTTAAAGTCATGGGAGAACATGAGCGGGAGTGAATCTCTTCGGAACATTTCTGTAGAAGAATTTCTATCTGCCTCAGCTATCTCCTGCAGTAATTCCCGGCTGTTTTCCCCAATTATCTTAAGTGATTGAAGAATCAAATTGTACGATGATTCGACTCTTTGTTTGTATGGCTTATAGATGTGATTTTCAATCAATATCCCTATTCTGTTATTTGCGGATGCATACCCGTTAGAGTATTGCGGAGGGAAATTGTTGGGAAGAACCCCAGCTCTCTGATTCGTACCGTAGGACTCAAAATATGGGAAGATCGGGAAGCCGGTGGCTGTCATTCCTTCCTTAAGTTTTTTCTCATATACATTGTTGGTCCATTTTAGCAGGTTGTCATTCAGAAAACCACAATGATCAACTCCATAAGTGGATACATACTGAAAATCGGCTCCGTTGGTGACGTGAATATCCATGAACAATTCTGGCATCCATTTTTTGTAAAGTCGTATGAGTGCACGGGTTTCCGGAGCATCGGCCTTGATAAAATCCCTGTTCATATTATACCTCTGAGCTGTGTATCTCGCCCCAACTTCCTCCGGTCCGTTCTGATTTATCCGATAAAAGTTTCCAAAATCTTCGTGTCCGTCTACATTTATAATGGGGATAAAAAGCAGTGAGACGTTATCAAGAATACCGGGGAACTTATTGTACATAGCGATGTCTCTTATAAGCATCAGTCCTGCATCTTTACCATCGGGTTCGCCTGCATGAATGGCGGCCTCCACCAATATTACAGATCTGCCTTTGGCACGAATGGCGTCGGGAGAAGTCAGCCCATCCTTGTCTGCAATAAGGAGAGGAATCTCTCTTCCTTGTGGAGAGATCCCGATTGAAGTATAGGTTACTATTGGAGAGTTTTCGTCAAGAAGTTTGCAAAACTCAACAGTTTCTGCATAACGTGGAGTTCTGTTAAAGTTGTTTTTTTCGTAATAAGTAACAAATTTGGGATCACTTTTAATTGTTTGTTGTGCGGAAATTGTATATATTGGGGCAAGTGATGCAAAGAAAAGTATCATTAATCTATTCATATTTTGATTTTTTTTCAAAGGTATGTAGTTTTAAAGTAGCTGTAGCATTTTATTGATTTTTTGCGTCTTGTATTAAAGAGAAACCTAATATGTATATGATGAAAACTACAATTAATATTTTTTTAATAATGTGCGGATTCTGTCTGCTGAGTAGTTGTGACAAGACTCAGTCTCCATCTGATGAAACAATTAAACATCCAATTACAATTCAACTTAACTTGTCTGAAACAAAAATGGCTGAGGCAGATAAGAGTTTTGCCATGGATTTTTTCTCCCTTGTGTATGAACAAAACGTAAATGGTGCAAAAAAGGAAAACATAATGGTTTCTCCTTTCAGTTTGAGTACTGCGTTGGCTATGGTTTGGAACGGAGCAAGCGGAGAGACCAAAACAGCCATTCAAAATGTTATGGGTTTCCAGAATTATACCGACACCGAGTTGAACGGATACTATAAAAAGATGAAAGAATCACTGCTTTCTACCGATCCATCTGTAAAATTGGCAATTGCAAACTCTATTTGGTACAGGAGCGGAATTACCGTCAACGACGTATTTGTGCAAACAAATAAAACATGGTATAATGCGCAGGTAAAAGCATTGGATTTTACATCGCCGGATGCTGTAAAAACCATCAATAAATGGTGCTCAGATAATACAAATGGTCTTATAAAAGAGGTATTGCAAGAAATATCTCCATATGACTTGATGTATTTGCTTAATGCGCTGTATTTTAAAGGAGAATGGAGTAAAGGATATGCATTCAAGGAGTCTGAAACGAAATCAGGCCTTTTCAAGAAAGAGGATGGCACTAATGTCTCTGTAAATATGATGAACAACAAGAAAGAATTACTTTATTATACAGATGAAACTCTGTCTGCAGTGAATCTACCTTATGGGAACGGTGCTTTCGGCATGATATTAATGTTGCCTCAGGCAAATGTCTCATTGACTAAGATGTTGGCACAACTAAAGAGCCCGATGTACTGGCAGAATATGCTGAAAAACAGAGTGAAAAAAGAGGTAAGTATGCAAATTCCAAAATTTAAAATTGAGTATAAAGATAACTTAAACGAGATATTGAAACAGATGGGTATGGCTGTTGCCTTTAATTCAGATCTGGCTGATTTTTCAAGAATATTTCCCCAACTAAAGTCATACATCTCTACAGTAGACCAGTTCACATATATAGATATTAGCGAAAAAGGAACAGAAGCCGCTGCAGTAACAGTAATAGGCATCAAAAATACATCTTACACACCTCCGGTAGATTTCATTGCAAACAGACCTTTTTTATTTGTTATTTGCGAGGAATCCACAGGTTGTGTATTGTTCATGGGCATGGTAGGTAATCCGGCTTAGTACAGGAAAGGTATACGGGGACGCATGTTTTGTACCCAAAAAGGATGATAAGAGGCGGGGTTTGAGGATACTTGCCTGGAGGATTTGGGCACCCACTCAAGGAGCGGAGTGTCAAGAAAAATAAGAGCGGAAATTGGCAGCTGTTACGTACTCGTAAACTATCAATTTCCGCCTTTATTTTTTAACGTAGTGACTGCGAAGTGGGTAAATCCGGGGCACATATCAGAAAACCCCGCCCCTTATCAGTAAACAGGGTACACAATGTGCGTCCCCGTGTACCTTCTGCCGTACTGTGCAAGTTCTCCAAGCTCTTCTTCTATGCGTAGGAGTTGGTTGTACTTGGCGATCCTGTCTGAACGGCTCAAAGAACCGGTTTTAATCTGACCGGAATTTGTGGCAACAGCAATATCTGCAATTGTAGAGTCTTCTGTTTCGCCGGAACGATGAGAAGTTACAGAAGTATATTTGTTACGGTGGGCAAGCTCAATTGCATTCAGGGTCTCTGTTAGGGTACCAATCTGGTTGACCTTTATAAGGATTGAGTTCGCACAACCTGTCTCTATGCCTTTTTTCAGATACTCAACATTAGTTACAAATAAATCGTCACCAACAATCTGAATCTTTGAACCTAATTCATCTGTAAGTAGTTTCCATCCGCTCCAGTCATCCTCAGCCATACCATCTTCGATTGAATCGATAGGATATTTGTCTACAAGTGATTTAAGGAAAGCAACCTGCTCAGTTGCACTTCTCTTTGCACCGTTTGCACCTTCGAATTTACTGTAGTCATAAACGCCATCTTTATAGAACTCAGAAGCGGCACAATCAAGAGCGATTGTTACATCTTTTCCGGGAACATATCCGGCTTTCTTAATAGCTGCAATTATTGATTCTAAAGCATCATCAGTACCATTAAGGGTAGGGGCAAAGCCACCTTCGTCTCCGACTGCAGTACTAAGGCCCCTGTCATGAAAAATCTTTTTGAGGTTGTGGAAAACTTCTGCTCCCATTCTGAGTCCCTCTTTGAAGCTTATAGCTCCTACGGGACGTATCATGAATTCCTGAAAGGCAATAGGAGCGTCTGAGTGGGACCCTCCGTTGATAATGTTCATCATTGGAACAGGAAGCGTTACTGCATTTGTGCCACCAATATACCTGTAAAGGGGAATCTGAAGATAGTTGGCAGCGGCTCTTGCTACAGCCAGAGATACACCTAAGATTGCATTGGCTCCTAATTTAGATTTTGTGGGTGTGCCGTCCAACTCAATAAGATACTTATCTATAAGTGGCTGGTTAAGAGCACTCATGCCTAGTAAGTGTGGTGCTATGATCTCATTTACGTTTTCTACTGCTTTAAGAACTCCTTTTCCAAGATAACGTGATTTGTCACCATCTCTGAGTTCAAGTGCTTCGTTGCTTCCTGTTGAGGCTCCTGATGGAACAGCGGCTCTCCCGAAGGCTCCGGATAAAAGTTGAACGTCTACTTCAATTGTTGGATTTCCACGTGAATCTAATATTTCACGAGCATGAATATTTGTTATTTCCATTTTTGTTTTTGTTAGTCTCTTAATAAATAATCTATTGTGCTTACAACCCGTACGGTTTTAATATAAGGTGTGTTGGCATCCCTGTCAGAGATAGAAAACTGCCCCTGATTTGCACTCTTTATTTTTCCTAATTTGCTGTCAGAATCCTTTGCAAACTTTTCAGCAGAGACGCGTGCGTTTTTAGTTGCCTCTTCAATCATAACAGGTTTGATGTCGTTTAGTTTAGTATAGATGTACACAGTTGAATATTCAAAATCTCCTGCACTTATTGCAACTCCTTTTTGCAGAAGGTCGGATTGCCCTGTAATTATCTCCCGTACCTTGTCTACTTTCTCAGAAGTAACAGTCAATATGCTTGTTACGTTGTATCTGTATCTGCTGACCTGGCTTTGGTACCTCTCAGCATTGAGATCGATAATCTTTGGAGCAGATATTGAAATTTCTGTTTCATCAATACCTCTGGATTTCAGATAATCCTTAATGATTTTATTTTTCTCGTTTATTGTTTTGTATAAAACAGATAGATCATCTCCTATCTCTTTGTATACTATTGGCCAGATTACTTTATTTGCCGGTACCTCCATTTCGGCCAGCCCTTTGACGCTGACTACTCTGTCGTATGATTTAAAAGATGTTACCGCACTTTTTAGAGAGATGCCAAGTGCTATCAGACCTGCCATAATGAACAGACCCAAAAAGATAAACCTGTTTGATTGATTACTTTCCATAATTTAGCTAAATTTGTGTCCTAACCTAAATAGCAAATATCAAGCCATGAAAACTAAAATTTCCCTAGTCCTGACCATTGCAATATGTATGGCAACAGTCATTGGTATCCACGCTCAGAATACCAACATTATCAAGGTGGTAAGAGGCAAGGCCGACACTGTGACAAGTGCTTCTCACGTCATTGTGGGAGTGACAAATCCCGGTTCGGAGGTTTATATTAACGGCAATAAAGTAAGACAATATAAAACAGGTTCGTTCGGCGGTGAAATAAGCCTTAAAGAGGGAGAGAATCCTGTTGTTATAAAGGCGATATTTAATGGTACACAAACTGAAGAAAAGTTCAACGTTTTTTATAAAATTGAACAGCGGATAACCAGGATAGAGGTAGGAGATTACAAATTTCCGGTTGTCATAACAAAAAAAGGAGCATATCTGAATTACGGTTCAGGTCAGGACAGGCTTGGTGGGGCAAAGATTAATTTTATTGCCGATGGAATCAGAATGGAACTTATGGACTCGGTAGCTAACCTTTATAAAGTTAAACTTTCAGAAAACAACTATGCATTTATTCCTAAGGATTATGTTGAAAAGACTTATCCCGGAACAAAACCTCCATTTTCGCTTTCTGGTTCATGGAGCGTTTCAAACATTGGCATGGCAGACAGAGTGACAGTATCACTGGAGCAGCGTCAACCGTATATTGTTAAGTATGAAAGGAACCCAAACAGGATTGTTGTTGATATTTTCGGTACTGCCTGTAATTCAAACTGGATAACACAGTATCTCAATCTTGAATCAATTGATCATGTAGATTTTCAGCAAGTACAGCCGGATGTTTTCAGAGTTATAATAAATCTGAAAAATAAATACAGCTGGGGATATTCCATCGATTATACCGGCAGCAACTTGAATATTGTTATAAAACATTCACCAAAACCAACAATCAAGGGTATGGTAATTGGTGTAGATGCAGGTCATGGTGGTCCGGCATCAGGAGCAGTGAGTACTTCCGGATATAAGGAGAAAGAGCAAAATCTGGCGATGGCATATATGTTGAAGGAGGAACTTGAGAAGAGAGGAGCAAGAGTGGTTTTAAGCAGGACAGATGATTCAGATGTTACCATGTCTATGAGGCAGGCGATATTTAAAAATGAAAACATAGACCTGCTTATATCAATCCATTGCAATGCTGGTGGGAATCCTCTAGTAAACGGAGGGACGAGTACCTATTACAAACATATAGAATACAGGGACCTTGCAGAGACAATACTGAAAAGACTGGTAGCAATTGATGATGTCAAGAATTTCGGATTGATTGGGAACTTCAACTTTTCGTTGAATTCGGCTACAAACTATCCTTCGGTTCTGGTTGAAACACTGTTTATGAGTTCATTACCGGACGAGGAAAAGATTGTAGATGCTAAATTCCAGAAGGAGATGATGGTAAATGTTGCTAAAGGACTGAATGATTATCTCAAAAAAGTAAGAAGGTCAAAATAAAAGAATCAGAGCTATTAAATGGATTTTGAACTTAAGTCTAATTATAAACCGACAGGAGACCAGCCAGAAGCGATAGAACAAATTATCTCGTATGTTTCCGGTGGTGTCGATGCTGTGACGCTCCTGGGAGTAACAGGTTCAGGCAAAACCTTTACTATGGCCAACGTTATTGAGAGACTCCAAAGACCAACACTTATCTTAAGTCATAACAAAACACTGGCAGCCCAGCTTTACGGTGAGTTTAAATCCTTTTTTCCCAATAATGCTGTAGAGTACTTTGTTTCGTACTACGATTATTACCAACCTGAGGCTTATATGCCTGTGACCGATACCTATATAGAGAAGGACCTGAGCATAAACGATGAGATTGAAAAGCTGAGATTGTCGGCATCCAGCGCATTACTCTCCGGCAGGAGGGATGTTATTGTAATCTCTAGTGTATCTTGTCTATACGGAATCGGGAACCCTGCTGACTTCCATGCAAATACAATAAATATCAAGAGTGGAACAAAGATATCCAGAAGTAAACTTCTTTATTCACTTGTGGACAGTCTCTATTCAAGAAATGAAGTGGAATTCAAAAGAGGGACATTCAGAGTCAAAGGCGACACAGTGGATATATTTCCTGCATATTCCGATACTGCTTGCAGGATTATATTTTTTGGTGACGATGTAGAAAGCATTGAGCTTTTTGATCCGCTTACCGGTGCACATATGACAGATTTGAAGGAAATTGCAATATATCCTGCAAATATTTTCGTTACTACCAAGGAGAGAATGAAGACAGCCATAGTGCAGATTCAGGATGATATGATGAAGCAATTCTCTTACTTTTCAGAAATTGGTAAACATCAGGAGGCAAAGCGGATAAAACAGCGGGTTGAATTCGATATTGAGATGATAAAGGAGATAGGCTACTGTCCGGGAATTGAAAACTATTCCCGATATTTTGACGGCCGGTCACCGGGAATGAGACCTTTTTGCCTGATTGACTATTTTCCCAAGGACTTCCTGACTTTCATAGATGAGAGTCACGTTACCGTTTCTCAGGTTAAGGCAATGTATGGAGGCGACAGGTCGAGGAAAGAGACCCTCATAGAATATGGGTTTCGCTTACCGGCAGCTGCAGACAACAGACCACTTAAATTCAACGAATTCGAGGATATTCTCGGGCAAAGAGTCTTTGTAAGTGCCACACCGGCAGATTATGAGCTGAACTTATGCGAGGGATTGATTGTTGAACAGGTAGTAAGACCTACAGGATTGCTTGATCCTCCAATCGAAGTAAGACCAACAAAGAATCAGATTGACGACCTGCTTGAGGAGATAAGGATAAGGGCTGTTAAGGATGAGAGAGTTCTTGTAACAACACTTACCAAAAGGATGGCAGAGGAGCTGGATAAGTATTTTTCTCATATCGACATACGATGCAGATATATTCACTCAGATGTTGATACAATGGAGCGTATAGAGATTCTGGAAGATTTTCAGGCTGGAAGGTTTGACGTACTTATTGGAGTTAACCTTCTAAGGGAGGGTCTGGACCTTCCACAGGTATCTCTGGTAGCAATTCTTGATGCAGACAAGGAGGGTTTCCTGCGATCGGAAAGGTCTTTGACACAAACGGCAGGAAGAGCAGCAAGAAATGTTGACGGAAGGGTTATAATGTATGCCGATAAAATTACCAGATCTATGCAAAGGACAATTGAGGAGACAGACAGGAGAAGGAAGAAACAGGAGGAATATAACAGAGACAACAATATAAAACCTACCCAGATTGAGAAACAGATAAGAAATGTAATGGGCAGGGTTAAGGAGTTCCAGCAGGAAGGTGGCGTGACCAATACGCTACTTAATGACCCAGTAATGGCTTTTCTCAAGCCCGACCAGATTAAGGAGGCAATTGCAGCAGCAAAGACAGAGATGGAGAGAGCTGCATATGATCTCGACTTTATAATGGCGGCAAAATTCCGCGATGAGATGAATGCATTAAGAAAACTTTTGGAAAAATAGAATATGATTTCTGAAAAACTGGACAAGATTTTAAAAAGCTGTATAGGTGAAGAGGAGAGATGGCTGACAAGATCATATGAGATTGCAGCTGAATCGCTTAAGGGTCTTGCCAGAGGAAATGGAGTTCCCTTTATTAACCATGTTGTATCAGTTGCCGAGATTGTAGCTTTTGAAATTGGCCTGATGCCCTCAGCAGTAGTGGCTGTGTTCCTTCATGAGGCTACAAGATCGGATAGTTCGCTTCTTGATGAATTAAGGAGAGAATTCAGTGACGAAATTATTTCTATGGCTCAGAGTCTCAATAAAATATCTGAGATAAAGCCAAAAGATACAGGACTTCAGTCAGATAATTACAGGAAACTGATTGTCTCATACTCACGTGATCCACGTGTCAGCCTCATAAAACTGGCAGACAGACTGGAAATTATGAGGAATCTGGATTATTTTACAAAATCCAACCAGATAAGAAAAGCTACTGAGACTCTGCTTCTATATGCACCCCTGGCCCACCAGCTAGGAATGTACAATCTTAAAAGCGAACTTGAAGATCTATCGTTTAAACATACAGATCCGGATCAGTACAGGCTTATTTCAAACAAGTTAAAGGCAGGGGAACAGGACCGGAAGAGGCTAATGGATATTTTTGTGAAGCCAATTGAACTAAGTCTTAAAAAGGCTCATATAAAATATGTGCTTAAAAGCAGAACCAAGACTGCATATTCAATCTGGAAAAAGATGCAGGCTCAGCAAATACCATTTGAGGGAGTTGCCGATATTTTTGCAATCAGGATAATTGTTGATTCTGCTCATGAGCCCGAGAAAGACCTTTGTTGGCGAGTCTACTCTTTTGTTACTGAATATTATGTGCCGGATACAAATCGTTTGAGAGACTGGATAACTGTTCCAAAACCGAGCGGGTATGAATCTCTTCATACAACCGTTAATACTAAGGAGGGACATACAATTGAGGTACAGATTAGAACGAGAAGGATGGATGATATAGCGGAAAACGGACATGCATCACACTGGTCCTATAAAGGGGTAAAAAATGACCAGGGGCTGAATGTATGGCTGGGTGGGGTAAAAAGGTTGCTTGAGTCAACAGACAAGCGTCAGGAGCCGCGTTTTCTGGATTTTGTCCTTGACGAGATTTTTGTTTTCACTCCCGACGGAGATCTGAGAAGACTTCAGGCAGGGTCGAGCGTTCTTGATTTTGCATTTGACATACATTCAAATCTGGGGCTCAAATGTGCAGGAGCAAAAATCAACGGTAAACCTGTTTCTATAAGGGAGAAACTCAAAACCGGCGATGTAGTGGAGGTGATGAGTAACAAGAATCAGAAGCCATCGTCAGACTGGCTGAATTTTGTGGTTTCTTCAAAGGCAAGAGCTAAGATCAAGCAAAAGATAAAAGAAGAAGAGGGCAAGAGAGCACAGACAGGTAAGGAGCTGCTTGAGCGAAGGATGACTAACTGGAAAATGGACCTGAATGATGAAGTTCTCAATTATCTTATAAAGTACTATAAATATAAGACGATAAACGAGTTTTTTGCCGCTCTTGCTGATTCACAGGTTGACATTTCTGATATTAAGGGATTACTGTCAAACAGGGAAAAGCAGGAACAACAGACAGAAGTTAAAGAGGGAATCCCTACGTCAGGTGCGCAACAAAGAAACTTTCAGAAAAATCTGCAAACCGGTACAGACTATCTGATAATTGACGATAAACTGAACAATGTAGGATTCAAGCTCTCAAAATGCTGCAATCCAATTATGGGTGATGAGGTTTTTGGATTTGTCACCATAAAAGAGGGAGTGAAGATTCATAGAATAACATGTCCGAATGCAGCCAGACTTATGGACAGCTACCCATACAGAATACAGAAAGTCAGATGGAGAGAATCTTCTGTAGGTCAGAGTTTTCAGACAACATTAAGAATTAGTTCATACGGAGATGCTGGGTTAAGTCAACAGATAATGGAGATTATCAATATGCTCTCGATCTCTCTCCGGTTTTTCTCAATTTCAGAGCAGAAGGGGATGTTTGAAGCAAAAATACAGGTGGCAATATCCAACAATCAGGCCCTTGACAAACTGATTTTCAATATCAAAAAAATTAAAGGAGTAAAGTCTGTAACCAGAACATCGAATGCATAAGAATTCAATCATCATAAAAGGGGCAAAATTAAACAACCTGAAAAACATATCTCTTGAAATACCGAGGGACAAGATGGTCGTAATTTCAGGAATTTCCGGATCGGGCAAATCAAGTCTTGCTTTTGATACCATATTCGCAGAGGGACAACGACGCTTCGTGGAGAGTCTCTCTTCTTTTGCCAGACAGTTTTTAGGCAGGATGACCAAACCGGATGTAGATGAGATTACTGGTATTCCACCGGCAATAGCAATAGAGCAGAAGGTAAATACAAGTAATCCACGCTCAACCGTAGGTACCAGTACAGAGATTTACGATTATCTAAGGTTGCTTTATGCCAGAATTGGAAAGACAATCTCTCCGGTCAGTGGTGAGGAGGTCAAGAAGCATACTGTAAATGATATCTTGAAGTATATTTATTCATATCGGCCCGGTTCAGCCATTTATGTTCTGGCTCCCATTGGGTGGGAGAGCCAGGATACAATGGTTGAGAGGCTTCTGATTCTGAAGGAGGAGGGCTTTACAAGGCTATACTCAGAAGGTGATGTTGTGAGAATTGAGAGTGCACTTAACAGGGAGTTCGAAACTGACAATCCTGTTTATCTTTTGGTAGACAGGGTGATACTTGAGGATAGCGAAGATGAGAGGAATCGGTTGATGGATTCTTTAAAGACAGCAACAGAAGTCGGAAGAGGTCTTGGTACTGAAAGGGGAGTGGTACTAATTTCAAATGGGATCAAAGGGGAGTTGCCCAAAGTGTTTTCCACACTTTTTGAAGCAGACGGAATTGAGTTTGAAGAGCCTTCAGAACTGATGTTCAGCTTTAATAATCCGATTGGAGCCTGCCCTGTTTGTTCGGGATATGGAAAGGTCCTGGGAATAGATGAGAGTCTTGTTATACCTGATCCCACTCTATCTGTTTATCAGGAAGCAATTGCCTGCTGGAGAGGAGATACCATGAAAACCTTCTTTAATGAATTCATACTATCTGCAGGTAAATTTAATTTCCCCATTCACAGACCTTTCTATGAACTCACTACAGAACACAAGCTGTTGCTTTGGAGTGGAAACGAGTATTTTACAGGTCTGAACGATTTCTTTAAAATAATTGAGGCAAACAAATATAAGATACAATACCGTTATCTTATGAGCAGGTATTCCGGCAAGACAGCATGTCCGGGATGTCAGGGGAACAGGTTGAGGAAAGAAGCTTTGTACGTTCATGTAGCAGGCAGGAAAATTAGCGAACTGCTTGATATGAGTATTGAGGATCTCCACTCATTCATCAAAAATATTGAATTGTCGGAATATGACCGCACAATTGCATCGAGGGCACTTAAGGAGCTTGAAAACAGGCTTGGTTGTATGCTGGCTGTAGGTCTCTCTTACC
This sequence comes from Bacteroidales bacterium, assembly GCA_041659025.1. Lineage (GTDB taxonomy): Bacteria > Bacteroidota > Bacteroidia > Bacteroidales > UBA932 > Bact-08. The sequence continues at coordinate 95,924 of JBAZZA010000008.1, read as the reverse complement.
TTACACTTAACAGACCGTCAAACACTCTGAGTGGAGGTGAGAGTCAGAGGATTAACCTTGTTAATTCTATAGGAAGCAGCCTTGTCGGATCGCTTTACATTCTTGACGAACCGAGTATTGGGCTCCATCCGAGAGATACTCAAAGACTGATTGCGGTATTGAAAAAACTAAGAGATCTCGGTAACAGCGTTCTTATAGTTGAACACGACGAAGAGATAATCAGAGCATCGGACCAACTCATTGACATTGGACCTTTTGCCGGAAACTATGGAGGAGAACTTGTTTATCAGGGTACAATCAAGGATGATTTTACAAAGGAGGAGTGCGGAAGGAGCCAGACGCTGGCTTTTCTGTCGGGTTACGAGAAGATTGAACTTCCTTTTGAGAGGAGAAGCTGGAGCAGTTTTGTTGAGGTAAATGGTGCAGTCGAGCACAATCTCAAATGCATCAATGTTAAATTCCCTTTAAAGGCATTAACCGCGGTAACCGGAGTCAGTGGATCCGGAAAATCAACACTTGTAAGGGATATATTGTATCCGGCACTAAACAGGAGGCTCAACCAGTTCGGAGACAAACCGGGAGCTCACAAAGATCTGACGGGTGACATAAACAAAATCACGGCAGTAGAGTACATAGACCAGAATCCGATTGGGAAGTCAACTCGCTCAAATCCCGCAACATACCTTAAGGTTTATGACGAGATAAGAAAATTGTTTTCTGAACAACCTTATGCAAAAGCAAATGGTTACGGACACTCTCATTTTTCATTCAATATAGAAGGTGGAAGATGCCCGGATTGTCAGGGAGAGGGAGTTATAAAGATTGAGATGCAATTTATGGCAGACGTACAGATGGTCTGTGAATCCTGCGGAGGAAAAAGATTCAAGCAAGACATACTAGAAGTCAGGTTCAAGGATAAAAACATTAATGATGTCCTTAATATGAGTGTGGATGAGGCAATAAGTTTTTTTTCTTCACAAAAGGAAGCAATTGCCAGAAGAGTTGCAGATAAGCTCATGCCTCTCAAAGCGGTCGGCTTGTCATATGTGCAACTGGGACAAAGCAGTAGCACACTAAGCGGAGGCGAGAGCCAGAGGGTTAAGCTGGCATCGTTTCTGGGCAAGGAATCCGGCAGTGGATCTATTCTCTTTATCTTTGATGAACCTACCACTGGGCTTCATTTCTATGACATAAGAACTCTTTTGGATTCATTTAATGCCCTTATAGGCAGAGGGCATACAATTATAGTAGTTGAACATAATATGGATGTTGTCAAGTGCGCCGACTGGATTATAGATATGGGCCCCGAAGGGGGAGAAGAGGGTGGAAGAGTTGTATTTGAGGGGATTCCGGAAGATCTTGTAAAAATCAAAGACAACTATACAGCAAAGGCACTTATCGGGAAAGTGTTAGCTGATATATAAGATGAAATAAGAATCTTGTTCTGTTTGTTAAAACGGGATAATTTATAAAGTAGAAGTCATCTGTAGGTTTATAGGTGTGCATGTGAATGCCAGATGTAATAAGCAAAGAAGGTATGTTTTTCTTTACAAATGAGTTCTGGTCCGATGATTTGTAAAATATCTCCGCAAATTCGCTGCTACCGTAAAAATCGTAGTTAACATCGAGGTTTGCAGAGCTATTCTTGTTTGCAGTGTCTATTTTTCTTTTAAAATCCTTGTATTTGTTTGCTCCGAGAATCAAAACGTAGTTGGTGTCTGTTCCGGGCGGGGCAAATATTGAACCAAGTTGGTCTATATTGATATTGCAGATTATATCCTTTGCAGGAACAGGGAGCCTTTTAACGAAGTCCTCCGAACCTGCCATATTGCTCTCCTTTGCATCAAAGGCTGCAAATATGATATTCTTCCTTGGCCCCTCCTTTTTTGCTCTCATTTCTGAGAAGACCCGGGCAAGGTTGAGAAGAGTAGCAACACCAGATGCATTGTCGTCTGCACCATTGAATATTTTCCCTCCAAGAACACCAAGATGGTCATAGTGAGCAGAAACAACAATGTATTGTTCAGAGTAATACTGAGCCTGGACAACTGCTATGATATTCCTTCCAATAACAGAATCAGCACTGAAGCTTTGCGTATATGTCTGATGATAGAATGGTATCAGCCCATGTTTTTCAAACTCACCTCTTATCATAGATGCTGCCAGCTGGTTCCCGGCACCTCCTGTTGCTCTGCCATATGTTTCGTCGTTAGCAAGGAATGTGATATATCCTTCAAGAGATTTTGTTCCTATAAGGGATTCATAGCTGTGTAAATCTTGAGAATATGTATGGGCAGCGCAGGGAAAAAGAAAATATAGTATAATGATAAGAGCAGAATATTTCTTCATTTAGAATTGTTTATATTTGTCAAAAATAATCTATTTGTATTTAAATATGCAAAATAAAAGGGGGATAAAAAGGACGCGACCTGCTAAAAGATTAAAAAACAGAGTATTAGTTGTTTTAAAATACTTGTTTGTATATATACCACTCTCATTCCTGGTGATATCTCTTTTATCTGTTCTGGTAATGAAGTGGGTTCCTGTATATTGCACTCCACTAATGATTATAAGAAGCGTTGAACATATTTCCGATAAGACATTTAAATCGTACAAAACATGGAAACCTCTGGAAAAGATTTCGCCAAACATGCAGATGGCTGTAATGGCTTCGGAAGATACACGTTTTCTCGATCACATAGGCTTCGATTGGGTCGAGATTGACAACGCTCTGGACGCAGGCAAAAAAGGAAGGAGAATTCGAGGAGCTAGTACCATATCACAACAAACTGCAAAGAATGTTTTCCTGTTTCCATCCAGATCATGGATAAGAAAGGGATTCGAAGCTTATTTCACTCTTGGTATAGAACTTATATGGGGGAAGAGGAGAATCCTTGAAGTTTATCTTAATGTAGCAGAAATGGGCAGAGGAATTTATGGAGCAGAAGCAGCCGCAAACCAGCTATTTCAAAAATCGGCACAAAAATTGACATCAAGAGAGAGTTCGCTTATTGCGGCGACACTCCCGAATCCCTTAAAAAGAAGTGCGAATAGTCCTTCGGCATATATAAGTTCCAGAGCCTCGGACATACAAGCTCTCATGGTTATGATTGAAGTTCCGGAGTGGTTAAAAAACAGTAAAAAGAAAAAAAATGAATAAGAAATTTTTTTTGGTCCTGCTAATTAGTCTTATAACGGTTGATTTTGCCTATTCTCAGTACGACAAACAACAGTTCTTCTTTAGGGGCAGACAATTTCTTATAGAGGGGAAATACACACAGGCCATAGAAAATTTCAACATACTTATCGCTCTGGATCCTAAGCTCAATGAGGCATTTTTTTTCAGGGGGATTGCCAAATATAATCTTGGTGATTTTTTAGGGGCACAACTAGACTTTGACCAGACACTAAAAATTAATCCCCTTTATACTCCGGCTTATCACTACAGAGCAATAACGCTAAGTCGTATAGGTAAATACGATCTGGCATTAAAAGACCTGGAGGAGGCTGTTGACCTCAGACCAAGCTACACCGGGCTTTATTTCAGCAGAGGAGTAACATATTTTCTGTCGCAGCAGTTTGAAAAAGCAGTACTGGATTTCAACAAGTTTATAAGGCACGAGCCAAGAGTTGCAGATGCATATCTTAACAGAGGTGCCTCCTTCCTGTTTCTGGGAGATACAATAAAGGCTCTTTCTGATTATAATACTGCCATAAACCTGAATCGCTTTGATCCTGAAGGTTATGTAAGACGTTCCAGAATATACTTAATGCAAAATAACCTGCCTAGTGCTATTGAAGATCTAAACAAGGCAATTAATCTGGATACAGCTAACACATTTGCCTATTTTAACCGGGCACTTGCTAAATACAACAATAAGGATATAAATGGTGCACTTGGTGACCTGGAAATGGTTCTAAGGCAGGATCCGGGCAATGCTCTAACACTTTACAACAGAGCTTTGATAAGGTCGCAGATTGGTGATTATAATAATGCACTTGATGATTATGACAAGGTTATTTCGATAAATCCCAATAATGTATTAGCTTACTACAACAGAGCGTCCCTTTTTATGCAACTTGGTAGACACAGGGATGCTATGGATGACTATTCAAAGGCAATAAGTCTTTACCCCGACTTTGCCAATGCGTATATGAATAGATCATATGTTAAAAATCAACTTGGGCAATTTACATCTGCAAAAAGTGATTATGAGATAGCTCAGAAGAAAATCCGCGACTATAAAACCCGGACAGGGGACTCTGTCAAAGTATCTGCATTTGCAGATACTACAAAGAAGTATGACAGATTGCTTGCATTGGATGCCGATTTTGCCAAGAAAGATTTTAATAACAATCTTTTACAATACAAAGATGTTGATATCAGATTGAAACCTCTGTTTAAGTTTCGTGCCGACCAGACAAAAAAAGCCCTTATGGCTTTGGATAAACAGCATGAAGATAAAAATTCCGAACTTTTCATTTCTCAGATTCCTGTTCCTGTAAGACTTTCCTCAGAACCGGCCACTCTTTCTTCAGATCAACAGCAGATTCTTATTGATGCAGTCGATAGAAAACTGAGAATGGGAAAGGACTCCCGTACCCTCTTTGCCAAAGCACTTCTTGAGTCTAACTTAAAGCAGTTCAATACCGCTCTTGAATGTTATAATCAAGCGATTGATCTTGATCCTGAACAGACATTCTATTACATTAACCGTGGGGCGTTGCAATCGGAAATGATAGACTTTATCTCATCCATGGAGAGCAATGTTCAGGTACTGACACTTGACAATGCAGGAGCAACAAGGGCTAAAGTTCAGGAGCAGACTTCAAGAAGTTACGACTATACAGCCGCTATTCATGACATGAAGAGGGCCGTTGAACTATCACCGGATTTTCCGTATACTTATTATAATCTCGGCAACTTGTACTGTATGTCAAATGATTTGCCGGAATCTATCATACAGTATACAAAAGCACTTGAACTCTACCCATATCTTGGGGAGGCATATTATAACAGGGGTTTGGTGCTCATATACCTGAAAGACAAGGAAAAGGGATGCATAGACATAAGTAAGGCAGGAGAATTAGGAATTCACGATGCCTACAATGTAATTAAAAAGTACTGTTCAGAGGAGCCAAAATAGAACTATTTGGTTTTTCTTAGTCTGCTGGCCGACATTACCATTGCTTCATCCCTTGCAATGTATCTCATAGCTGTAAATGAACATATTGCTGCAATCACCGGAAAAACAGCAGTTAAATTAAATACTGTCCCTTCCGGTCTTGAAAAGAAGAAGTAGAGTATCCAGGCCTGATATGCAACAAGAATAATTGAGTTTAAGATTGACAACCTTATCTGGAATATCCTTTTCTTGTAAAGGAATATTGAAACCAATGCAATAGAGAAGGTTATTATTGTAAAAATCAGACATGGCATAATCGCTATATATTTCACTGTTTCAGTATTTGTAAATGCCATTGTCGAGAAAAAAAGGGAACCAAGCAAGATCGCTGTTGCCACAAGAAAAAGTGTCTGAATTCGTTGTATCATGAAAGCTATTTTTGTACAAAAGTATAAAATAAAGGTTATTTTTGTAAAATAAATTAAAATAAAAACAAATGAACATAATAGCACCATCCGAACTACTGATCAATAAGGATGGATCAATATTCCACCTACATCTTAAACCGGAAGAGTTAGCAGAAACGGTTATTCTTGTCGGAGATCCCGGTAGAGTTGAGTTGGTTGCCTCCTTTTTTGACTCAAAGGAGTTTGTAAGGTCTTCAAGGGAATTTGTAACGATTACAGGTTCATATAAAGGCAAGAGAATGACGGTATTGTCTACAGGAATTGGAACAGATAATATCGACATAGTAGTCAATGAACTGGATGCATTAGCAAATATTGACCTGAAAACCAGAATTCCAAAGGAAGAACATAAGAATCTCACACTTTTAAGGATTGGAACTTCTGGTGCAATTCAACCGGAAATTCCGTTGGGATCTTTTGTATTATCGCATATTTCTATTGGATGTGACGGATTGCTCAACTGGTACAAAAACAGAGACTCAGTATCGGTTGCGGAAATGGAAGAGGCATTTGTCAGACATTCAGGATGGCTTCCAGAGCTACCTGCCCCATATTTTGCCAGAGCCAGCAGTAAGCTTATAGATGTGATGAAAGACTTTACAATAAAAGGATTGACAATTTCTGCAGCTGGTTTTTATGGCCCTCAGGGGCGTGTACTGAGACTCCCTCTGGCAATTCCTGATATGATAAGTAAATTTGAATCATTTGATTATGAAGGACAAATGATAACAAACTTCGAAATGGAGGGTTCTGCTCTTGCAGGTCTTGCCGCTCTGCTTGGACATGATGCAGCCACTGTCTGTTGTATAATTGCTAACAGACACCTGCACGAAAGCCAGCCGGACTACAAGCAATATGTTTCTAAGCTGGTAGAACTATCTCTTGAAAGATTGGTTAAATTATAATTTATGAGGGTAGATTCTGAAATAATCTCACTAATGTCATTGATTGACGATCCGGATACAACAGTTCGGGTTGCAGTAAGAGACAGGTTCCTTACCAGAGGAGAAACTGCTGTTGAGCAGCTTGAAAGTCTGGTAACAGAGGAGATTTCAGAAGAGAGGAGGTCGTTTTATCTGGAATATATTGATAACCTTAAAGAAGAACTTATAATAGAAAGAATAGAAAGTTACCTGAAATCGCCGGATCCAATGCTCATTGACGGACTTTTTTTAATCTCAAGAGCAGTGGATAGTACTGTTGACGAAATCCTTTTTTATACTTCGCTTGAGATGCTTGCAGATGAGATAGGGGTAGAGTTGTCTGAAGAAAAAACAGCCATTGAGAACGTGAAGATTTTTAACTACATTTTTTTCAGGAGAATAGGTTTCAAACATTGTGATACTCAAATCCAAAAAGAAGAAAATGCACTTATCAACAAGGTAATCGATTCAAGAGGGGGCAATCCGGTAGCAATTTCGCTCCTCTATTTTCTTCTTTCAAGATCTGTCGGACTCCCTATATATCCGTTATGTTTCCCGGGTGGTTTTGTGCCTGTCTACATGGATTCTGAAAACAAAATCCTCTTCTACTTAAATATTTTCAAAGGAGGAGCAATTTTTCTGGAAGACAGCCTGAAACAATTCTTTGACGATATCGGACTATTATACAGCACAGATAGTCTAAAAATCGAACAGGACAGAGCACTTGTCTCAATTTATGCCGAACTGTTGAATTATCTTTATAAATCGCAGAATAAGAATAAAATATCCGATAGGGTTGAGAGAATACTGACACTCTTCGGGGAGAGAAGATATCTATGAGGGATTAAAAATAAAAACCTCCGAAATCTTATGGATTAGGGAGGTTCTGAAGTTTTTAGTACTAGGTTAAGTAATAGCTAATAACTAATGATACGCAAATATAATAAAATATTTTAATATTGAATACAAATCTGTTTATAGCTAGAAATTTGTGGAGGAAAGGCGCCCCGGGGGGGAAAGGATTATCGGCTTCCAGTACCATAATAGCCGGCTTTTCAGTAGGAGTGAGTGTTCTGGTAATGGTTCTGGCAATAACAATCTCTGATGGATTCAAATTCGAGATCAAGACAAAAGCGACAGGATTTTCCGGAGAGATTATTCTCAACAGCCCTGGGATAGAGCAGACATCAAATCGTTATCCTATAACAAAAAATCTCTCTTACCTTAAAGAGATATATGCCTTAAAGGAGGTGAAAAGTCTTCAAGGTTATGCAAGCAGACCAGGAATGTTAAAAGTTGGAGAGGAGATTCAGGGAGTACTTCTTAAAGGTGTCGATTCACAATATAACTGGAGATTTTTTTCCTCTGTACTTTCAAAGGGAAGACTTCCGGATTACAAGGACTCATTGTCAAGTAAGGAGATTATCTTATCTGAAAGACTGGCAAAAATGATGGGATTTGATGTGGGAGACTATTTACAGATATATTTTATAGACAAGTCAATACGTGTTGGCAAATACAAAGTAGTAGGGCTGTATGATGCTCAATTGGAGGATATTGATAAAACTCTTGTGATTGCCGACATTAGGGAGGTGCAACGACTTAACGGATGGAACGCTGAGGACGTGTCAGGAATTGAGATACTTTTAAAGGGAGGAGAAGATATAGACATTGTTGGAGGTAAGATTGAGAAAGTTGTATATGAGCGATCCCGTGAAAAAGATCCTTCAGTAACCGTCACAAGAATCAATGAAATATTTCCTCACCTTTTTGACTGGCTTAAATTGCTTGATTTCAATGTTTTGGTAGTCCTTGTTCTAATGATAGCTGTTGCGGGGTTCAATATGATATCAAGCTTGCTTATACTTCTTTTTGAAAGGATTTCAATGATAGGGATATTGAAGTCACTTGGAATGAGAAATTCTGCAATTCACAGAATATTTCTTCTTAGAGCTTCATATATAGTATTATGGGGAATGTTATTGGGCAACATTGTGGCAATTATCCTTGCGCTGCTTCAGAAATGGTATGAAATCATCTCTCTGGATCCTACGAACTACTTTGTCAAATCAGTTCCTGTTTATCTGAACTTTCCCAAAATTATATTACTTAATCTTGCTGCATTTATAATAATAATGCTTGTTCTTATGGTTCCTTCACTGTTTATATCGAGAATCAGCCCCGAGAAGACAATAAGGGTCAAATAGCTTTTGACCGGTGATTATTGCCTGACAAGAATTTTATAATTATCAAATCTTGAGAGAACCTCATTGACAAAATTTATTGTCTCCTTTCCGTTGAATGTACCTAGCCTGATGATTCCCTCAGGAATATTCTTAAAGTTTCTCATCAATGGAACCACACCTATTACAGAGTTCCAGTCGTTTGGATTAACCCCTTTATGTATGGCGAATTTCCTTATATCATTAACCCTACCTTCTCCGGCATTATATGCTGCCAACACAAACTTAACTGAATTTACCGAGTCCATATCGGCCTTCATGTACATCTTTTGCAGACGTTTGATAAGAAGAGTCCCTGCTTTTATATTTTGTTCCGGATCATATATATCATCTACATCAAACTGATTGGCAGTTGAGTGCTTTATCTGCATAAGACCATGAGCACCCCTGCTACTCTCTGCGCTCATGGAAAATTTGGATTCCTGAAATATGAGTGCAGCAAGAAGTCTCCAGTCCCAATCTATGGTTTTCGAATATTTTTTTATAAGGTTATCGTATGGAGAAAGTATCGAAACAGGTTTCAATGAAGAGACTGAATAACCTTTGTATCTACTAAAATACTTGGTAATAAGACTTCTGTATTCTTTTGTCTGTTTGTAGTGGCCAATCCAGTAATTTATATGCTGAAGCAGCTCATAATCATTTTTCCTTACAACCCAAACCTGATTGTAATCGTTTAATTCGATACTCGAGATAACATCTGCCTGATAAATCTCAGGGATTGTGTCCTTTTGTGCATCAACTACAAGAATATCCACCTTATTGCCTAAAAGGTCCTCCCAGTGGCCAGTATCCTGGGACGGGTTAATAGTTATATTGCATTTCTGGCGCTTTGCAAAACGGTTAAGTATGTCAAAATGAAATCCTACAGTGTGACCTTGTTTTAGATATATGCCATTTTTGACATTTATTAGCGCTCTTAAAGTATCATTCTCAAAAAAAGAGACATCCTTTTCTTCGATAAGAATGCTCCTTGTTGCATTAAGCAAAAAGAGAATAATCATTATTAATATGACTTTAAGATACATTTATTTAATATAAAAAGGCCAGTGGATGCCCACTTTTATTGAAGATTGTGGCCTTATATAATGGCTTGCAGAGAAATAATCTCCATCGGGCCAATCCTGTGATATATTCAGATATTTGATGAATATGCTAGCTCTTTTCCACTGAATGTTTACGAAAGCATCAATATATGGGTAGTTACCTACTTTTCTGTCGTTCTGAAGCTGGAACTGACTTAAGGCGGGGTTGTATGCGGGGGCGTAATATTCTGTATTAAAAACAACATTTGCACCTATTTGTGCCTTCATTACATTTTTCACAACATCAACTTCCAGATAGTATCTAAGGTTAGCACTCAGAACAGGGAGAGGCATAATCTCTTTGTTTGAGGAGTACTGATATAATATCCTGTTATCCAAATGAAGTTTCCATAGTTTGAAGTTTTTTTGCAAGTAAGCAGAAAGTATGCTTTCCAGATGATTATGCTGACCTATGACACCATCGATTCCATAAAATATCATATTGTCTACAATTGCATATCCGAAAAAAGCCTGTAGTTTAAACTTAGGAATATCTATCACACCCTCAATTCTTGTCTCTGTGATTTTTCCGAAATTGTTGTCCCAGTAGTAGTGATTGGAGTATGTGTAGTTCTGGAACCAGTCGGGAGAAGTTGTGGAGAGTTTAATGTTGCCGGTAAGATGAATGCCCCCATCAAAAGGGTATGCCGAGAATCTAACCTTGGCATCGAAACTCAGATCACCAGCGTTAAATCCTGCCAGATAGTATTTTGTAAATGCGTTCCATTTGAAAAACTCGCGGAACTGTCCCGATGCTCCAAAGTATAGATAAAGATTGTTGTATTTGATATTATGGGCCGGTTGCACGTAAAACTCAGGTCTGAAGCTATATACACTCAAAAACTGAAATCCTGCCCCTCCGTCAAGCTTGGAAATGATAGCATCCTTTGCCCACGGTTGTATCCGCATGAAGAGTCTATTTTCAAATCTGTTTACTCTGGTGGAATCGTAACTGGTGGTAGGGGATATGTTGAACCAGTTATTATAGAACTGTCTGCCAATTGTATCTGTGGCTTCTATTTTATCGTAGTATGCACGGTTGTAGGTGGAAAACTCTAATGAATGGCCAAAATATGTTATTGTCCCGTCTCCTGCTGCAACTGTGTCCCTGGATGTGCTGTCTCTTTTGGAAAACCGAATTGGTATTCCGTATGATTGTGTCAAAAAGAATGTATTTCTCTTGAGTGTGTTTTTTGCTTCCAATAATCGGAACGAAACAGTCTTTATATCTACTATAGTATCAAGTATTTGACTGTCATCAATAATCCCTCCGTTCTCATCTCTCTTGATTCCTTGGTAAATGAAACCTGCATTCATCACATATCTTTTGCCAAGATAATTTGAACTGAACGAAAAATTCCTGTTATCTGTGTTCTCCTGACCAAGAAGACCTGCAGCACCAAACCGCTCATAATTTATTGCAAAATTAAAACCTGGCGAAACATTCTGGGTGTGAAGAAACTTGATGTTTGTCTCATCTTTGTCTCTGTTAGCGAACATAGTACCCCAGTAGGCAAACTCAGTATAAGGTGTTTTAGTATTGTATTGTGTCAGATTTTCCGGAGTATATCCGTAAACGAGGTAGGGAGAAAAATCGGAATACACATCCAGCTTTTCTCTCTTGAAATAATTGTGCAGCAACACTGCAGATCCCGATATGCCAAGATAAGTTGCACCAACATCCTTTTTCAGGAAAGGATAGTCATTATAATAATTATTGTATGTAGTATCGCGCTGTTGTATTTCAATATTATTAAGATATTGATCGTGAGTCCACTGAATAATTCTTTGATACTTTAGACTATCCTCCAGAATGTAAGTATCAAGAATACTGGGTTTGGACCAGCGGATGCTGTCTTTAATGGCTTTCAGACTGTCCCTCAGTTCCTTTTCCCTTTCCTTAATCTTGTAACGGAGCTCTTTTTTAATTTTATTGGAATCAATCTGAATCAAAATTGAATCCTTCTTTACTTCTTGACCAACAGCTATATTAAAAGACAGCACCATAACCATTAAGGTTACAATGCTGCCTGTTATTCCAATATTAATATTTTTGTATCTAAGCATAATAAAATACAAACATACAAAAATTGGACAATATAAGTGCAAAAAAGGGTCAGATACCAGCTACCCTCTCTTTATAAGTTGCCAGACAATCATCTAGTCTCTCATGAGCCGTAGTATCACCAGGTACGTTATGAGAAGGGTGGATATAAAGTTTTACTCCTCTGTCTGCAAGAATCTCAGCAACTGTTGTTACTGTCATCCACACGAGAGTTATAAAAGCCATTGTAGATACCGGCCCAACCTTGTCGAAGTGATTTTTCACGGGTACACTTGCATCTACAAGAGGAGCACAGGAATCTACTACAATGTCGGCAAGTTCAAAAAGAGTTTTTCCACATGAATGACGGCTCTTTTTGCCGACAGTCTGAGCAGCAGAACCAAATACAATCACCTTCATTCCCAGCTCTTTTGCTTTTAGGGCCACGTCAATATTAACATTGTTTATTCCTGTGTGAGAGAACAACCACATTGTATCCCTTTTGTCAAAAGTATATGACTTCATTATTGCGTCTCCATAACCCTCAGCTCTTTCCAGAAAAAGGAACTGATGAACGCCCATCTCACCTGTTATTCTTGTAAAAAAGGTCAATGGTAGTTCACAAAGAGGATGAAATCCCACAAACCCACCGATTCTTGGATACATCTCCTCTATCGGTATAGTTGCGTGACCGCAACCAAAAGTATGAACCCAGCGACCAGCCTCAATACTGTCTGCCATGAGGGTCGCTGCTTTCTTAATATTTTCCAGCTGACTCTCCTCGATGTTCGACATTACATCTCTTGCGTTTTTTAACCATTCTAATGCTAACATAATTATTGTTTTATTTAAATTGAACTATTTCTATTTTTATCCAAACTTTTATTTCTTAAATGATTGACAGTGTATAGCAATGCAATTGAAATCGTACAACACACTACAAGCACAGGGAACGATTCAAGGTCAATTATGCCGACTACCAGATTTATAAGGGTGTTTCCTGTCAGAGCAATAACCAGGGCAAAGCTGAAGGCTGTGCCGGAAATATCTTTGTAGCGTTCACCTATCTCTCCCAGAACAATCGGGAACGTGGAGGCAAGACCGAGGCCCATCATGAATGTTCCGGCTATTGCCGATGTGTTTGTATCAAAAAGAGCAATCAGAACCATTCCTGAAGCAGAGATAAGCATGCTTATATTTAAAATCAATGATTTGGAAACCGTTTTAAGTAGTATGCTCAGGAGTAATCTGCCTGATCCTATTCCAATTACAATGAAGCTTAGAGCATAGAGTGCAGTTTCTGAAGGAAATCCTTTTTCAAGTTCCATATAACTGGAAATCCAGGTATTGCTTATTCCTTCCAAACCACTCTGGAAAAACAGGGTAAAACTCAGAATAAGGATAAATGGTTCTTTTGCCATCTTCATAATCTTGTTTAACGGAAATCCCTGCTTGTATTTTGCCTGAGGAAACTCTACAAAAAAGTAGTATAATACCGACATTGCCATAAGAATACCTGCTCCTGCAACTATAGGGGTGTAGGAGAATGTTTTTGAAAGAGAGGCAAAAAGAAGTGGTATTGTAATTGCACCGATTGTAAAAAAAACTCCTAGAATACTAAGATTTGACGCTCTTGAGTGATCGGTGGATGCGTCTGAAACAAGTGCATTTGTCAACCCATTAAGCATACCCCCTCCAAACCCAATAATGAAAATTGATAACCTGATTGTTCCTATTGTACTGCAGAAAGCAAGCATTTCAAGACCGATGACGGCTATTATACTTGATAATACAATAAGATTTTTGTATCCATATCGGTCGATAATAGGGCCAAACAGTACCGAACCGAGCAGTATGCCCAGAGGCAATAGTCCCGCTAATGTAGAAGCGGTAGCTGTATCCAGAGAAAATCGTGCAATAAGCGATGGTAATACGGCTCCCATTACTACAAAAGCCAATCCGAAAAATGCCATGCCTATGTAGCCTGCTGCCAAAACCGGTCCGTTTGTCCTGCTTTTCATAATATTGATTTATTTAATGTCTGTAATGTTTTTCCCATTCATGATTGCGATTGCCCCTGCACCATATAACCCTGCCATATTCGGGAGGCTGGTAACCGCGAACCTGCACTGTTTTATTGAGATTGGTTGGGCCCACTTTTGAGCTTCAGTATATATACGGTCAATAAACCCCGAAGCGGGGCCGAATATTCCTCCGCCAAATACAACCATCTCAGGATTGAAAAGACTGACAAAGTTAGCTGAGGCCATGCCCCACATTTCAATGGCACTTTCCAAAACCTTTATTGCCACAGGGTCATTATTTCTTAATGCATCAAAAACCTCATGAGCTGTAATATTTTCCAAAGGTATTCTCGACAGTTCTCCTCTGTATTCGGGGTCAAGGGTTATCAGCTTCCTTGCCTGAGTTGCGATTCCTGTTCCTGATGCATAAGTCTCAAAACAACCGCACTGGTCATAATCAGAGGTATAAGGTGGCTTTAAAGCCATCCATCCTGTAGCTCCTACAATGTCAGAATTGCCGTGAAGAACCCTGCCGTCTATAAGGATTCCTGCGCCAATACCCGTGCCGACAGCCAAAAATATTGCATTGTTGCAACCTTTTGCAACACCCTGGCTGGCTTCACCAAGTATATAGCAGGTCCTATCGCTTTCAACTATAATCTTTGATCGAGGGAAACGCTTTGCGAATTCATCTCTCAAAGGGTAGTTCTCCCAGCCCGGGATGTTAGGTGCCCATACATTTCCTGTTTTAGAGTAAGCAATTCCCGGGATACAAATTCCAATACTCTTCTCGTCATCGGATTTGATAGAACCAAGTTCAAGCAACTTTTCGCAGAGTGAAAAAATAAGCTCTGCAACATCATGACCTTCCCTGCCTTCGAGAAGGGATGTCTCTTGTATGAGGATGTTATTGGTCTCCAGAAAAAGAGCACCAGATACCTTTGTTCCGCCAAGATCGAGTCCTATATATATCATAATTCAGGATTTAAGTTTATCTAAATAAGTGTGGCACCTTTTTCCTTTAGTATATTGAGAGTGTCGGTATGACCTTGATCATCTACATAAGCTAATCCTTCGGTGACTATATAAACTTTATAACCTGCCCTTAAAAGGTCCAGCGTGCTCTCCATGACGCAGAACTCGGTTGCTATTCCACTTATAACCACTATACATTCGCCTTTTGTTGGAGATACTCTCTTCAGAAACTCACTTATGAACTCTCCGGAAGTGTTTACTGCCTCAATGCCAGAATATTGCTCCTCGGTTCTACATTGACCCTTAGAGAAAGTATTACCTGGACATGGTCGCGAAGACTCCTTAACGATTTTTGAATAGAAGTCTTCATGAATGAATTGACCACGGGAGCCAGTTACACAGTGCGGGGGCCAAGTGCCGCCATTGGATATAAATGAGCAATGATCTGCCGGGTGATTGTCACATATATAAACCACTTTTTGTAAAGGATTCCGGTTTATGTATTGTATGGATTTTTCTACAGCAGGTATTGCGTTTCTGCATGCTAAGGTGCCATCTATAAAGTCATATAGCATGTCTACAACCAGATGAATTACACTATTTGAATTCAGATTCATCAAAATCTCTTATTTCTTTAACTAATGAGTCAATCAAATGTTCTTTAAGGTCATAAAGATCGTCTGAGATATCAACCTTATAAAAGTGAGGGTTTATAATTCTCTTCTCTGTTTCATTAAGACATTGCAGGTTGCTAAGATAATAATTTCTTTTTTCCTGAATCGATTTTTCATTTTGCAGAATCACTCCATCTTTCATTAACTGAATCTGGAGTGGCTTAAAATCATATGATTGCTCTTTGAACGTTGTTACTTTAGTATCGTCCCTTTCATCTCTGAGGGTAATTGTCTCATGATTCTCAATCTGTCTGGAAAGTTTGTCTCCTCTGAGACATGTGACATCGGCCTTGAATCCTCCATTCTGGATAATCCGGTAAGTAATCTGGAACCCCGGGTTTATAGCTTTACTCTTGTCCTCCGATCTTTTTAAAACGCCCTGTCCCTCTATCTGCACCAACTTGTATACATTACCGAAACAAGGGTTATGTTTGCTCGTTGCAATGGCGTCTCCAACACCATAGGCATCTATTCTTGCATTCTGACGTTCAAGATCTGAGATTATATACTCATCAAGTGAATTTGTAGCAAAAATCTTACATTTGGTAAGGCCGGCATTATCAAGCTCCTCTCTGCATTTTGCTGACAGGTATGCAAGGTCGCCACTGTCAAGTCTTATTCCAAAGCCCTTTGTGTAATTATCATCTACCCCGTTGTTCAAAAAGGCCTTTATGGCATTTTTTAGACCACATCTTAATGTATCGTAAGTGTCAACCAGAAGAATAAGAGATTCTCCGTAATGTGATTTAATATATGTGTCAAAAGCATGCAATTCTCCGGCAATCGTACACCCGAATGCAGTTACAAAACTATGGGCCATTGTACCGGTTGAAGGAACACCGAATATTTCTGATGTAAAAATATTGGAAGATCCGACACAACCTCCTATATATGCAGCTTTTGCTCCATAGATTGCTGCCCAGGGTCCATGTGCTCTTCTTGAACCGAACTCGCTTATAGGTTTAGTTGTAGATCTAGTAACCCTGGAAGCCTTTGTTGCAATGGCCATCTGATGATTCATTATGCATAACAATGGCGTTTCAATAACCTGTGCTTCAATAAGCGGACCCTCTACTATTATGACAGGCTGACCGGGGAATGCTATTTCTCCCTCCTGCATGCAATATACATTGCCTGTAAACCTCATATTTGCCAGATAATCTCTATACCTATGATTCTCTTCGCCTGGGATAAATCTCTCAAAAAATGAGACATCTTCACTACCCAGTCCGGAAATCATTTCAAGAGCCTCCCGTATTCCACTGACAACTGCCCAGTTGTTTTTGTCCGGGGCACTTCTGTAAAACATATTGAACACTGCAATTTTTCTCTGAAGACCCAGATCGTAGAAGGTTTTTCCCATCGTGTACTGGTACTTGTCTGAACAGTAGGAAATATTTAATTTGTCCATTTTATCTTGTTTCTTACAAGACAAATGTACAAATTAATTAAGAGGGTATTGTAAAAAAGAAGACGGATCCTTTTCCCTCTTCGCTCTCAATACGAATTGTCCCCCCAAGGCTCTCAATATAATCGCGGCATATGTAAAGGCCCATGCCGGTAGATGGTTCTCCTTCTGTACCTGACCTTCCATGCGATTCACTTATGCAGAACAAATTATTTAACAATTTTTTGTCCATGCCTATTCCCGTATCTTTTACCGAGATTTCAGTAGTGTTTAAATTGGCGATTTTTGCAGTTATCTCAACTCTTCCACCGTGGGGTGTGAATTTTATTGCATTTGATACCAGATTCCTTATTATAGTATCAACCATATTCTGGTCAGAAAAAAGAATGATATTTTCAGGAACATTATAACACAACTCAATGTTCTTAGATCTGGCAGCCATCTCCAGAGAGCACAGACACGCTCTTATTTCTTTTTCAAGAACGAAGCTAGTATAATGGCTGTTTTTTTTCATCTAAATATTAAATGCAATATATACGGCTGCTCCTGCAAGATATCCTGCAAGAGCCATTAGAGAGATATATTTAAAATACCAGTAAAAACTTATTTTTTCCAGGCCCATTACAACAACTCCTGCTGCGGACCCGATTATCAGAATACTTCCTCCGACTCCGGAACAATATGCCAGGAACTGCCAGAAATCGCCATCTTGGACAAAATGCTGCATAAACTGAGCATCTGCCATTGTCGAGAGGGACACAGGATCTACCAATGGATACATACCCATAGCCACAGCCACAAGGGGTACATTGTCGACGATTGCCGACAAAACGCCAATTACAACATTTATGATATATACATTGTGTACTTTTTCATTAAGCAAGTCACCTACAATGTTTAATACACCAGTTGCCTGCAATGCCATAACTGATAGCAATATGCCAAGGAAGAATAATATTGTTGAGGTGTCTATTCTGCGTAATACTCTTGTCACACGATGTTTGAAATCTTCGGCAACATTAATCCTGCTATAGAGTATCTCTGTATAAATCCAGATTACACCCAATACAAATAGTACTCCCATGAAGGGTGGAAGTCCTGTCAGGTATTTGAAAACCGGCACAAAAATAAGACCGGTGACACCCAACATGAAGAGGATTGTTTTTTCTCTCTTCTCAACACTTACTTCCTTTTTATGATATAAGTCTTGTTTTCCAGCCTGTTTGAAATCCCCTTTTAAAAGTCGGGTTGCAAGAAAAAGTGGAACAATTGTAGAGGCAATACTGGGTAAAATTAGTGATGATACAAGGGGCAGTGTAGTGATTTTTCCCTTTATCCATAACATTATGGTTGTCACATCACCAATAGGGGACCACGCTCCTCCGCTGTTGGCAGAAATTATTATCATACTGGCAAAAATCCAGCGTTCCTTGTAATTGGGAACTAGCTTTCTTACAAGCATAACCATTACAATAGATGTGGTAAGGTTGTCCAGTACAGATGACATAAAAAAAGAGATCATTGTAATTATACAGAGAAGCTTTTTTTTGTTCCTGCTTGTTATCCTTTCTGTAATCAAAGAAAATCCGTCATGAACGTCAATTAGTTCCACAATTGTCATGGCTCCTATCAGAAAGAACAGGGTGGATGAGATCTCACCGAGATTTTCAATAATCTGGTATTCAGAAATGAATTTCTTGCATTGATCTGCTAAAGGAATAGAACTAAGTCCGGGATTGTTATGCAAAAACTCACGGAACGCTTCGGCATTTACAATTGAAGCAGAAATGGGAGTGAAAACAATATAAATAACCCATAAAATCCCTGCTGTCAATAGTGCTATTGCCGCTTTATCTATCTGAATCTTGTGTTCCATGGCTATTGCAAAATAGCCGATTATGAACACTATAACCATTATTTCCAAATAAAATTCTTTTAATGAAAGTGAACGAATCAGAATCTGTAACCGATGCCAAAATTGACTCCTGAGTTTATGAGTTTGTAGTTTTTCCAGGGTAATATGCCAATGACCCTCATAAAGGGACCAAAGGACAAAACCATTCCGTTGTTAAATGAATATTCTCCTCCAATATCGATACCTGCTCCAATCCCGTTAAGGTCCCTCTCTCCGCCGTTCAGATTAAATACTGGTCCTCCTGAGACATAAAGAAACTTGAGAAAGTGATATTTTGCAAAAAGAGGTATCGAAAAAACATTTAAATTCATAGATCTTGTAAGTACGGGTGTACCTGTGTAAGGTGGAGTTACCTCGAATTTGTTTCCTATGAGAGTTACACCTGTTACAATATCTAGATTATTGTGGATTTCCATGGAGACTCGTGCTCCAAGCCCATAAAACCCTTTTCCGTAATATCCGGGACCTCCTTCGAAGTTCATTGAGCTATTCAGGCTGTTATCGCCAAAGGAGTAGATGACGCCTACCATGGTCTTTCCCTTGAATATTTTGTTGATAGTCTGTTGGGTGTTTTGGGCAAAAACCTGCGATGCATAAGAAATGCATAAAATCCAGATTATAAAAGTTCTGATAAGTTTCATAATATTTTTTCAAATCGTATCAAAGATATTAAAAAATTAACATTCAATTGAACATATAGCCTGCTTTTCTCATATCTGCAGGATTCCTGAATGGTCTCACAGGATTTAGATAGCGATCAAGGAACTTGTATATTGTATAACGGATTTCTGTAGCCTCTTTGCTGTCGATTCTGTCAAATCCGTGACCTCCCGACGCAGCTTCAAATACCTTATATTCAAATTTTTTATTATGAGCCTTCAATGAGTCAATCATAAGAATAACCTCCTCTACATAAACGTCATTGTCTATAGTGTTTGTGTGGATCAGGAGAGGTTTTTGCAGGTCTTTCGCGTAATAGGAGGGAGACCTCTTCTTATACTCCAGTGGATTGTCCGCAATTGATTCTCCTATATGGTAGGAGGCTGTAAAATAATCACTGTAGTCCTTTTTGTGGGAAGCCAACCTGTTTGCCAGGTCGCTTACTGGTACACCGGCAAAAGCACACTTGTACTTATCGGGATGTCTAAGAATATGCATTAATGAAATCATCCCGCCATGGCTCCAACCAACTATTCCAACATTTTCGCCATCTACAAAAGAGTAATTTTCTATCATATAATTGCGACTTACCATTACATCTTCATTTTCCAGACCACCATAGTCTATATTCTCCCAGGTATCCTTTCCATAACCGGTGCTTCCCCTGTATTCGGCAGAAACTACGATATAGCCCTGTGATAAAAGCTCTCTTACGATATGTGCGTAATAGGTAGAGAAATCTGCATGTATGCCACTATGCGGAAGAACAATCAGCGGGTATTTCTTTGAAGGATTCACAAACTTAGGAATAAACACATAGGTGTAGAACTGAAGTGGATTGCCAGCAAACTTGTCATCTTTGCTTTTCGGTTTCCACCGAGGAGGGCCAGCAAGCCTTACCTTGTCTATATAGGCAATGTCGCCCAGCTTCTGAATCCAGATAATATCGTCAATCTTCTTTATGATAAGGTCATAGGTATGTTCGTTGTTTTCCAGTTGCTTCTTTAGGCTGAGGATTTCTTTGAGGAGAACAGAATCTGATTGATTTGTTGTCGAAGAGACCGACTGTCCAAAGGCGCTGACGGAAATTACTGAGCAGAGAACCAGAATTACAGTAAATGCAAAGACTTTAGAAAAATAGGGTTGACCTTTCATAATATGAGTTTTTACAAAATTAAAAAATAGTTCCAATAATGTATACAGGAGTTGAGATACGCCTCCCTATTTGTTGCGCAAACGGCGTCCCCTCCCTCCTCGGGCGCGAGGTATCTCAACTTCTGTATACATTATTCAAACTTACTAAAACATATAGAGAACGACCTTTCGGAGAAGCCACACGAAATACCTTGTTTAATCTGTGCTATTGGTGAGTTTTATTGTTTGGTAAGGTAAAATGGAAAATAGAGCAATTCCCTTGTTCGCTTTCTACCCAGATTTTACCTCCATGCTTCTTTACAAATTCTTTGCAAAGTAATAAGCCCAAACCTGTACTAAGTTCACCTTCCGTGCCTTTTCTTCCAGTTCTAACATCTGGCCGGAACAAATTTTCAACCATTTCCCGGCTCATACCAATACCTGAATCCTTAATTGAAATTTCAACACCTTGGTCAATGATCGCATTAGTCGAGACAATTACTTTCCCTCCTTTGTGCGTAAACTTTATAGCATTCGAAACAAGGTTACGGATTATTGTTTTAAACATATTACTATCAGCAAAGACTAATGTATTTTCCGGAATTGTTTTAATGATGTTAATTTCTTTATTTTTAGCAGTTTCATACGCTGTGGCTACACATTCATCTACCATAGGCTTTAATTGGACAACTTCAGGAATAAATGGCATTACCCCTTGCTGCATCTGTGACCATTGCAGAAGGTTTTCGAGCAAATTGTAAAGATTTGTAGCTGAGTTTTTCATGCTTATAGCAAGATCCTGAACCTGAGCCATTGTGAGACTGGGCAAATCTTCGGCCATGATTTGTGTTAGACCTAAAAAACTGTTGAATGGGCTGCGCAAGTCGTGGGCAATGATGGAGAAGAATTTATTTTTTTCAGCATCAAGCTTCAGAAGTTCTTCGTTTTTAAGTTTGATTTCGTCTTCTGTCTGCTTGCGTGCACTAATATCTGTAAAGATGGTGGCAAATCCGTTTTCCTGCCAGGGGGTAGCAGAAATTGCGAAGTGCTTATCCATATCAGCAAAATAGGATTCGAAATAAATAGGTGTTTTGTTGGTCGCAACTGCAACATATTCTTCAAAATAGGGAGGTGTGGTCGTGCCATATGCATCTGTGCAAAGTTTTTCTGCCACCTGTTCCCGTGTTATCCCGATAATCTTTTCGAAATGCTTATTGACATCAATAATGCGATAATTTACTGGTTTTTCACCTTCAAAAACCAGTTCGTGAAGTGCAACTCCTTCTACCATGCTGTCAAAAAGAGAATGAAATCGGTTTTCACTTTCACGAAGTGCTTCTTCAGTCCGCTTTCGCTCAGCGATCTCCACTCTAAGTCGTTGCGTGGCAAGAGCCAGTTCGCCGGCTTGCTTTTCTGCCTCTAAACGGAGTCTGGTCTGTTGCAATAGCAATGCAAAATTACGGAGTTGTTTAATTTGTCTTTCAACCACGTCATTTTTAATATCTAGTTCAAGCCTTTCATCGGTAGTACCCGAAACACCACAACCGGGGAAATTTTTAGAAAGGGTTGTCCGGTAAAATTCTTCCATTGAATTTACTTTGGCAACGGCCCCCCAGCGGTGATAACACACATAGGCCTGCTGCCAGTAAACATGCGCAAATTGAAAATTACCAGATTCCAGCCAAAAGCAAAATGTCCGTTCATTAGCTATGCCCTCCCACTGCAAAAAGTTGCCTTTCTGTGCGGCTTCTATAGCCTTATCATAAAGCTTTATGGCTTCAATCGGATGGTCATCAATTCTGGCCAGTTCAGCAGCAGCCAGCAAGTATTTATGTTCAAAATTATCAGGACAATTGTCGGCCCAGATTCGAAGTTTGACCATCATCTGGTCAAGTTCAGTGTGCCATTTGATTTGCTTCTCATTTTCAACTTTCGAATAAAGTGCAGTGAGTATCAGAATACGTGCGAAAACATGCTCCGGCCAAGGCAAAAGCCCCTGACTTCCTACTGTATAAATGAGCGGTTCTGTTTCGTTAGACAGAAACAAAGCTTCATTATAGTTTTCGGTTAATATCAGAGAGAATGTTTTGAGTACTTTGTAAATGCATGTTACCTGTATGTTATGATGATCTCCAACCCGCTGCAAAAAATCCATTTCCGACCACGCGTCATTTCCATTCATTACAGAACTTTCAGATGACATTGCACTGAAAATATTCAGCCCTCCCTCCAACAAGTCAATTGCCCATTGATTAAGTCGTGTCTGACTGAATTCAAGTGAGTGCTGTGTCTCCTGAATAAGATTTTCCAACGGTATACCCTGGTAGAACCGACAGTACATGTTGTGCCCAAAGGCATAAGCAGCGTATTGCAAATTGCCCGAACGCAATCCGATTTCATAAGCATCCGTATAATCCTGCGTGCCATACCTGAGGTGCTTGAACCAATGTCGGATCGAACTGCCGATCATCAGATAAAATACGCTTTGATCAGAAGGAGATCGGAACGTGTTGGTCATGAGTTGAGTGGCCAACTCACCAAATTCTTTTGCCGTAGCATAATCGTTATCTACCCAACCCAACAGTCCTCCAAATGCAGTGTGACTATAACCGACTTGTGGAATGTTACCGTATCGAAGGGTCAGGTTTACTACTTTGGGGACAATCACACTCCAAAGTCGCTGGTGCGAACGGTAGCAAGGCGGCCCCATCGTGATCAGTATTTTCGACGCCATTAACATTTCCGGATTTGTCATAACCGGCAATTCGACAAGCGAGGAGACCGGGCGGTTTCCGAGTTCCTGTCGCACCAGTGCAATCTCCTGATTACGCGACTCCTCGAAGTTTTCTTCGGGCAGGCTGATCCCAAGTGCGTCAAGCGCTTGTCGTCCTGAGGCAATAGCTTCAGGATATCTTGCCAGTAAAGTATATTGAACGATAAGGATATTTAGGCCTAGTGCCTTCTCAAGTGCAGTTCCGGAATGGGCCACAGCCTCATGAATACAATTTTCAGCTTCGTTGCGGTCACCTTCCAGAAATTCACATTCTGCCCGTTCTTTAAAGAGGCTTAGGATCATTTCGTGGCGATCGAGCCACAATTGTTCTGCAAATCCGGGTTTCTTGAGAAAACGGTTAGCAGCTTGGTAAAACTGAAGCGCTGAACGATAGGCTGTTGCGCCGTAGGCTTTACGGGCAGCGGTTATATTCAACTCCACCATCTTCACCTGCTCAGTTGTCTCTTGAATGAGATGAGACCCAGCGTTCAAAGTGTTCATAACTTCGAATAATCTTTCGTTAAGCTGTTCTGGTCGAAGGCTGGTAATCAATAGTCTTCCTATTTTCAGCAAAATAGATGGAAGTTCAGAAGATTCAATCAGGCTATATGCCGCTTGTTGTACGCTATCGTGCAGGAATGTAAATGTCACTGAGACATGAAGATCTTCCGTTAGATTGCTTCCTTTTTCGCTGTCAAAGGGCAGGAAAAACGTTTTTGCTTGACCGGAAAAGAGCATTTTCAAGCATTCTTCTGGTGAATGTCCACTAATTATGCTCAAAGTTGCCCAATCTAAGCGGTTCCCAATGCAGGCGGCAAAAGAGAAAAGGTTTTGGCTGACTGTATCAAGTCGACGAAGTTTCAGAATAAATAACTCAACCACATTTGCAGGCATATTCACTTCTGTTGATATATCCATGAGCCATTTCCAATGGTTTCTTTCATTGTCAAACCAGATTAGATTGAACTCGTACATGAAGCTAAAAAATGAATGGACAAAAAATGGATTACCAAGCGTCTTGCTATGTATGACCGATGCAAGGTTCTCCATGTCTACAATGGCCGGCTTTAATGTATCGGTTACGATTTCCCTTACATCATTTGCAGTTATATTTTTAACCTGAAGTACTTCAACAGAAACAGCATGACTTCTTAGATCGTTCACAGCAGACATTAGCGGGTGGCCGAAATCGACTTCATTGTCGCGGTATGAAACGATTACCAACAAGTAGCGTAGAGTAATTCCTACCTGTAGCTGCCGGAGCAGTTCGCATGATGCGGCATCTGCCCATTGCCAGTCATCAATAAAAAGTACCAATGGATGCTCTGGTCGGCAGATGACCTTGAGAAAGTTTCGAAAAACGTCGGCAAAGCGGTGTCGCGCCTCCTGTGGACTGATGTCCGTAAGAGGTGGTTGTATACCTAGAAATGATTCGAATTCAGGTACCAGATCAACAAGTACCTGACCTAGGTTGCCAAGGGATTCAAGGAGTTCGGCTTTAAAGCGCGAGTATTCCTGTGTATTTCCGGACTTCAATTCGCTGTGCAGTTCTGCCAGCGCCTGCCGAAAAGCAAAATAGGGAATATTTTGTTGGTATTGTTCGAATTTACCCGTTATAAAAAAACCATTTATGTTCCTGACTGGCATAGAAAGTTCATGTACCAAAGCTGTTTTTCCAACTCCTGAAGGGCCGGGAACCAACAGAATCTGACCATGGCCACTACTGATATGCTCAAATGATTCGAGAAGTGTTCTAATTTCCTGTCCACGACCATAAAGCCTGGTTGGAATCGCGAATTGTTTCATCGTTTGCTCGTCCGTCAATTATTGTTTCATTATTTCTCAAACCATTTCTCCATAATCGCCATTAATTGATCTTTCTTGATGGGTTTCGCAATATAATCATTGCATCCGGCTTCTAATGCCTTTTCGTTGTCGCCGGAGAGTGCAAAAGCTGTTTGTGCAATGATTATTACAAAGTTATTAAATCTCCTGATTTGCCTTGTTGCTTCGTACCCGTTCATATCGGGCATTTGAATATCCATTAGTACTATATCAATATCAGGATTATTACGGCAAGCTTCAATAGCTTCAAGTCCGCTTTGTACGCTTAAAGTTTCTTTACTATAATTTTTTAATGTCAGGGCAAGAAATTTTGAAGACCCTTCATCGTCTTCAGCAATTAAAACTTTTAGTTTTTTAACCGGGTTCTTTTCACCAACATCTTTGACATGAATAGTATTGCCTTTTTCAACATCAGGCTTGTCATTGTATGGAAGGGTAAAATAAAATGTTGAACCTTTCCCTTCTTCACTTTCCACCCAAATTATGCCACCTAATTTTTCTACATACGCTTTGGAAATGGATAATCCCAAACCGGCTCCTTCATATTTTTTATTTAATGATTCACTGCCTTGCCTGAATCTCTCAAAAATGAATTCCTGTTGTTCATGCCGAATACCTATACCTGTATCTTTTACATAAAATTGCAATACAGGTTGGCCGGTTGGTGAGCTTGTCGAACCATAGCCAACTTCTATGATGCCTCTTTTTGTAAATTTAATAGCATTTTTGACCAGATTGGAAAGGATGACAAAGAGCTTTTCCTTATCAGTGTTAATGATTATATCATATTTTCGTAAAGAATTTTCAATAGAAATCTGTAATCCTTTATTTTCAGCGTCTTGCCTTAATAAATTATAAACAAATTCAATCTGCTCATTCACATCTGTTTCTGAGATAGAAACTTTAATCTGGCCCGATTCAATTTTTGAAAGATCAACAATATCATTGATGATATTAATCATTCTTTCTCCGCTTTTTTCAATAATTTGAAAATATTCTTGCTGTTCTTCACCAGACAGACTAGGTTCTTTTAACAATTCGATAAAGCCTAAGATGCCATTCATTGGTGTCCTTATTTCATGCGATATATTGGCAAGAAATGCGGATTTCAAACGGTCACTTTCTTCTGCTTTTTCTTTTGCTTTAATTAGTTCTGATTGAGCCTGTTTGCGTTCTGTAATATCCCTGCAACTTCCATATATCATACCATCCGGTAATATAACAGCGTTAAGGTCTGTCGAAATATAATTACCGTCGTTTTTTAAAAGTTCAATTTCAGTAAATCCTTTACCTTCAACTAATATGTATTTAAAGAACTTATGATATTCCTCTATTTTGTCCGGGGGTGAAATATCTGCGATTGTCTTACTTTTCATTTCCTCTGATGTATAACCAAGCATAGCGGAAACTTCCTTATTAGTATACACATATTTTCCTTTTTGATTTGTTATGAAAATGGCATCAGCAGAATTTTCCATTATTGACCGAAATTTTTCTTCGCTTTCCTGCAACGCCTTCTCATGCTCCTTTCTTTCGGTTATGTCGTCAATACTGGATATCATGTAGGGTTCTTTATCGATATAAATGAATCTTGAGGCAAACAAACCAGTCATTGTTTCCCCATTCTTTTTCCTGAATGAGAATTCCTTCCCAGAAACATTTATGCCATCAAGAAGAGCAGATATTACCCACTCGCGATCTTCGATATTTACCCATATATCAAGGCCGATTGATGAATTGGTAATTGCTTCTTCTCTGGTAAAACCAAAAATGGTAGTAAAAGCATCGTTGACTTCGATGAATTTTGCCTCTTCTGCACTCGTTATAGTGATTGAATAAGGGGATGACCTGAAAGCTCCTGAATACTTCTCATTGCTTTCCTTCAAAGCCAATTCTGTTTGTTTGCGCTTTTCAATTTGAAGTGTAAGTTGCTTGTTAAGAATGATTAACTCTGCTGCAAGTTTTGCCCTTTCTGTTGCCAGTACAAGTTCTTTATTAGTAATGACTAACTCAGCAGCGCGTTTGGCTTTCTTAATATTAGCAATAATTAACTCTGCTGCGCGTTTTGCTTTCTCTACGACCGCAATGATTAACTCCGCGGCATGTTTTGCTTTCTCACTTTTTTGATAAACAAGTTCTTTGTACGCAATTACTAACTCAGCAGAATGCTTTGCTTTTTCTACATTTGTAATTACTAATTCTGCGGATCTATTGGCTTTCTTAATATGCGCAATGATTAACTCTGCTTCACGTTTTGCTTTCTCTGCGTCAGCAATTACTAACTCAGCTGCACGTTTTGATTTTTCTTCTGCTTGAAAAGTAAGTTCTTTGTCAGCAACGATTGATTTAGCTATCCGTTTTGCGTTCTCAATCTTGGCAATGACCAATTCTGCTTCTTGTTTAGTATTATTTACGTCAGCAATTACTAACTCAGCTGCACGTTTTACCTTTTCTTCGTTTTGATAAGCAATTTCTTTGTCAGCGATGGTTAAGTCATCTGCACGTTTTGCTTTCTTTAAGTTCGCAATGACTAACACTGCAGCACGTTTTACTTTCTCAGCGTTGGCAATAACTAACTCTGCTGCACGTTTTGCTTTTTCAACTTTGGCAATAACTAACTCTGCTGCACGTTTTGCTTTTTCCTTTTTTGCAATGGTCAACAAATCCGACTTCACACTTTTACTCATATCAATTACCGATGAGATTTTCACGGAATAAAAATAAATCTATTAATTCAGATAGTTGTTACATAATTAAAGAAAAAAATTACATAATTTCAAATCTTTCATAAGGCATTATTGTTTGCTTGTAAAAATCATGGTACAAATACGATACGGATGATAGTTAAATACATTTTGCCATCCGATGCTACTTATTTCAGTTGGTTAGTAACACTAACCAACTCATTCTTTTCTTTTCTAAACTTACCCTTTAGATATTTCCAATAGTTACGTGTCTTAGTGTAGTCGTTCTGCTCAGTAAGAACCGCGACAATATCTAAAACGGAAAACCACCATTTGTTGTTCTCTTCGTCCCATATGGCACGAACTTCACGGTCGTCGAAAAAACGGATTGAAATTTTACTCATACCAGTTAAGAATGTTGATTTGAAATAGTTATTCAATTTATTATTAACAAATATAAAAACAATACCGGCAATAGTAAAGGGTTTTGCCAATACTTATAAGATAATGTATGCAGGATTGGAGATACCTCGTGCCCGAGGAGGGAGGGGCCACGTTTGCGAAGCAAATGGGGAGGCGTATGGATCAAATAAAAAAGTAGGTGGAGCAGATTAGGTTAAAAATCATAATTGAGCAAAAGTGTGGCAATAGCAGATCCAGGTGTGGAATTTGAAGGATGCTTGCATAGGAGGGTTTGGGCACCCACTATGTGAACGGAGCGCAAGAAAATCGAGTGCAGACCCGCGAGCTGATTGGCAAAAGCACAATTTCGGGGCTGCCTTTGATTTTCAGCGGAGAGAATACTAAGTGGGTAAACCCGGTGCAGCATCCAAAAATCCACAACTGGACTGAAAATAATCCAGACTTTTGCCTCCACTTGAAATTTACTTCTCCACCTACTTATCAACTTGATCCGTCTTATCCAAACTCCTGTAGACATTGGTAGAACTAACTAAAAACAAAAGAGAGTGACCTTACGATCACCCTCTTTATGAATTATTATTCTCAGAGTCAAATAATTACTTCACCTCTTCGAAGTCAACATCGGTAACCTCTTTGTCCGATCCGCTGTTAGCTGGACCACTATCAGGACCGGCTCCTGGATCTGTTCCTTGAGCTGGACCACCCTGCTCTGCTTTGGCCATATCTTCAGAAGCTGCGTGCCATGCTGCATTCATTCCCTCCATTGCCTTGTCTATGGCTGATACGTCACCCGATTTGTGTGCCTCTTTAAGAGCAGCTAGTGCGCTTTCAATAGCTCCCTTTTTGTCGGAAGGAATCTTGTCGCCATACTCCTTAAGGTTTTTCTCGCTCTGGAACACCATTGCATCGGCTGCATTTATCTTATCCACCTTCTCTCTCTCAGCCTTATCTGTGGCTTCATTAGCCTTAGCTTCGTCCTTCATCCTCTTGATCTCGGCCTCACTTAGTCCGCTAGATGCTTCAATTCTGATTTTTTGCTCCTTACCTGTTCCTTTGTCTTTAGCAGAAACGTGCAGGATACCATTTGCATCAATGTCAAATGTTACTTCAATCTGAGGAACACCCCTTGGAGCAGGAACAATCCCGTCCAGATGGAACCTTCCTATTGTCTTGTTATCCTTGGCCATAGGTCTTTCTCCCTGAAGGATATGAATCTCAACCGATGGCTGGTTGTCGCTGGCAGTACTGAACACCTCCGACTTACGAGTAGGAATTGTTGTATTAGATTCAATTAGCTTGGTCATTACAGAACCGAATGTTTCAATACCAAGTGAAAGTGGAGTTACGTCAAGAAGAAGCACATCCTTTACATCACCGGCAAGAACACCGCCCTGAATGGCTGCACCAACTGCAACTACCTCGTCAGGATTGACGCCCTTGCTTGGAGCTTTGCCAAAGAACTTCTCAACTAACTGCTGGATTGCAGGGATACGTGTAGAGCCTCCTACAAGAAGGATTTCATCAATATCACTTGCCTTGTAGTTAGCATCGCTGAGAGCTTTGCGGCAAGGTTCAACTGTTCTCTGTATTAAAGAGTCGCAAAGTTGTTCAAACTTGGCGCGTGTAAGAGTTTTCACAAGATGCTTTGGAACCCCGTCAACCGGCATTATGTAAGGAAGATTGATCTCTGTAGAGGTCTGGCTTGAAAGCTCAATTTTTGCTTTTTCGCCTGCTTCTTTAAGTCTTTGCAGTGCCATAGGGTCCTTTCTTAAATCAAGGCCACTGTTTTCACTCATGAACTCCTCTGCCAGCCAGTCAATAATCTTCTGGTCAAAGTCGTCACCGCCAAGGTGAGTGTCGCCGTTTGTAGATTTAACTTCAAAAACGCCCTCTCCAAGTTCCATGATTGATATATCAAATGTGCCCCCTCCAAGGTCAAATACAGCAATTTTCATCTCTCTGTGCTGTTTGTCAAGACCATAAGCCAACGCAGCAGCAGTAGGCTCATTTATTATTCTCTTGACTTTTAGTCCGGCAATTTCACCGGCCTCTTTGGTTGCCTGTCTTTGTGAGTCACTAAAGTATGCAGGAACAGTGATTACAGCCTCTGTTACCTCTTGTCCAAGATAGTCCTCAGCGGTTTTTTTCATCTTTTGAAGAATCATTGCCGATATCTCTTGCGGTGTATACTGACGACCGTCAATATTCACTCTTGATGTATTGTTGTCCCCCTTTTCTACTTTGTAAGGTACACGATGTACCTCCATTTGAACGCGGTCATAGGACTCTCCCATGAATCTCTTTATAGAGAAGATGGTTCTTGTTGGATTTGTGATTGCCTGCCTCTTTGCAGGGTCTCCGATTTTTCTCTCTCCGTTGTCTGCAAACGCAACTACTGAAGGTGTTGTCCTTTTGCCTTCGCTGTTGATAATGACAGTAGGTTCGTTTCCCTCCATCACTGCTACGCAGGAGTTTGTGGTTCCAAGGTCAATTCCGATAATTTTTCCCATAATATAGATAGAATTTTAATTGTTTTCCTTTGCTTTGCCCATGTTTGCATCTAACATTGTGCCAAATGGAAAAACTGACAAGGTGGCAGAGTTGTCGTCTTAATTATTTACTTAGCTTTGTGACTCGAAAAACGCATGATTATTTAATTAAAAGGATATGTCTGTAGAGGGAAAAAAACGCATCATCACTACGCAAAGACTGCTTGAGATGAAGCAAAGAGGCGAGAAAATCGCAATGTTGACCGCATATGATTATACATCGGCCAAGATAATTGATGAAGCAGGGATAGATATTATACTGGTTGGCGACTCTGCAGCAAATGTAATGGCGGGACACGAGACCACCCTTCCTATTACTTTGGACCAGATGATATACCACGCACAAAGTGTCGTTAAAGCTGTAAAGAATCCGATGGTTGTTGTAGATATGCCATTCGGAACATATCAGGGTAACTCAAAGCAAGCAGTCTTCAGCGCTATCAGAATTATGAAGGAGTCAGAAGCTGATGCTGTAAAGGTTGAGGGAGGTTCAGAAATTCTCGAGTCTGTAAGCAGGATACTCTCAACCGGAATTCCGGTAATGGGACACCTTGGATTAACACCACAGTCAATTCATAAGTTCGGAACATACAGTGTGAGAGCCAAAGAGGAGGCGGAGGCAAGTAAGCTCATAGAAGATGCACTTGCATTGGAAGAAGCCGGCTGTTTTGCAATAGTGCTTGAAAAAATTCCTGCAACATTAGGTACCAAGGTGGCAGAGGTATTGAAAATTCCGGTAATTGGAATTGGTGCCGGTAACGGTGTGGATGGTCAGGTTCTTGTGATGCATGATATGCTGGGACTTACACAAGAGTTCTCACCCAGGTTCCTGAGGCGTTACCACAACCTTCACGATGAGATGCTAAAGGCTGTAAAGAACTATATAAGTGATATCAGGAGCAGGGAGTTCCCAAATGATCAGGAGCAATACTAATATGAATATTCTCTATGAGGACAATCATCTGATTGTCGTAAACAAGAGGTCCGGAGAGATTGTCCAGGGCGATAAAACAGGAGACAAGCCTCTGAGTGAAATAATTTCAAGATATATAGCCGACCGAGACAATAAGCCAGGGGCAGCATTCATAGGTGTTCCACATCGGCTTGACAGACCGGTTACGGGCATTGCAGTATTTGCCAAGACATCTAAATCGCTGGAAAGGCTAAACGAGATGTTCAGAAACAGTGAGATCGAGAAAAAATACTGGGCAATTGTCGCAAACAAACCTGAAAATCCTGTCGGAGAACTAAAACATTATCTTGTAAGGAATGAGAAGCAAAACAAGTCATATGCCAGTCTCCTGCCCAAAAATGATGCAAAGGAAGCGAGGCTGCGATACAAGGTTCTTGCAAGCAGCGACCGTTATCATCTTATCGAGGTAGAACTCCTCACCGGAAGACATCATCAGATAAGGTGCCAGCTTGCAGAGATTGGCTGTCCAATAAAGGGTGACCTAAAATACGGGGCACCAAGGTCGAATCCTGACGGAAGCATCTCACTGCATGCAAGGAGTATAAAGTTTATCCATCCTGTAAAGAAGACTGAAGTTATAATATTGGCTCCTCCACCAGAAGATTCTTTGTGGAATGCCTTTATGAAGATTGTTAACGTTCAGTGATACCGGCTTTGTAGACAGCCATTGCCCTCAATCTTGCAATTGTATGATCTACAATGGGTCTTGGATATTCTGACGGATTATCAAATTCCGGAACCCATTTTCTAATATAAATATAATCAGGATCAAATTTCTTTGTCTGTAATTCAGGGTTGAATATTCTGAAATATGGAGCCGCATCGCATCCGCAACCAGCTGCCCACTGCCAGTTTCCATTGTTAGCAGACAGATCATAGTCAAGAAGTTTTGCGGCAAAGTAACTCTCCCCGACCTGCCAGTTAATTAGCAGATGTTTGGCAAGGAAACTTGCTGTAATCATTCTTACTCTGTTATGCATGAATCCTGTCTGATTGAGTTCACGCATACCGGCATCAACAATTGGGTACCCTGTCTCTCCCTTGCACCATTTTTCCAGCTCCTTCTCATCATTCCTCCAGGCAATAAAACCGTACTTCCTTTTAAAAGGACCGTCTGCTGCGTAAGGAAAGTGATATATGACCGACTTGAAAAACTCGCGCCATATCAACTCTCCAAGCCATACGTTGTTAATTTCGATAGCAGAGCTAACGAGGGTACGTATGCTTATAGTGCCGAATCTTATGTGTGCACTTAGCCGTGTAGTTCCGGTTTCGTTGGAAGGATCGTTCCTGGTATTGTGGTAGCCTGCAATTATTGAATTAATAAGGATCGGTCTTTTAAAAATATCTCCGGAAGGGATAAACCCTATTTCTGCAATGGCCGGCAAGTTTCTGAATAGTTTAAGAGAACTATTTTCAACGCAGTCAAAATCTGACAATAGTTGCAAGTCAGATGATGTTAAGAAATTATCTGTATACTTTTCGGATGGCCAATGCTTCAGATGGGTGCAAGGTTCATTATTTAGTTTATTGAGCCATTGTCTGGAGTATGGAGTGTATACAGTATATGGCTGGCCATCGGGCTTAAGAATATCGTCTTTTGAGAAAATAACCTGATCTTTAAAACATTGAAAGGTTATTCCTCTGTTTTTGAGCAGCAAGGCAACTTTTTGGTCTCTCTCTACAGCATAGGGCTCATAATCTTCGTTACAGAAAACGGAACAGACATCGAATTCAGAAGAGATAAACCCGAAAGCATCTTCCGGTGAACCATGCATATAAAGAATACTACATTTATGTGATTGAAGCCGGGAGAGCGACTGATGTATGAAATCTACTCTTCTGTCACACCTGTCGGGGAGTTGATTGAGAATTTCTGTATCGAATATGAACAGAGGCAATACCCTTAGCCCGGATTTGAGAGCCTCATGCAATCCGCGGTTGTCTTCAAGCCTGAGATCGTTTCGAAACCAGAATATGTTGATTTTTTCCTTTAACATATTGTTTGCTTGCTATGCCTTAAGATAAGAGAGGTCCTTACCATCTGCCTCTCCCTCTCGTATCTGTGTTGAGGAGACATCTATATTGGGCGCGTCAATCAGTCGGGCCCCATACCTCTTGCATAGCTCTTCACCATTATAACCGCTGCGGGGATATACCCACACCTGATACTCTTTGAAAAGATTCTCCCACAATTTCCATTGTTCGATTATTGCAAGATTGTCTGCTCCGATTATGAGAATGAATTCGTTATTCGGTTCCAGAGAGCTTAATTTCCTCAAAGTGTTGAGAGTGTATAAAGGGGGAGTCATCGAGAATTCAATATCAGATACTACTACCTCTTTACCAAGATTAGATGCGGAACATC
This sequence comes from Bacteroidales bacterium, assembly GCA_041659025.1. GTDB lineage: Bacteria > Bacteroidota > Bacteroidia > Bacteroidales > UBA932 > Bact-08. The sequence goes on along the minus strand of JBAZZA010000008.1, from coordinate 61,631 downwards.
TTACATGTTCCAGTCTGTCCGTACTGTTGTCAACCACAGCATTGTCTTTAAGGGGATTCTGCGGACTCACAATCAACCTTAGCTGATCTATCTCACCACTATCAAGAAGGTATTTGCATATAGCTATATGGCCTATATGAAGAGGATTGAATGATCCGAAAAAGAGAGCAACGCGCATTTACTTAATTTTTGACAATGGTTTTTCTGAGTAAAATTTTTCTACAAGCTTTTCTGCCTCTTTCAGGCAATTGTCGAGGTTATCGTTTACCAGAACCCTGTCGAAATATTTGGAATAGGTTAGTTCTTCATTTGCTTTAGCTACCCTTCTTTCAATTGTGTCCGGAGAATCTGTGCCTCTTGCCACCAATCTTTCCCTTAGTACATCAGTCGACGGGGGCTGTACAAAAACAGCAAGCGCACTCTCGCCATATAGCTTTTTAAGGTTTACCCCACCTTTTACGTCAATGTCAAAGACAACAATTTTACCTGACAACCATATCCGTTCAACTTCACTCTTAAGGGTTCCATAGAATGAACCTGAATAGACCTCTTCATACTCGACAAAATCGCCGGCTTCTATCCTTTTAATGAAATCCGATTTGTCTAGAAAAAAATAATCACGGCCATTCACCTCTTCTCCTCTGGGCAAACGCGATGTTGCGGAGACAGAAAACTCCAGGAATGGATATTTATCAAGCAGATGGCGCACTACCGTTGTTTTTCCGGCTCCGGATGGGGCGGAAAATATCAGAACCTTGTTATTCATATTGATCACGTTCGCTTTTAACTTTAGACAAATCATTTAAAAACCGGGCAATTTTTTCTGTGCAACATTTCAAAAAACGGTCACCATTTTCCGGAGTTGCGCATTTTGGATTTCCCACACCAGTATCTTCTGTTATATATATCCATCTTCTTGGAGTCCATGCCCACTTCTCGTTGAACCCATCTATAACAAATTTCCGTTCTTTGCCATCACCTGCCTCATCAAGAGGAAGTACAAGATCCGGGGCAACAAATTGCATACATGATGTCTCAAGCTCTCCTGCATGGTCGCCGGCCTCCTTGAAAAATCCATCGGGTTTACATGCTGTCCACCAATTTATTGCACTCATAAGAATATGGGGATATTCAAGAGATAGTTCCCTTATTATTGGAACAAAAGCATTTCCACCGTGAGCATTCAGTATGACTAACTTTTTTATGTCATGTTTATCCAGGACCTCAAGAATGTCCCTCACTATAGCCATTTGAGTGGATGGTCTCATGTTCATGCAAAGCTTAACTTCCATCTGTCCGGTATTTACCCCGTATGCAATTGACGGCAGTACTATACAGCCAGCTCCCTCTCTATTTGCAATCTCCGCAGCATCTGCGGCAACTTTCTCTGCTAAAATGGTATCAGTTCCGTAGGGGAGATGATAGTTGTGCGCCTCAGTGGCTCCCCAAGGTAAAATTGCTATGTTAAATGACTCATCTTTAACTGTTTTCCAGTTAGATTCCTGTAATACATGATGTTTCATAATTTTCAATTTATAAGCAAAGTTAGATTTTTATGTTAACTTTGCCGCGAAAAGGTTTAATAATAAATTTTAGATATTATGATTTCATACAAAGAACTTGGTTTAGTAAACACAAAAGAACTATTTGCCAAAGCAGTAAAGGGTGGGTATGCAATTCCTGCTTTTAACTTTAACAATATGGAACAGATGCAGGCGATAATATCGGCCTGTGTAGAGACAAAATCTCCTGTCATTCTTCAGGTATCAAGCGGAGCCAGAAAATATGCCAATCAGACACTACTACGTTATATGGCTCAGGGAGCTGTTGAATATGCCAAAGAACTTGGCGAAAACATTCCAATAGTACTTCACCTAGATCACGGCGATACATTTGAACTCTGCAAATCTTGCATAGACATGGGTTTCTCATCAGTAATGATAGACGGTTCACACCTTCCTTTCGACAAAAACATTGAGCTTACAAAACAGGTTGTAGAGTATGCTCATGCTCATGATGTTTCTGTAGAAGGCGAACTTGGAGTTCTTGCAGGTGTTGAGGATGAAGTATCTGCAGAGCACCACACATATACACAACCGGAAGAGGTAGAGGAGTTTGTGAAAAGGACAGGTGTGGACTCTCTTGCCATTTCGATAGGAACTTCTCATGGAGCGTTCAAGTTCAAACCTGGGCAGAATCCTGAGATTCGTCTTGACATCCTTAAGGAAATTGAGGTCAGGATACCAGGATTCCCTATAGTACTCCATGGCTCTTCAAGCGTACCGCAGGATATCGTTGCAGAGATAAATAAATATGGTGGAAAGCTTAAGGACTCAATAGGAATTCCCGAGGACCAGCTTAGAAAAGCTGCAGCCAGTGCCGTATGCAAGATTAATATTGACTCAGATGGTCGTCTGGCTATGACTGCTGCAATCAGAAAGGTATTTGCAGAGAAACCTGAGGAGTTCGATCCACGTAAGTATCTTGGACCGGCACGTGACGCATTAAAGGCACTTTATAAACACAAAATTATAAGTGTTTTAGGTAGTAACGAAAAAATGTAGAACACACTACATATTATTAGATATAAGTAGACGGCTCAATATTCAGCCGTCTACTTTTTTGTGGAAATATTTGTTAGTTAGTCTAAACTAACTATATTTGCGGCATGAATAATCTGATAAACATCATCGCCAAACTCTCCGATATTATGGGCCGTATGGAGGACAGGGCCAGGGAGCAATATAATACAACAGGCTTGTCACTTACTCAAATGCATTACCTTGAGACAATCGGTCATCTGGACAATCCCAGCCTTACAGAATTATCCGCTGCACTGAATCTTTCCAAACCAACAGTCACAGTAGCGATTGACAAACTAATAGAGAAGGGGTGCGTTTATAAAGTTCGCTCCGACCATGACAGAAGGACAACACATCTTCATCTGACGGAAAACGGTCGCTTGTTGAATCAAATGCATGATTTTGCGCATCAATCCATTGCTGAGCTTTTTACAAAAAATCTCTCCCAAAAGGAGACAGAACAACTTATAGAAATTATTGACAAAGCAATCAGATAAATATTGTATGGAAAACAAAGCATCACAAAAAAGCTACCAGGGCCTCTCGCAGGAGGAGGTAAACGCTCGTCGTGACAAATACGGTTTTAATGAATTACCCTCTTCAAAAAATCGGGGAGCATTGAAAATCGCGGTAGGAATACTAAAAGAACCTATGTTCCTTCTTCTTGTTGCCTGCGGTTCGTTATATCTTTTTCTGGGTGATATTCAGGAAGGGATAATGTTAATGAGCTTCGTTTTTGTAATAATGGGCATTGAATATTTTCAGGAGAGAAAAACCGAAAAGGCGCTTGATGCTTTAAAGGATCTTGCAAGTCCCAGGGCACTGGTCATAAGAGATGGCGAAACATTTAGAATTGCAGGCAGGGAGGTTGTAATGGGAGACATTGTGGTTTTGCAGGAGGGTGACAGGGTACCGGCAGACGGAAAGGTTCTTCATAGTGTGAACTTAATGGCCGACGAATCTCTTTTAACCGGAGAATCCGTTTCTGTAAGAAAGAGAGAGTGGGAGGAGAGCGATAGTGATTTCGTTCCGGGAGGAGACGATATACCATGTGTGTATTCGGGATCTATGATAGTTCAGGGTAATGGGATTTATGAAGTATCAGGTATAGGCATAAACACAGAAATCGGAAAAATTGGCAAAGCGTTGGAGAGTGTAAAGGAGGAGCCAACAAAGCTTAACCGAGAGATGGGGGTTCTTGTAAAGAGACTTGCAATAATTGGTGTTATTCTTTGTGTTGCAGTTATTGGAATATATACTTTAACACGTGGAGATCTGCTTCAGGGGTTTCTCGCTGGTATAACGCTGGCAATGGCAATGTTGCCTGAAGAGTTTCCTGTTGTACTCACAGTATTTCTGGCAATAGGTGCATGGAGAATATCAAAAAAGTCTGTATTAACAAGAAAACCGGCTGCAATTGAGACACTTGGATCTGCTACTGTGTTGTGTACAGACAAAACAGGTACCCTTACACAAAATAAAATGACGGTAAATTCTCTATATAATGGAGAAGAGGTTATGAATGTTTCCATCACAAGAGATGTACCGGAGCAATATCATGAAATTATCGAGTATGGAATCCTCTCCAGTCAGGTAGATCCTTTTGATCCAATGGAAAAAGCCATAACTAGTATAGGAGAAAACTACCTAAATGACACTGAGCATATTCATAACGACTGGGTAATGGAGAAAGAATATCCATTGTCAAAAGAGCTTCTGGCAATGTCGAGGGTGTTCTCCAATCCATCAAGTCACGAAAGAGTTATAGCAGCAAAAGGAGCACCTGAGGCAATTTTTGATCTGTGTCACTTAAGTAGTGAGAATGTTTCAAAATATGAGAAGGTAGTTTCCAACCTTGCATCGGCTGGGCTCAGGATAATAGGTGTGGCAAAAGCAAGGTTGACACCGCGTGATCTGCCTGAAATACAACATGATTTTGATTTTGAATTTGTTGGATTGATAGGACTGTCTGACCCTATAAGAGAGAGTGTGCCAATGGCAGTAGAGGAGTGTTACAAAGCAGGTATCAGGGTAATAATGATAACCGGAGACTATCCTGTAACGGCCATAAATATTGGTAAGGAGATAGGACTTAAACACCCGGAGCTTTGCATAACAGGTTCTGAATTACAGTTAATGAGCGAAGAAGAACTTTGCAAAAGAATAAAGGAAGTAAACATTTTTGCAAGAGTTGTTCCTGAACAAAAGCTGAAAATAGTGAATGCTCTTAAAAAAAACGGCGAAATTGTTGCTATGACTGGAGATGGTGTCAATGATGCTCCGGCATTGAAAGCCGCAAATATTGGAGTGGCAATGGGGGAGAAGGGTACCGATGTAGCAAGGGAGGCATCTTCATTAGTTTTGATGGATGACAATTTCTCATCAATTGTGGGTGCAGTAAAAATGGGACGCAGAATATTTGACAATCTGCAAAAGGCACTCAGCTATATATTTGCTATACACGTTCCAATTGCCGGTTTATCCCTTATACCGGTGTTTTTTGCAGACCTTCCATTAATACTGTGGCCTGTTCATATTGTATTCCTTGAACTGATTATAGACCCCGCATGTTCAATTATTTTTGAAGCCGAGAAAGAGGAGAAAAATGTAATGTCAAGACCACCTAAGGCAATAGACGAACCCTTCTTTGGCATAGGGAAAATATTGCTCAGTTGTTCTCAGGGAATAGGTATATTGATCATCACCCTTCTTGTGTACTTTGTAGGTCTGGATCTTGGATATTCAGAAAAAGCAGTCAGGACGCTAACTTTCGTAACATTGATATCTTCAAACATTGCTGTAATACTATCGAACAGATCTTGGTCGGAAAATATTTTCAGGATAATCCTTACACCAAACAGCAGTGTAAAATGGGTTGTAGGAGGTGCCGGATTTTTCTTGATTCTGATACTTAACTCACCATTTTTAATAAGTCTGTTTCAGTTTGAAAGTATAAAATTTTCAGAGGCAATGGTCTGTGTCCTGCTGGGCTTTCTAAGTATTATCTGGTTTGAAATTTACAAGGTAAGGAGGAGAAAGAGAATATCAATCTGATTATCTGGCTATGCCACCCATAATATCAAGCAACTCATTTGTAATTGCCTGCTGCCGTGTCTTATTATACTGAACAGTAAGCTCCTGAATAAGTTTTGATGCATTGTCAGAGGCTAGTTGCATCGCTACTGTCCGGGCGGCATGTTCTGCAGCATTTGAATCTCTTATAATTGCGAATATTTTAAAAGAAAGCACCTTATCAATAAGCTCTTCCACGATTATTTCTCTGCCGGGTTCAAAAATGTAATCAGAAGGGTTGCTTCTTACTTCATTTAATGAGTTGACCGGAAGAAAAATCTCTCTCGTTACAACCTGACTGGCAATAGATTTGAAATGATTGTAAATAAGTTCTATTCTGTCAACTCTCTTTTCCCGGAAAAGAGACATTAAGTCATAAGCAAGTTTGGAACATTGTGTGTATGTCGGTTTGTCCACTATGCTGTGATCTATGCTTTCTACAGAGTATTTTTGATGAATTAAGTTCTTTGATATTTTTTTTCCTATTGGAAACAACATTATGTTCATATTGCCTAAGCTCTTGTACTCATCAATAACACCCTTTAACACCTTTTCAATATTCGCATTGAAAGAGCCACACAAAGAAGAATTTGACGATAAAACAACTATAGCTATCCTTTTAACCGGACGGTTTTCTGTGTAGACCGATTTAATATTGGCTTGTCCGGCAACAGTCTCTATGAAAATTTCCTTAAGCGCTCTCTGATATGGACCCAATCCGGCAGCAGCAAGTTGTGAACGATGCAACTTGACAGATGAGATCATTCTCATTGCGGACGTTATCTTAAGGGTATTGTTTACCGATGTAATCCTGCCTTTAACCTCTTTAAGCGATGCCATTTTTTATATATTTTCTGATGTTCCGGTTAAAGAAAGGGCCACTCTCTCTATTGTTGATGTAACTTCATCATCAAGAACTCCTTGTCTTAGTTTATCCAAAACATCTGTACTTCTTATACTGTTCAGAAAATTTACTTCAAAATCAGAAACTTTACTAACAGGAATGTTTTTGAGCAGACCATGTGTACCACAATACAGAATAGCAATCTGTTCTTCAACAGGCATAGGTGAGTATTGAGGCTGGACAAGAAGACGTGTGTTCTTCTGACCTTTGTCAATCGTCCTTGCGGTTACGACATCCAGATCTCCTCCGAATTTTGTAAAGGCCTCAAGTTCCCTGAATTGAGCCTGGTCTATTTTTAATGTTCCTGCTACTTTTTTCATAGCCTTAATCTGGGCATTCCCTCCGACGCGTGAAACAGAAATACCCACATTTATAGCCGGGCGGTTGCCCTGATTAAAAAGTGCAGTATCAAGAAATATCTGTCCATCGGTAATGGATATTACATTTGTAGGAATATAGGCGGATACATCACCCGCCTGGGTTTCAATTATTGGCAGAGCTGTAAGTGAACCGCCTCCTTTTACCTTGTTCTTTAATGTATCCGGAAGGTCATTCATTTTGGCAGCTACTTCTTCCTGATCAATTATCTTGGCCGATCTCTCCAGAAGCCTTGAGTGAAGATAGAAGATGTCTCCCGGGTATGCTTCGCGGCCAGATGGACGACGGAGAATAAGCGAAAGCTCCCGGTAGGCAACGGCTTGCTTTGTCAGGTCGTCATAAACAACCAGTGCATGATGTCCGGTATCCCGGAAATACTCTCCAATGGCCGCCCCTGAAAAAGGTGCAAAATATTGCATTGCAGCGGAATCGGAAGCAGTGGCAGCTATTACAATTGTATAACTCATTGCACCCTTCTCCCTAAATAAATTTACTATTGATGCTATTGTGGAACCCTTTTGTCCTATTGCAACATATATGCAATATACCGGTTTCCCTGCAAGAAAATTCTCCTTCTGATTAAGAATCGTGTCAACGGCAATAGATGTTTTACCCGTCTGACGGTCACCTATTATGAGCTCCCTTTGACCTCTACCGATAGGTATCATTGCATCAATGGCTTTCAACCCTGTCTGTAGTGGTTCGTTAACCGGTTGTCTGAATATTACCCCTGGTGCTTTTCTTTCCAACGGCATCTCTGTAAGTTCACCTTTTATTGATCCAAGTCCGTCAAGTGGTTCTCCCATAGCGTTTATTACACGTCCCAGCAAGCCCTCTCCTACATCGATTGAGGCAATTCTGCCTGTCCTTTTAACCCTGTCACCCTCTTTTATATGGTCTGACGGACCAAGTAATACCACTCCTACATTATCCTCTTCCAGATTCATTACGACAGCCTCCATGCCATTGTCAAACTCAAGCAGTTCGCTTGATTCTGCATTCAGCAGACCAAAAATCCTTGCTACACCATCACTAACCTGCAGAACAGTGCCTACCTCTTCGAAATTCAACTTAGTGTCAATTCCCTGAAGTTGCAACTTCAATACTTCCGATACTTCACTTATTTTTATATTTTCAGACATGTAATAACCAGTTTAGTAGTTGTTTATTGATTCAAATTGTCTCTTTATCCTCTTTAGTTGAGTAGCTACACTGGCATCCAGCCTGTTGTAGTTCAGTTCAAATATAAACCCACCAAGAATATCGGGATTTACACTTTTCTTAAGTTCGACAGAGCCATGAGTCTTGTCAATAATCAACTTTGATATTCTTGACTCAATTTCTTCGGTAATGGGAACAGCTGTAATCAGATTGCAAATACTCACATTTTTTTTCTTTTGATACAGTTTGATGTAACACAGGGAAATAGAGTGTAATAAATACTCTCTGTTATTTTTGGTTACAAGATTTATGAATTGATCGAATTCATCACTTGTTAAATTGCCAGAGGCAGTTTTGATAATTGAAAATTTATCCCGGGCAGTAACGACAGGACTGGACAGTGTCTTCTCAAATTCCGGAACCTCAAAGAAACATCTGGACAATTGATTCATCTTTAAGTAGACTGCCTCGTCTGCACCCTTTTCGAGTGCATAAGACAGCAATGCTTTTGCATAACGGGTGGAGATTATACCTCTGTTCATTTTTTAAGATCTCATCTCTGAACTCTCGTCCAGTAAACGGTTTATCATATCCATGTGAGCAGGAGTTTTATTCAGCTCTGCCCTGACAACCTTCTCCGCAACCTCGACTGAAAGAGATGCAATTTGACTTCGTACTTTCTTAATAGAGAGTTCTCTTTCTATGATCAGTTCTCTTTTTGTCTCTTCCATCATCTGTGCAGAGATGTTTTTGGCCTCCTGCTTTGCAGAACTGATGATGTGTTCCTTAATTTGATTCGCCTCATTTAGGATTTTAACCTGTTCCAAACGGGCAGAAGAGATTATAGAATCACTCTCTTCCTTCAGGTTATCAAGTTGAGACTTTGCTGCCTTGGCATCGTCCAGGGACTTTTGTATGAATGCCCTTCTCTCCTCTACCATTTTGACAATTACGGGAAATCCATATCTTGCCAAAATGAAGAAAACAAGACCGAAAGAGATCAACATCCAGAAAAGTAAACCGGAATCAGGTAAAAGTAAGGACATAATGTATGTATTACAGTGCCAGGAAACAGACCACAATTGCAAAAAGACATGCGCCCTCTACCAATGCGGCAGCGATTATCATTGTCATCCTAATGTCGTTGGCAGATTCAGGTTGCCTTGCAATCGCCTCCATTGCATAACTGCCGATTTTCCCAATTCCTAAACCAGCAGCAATGGCGGCAAGTCCTGCACCCAAGGCTGCTCCCATGGTACCAATTCCAATATTGGTAGCTGCAACTTCTAAAAATGTAAATAGAACCATAATTTTTAATGTTTTGTTGTTTTATTAATAGGCTTCTGTTTTTCTCTTTTCAACTTGCGACAGTCCTATGAAAATTGCCGAAAGCATGGTGAATACATAAGCCTGTATATAGGCAACCAGAATTTCGACAAAATTCATGAAAACGCTCAGAACAACTGACAATACAGTCATTCCTGCATTTACCGACGGTCCCATGGCCACTGTTATAAAAATCAATGATGTAAGCGATAGGATAATTGCATGGCCTGCCATAATGTTTGCAAAAAGACGAATCATAAGGGCAAAGGGTTTGGATAATACTCCAAATATTTCTATAACAGGCATTAGCGGGATTGGTATCTTCATCCATAGAGGGACATCGGGCCATATGGTCTCTTTCCAATACTCTTTTGTACCGGATATATTGACAACAAAAAAAGTACATAATGCCAGAACCATTGTCACTGCAATGTTTCCTGTTGTATTTGCTCCCCCCGGGAAAAGAGGGATCAATCCCATTAAGTTGTTTAGGAAAATGAAGAAGAATGCAGTAAGCAGGTAGGGAGCATATTTTATATAATCTTTTCCTATTGATGCTTTTATGACATTGTCGTTAATATCCATAATAAAAATCTCCATCGCTCCCGAAAAACCTTTTGGAGCAGCGAGCGGGTGCCTTCTATACCACCCCGATACCAACATTATGATAGTTATGAGAATAGCGCTGTTAATTATGAGAGCAAGTGCATTTTTGGTTATGGAAATATCCACCGGTCTGGTTTCCTCCCCTGATGGTCCAATCTCTACAATCTTGTTTGTGTAGCGTCCCTCTCCGGCAATTTTAAAGTTTCGATAAGAATCGCCATCCTCCAACCGGGAAGAGAGAAATATATTAAGTCCCGATATTCTGCTGATTACAATAACAGGTAAGGGGACCCCTATCTTAGTATCACCCCAAGTTGTAATGTGCCATCCATAAGAATCTCCTAAGTGGGAGAAGATAATTTTTTTTGCATCAATATCTTCTGCAACCAAAGACCCCCTGAATGAAACTGTCAGGATAATCAGACAAACAAGAACCTTAAGATTTCTTTTCATTTAACGGGTTTCTCTTTCTCAAACTTGATGTAAATATATGTTTCTATAAAGAGGTAAAAAAAATAGAATCCTACGGTTGTTATAGAGAATTCGTAGGTATATTCGTCCATTGTCAAGTCATATATAAGTATTGTGGCAGTTGTCAAAAGAAATTTAATACCCCGCATCATCATATAGGCATTTACCATCTTCTTGGGGTTATTTTTTTTATAAAACATTAAAGAACTGTATAGTATTACTCCCAAAACGGTGTAATAACCAGGAATAAACGGATACCATTCAAAATAGTAGACCGGATATAAATAGTAAAGACACAATCCAACTCCTATACCCACCACAACGTAGAATATTAACATAGTAATCATCATCCTTCGGCTAACCTTATACATGATTTATATTTTAATTGATACATACTGTAACCAAATCATTTTTCACTTTAACAAATCCACTATTTATCTCAAATCGTTCATTCTCTTTACCATTTATCGTCCTGAATTTTATAAAACCCTTATCAAGTATAGAAATCAGTGGAGCGTGCCTTGCAAGCAATGTAAAACTGCCGTCCCTTCCCGGAAGTGTGACAGATTCAACATCACCGTTAAATACCGACCCCTCTGGTTTTAAAATAATCAACTTCATAATACCGGCATTTATTGCATCTTTAATATATTTTCGCCCTTAGCAATCGCTTCTTCTATTGTGCCTACATTAAGAAATGCCTGTTCAGGAAGATAATCCACGCTGCCCTCAAGGATCATCTTGAATCCTTTGATAGTATCTTCGATGGAAACTATTGCTCCTTTTATTCCGGTAAATTGCTCTGCAACAGAAAAAGGCTGAGAAAGAAAACGTTGAACCCTACGTGCCCTGTTAACGGTAATTTTGTCTTCATCGGATAGTTCCTCCATTCCCAGAATAGAAATAATATCCTGAAGCTCCTTATTTCTTTGTAAGATCTGTTTAACCTGTTGCGCTGTCTCGTAATGTTCTTTTCCAACAATAAGAGGGTCAAGAATCCTGGATGTTGATTCCAACGGATCTACTGCAGGGTATATGCCGAGTTCTGAAATTTTTCTGCTAAGAACAGTTGTTGCATCAAGGTGAGTGAAGGTAGTTGAAGGAGCTGGGTCAGTAAGGTCATCAGCCGGCACATATACAGCCTGAATTGATGTGATTGAGCCTTTTTTTGTAGATGCAATCCGTTCTTGCATTGTACCCATTTCTGTTGCCAGAGTGGGTTGATATCCAACAGCAGAAGGCATCCTGCCCAACAGGGCAGATACTTCAGAACCAGCCTGTGTAAATCGGAAAATATTATCAATGAAGAAAAGAATGTCGTTTGTCTGGGTTCCTTCGTCCCTGAATGATTCTGCAACAGATAGTCCAGACAATGCTACGCTTGAACGGGCACCTGGTGGTTCGTTCATCTGTCCGAAAACAAGCGTGGTCTGCGATTTGGCAAGTTCGTCATAATCTACGAGAGAGAGGTCCCATTTGCCCTCGTCCATACTTTTTTTAAACGCCTTACCATATCGGATAACCCCAGATCCGATCATGTCTCTCAACAGATCATTTCCCTCTCTTGTTCGTTCCCCAACACCGGCAAAGACAGAAAATCCATTATGTTTTTTGGCAATATTTCTTATTAGTTCCATGATAATTACTGTCTTTCCAACACCTGCGCCCCCGAAAAGTCCAATTTTGCCACCTTTGGAATATGGTTCGAGAAGATCAATAACTTTAATACCTGTATAAAAAACCTCCTTGGCAGTAATAAGGTCACTGAATTTTGGAGGATCTCTGTGTATAGAGTATGAACCTGTCATATCTAAAGGCCCCATGCCATCGATTGCCTCGCCCACAACATTAATAAGACGACCCTTTATCTGCCCCCCAACCGGAACATGGATTGGCGTCCCAAGTGATATAGCTTCCATTCCCCGTCTTAAACCATCGGTAGAGTCCATTGCAACGGTTCTTACTGTCTTTTCACCAATATGTTGCTGCACTTCAACAATAAGTTCACGTCCATCAAGACGTTTTATTTTTATTGCATCGTGAATTCCAGGTAGAATAACCTGCTTGTCAGAAACTTCATTTTCGAAACTTATATCCACAACCGGGCCAATTACCTGAGAGATGTGACCCATTGAATGTTCAGCCATTTTTTTGGAATTGTTTATTTATTCCAAATATACAAAAAAATACAAGTTATAAGTTTATCGTCGTTCTCTTTTGTCAGTATAACCGATAAGGTTTGATATTGTCATGATGAGACCCATAAGAAGAGAGACAGAGGCGATAATCAAACCGACAACCATAAGAAGGCTGCCGGATTTTGTTGCACAATCGGAAAGAAACGAAAACAGGAAAAAAAGACTTAAGGTGAAACCAATGACTCCTATTGAGGCTCCTGCAAATCTGTTCTGGAAGACAAATTGGATGAAAACCAACATAGCAACTCCTAAAGCTATATAATTTATTGGTCTGTCTTCTGAATAGGTGTTATAATACCAAAAAATCAGAATTGAAATGTAAAAAATATAGGGGAGCTGAAAGAGTAGGAATTTTTTAATATTTGAGCCGTTTTTCATGCAGGTTATACAGGTAAAAGTCTGCACAAATTTAAAAAAATAAATTAATTATACAACTGTTAATTTTGCAAAAAACATTGCAAACGACCTGTATAAGAAGTGAGTCCATTTTCCAAACGGGACTATGATCAATGCCCATTGCGCTAAAATCGCAAGGTGGAACAGATAGAGCCATTTGTTGGTTTCAAGGATGTCGAGATCTATAAAGAGCCTTACTGCAAATGCTGTCACTCCCATCAGAAGGAGCCATATTACAAAGAACCAGTCCGATGGTTGCGAGTGTTTGCTTACTTGCTTCTCTTTTTTCATCCTGCCAAGAACAAAATCGAATGTTACAACAAATATTACAGCACTTACAACATAACCAAGTACTATTACAAAAAGACTTTCTGATCCAAACCAGTCCAGAAAAACAGTAGTGAAGAGCAATGTGAGGTATCCGATAACCAGAATAAAATGCTCAAACCACCTTTTCTGGTTGTCGTCACAACCAAGAGCCCTCTTTTGTGTAAACATATGAATGAAGAACTCTCCAAGACTTTTCACATAGGTCATGAAACTGACATTTTTCCTAGGTTTTATTATTGTAAAATACCACATCCTCACAATATTTGGTATAAGTATAACTGCAAAGACCCCCGCAATTGCCAACATCTCAAACATATGACCTGCATGCATTATAACCTCCAGGTCAAACTTTTCATAAGCAGCAAAACCCACCACTCCCATTGCTACAACAATCATAGCTATAATTGTGGCTATCAACGACTTGTATAAATAGCCGGAAAGACCGGTCCAATCATATTTGGCTGTGAGCCATCTACGAAGGGACATCATCAGCTCTCCCGGATTCGCTGTCCTGGGACAAGATGTTGAGCACTCTCCGCAATAGTAACACATCCATGGTTTTAGTGATGCCTTTAGTTCATCTTCCAACCCCAGTGTACTAAACCTAACCATTTCACGAGGAAATGAGTTATCTTCAGTTGATAATGAGCAAGTAGCAGTACACGTTCCGCAATTGAAACATGAATTAAAATCGTCTGCTCCATATTTTTTTAGTTCGGCCGAAAATTTTGGATTTACTCTTGCCATTTTACTGATTTTTAATTTTATAATAATAATATGCTTCCTTCTCCTCCATACCATCAGCCATGACTATGCTATATTTGTTCATTGTCATAATATTATATGTTATTAATGCTGATTCCACTCCTAGTTCTTCTGATATCTCGGGTATTGTCTTCTTTCCCGAACTCATCGCCTGTAGAATATCCTTCCATAACAAAGGAAACTCTTTCATCTGCAATGCGTCTGCCTCTTCTGCCTTTTCAGATTCTCCAAGTTTTACATCAATCTCTATTTTCTGCATAAAACCATCAATCATAGACTCAATTTCCAAATCGGTATATTGAGCAATTTCAATAGCATTTACAGGACAAACAGGGGCGCAAATGCCGCAACCGGTACAGATTGCCTTGTTTACAGAGGCAATTTGCTTTCCTTCCGAACTTATCTCTTTGATAGCAGTGTATTCGCAGGCAGCCTCACATTTTCCACACCATATGCATGCGTCCTTGTTTACCATTGCTATTACCGGATCTATTGACACTGTTCCGCTTTTTAATAATGCATTGATTTTTGCTGCGGCCGATGATGAGGACTGAACCGATTCGCTAATGTTTTTCGGACCTTGACAAGAGCCTCCCAGATATACCCCTTTTATGACAGTCTCAACAGGTTTGAGCTTAGGGTGTATCTCATTGAAGAATTTGTCACGTCCGACAGGAATTTTAAATTTCTCTGAAATCTGACGGCTGTCTTCTCTTGCAACCATGCCTGTAACCAATACAACCATGTCTGCTTCCATCTCGAGTTCTTTTTTTGACGTCAGGTAATCTTTAACTTTTATAATAAGCGACTTGCCAGACATCTCCACTACAGGCGGCTCTTTCTCTTCGAACCGGATATAAATATCTCCTTTTTCAGAGGACTCTTTGTATAGCATCTCCTGTTTTCCATAGGTCCTTATATCTCTGAACAGATGAAATGTCGAGATATCTTTATACTTGTTTCTGAGTTCCAAGGAACTGTAAATTGCAGATGAGCAACACTGTCTTGAGCAATACTTGATTTCGCCCTTGGTTTGCCTGCTTCCCACGCAGTAGATGAATGCAATGTTCTTGATCTCTTTTTTGTTGTAGACAAGTTTGTCGGGGTTAAGTTCCATTAGTCTGTTGAACTCAGGAAGGGTAAGAACATTAGGAATTTGTCCGTAGCCATATTCTCCCTCCAGCGGTTTATATGAATCGAAACCGGTTGCAACAAGTACAGAGCCTGCAATAAGAGAGAGTACTTCATCTGTCTGATTAATATCCAGGACAGAGGAAAATCTGGCAATTGCATCGAGGTTTTCCTTAAGTGTCTCTATATCTGCAACAGGTATGTTTGGAACAGCCTCAGGATAGTTCTTGTAAATGGCTCTGCGTTTTGAGAGACCAAAGTTGAATTTGTCTTCTATAAATACAGGGCACTCCTCTAAAGCTTGTTGTACAATAGCATAATCGGCCTTTATGTTGATATATCTTGGCTTGATTCTTATATCAACATGAAAATTACCTAAACTGCCCGATACTTTGTCTACAGTGGCTCCGGTAAACAAGGTGATGTTCCTGTAACTTTTGAGTTCTGTAAACAGATCAGATATTATCTTCTTACTGCTTTGTCCTGTCATGAATAGCTTTTCGGTCTGTGTTATATGACCGCCAACAAAAAAATCCTTCTCTACCAGATAGACTTCGTTTCCCAACCTTGCCAGATCTATAGCTGCTTTCATACCGGATATTCCGGCTCCTACAACCAAAACTGACCTCTTTACAGATACCTCAATATTTTCAAGGGCTTCTGAGTGTGAGACCCTGTTGATACCTGCTCTTATCAATCCGGCAGCCTTAACCGTCGCCTCTCTTGGATGGTCGGAATGTGGCCATGAGCATTGTTCACGGATGTTTACCTGAACATAGTTTGTCGGATTCAATCCACCACGGATGGCGACATTCTTGAATGTATGCAAATGCAGTTTAGGGGAACAAGAAGCAACAACAATAGCATCGAGATTGTACTCTTTTATATCACTCACCATCTCCTTCTGGTTGGAATCGGCACAGGCAAACATTACATCTTTTGATATAACCACACCGTCTTCTGCATAGAACATCTTGCTTAGTTCACCAACGTCAACATAATCGGAAATATTTCCTCCGCAGTGACAAATATATACACCTATTCTCTCTTTCATTTTACTACTTTTTGACAAAACTGAAATGTTTACTTGGGTTTATCTCCTTGCTGTTAAGATAAACAGCTACTTCCGAAGCGGCACATCCTGCCGATAATATTGAATCCGGAATATCCTTTGGACCTGTAGCGGCGCCTGCAGCAAATACTCCCTTTATGCTTGTTATTGAAGGGTTTGTGAGTTCGTTGGTCTGCTTGATAAAGTTAAAGTCATCCAGTTCCAGCTTCTCATTCTTAAACATTTCAGGAACATCCTTATTTGGTATTACTCCAACTGAAAGTACTACAAGATCGTGTTTTGCCTCTTTTACAACACCTTTAACAACATCTTCATAACGAAGTATAAGGTCGCCACTTCCGTTTTCATTTTCCCTTATTTTTGCAACCTTCCCCTTTACAAAACTCACTCCCATAGACTTTGATTGCTGGAAAAACTCTTCATATCCTTTTCCGAACGCCCTTATATCCATGTAATAGATTGTGATATCTGCCATGGGTAGTGCCCCCATAAGCAACTGTGCCTGCTTTATTGAGTACATACAACAAATTTGCGAGCATATCGGGTTGTTTGAACATTCCACGCTGCAGCTTGTGTTTTCGATTGCTGAATCCCTTGATCCTGTACACAGGACATAAGCTATATTATCAGGCGATTTACCGTCTCCGGGTCTCAATACATTATTAAAAGGTCTTGTAGGTGCAATTAACCTGTCCATCTGCATGGAATCAATGACATTTGGATACTTATCATAGCCATATTCAGGTTTTCCTGACGGTGGAAACAACTTATATCCTGTTGAGAGAACAACGGATTTTACAGATGTAGTGACATATTCTCTCTTTTGAGAAAAATCAATCGCATTTGCCGGGCAGACATTAACGCACTGGTGACACTCCCTGCAGTTGCTGCAATCGAGACATCTCATTGTGCTTGCCTTTAGCTCCTCCTCTGTATAGGAGAGTTCTACCTCTTTAAATGTACCGGTTCGTTCTGCCATGGAAATTAACCGGTTGTTAATGGCAGGCATTACTTTTCCTTCGTATCTTTTTAGAACCTTGGCTTTGTCCGAAGCAGGAAGTTTGTCTCCCTGTTCAAAATCTTCCATGTTGAGGTTATTCAGATACTTGTCTATATAAAAAGCTGCTTTCTTACCCTGGCCAGCTGCTTCAATAAGAGTTGTTGCCCCTGTTACAGTGTCACCTCCGGCAAAAATATATGGTACAGAGGTCTGCAGAGTTTTTTCATTCACTTTTATAGTTCCGCCTCTATTCAGTTCAATCTCATTTGCAAAAGGCGATGTTGAGGGTTTCAAACCTATTGCCTCAATTACATAATCAACATCGGCAAGATATTCCGATCCGGATATTGGAATTGATTTTTTCCTTCCACTTTCATCGGCCTCGCCAAGCTTCATTTTTGTCAACTCTACTTTTGTCAGCTTCCCGTTTTCTCCAAAGAACCGTACTGGATTCCTAAGAAGCAATATCTCTGCGCCTTCCTCTTCTGCCTCTTTAATTTCGGGAGCAAAGCAAGGCATCTCCTCACGACTGCGTCTATATACAACTGTCACCTTTTCTGCTCCAAGTCTGATTGAAGTTCTGGCAGCGTCAATTGCTGTGTTGCCGCCACCAATTATCATAACCTTTTTACCGGTAAGATTCTCTTTCTTCCCTATATTGGCCTCCCTCAGAAAATCAAGACAAGATACAATTCCGTTAAGAGACGATCCCTCTACACCAAGGGATACTGTATCATGGGTCCCGACAGAGACAAAAACAATGTCAAAGCCTTGTTCCTTAAGAGATGCGAGATTCTCAACCTTTCTGTTGCATTCAATTTCCACACCCAGGGCAGTTACATTCTGAATATCCCTGTCTACGATGTCCTTAGGAGCCCGGTATTCCGGAAGAGCAAGTTTTAGCATACCGCCGGCCTGAGGTGCCGCCTCGAAAATTTTCACTGAATGACCCTTAAGTGCTAAATGGTAAGCAGCTGTAAGTCCTGCAGGTCCCGAACCAATTACTGCTATCTTTTTACCACTCTTATTGCTTATTTCAACAGTGGGTGCAATGGGATACTTCTCATAATAATAATCTGAAAAATAACGTTTTATCTTACGTATGTCTACAGCCGACTCAAGTCCTGCACGAGTACAAGCATTCTGACAAGGGGAGTAGCAAGCACGTCCGAGACTCCCGGGGAATGGAACATCTTCTAGGTGAAGCTTCATCGCCTCTTCGTACTGACCGTTTCTTGCAAGAGATATATATCCGTACGCCTTTACACCTCCGGGGCACTCATTTATACATGGTGCCGAAGTATCCTCTCTATCTATTGTTGCAATTCTTGGATTGGCAAGGCTGAACGGGATATAGGCGACTTTACGGCCTGCCAGGTTTGCGTTATATTCATCCGGCCTTACCTCGGGACAGACAACTTCACACTCCTGGCACCCGGTGCAGTTTTCCTTGATCACATAACGTGGTCTCTTTGTGATATCTACAAGAAAATCATTGCCTTGTTTATTAATTGCCTCAACATCACTGTTAAGCATCAGGGTTATATTGGGGTGCCTGGCTGTTTCAGACATTTTTGGTGTCGTAATACATGCAGCACAATCCAAAGTCGGAAAAACCTTACTTAACTGAATCATCTTGCCTCCAATGGAGAGTCCTTTCTCTACAAGAAGCACCTTATGATTCATATCTGCGAGGTTTAACGCAGCCTCTTGCCCGGCAATCCCACCTCCTATAATCAAGGTGTCAAAATTGTTATCCTTTTGGTTCATTCTCAATTCCCTTTAATATTTTAGTGAAATTTTCCATGTGATTGGAAAAAGGTTCCGCGCAAACGGAACATATAGCAGCCATCCGGATGCGTTTAGGACTGATATTGTTTGCTTTCATCAACTCCTGTGAATCCTCGATTATTCTATTAGTGTGTTCTTCGCATTTAGGACTAAATGAACATTCGTGGCCGTCGGCGGCAATAAATACACCGTCAAACCCTCTCTTGAAAGCGTGGAGTACCCATTTTGGCTTGATTCCTGAAGAACAAGGCAAACTGATTACATATACCGAAGGGGAGTAGTGGATCTTTCTCAATCCAGCCTGATCTATCCCGGGATCTGAAATTTTATCGGTAGAGAAAACCAGTATTTTCGGTTTGAAATTTTCGTCTGACATATAATTATATAGGCTTAATATCAGGCCTTTTTCAAGAACAGACGAGTATAACTGTCTTCTTCAAATGTGCCTAAATATTCATGTTCCATTTTATTGCACCATTTTGGGATGTCACTTTTTGTCCCCTCATCGGCAGATAAAATCTCCATAATTTCACCTGATTCAATTTCTCCTATAGCTTTTTTTGCAGCTAAAAGTGGTCCCGGACAAGCTGTCCCTCTTGCATCTACAGATTTTGCTACTGTCAAATTCTTTA
The DNA here is from genome assembly GCA_041659025.1 of Bacteroidales bacterium. GTDB lineage: Bacteria > Bacteroidota > Bacteroidia > Bacteroidales > UBA932 > Bact-08. Next base: position 41,816 of record JBAZZA010000008.1, on the reverse strand, counting down.
ATTCTTCTTTTGTCATGATTTCTATTTTTTAATTTCTGTTAAATGAATAATTGTGCGGCACTTTCACCTGCATCTGTAACAAATGTTGCAGCTCCTGCGTAAGAAAGATGTGGATAATCAATCATCTCCTCACTTTTGAAGCCCATCAGACCCATCGACATTTCACAAACGATAATCTCAATTCCAAGCTCACCTGCGGTCTTGAACATATCATCCAATGAAAGCACGTTTTGTTTTTTCATCAGGTATTTGATCATCAACGGACCCATACCGGCCATATTCATGTTTGATAATTTAAGCTTATCCTTACCTTTTGGAAGCATAATACCAAACATTTTGGAGATAATATCCTTTCCTTTGGCGCTCTTGTTTTTGTCTCTTAAAGCCGATAAAGCCCAGAAAGAGAAGAAGATCTTTACCTTAGTGTCCATTGCTGCCGCTGCAATTGATATAATCATTGTAGCAAGTATTTTGTCCAAATCACCGGAAACACAGGCAATAGACAATTGGTCCTTCCTGTTGTTCTGCATTGTAGTGATCTGTTTTTGCAGTTTTTCAACCTGTTGCTGAAGCTGCTGAATCTGTTGTTGTAATTCTTCTTGCATAATTTTATCGTAAATTTATTTTGTGCAAAGAAACACCTTTATACAATCGGATTTTATAAAATTGATATGATATAGGCAGCGAAAAATTGTGATTCATATCACATTTTTATTATCTTTGTTATGGAAAATAATTTCTTATGGAAAATAAATGTGCTTTCTGTGACTATAAGTCTGCCGCAGCTAGAAAACTGTCTAATGAAGAGATAGATAAATTGTCGGCCAATTGCCTTACTGTAAGGTTTAAAAAAGGTGATTCAATTATCAGACAGGGTACATATTCTACTAATGTAGCCTACTTAAAGAGCGGACTGGTGAAAATTCATATTGACGGTCCTTACCATGTTCAGGTTGTAAGGATTATAAAACCCTCCAGCTATCTGGGTCTCCCTACAACATTCGGCGATAAGATAAACCAATACTCAGTCACTTCAATAGAGGAGTCAGAAGTTTGTTTCATAGATATATCACTCTTCAGAAAGCTTCTTGCAACCAACCCCGATTTCAGCAATCAGATTCTGATAGAATTATGCAAGAGTGAGCTGGAATCATATCAGAAATGTGTCAACCGTACACAGAAGCAGACAAGAGGTAAGCTTGCCGATGTCCTGCTTGATTTTGCAGATAATATCTATCATTCCGACAGCTTTCCTCTTCTAATTAATCAAGAAGATATCGGCAATTTGGTTGATGCTTCGAGAGAGAGTGTGAGCAGGGTTCTTAGTGAATTCGTAAAAGACGGCATTCTTAAAATCTCGGGCAGAAACATTGAGATTATAAACAAAAATTCCCTGAGACAAATAAGTGCTAAAGGTTAGAGTATTCCTCGTAAGATTTTTGTAATGTTTCCAGAAAAACATCTGAGGACTGTGAACCAATAACACTATATTTTTCATTAAATACAAAGGTGGGGACAGTATCGATTCCTCTGTTTGCAGCCTCTTGCATATCTTGTTTTACCAGATAAGCATACATTTCGTTACTGAGTGCATCTTCTACTTCTTCAGATGTCAATCCTATCTCTTTTCCTAAATTTTCTAGAGTGGCTATATCATTTAGATATTTACCCTCTGTAAAAAAGGCATGAAACATCTTCTCCTCCGCATTATCTGCCAGTTCTTTGCTTTTTGCCTTTTGAATTATTCTGTGAACATTCATTGAATTGAACATTGCAGCTTTATCCAGGTTGTAATACAGGCCGGCTTTCTTTGCCAAATCAACAATACCTTTAAGTAATTCTTCTGCTTGTCCGGAACTCAACCCCTTTATATCTGCAATATATTGATAATAATTTACCTTCTCCGGCGTTTGTTCAGGAAAATCGGGATTCAGTTGAAAACTGTGCCAGACAAGTTCTACATCTCCTGAATGTTCGAATAATTTAAGTGCCAATTCGTAGTTGGTTTTACCCAGATAGCAGAAGGGACACATTGTGTCGCTCCAGACTTCAACCTTCATTTTCTGCTTTATATTCATATATCTGTTTATAATAAAACAGATGAATAATCAGATTGTTCATCTGAATTGTTTGTAGATAAGCCAGAATGAAACTGTTATTACAGCGATAGCAACAACCCAGTTAATGAATCTTACTCCCCAGCTGATAGCAACCCTTGAGGCTACAATAGCTCCTGCAACGTTACCGACAGCATATATCAAAGCAATGGGCCAGTTAACCTGACCGTGCCATATAAAAACTGCAAGTGCCAAAGGGGTATACAGAAGCACTGCAAACTGTTTTATTGCATTTGCCTTTAGCATGTCAAGGCCATAGAAAAAGATACTGCCGAAAATTATCAAAATCCCTACACCTGCATGGGTAAATCCCCCATAAATCCCTACAATGACAAAAACAATGAATTTAAGTGGAGTCAGGCGATCCTTGACTTTATAATTCCTATTTACTGAAAGTTTGCTGTCGGTCATCAGGGATATCGCCATTATTGGTAGAAGAATACCCATTACAATTTCGACAATCTGGGGATTTAGTACAGCAACAAGCTGTGCACCTATTATTGAACCTATGGCTACCGGAATTCCAACCCTGGTCCCGATTTTTGTATCCAGGTATCCCTTTTTCCTAAAGATCAATGTTGAGACGGCAAACTGAGAAAGCACTCCTACACGTGTAGTTCCGTTAGCAACATTTATTGGCATACCCATAGCCATAAACAGTACATAGGAGAGTGCAGTTGCCATTCCTGCAAGTGTATTTATGAAACCCACGACAAAACCGACCAATATCAGTATTGTCAGCATAGCGGGAGAAAAAGGATTTGTATTGATTAGGAAGTCGGCTATGGTAGTGATCATCATGTCTGAATAATGAACCAAAGATAGAGAATAATTGGTAAAAGTGTCAATTTGTCTTGTTAACCTCTTTGGCAAATTATTTGTGATTATCTTTGCAACTTTGAAAGGTATAAAATCATATATATAGATGAAAGAACACAAGAGAGAGAAACATGGTGAAGAGCATGTTATTGTTGAAAATAAACAAGAAGAGCCAGAACAGACTCAATCAACCCAGCCAACAGAAGAGAGTCCGGACGATAAGATAGCATCCCTTAACGATAAGTATTTACGCTTAGCTGCAGAGTTCGACAATTATCGTCGCAGAACAGCAAAAGAGAGGCTTGATCTGGTAATGACAGCCGGCGAAGAGACAATCGTCGGAGTCCTTCCCGTTCTGGATGATTGTGAAAGAGCTCTTGATGTACTACGTCGTTCTGATGGAGACAATGCTGTTGCAATAGAAGGTACTGAGCTAATATATAATAAATTGTTCAATTATCTGGAATCCAAAGGACTTAAGAAAATTGAGTCTGTCGGTAAAGAATTGAATACAGATTTTCATGAAGCCATTGCTCAATTACCTGCACAAAAGAAAGAACACAAAAACAAGATTATGGAGGTGGTTCAACAAGGATACACACTCAATGGCAAAGTTATCCGTTTTGCCAAGGTAGTAATTGGCATTTAATTTACATACAATGACTAAAAGAGATTATTACGAAGTACTGGGTGTGTCAAAAGGGGCATCTGCTGACGAGATTAAAAAAGCTTACAGAAAGCTTGCCATCAAGTATCATCCGGACAAAAATCACGGAAATAAAGATGCAGAAGAAAAATTCAAGGAGGCTGCCGAGGCCTATGATGTTCTGAGCAATCCTGACAAAAAGGCTCGTTTCGATCAGTTCGGACATGCTGGTATGAGTGGCTCAGGCAATGGCGGGGGTGGATTCAGCGGAGCAGGATTTTCTATGGACGATATATTCAGTCAGTTCGGAGATATTTTCGGAGGTCATTTTGGAAGTGGATTTGGTGGTTTTGGAAGCTATGGCCAATCATCACGCGGAGGAAGGAGAGTGAGCAGGGGTTCGGATATCAGGATACGAGTGAAGCTGGATCTTAAGGAGATTGCTCATGGGGCAGAAAAAAAAGTGAAGATAAACAAACAGGTATCCTGCAACGAATGTAATGGCAGAGGAGCAAAATCTGAAGCAGATATCCACACTTGCGAAACCTGTAAAGGAAACGGTCAGATTACCCGGGTCACACAAACGATTTTGGGTAACATGCAGACAGCATCAGTTTGTCCTGCTTGTGGCGGAGAAGGGAAGACAGTTACAAAACCTTGTTCAAGATGCGGAGGAGACGGACTGGTTAAGGAGATGGAGGAGATAACATTCAAAATTCCTGCCGGAGTTGCTCAGGGGATGCAACTTACGGTCCAGGGCAAGGGGAATGCTGCAAAGAGGGGAGGAGTAAACGGAGATCTGCTTGTGGTTATAGAAGAGGAGGGTCACCCCGAACTTCAAAGAGACGGAAATGACCTTATCTATTCACTGTTTATATCGGTTACAGATGCCATACTCGGAAATGAGGCAGATATTCCATCGGTCGACGGAAAGCTGCGTATTAAGATTGAACCGGGAACACAATCAGGCAAGATATTAAGATTGAGGGCAAAAGGGTTACCAGATGTTAATGGCTATGGCAACGGTGACCTGTTGGTTTACATACAGGTATGGACACCAAAAAAACTGGACAGACAGGAGAGGGAGATTGTCGAAAAACTAAAAGGTTCGGAAAATTTTAAACCAAAACCGGACAAAGATGACAGAAACTTTTTCGACAGAATGAAGAAGATGTTTTCCTAAAAACAAATTTAATGATTAATGAAAAGACAAAAGGCAGACTGTACAGTTTTTTTGCCTTATCGCTTATTATAATCTCTCCTTTATCTGCGGTTTCGCAATCGAAAGGAAGTTTTCGTATACCAATTGATTTATCAGTTTCACTATCCGGTAGCTATGGAGAACTGAGATCTACACATTTTCATGCTGGTCTCGATTTTAGAGTGGGAGGAGTTGTTGGTGCAAAAATATATTCTGCAGGAGAAGGTTTTGTCTCAAGAATTTCAATATCTCCGGGTGGTTATGGTAATTCATTATATATAACGCATCCCAACGGAAGAACTACCGTTTATGGGCATCTTCTTGATTTTGTACCTAAAATCGCTATGTGGACAGAGGCAAAACAATATGAAAAAGAGAGTTTTGAAATCAACATATATCCGGATTCCACCCAGTTTCCTGTAAGAAAAGGAGAGTTTATCGGCAGAGCAGGAAACACAGGATCGTCCGGAGGGCCGCATCTTCATTTTGAAATAAGAGATACAGACACACAGGTACCGCTTGATCCGGTAAAGGAGGGAGGATTCATGATAACAGACAATCTTGTTCCTCAGATTCTACGGGTAAATTTTTACGGGATACGCAATGTGAAATCTATTCCTGTATCTGCATTAATAAAAAGCTATACTACTCCTGTAACTGCAGTCACCAGTGTCCCGGATACATTTTATGTTGCTGTAGATGCACTCGACAGAATGAACAACACAGGTTCCAGATTAGCTGTTGCCAGTTACAATTATTATTTGGATAACGAGAAGGTCTTTTCATTCAATCCTGTTGAGATTCCTTTTGACATGGGGCGATATATCAATACAATTGTTGAATATGGAGAAAAGAAAAAAACCGGACGTTCGATGGTAAAGAGTTGGGTGGAACCGGGAAATGCGCTTACATCAAATGTTAAAACAAAGAACGATGGCCTCTTCATACTTAACGATGACAAGGATCATACAGTCATGATTGAAGTCTTTGATTACAAATACAACAGGGCCACCCGTAGTTTTAAAGTCAGAAGGGGGGGGACATTTCCGGAGAATGAAAATGGTGCCGGATCTCATGGAAACAGAAAAACAATGCCTTGGTTTATTCCAAATAATTATGAACTTGGTAACATGAAATTGTTCCTACCCCCAGGCTCTCTTTACAGTTCAATATCATTTACGGCAGATTCTTCCGATTATAACGGTACCAAACTATGGAAACTCCATGACGAAAATACTCCTCTTCATTTGTCAGCAAAGCTTTCGATAAAGCCGGATATAGATAATTCACTAAAAAACAAGGCAGTTATAGCAGTTTTAGATAATGAGGGAAGACTTGGTTCGCTTGGAGGGGTTTGGAGAGGCGATTATCTGGAGGCATCCATAGGCTCTTTCGGAAAGTTTCTTGTTGTTGCAGATACCACAGCACCAAATATTCTCCCTAGTTTTAAAGACGGAGAGAACATATCTTCCAGAAAGGCTGTGAAGTTTACCATATCGGACAATCTTTCGGGAATAGCTTCTTACAAAATACATGTTGACGGAAAATGGATTTTAGCTAACTTTGATTACAAGACCAGAAGTCTGGTTGCAACACTTGATCCTCGCAGGGTACTCAAAGGAAGGACCCACAACCTGGAAATTGTTGTGTGCGACAACAGAGGAAACGAAAATAAACTTATAACTTCATTTATATGGTAAAAATAATTGGCCTTATGTCAGGAACATCACTGGATGGACTGGATATCTGCTATGTGAATTTTGATCTGCAGGGAACAAAATGGAGTTACAACATAATAAATGCAGAAGCCGAAGAGTATCCTCAAGATATTAAAGAAAAACTAGCCAATGCTCAGAATATGAGCGCATTGGAGTATGCGCTATTCAATTCTGATTATGGTATCTATGTTGGACAGAGAGTCAAAGCCTTCATGGATAAATACGAAGCAAAGCCAGATTATATTGCCTCTCACGGTCATACAATCTTCCATCAGCCTGCAAAGAGATTTACGGCTCAGATAGGCTCGGGAGCAGGGATTGCTGCCGAAGCGGGGGTTGATACAATATGTGATTTCCGTACAACTGATGTTGCATTACATGGCCAGGGTGCTCCGCTTGTTCCTGTCGGAGACAGAAACCTTTTTGGAGATTTCGATTATTGTCTGAACCTTGGAGGTTTCTCAAACATATCTTCTGACAACAACGGGACTCGGTTGGCTTTTGATATTTCGCCGGTGAATTACGTGCTTAACTACTATACCAGGACTATCGGTCTGGATTTTGACCGTGACGGAGAAATGGCCAGAGTGGGTATTGTCAATCATGAGCTTCTGGAAAAGTTGAATAATCTGGAATTTTATACTCATAAAGGGCCTAAATCTCTTGGCAGAGAGTGGGTGGAAGAGGTGGTTATTCCATTGATTGACTCATATAATATCACTTTAAACGACAAGCTTTCAACTTTTTGCGAGCATGTTGCAATACAAATAGGAAGAAATATAACTGGTGGAAATGTATTGCTTACAGGTGGAGGTGCTTTTAACAAATATCTTGTAGAGAGGATGTCTGCGAATGCTCCACAGTGCGAATACCATGTTCCGGATAATCAGACTGTCAACTTTAAGGAGGCACTCATTTTTGCTTTTTTAGGAGCATTATTTGTTTATGATATTCCAAACTGTCTCTCTTCCGTAACAGGGGCAAAATATGACTGTATTGGAGGCGCTCTCTACAAGGCTGGTATTAAGTAATTAATTTTTGGATAATAGAAAATAATTCATACATTTGCAGTCCGAAAAAATATAAAGCAACCGCTTATAAGAACACAGGTGTCTGTAATGTTGCGCTAATACATTGATAAAAATGGATTTAATTAAAATTGCAGAACAGGCATTTGCCACTGAAGCAAAAGTATTTCCTCCCTTCAAGGCAGGAGACACTGTTACAGTTACCTACAAAATCAAGGAGGAGACTAAAGAACGTCTTCAAAAGTATCGCGGAGTAGTTATCCAAAGAAAAGGAACCGGTTCAACAGAAACTTTTACCGTTCGCAAGATGTCAAACGGAGTAGGTGTAGAAAGAATATTTCCTGTTTCATCTCCTTTCATCGATTCAATCGAACTTAACAAACGTGGTAAAGTTCGTCGCGCAAGAATCTTCTACATAAGGGAACTTACAGGTAAGAAGGCTCGTATCAAAGAGAGAAAATATACTGCTGTAGCTAAAGAATTAGAGGGCTAGCCCTTATATGACAATGGCCCCGTAGCTCAACTGAATAGAGTTTCTGACTACGGATCAGGCGGTTACAGGTTTGAATCCTGTCGGGGTCACTTAATTGAACAAGAGACCGGATGAAGTTTATTCATCCGGTCTCTTGTTTATATTTAGTAAAACGCAACAATTACTATAGTGGACGGAATGATTTGACTCTTTTTAAATGTTGTTTGCCATTTTTATTCCTCATTGCTACCTTTTTTTTCAAAAGCATCTTTTGCTGTGGAGAAAGTGTCGACCGGAATTGTTTTTTCATTTCCCTTACTTTCTGCTGTCTCTCCTTTATCATATTCACCTGCTTATCTGTAAGAGAAGCTCTGAAAGCTTTTATCCTGTCAATTTTTATCAAGCGGGGGTCAGAAAGCATATCTTTTTGTTGTTTGGACAGAGTTGCCCTGAATGCCTCCTTCATCTCTGTCCTCTTTTTTTGATTGTCCTTTAGCATGACCTTCTGTGCTTCTGTCAGTAAAGATTTACCAATTTGCCCTCTCTGTTTTGACTGATTTGACCATCTTTGTTCTTGTGCTACCATGACACTGCTAATGAACACTAACCCGATAATGATTGTAAGTGCCTTTCCTGTAATTGTTTTCATTTCTGCTTGTTTATTGTTTTCTACATATTTGATGTGAGGAAATGGTTAATGTTAAAACTGATACTGATAAATTGATTAATCTTGTAACATATACAGAGAATAGTGTAATGTTTCATAATTTCAATATTCGTAGTTTTACGAAATGAAAAAGATAAATTTTTTGTTACTAAGTGTTTTGATAGGGAGCTTGAGTCTTAGTTCCTGTTTGAGTAAAAATGGCACAACCTCGAAACTATCCGTAAGAATGACAGATGCACCTGGACCTTATAATGCAGTTTACGTCGACATTGTGGGAGTAGAAGTCACCGGGACTAATAATGACGCGGTTTTACTTGATGTTAATCCGGGTATTTATAATCTTCTTAATTTTTCCAATGGAAAAGATACTCTTATTGGTACAGGTACTCTGGATGTTGGCAGTGTTGAACAAATCAGACTTATTTTGGGACCAAATAATACTATAATGGTTAATAACGTCAGTTATCCTTTGAGTACTCCAAGTGCAGAACAATCCGGATTAAAACTTCAGGTACATAAAACACTTGAAGCGGGCGTGGAGTATGAAATACTCCTCGACTTTGATGCTAACCAGTCGATTGTTGAAACAGGAAATGGTGTGTATAAACTAAAACCGGTTATAAGGACAATAGAAAATGCGATAAGCGGATCAATCAAGGGAAAAATCACTCCTATTGGTCAAATCGCAACAATAACCGCTACATCTTCCACTTCATCATACTCTTCTGTTGTAAATGCCAATGGTGACTTTCTTATCAAGGGTATTCCTGCCGGAACATATTCTGTAACAATAACCCCGGTATTACCACTAGTTGCAGTTACAAAAACAAATATTATTGTCACAACAGGTGTTTCAACCAACATAGGAACAACAATTCTGCAGTAAAATTATAAGGTATGAATGTTGTAACATTTTTGAATAGTTACGTAACATTTTAAAAACATTGCCACATAACTTTGTCAATAATAAAAAACAAGATCATATATGAAAAAATTAATTCTTTTAGTCGTTTTATGTACAAGCGGTTTGTTAAGTCAGACAACGTACGCGCAGGTAACATTCAGGATAAATATTGGCAGCCAACCTATTTGGGGACCTGCTGGATATGACCATGTTGAATATTACTACTTACCCGATATCGATGCATATTATTATGTGCCAAGACATCAGTATATCTTCTTTGAAAGAGGTCGCTGGATAATCAGAACATCACTGCCTGTGCGTTACAGAAATTACGATTTGTATAATGCAAGGAAGATTGTAATCAATGAACCTAGACCTTATCTACGTCATAATGAATATAAATCGAGATATAGTTCTTCCAGAGATCATCAGAATCAACAGACCATTCGAGACAGTCGTGATTCAAGGTATTATATGAACAAAAGGCATCCGGAGTATAATAACTGGAAGAACAGTCAAAAGAATGATAAGAAACAAAAGAATCAGAAAAATCATGAACGAGATAGAAATCACAGGTAAACGACTTGCGTATTTCCAGAGAGTTCAATTTTGATACACAACCGCGGTTTATAATAATTAGTTATTGTAAACCGCGGTTTCTTTATTAAATTTACTTCATACATTAATCTCAACTATTATGAAGAGAATGTTTCTTATATGCACAAGTGCAATATTGTTATGCACTTTTACATTTCCAATGTGTGTCTCAGGACAGACGGATATTACAAAATGGCAATATGGGAAAAGAGGAGCAGTATCCATCACATATGATGGTGGTTCTCTGAACCAGTTCCGCAAGGCTCTGCCTATAATGAACAGGTTAGGTTTTCCGGCAACGTTCTTTATTGTTACCGGTGTAATTCCAGGTTCTCAATATCAGGGTATGTTTATAGGGCGGCCGGCGAAGGAGATTATAGAAGAGACAGCAAAAATTCCAACAAATAAGGATAATTTCCTTGAGCGTTCATCTGCCGCTCCTTATCTTGGATACACCGGCACTCTTGAATATCATACTGATGCCGGAAACAGGATTGAAACAGGGAAATTAAAGGAGGCGTATAAAATAATGGATGATTTATACTTAAAGGTGCGAAATGGAGATTTTCCACCGGGCAACAGAATAAATCAGGAGGTATTTGCAGGCCGGGGAGTTACTTGGGATGAAATCAGATTATATGCAAAGCAAGGTCATGAGATGGCAAGCCATACAATAACGCATCCTCAAATGGCTGCACTCGACGATGTTAACTTGATTTATGAACTGGAAAAGAGCGGAGAAGAGATTCGAAACCAACTCAATCAAAAATATGTTTTTTCTGCTGAATGCCCTTACGCTACGGAAGATGAAAGAGTAATGAAACATTCATATAATGTCTATCCTGCTCTGAGAAACAGAATGCCCGAGCGTTTTCTTGCAGAGCTTAACCGTTCAAGCCGTAAGAATCCCGGTTCATTAATTAATGAGTATGTTCAATGGCAACGTGGAGCTACAACCAAAACGCCTTTGCCAATGATGAACTCCTGGATAGACACAACTGTGGCAAACAATAATGTCTGGTTGGTTCTAGCTTTTCACGGTGTAGATGGAATTGGTTGGGAGGCACTTACCAGTGACTTGCTCGATGAATTTTTCAGTTATATGAAATCCAAAGAGGATGACCTCTGGGTCGCAACATTTGCCGACGTGACTAAATATATGCGAGAAAGAATGAATGCAACTGTTAAAACATCGGAGGGTGATAAAAAAATATTGGTCAGTCTTACACTAACCCTCCACCCTGACATATATGATATGCCTCTGACATTAAAGAGCTATGTGCCATCAAGCTGGAAGGAGGTACTGGTAGAACAAGGGAGTGAAAAAAAGAGAGTATATCCTCAAAGAGATGCAAAAGGAAGTTATGTGCTTTATCAGATCTATCCGAACAGTGGTATACTGGAATTGACGGGAGAATTAAACTAAAATTTGTTTATGAAACTTATTTGTTTGCTTATTTTCCTGAGTCTTTCTTATGCATGTACTAAAAAACCGATACTTGAGGAGAAACCTGTGGTGCAGACTGGTTGTTCGGCTGCATCAACAGGCTTCACTCCTATAAATGATATTGGGACAGGAATATTCACAAATGCATGGGGCGAAAAATGGAAAGGCGGACTTTACCCGAATGGTTCAAATTTTATACCTCCTGCACATAAAACCATCGGAATTCAACTTGCAAATCAGGTTCAGGGACTTAATGCTGAGGGGAACCCAGATGCAATAAATGGGAAAATTGTATGGTTAAGCATAGGGATGTCTAATGCCACACAAGAGACTCAACAATTTATTCCTCTTGTAAAGGCTTTCCAGAATAGAAATCCAATGCTTACCTGTGTAGATGGAGCAGTAGGGGGGATGACTGCTTCATATATCTCAACTGCAACTTATCCAAATTATACAAATTACTGGAATACTGTTGCAAACAGACTTTCGACAGCTGGTGTAACAGCAAAGCAGGTTCAGATAATATGGCTGAAAGAGGCTAATGCAGCCGGAACAACACCTGTAAAACAATACTATGACTCCCTAACCGTGCAATTCAAACGAATCATGCATGAGCTTAAAAACAGGTTTCCAAATGTAAAACAGTGTTATATCGCCAGCCGTATCTCTGCAAGATATGCGACTACTACACTAAACCCGGAACCTTACTCGTATTATACCGGATGGGCGGTGAAAAAAGTGATAGAAGAACAGATTAATGGCGATTCTCAATTGGCATATTCAGGAACAAATGCTAAGTCACCATGGTTGGCCTGGGGGATATATTTATGGTCAGACGGCAGCACCCCTCAGATAACCAATCCTGATGTATTCTGGAACTGTCAGACAGATTTAAATGCAAGTGACGGAACGCACCCTTCGGTTACAGGTGCAAAAAAAGTGGGAACCCTTCTTTTGACATTTTTTTCTACGGATTCCACATCTGTACCATGGTTTTTGAAATGAGGAGAGAGAAGTAAACTGGGGTTTAATTGTATTATAAAACTCCCAGATCTATGTTAACAGATGCTCCAGAAACCAGATTAAGGAAATTATACTTGCTCTGATTGAAGAATGTTTTCTCGATGTTTGTATACAGCTTAAAGAATAATCCCTGAGTTATATGCTGTTCAGCAAAAATTCCCCCGCTTAGACTGAGTCCTTTTGATGCAGTTATGGTATAACCATTAAAACTATTTTCAATAAGGCCTGAATAACCGATAGCAATTTTACCTCCAATTCTACCTGTTCTTCTAACAGGATAAGAGTAGTTAGGGCCTCCAGACAGCGTGAACCAGTTTATATGGGGACCACTGAATCTGAAACTTCCCCTGACAACTTGTGTGGGAGAGCTGTTTGCTGTAAGAGAGCCAGCGATACCCCAATTTCGATTTAGATAACAAACACCTTCGATTCCAGAAGATGTACCCCATGTACTCTTTAGGTTAACAGTAGATGTCACAGGGATAAGGTTAAAGGTTTTATTAAAACCGAGTGTCATTCCAATATATGAGCCCGGTCTTTCCTGATAGGAATATGAATAATTGTTGTCACCAAGAAGCAACCCTCTTTTTTTAAATATAAGATCAGAAAAATAATATCCCAGTTCAGTCGATAAAATACCGATACCGGCACCAAACAAGACATCCTGAAGGTAATGCTTATCGTTTAGAACCCTGATAACAGCAGTAGAAGCAGCAATGGAGTATGCACCAATGCTGTACCACGGACTTCTGGTTAGTCCGTATTCGTGATGAACCATATTTGCACTCATAAATGCCAGAGCAGTATGTCCGCTTGGGAATCCGTTGTTTGCAGAATTGTCCGGTCTGGCCTCTTTTACGCTATATTTTATTCCATTTACCAATATTGCCATAGATACGGCAGATAGAGCATGGGTTGTAAGCAGCCTGCCCCATGTGCTTCTTCCTTCTACACCACCTGCCTTCAAGCTATACAGCATAGCAGTTGGTATGTACTGTATGTAATCATCAGCCCGGTAATAGAAATTCGGGGCAAAACCGTTCCTCAGATCCCGGAACCTTTTTCCGGGAGTGTAAAGGACTATACCGGAAACAATAAATGGAGTAGCAATATATGCAACCTTATATATTTGCGATTGCTTGAGAGTATCCAGATACTGGAGTCGTTTTACAAGTGCTCGTTGTAAAGGTGCACCCTGTGAAATTGCCTCTCCGCCTGAAAAGAGAATTATTATTAATGTAATTAAGATACCTGTATGTCTTTTCATAATCTCTCGTTTTACTACAAAAGAGGGCTTAGGAGTCTTGCCAGTGACTCTTTTATTTGATTCCCAACACTCCTTTTTGCCCATTTTGAGCTAGCTAGGGATTTGCATCTTTCAATATCTTTGATAAACTGTTTGTCAATCTGTTGAGTAATGTCGTTATTATATATAATTGCGGTAATTTCAAAATTGTGCTCCAGTGACCTGTTGTCAAAATTTGCAGACCCGACAATGCATATCTCTCCGTCAATACAGATGACTTTTGAATGGTTGAATCCTTTACTGAAAAGATATACTTTTACTCCGGCATCCAAAAGTTCAGTTGCATAAGACATTGTACTCCAATAAGCAATTGTCGTATCGCTCTTCTCCGGTAACATGAGAGATACCTCAACTCCTCCCAAAGCAGCAATTTTAAGAGCGTTCAAAAGCGATTCATTAGGAGTAAAATAAGGAGTTATGAGATTAATATGATGTTTTGCTTTTGAGATTGCAGCAAAGTAGCATTGCATTATACTGGCCCAGTCGCTATCGGGTCCCGATGTTATTATCTGTGAGTAAAAATGATAATTTTCTCCTTCTACTTTAATATTGGAGGTATTTATTGAAGGAAAGTACTTTTTCTTTCTTTTGAACTGCTGATTTATTATAAAGTATCTGTCAAGAAGGAAACTAGATTGAAGTGCCGCTACCGATTCTCCTTTGATTTTTATGTGTGTATCTCTCCACTCTTCAAACTGACCTCCGTAATAATATCTGTCCGCAATGTTAACACCTCCCAGAAACCCGGCGATTCCGTCAACTACAAGAATTTTTCTGTGGTTGCGGTAATTTATTTTAGATGTTGGTGACAAAAACTTAACGGGAGAAAATTTTAGAACTTCTATGTTTTCAGATTTTAGTTCCTCAGTGTAATTCTTTTTTAACCCCCAGCATCCGACATCGTCATATATTAATCGTACTTCTACTCCTTCTCTGGCTTTACTAACAAGCAAATCCTTGAATCTGTTGCCAATTTCATCATCATCTATTATATATGATTGAAGGTGTATGTGTTGGCGGGCACCCTTTATACTTTGATACATTGAGTCCAGGGCCTCTCTTCCCGAAAAAAATATTTCTATACTGGTGTTAAGGCCCACAACACTTTTGTTACCCTTTATATTAAGATTGATGAGTTTCCGGAACTGGTGAAGCTCTTCCGGTACTGACTCCGGATGAGTATTAAAGAGCTTCATCTGCTGATAGCTTAACAGTCTTCTGTATCTTTCGTCACGTACCCCTTTCCTGTTGTATATTTTTGTTTTCCTGAAGTTCTGACCAAAAAGTATATAAAAGAAAAGTCCAATATAAGGAAGTAGTAAAATAACAATAATCCAGGAGAGGGACTTGACTGGATCCAGCTTTCTGTAAATTATACGAACAGAAACAGAAATAGCCAGCAGGTAATAAACCAGATAGACAATCAATGATATGATTTCATTGTAGGCCATTTATTTAACTACTTTTCTGGCGGTGTAAAGTACTGCAACTCCTCCTGTAAACGATGTGTATTGAACCTCAGAGAAACCTTCATCTGTAATCTCCTTACATAAATCACCATATTGGGGGAAACTCTTTACGGATTCCGGAAGATAGGTATATGCCTTCATGTCTTTGGATATTAGTCTGCCAACCAATGGCAGTATGTTAAGGAAATAAAAGTTGAATAAACCGCGCCACAATCTGTTTTTTGGAGTTGCAAACTCAAGTATTGCAAGGCATCCTCCTTTTTTGAGAACTCTCAAAATTTCCTGCAAAGAAGATTTTCTATTCTCAAAATTACGTATTCCAAAAGTAATTGTAACTGAATCAAAACATTCGTCGGGCATTGGTATGGAATCTGCAGATGCCAATATATATACAGGAGGTGGTGTACTTCCGGAATATATCCTGTCGCTCTTGACTCTGGCTATATCAAGCATCTTTTCAGCAATGTCGGCTCCAATAACCTCAACTCCGGACCTGTACAGAGCAATTGTCATATCTCCTGTTCCACATGCAAGATCCAGAACTTTTTTCGGATTATTTGCCTTTACAAATTTCAGGAGTTTTCTTCTCCATATTTTGTCAATGCCTAAAGAAAGCAAATGGTTTAGTAAATCGTACTTACTTGCTATATTATTGAACATAGAAGAGACAGACTCACGATCTTTTTGCAGAGCATTATCCATTATTCAAGATAGTCAACTATATAGCCAAATGACAGGTCGTCTATCCTTAGTTCTCCCTTTGTTACGTGACCAAGAAGAGTAAGCTTAATGCCGTTATTGAATATGAAGTCAACTAGTTTGCCCTCTTTTTCTGTACATACACTTATTAATATTGAACAGTTATGATCATTGAAAAGGAACTCTTTGTCACTCATTTCGGCATCTCCCGTAATGTCAAAGCCAAGTTTCTTTACCCCGCAAGCCTCAACAAGACCACAGAAAAGACCGGTTTCTTTTAATGAATGAGCACTTGTAACAAGACCCTTTTCAAATGCATCATACAGAATCTCAACCACAGAACTATTATCGTCGTCCTCTTCCTTATAGTTGCCTAACAAATATATCGTATCACCCTTTTTGTCGAAGTTGACAGGTATCTTGCGACCATGTCTGGAGAATTCAGGATCAAAGGGGACCTTACTGTATTTTGATAAGCTTTCTTGTAATTCTGTGCTTTCTGTAAGTATATCGCTAATTTCAACAAGATCTTCAATGTTCGAAATCTGCTTTTTGAAATTGTCGTTCATATATTGTTTTTTAATATTTCACGCTAAGTTACAAACTTTTTTGCAAACTATTTCAATCTAAGGAAATTCATATTATCTTTGCACTACCGCGCCCAGATGGTGAAATTGGTAGACACGCTACTTTGAGGTGGTAGTGCCGGTTCCGGTGTGCAAGTTCGAGTCTTGTTCTGGGCACATTAATTAAAACTATATTAATCAAGCCGTTGGATACAGCGGCTTTCTTATTGTATGAAAATAGTATTTCTCGATTCAGCAACAATTGGTTCTGATGTATCGCTTAAACCTCTTGAAGAGTTAGGCGATTTTACATGTTATCCTTCAACATTGCCCGAGCAGGTTGCGGGTAGGGTTAAAGATGCAGATGTTCTTATTGTAAACAAGGTATTGACCGGTAAAAAAGAGATTGATACAGCTCCAAATCTCAAACTGATATGTGTAGCAGCAACAGGCATGAACAATGTTGATATTCCTTATGCAAATTCAAAAGGAATACCGGTGAAAAACGCAGTTGCCTATTCAACCGACAGTGTTGCTCAGATTACTTTCTCTCTGGTACTTGCACTTATCTCCAAGCTAGGATACTTCGACAATCATGTCAAGACGGGAGAGTACTGCAAAAGCAGTCACTATACCTGCACCGACCGCACCTTCTTTGAACTGAAGGGCAAGAATTTTGGAATTATAGGAATGGGAACTATAGGGAAAAGAGTAGCAGAGATTGCAGAGGTATTTGGAGCAAACGTTTCATATTATTCTACAAACGGTATACCTCACTGCAAGGAGTACCCATCTGTCACGCTGGATGAGCTTCTTGCCAAGTCAGATATAATATCGGTGCATGCTCCTCTGAATGATAAAACTAAAAACCTCATCTCTCTCAACGAACTCAAGAAGATGAAAACAAGTGCATTCATTATTAATATGGGCAGGGGGGGGATAATAAATGAGGAAGATCTTGTAAAGGCATTGAACCTAAATCTTATTGCCGGTGCGGGTATTGATGTGTATGAGAATGAGCCTCTTCCGGCAGATCATCCGTATCTTGGAATAAAAAATACGGAGAATGTTATTCTTACACCTCATATAGGATGGGCAAGCGTTGAGGCAAGAAAGCTGTTGGTAAAAAAGATAGCGGAGAATGTCGCAACAGTTTTGAGCAACGCATAGATTTGTAGTGATATAGGGCAGGTATAAACGATTTTCCAGTTACTAACGCAACGGAGAGTCTGGTTCCTTTTTCATGTAGTTGTATTCAAGCCTGTCTACAAGCCTTGGAAAGAATTTGTTCAGTATTACAAGAAGCTTGCCCACAGGGGTAAGGACAACCTGGGCTTTCTTTTTTTCAATTCCCTTTAAAAGATGACGGGCACACTCTTCTGCAGACATCATTTTGTCCTCTGCTCTAGGTGTCTTGCCCTGATGACTGCCGTCTGCAACAAGGGCCTCTTCTCTTATATTAGATGTGGTGAATCCCGGAGCAAAGATCATTACGTGAAGTTTATCTTTTAGATGCTCTACTCTGAGAGTGTCCAGAAAACCATATACTGCAAACTTTGAGGCCGAGTAACCCGTGCGCGCCGGGAGACCTTTGAATCCTGCTATAGAGATAACACCTACTACAGAGCCGCCGACATTTAAAATATGGGGTAAGGCATATTTTGTGCAATATACCGTACCCCAGAAGTTTACATCCATAAGTTGTTTGATAACAGAAAGATCGAGGTCTTTAAAAAGTGCCCTCATAGATATTCCTGCATTGTTTACCAGTATGTCAAGTTTGCCGAACCTTGCAAGTGTTTGTTCAATAAGATTTTTGCAATCAGCCTCAATTGTGACATCTGTTTTAACAGACAGAACCTCAGTAATTGCAGATAGTTCTTTCTCAGTTTCCACAAGCTTGTCAATTCTGCGGGCTGCAAGTACAACTTTGGCTCCACCCTTTGCAAATTCCCTGGCTGCTGCCAATCCTATTCCAGAACTGGCACCGGTAATAACAACAACCTTGTCTTTAAAGTACATAGGAGAGTGTTTAATCGAGAGACTTATCCTGCATCTCTTCACTCTTGTATATGCCTTTCTTAAGATTGGCAGCTATCTGGTCAAAGGCGTTGAGAGTATATTCGACATCTTCTAACGAGTGCATGGCAGTAGGAATTACTCGGAACATGATTACTCCCTTAGGAACGACAGGATAAATAACACATGAACAGAATATCTTGTGGTTCTCCCTCAAATCAATTAAAATATTTGTAGCTTCAGCAACATTACCCTCAAGAAATATTGGTGTAACACATGCCTCTGCCTTACCAATATTGAATCCTCTTTTTCTCAAGCCTACCTGCATTGCTCTTGTTATTGTCCATAGTTTCTCGCGAAGTTCAGGCATGGTCCTTATCATGTCGAGACGTTTAAGACAGCCCTCCACCAAAGGCATAGGAAGTGATTTTGCGTAAATCTGAGAACGGAGGTTGTATCTTAAGTAGTTAATGATTGAAGTAGGGCCGGCAACAAAGCCTCCAATAGCGGCCATAGATTTTGCAAATGCTCCAAAATAGAGGTCAATCTCATCCATTACATTGTAGTGTTCAGATGTCCCTCTGCCATCTTTACCCATAACTCCGAAACCATGAGCATCGTCTATGAGTATTCTGAATTTGTACTTTTTCTTAAGCTCTACAATCTTGTCAAGAATTCCAAGATCACCTGTCATACCGTACACACCTTCTGTAATGAGAAGTATACCGCCACCTGTCTCAGCAACAAGTTTTGTGGCACGTTCCAGAGCCTTTTCGCACTTAAGAATGTCATTATGAGGATATACTATTCTCTGACCCATATGGAGCCTTACTCCATCCATAATGCAGGCATGAGCCTCTGAATCATATACTATAATATCATGTCTGTTAACAAGGGCATCAATTGTAGAGACCATTCCCTGGTAACCGAAATTAAAAAGATATGCATCCTCTTTTTTCTCGAAATCAGCAAGCTCTCTCTCAAGTTGTTCATGCAACTTCGTTTGTCCAGACATCATTCTGGCTCCCATTGGGTAACCAAGTCCCCATTTTATGGTGGCTTCCGAATCTGCTTTTCTGACTTCAGGATGATTAGCCAATCCTAGATAATTGTTAAATGTCCAGGCAAGAACTTCTTTACCATTAAACATCATTCTGGGTTGAATCTGACCCTCAAGCTTAGGAAACGTAAAATATCCGTGAGCTTTTACTCTGTACTGTCCCAGAGGACCTCCTTCATCATTGATGATTCTTTCAAAAATATCCATTGTATATAAAATTATGTGTATCTCAATCTACGACCAATTCTAAGAGTAGTGGTCCTTTTTATACCGTTTAATGAACAGAGTTTGGAAATTGAAATTCCTGTTCTCATTGCTATTCTTCCAAGTGTGTCACCTCTTTTTATAACCCAGAAGCGTATTTTGTCGATCTCCTTTTTATATGCAAAGTTTTTTGCGTTAAGAAGGAAAATATTATTCTTGATGATATGTGAATGGAAGTCAATTATATCGTTAGGATTGATGGGATTACCAAGATATCTTGTCTCGAAGTGAAGATGATTTCCTGTAGAACGGCCGGTGCTTCCTCCAAGACCCAGAATGTTACCTGCTTTTATTGTATCTCCTGGAGTAACAATGATTTTGCTAAGGTGAGCGTAAAGGGTTTCCAGACCATTGAAATGTCTTACCAATACATAGTAACCATAATCCCTTGCTCTTTTTGTAATTCTTATGACCCCGTCAAAAGCGCAGAAAACTGAGTCTCCTCTGTTTACTTTGAGGTCTATTCCATAATGATGGCGCCATCTTCTAAAACCGAAATCAGAAGTGACATGCATTTGTGAAGGAGGGCAATAACCACTAAGATCTATCTTTACGGTATCTGTCATATCAACGAGACTTACCTGATAGGGATTGATCTTTGTGTCACTCCAGATATCATACTCTTCAGGCATGTCAGAAAATTCTATTGACCTGAGGAAATCGGAGATAGGGGTTATTTTGTATCTGAAGTTAAGTTTGAAGATATAACCGCTGTAACGTGGAACCAACTGAGGTAATTCAGGAAGAAATGGTACAGTTTTAGGAATGTAAGTTACAACATCTCTCTTTTTTGATGCTCCCATAAGTGTGTTTATGGCAACAAGAGAAAACAAGACAAGTAATGACAGTTTAGTACCGTTAAGCATCTATTTTAGCGTATTTTGCATGCGTTTCAATAAATTCCCTTCTTGGAGGAACCTCGTCACCCATCAGCATTGAGAAAATTCTATCGGCCTCAGCTGCATTGTCAATATTGATCTGCTTTAAAAACCTTGTCCCCGGGTCCATGGTTGTATCCCATAGCTGTATGGCATTCATCTCACCAAGACCTTTGTACCTCTGAACATGAAGACCTGACTCTTTTCCTTTTCCGATTAGTTCAATAGCCTCTTTTCTGTCCTCTTCCGTCCAGCAATATTGTTCCTGCTTTCCTTTCCTTACAAGATACAAAGGCGGGGTGGCAATGTATACATAGCCATTTTTAATAAGGTCCTGCATATATCTGAAGAAAAACGTAAGTATAAGAGTGTCAATATGACTACCATCTACGTCGGCGTCGGTCATTATTATAACCTTATGATACCTTAATTTAGAGATGTTTAGCCCTTTGCTGTCATCTTCGGTACCTATAGTAACTCCAAGTGCCGTATAGATGTTCCTTATCTCCTCGCTCTCGAAGACTTTATGCTCCATAGCTTTTTCGACGTTGAGTATCTTTCCCCTTAAAGGAAGGATAGCCTGAAAATTCCTGTCACGGCCTGTTTTTGCCGTTCCGCCCGCAGAATCACCCTCAACAAGAAAGAGTTCACATTTTGTAGGATCCCTGTCTGAACAGTCTGCAAGCTTCCCAGGCAACCCGGAACCGGACATTACTGTCTTCCTCTGGACAAGCTCGCGGGCCTTTCTTGCTGCATGTCTTGCAGTTGCTGCAAGAATAACCTTATCTATTATATTCCTTGCATCCTTTGGATTCTCCTCAAGATAGTTGTCAAGAGCAACAGTAGTTGCCTGAGAGACAGCCGCCATTACGTCTGAATTACCAAGCTTTGTCTTAGTCTGTCCTTCAAACTGAGGTTCTGCAACCCTGACAGATATAATTGCTGTCAATCCCTCTCTGAAGTCTGCAGCATCTATTTCAAACTTAAGTTTGGAAAGCATTCCGTTCTTGTCCGCAAAGTTTTTCAGGGTTGTTGTGAGACCCCTTCTGAAACCGCTAAGGTGAGTACCTCCCTCTATAGTGTTGATATTATTTACATAAGAGTGGATATTCTCGGAAAACCCGTTATTGTACTGCATTGCAATCTCTATTGGAATTCCGGTTTTATCACTTTCGAGATAAATTGGCTTTTCTGTAAGTTTTTCTCTCGTGCCGTCAAGATACTTAACGAATTCCAACAGACCAAGATCAGAGTGAAAGGTCTCTTTATGAGATGTTGGGTCACTATCGTCACTGTTGCTATTCTCTGTATCTCCGTTATTATCTCTTAAATCTGTAAGTGTAAGTGTTATCCCTTTGTTAAGGTAGGCAAGTTCCCTAAGACGGGTGGCGAGAATATCATAATTATAAGTAGTGCTTGCAGAAAAAATTTCAGAATCAGGCTTGAATGTAATAATTGTCCCGGTTCTGTCTGAGTCTCCTATAACTTTCACAGGATACATGGGAATTCCCTTTTCAAACTCCTGTATGAACTTCTGTCCATCTCTGTGGATTTCTGCTGTAAGATGTGCAGATAATGCATTTACGCACGAAACACCTACGCCGTGAAGTCCACCTGAAACCTTATATGAGTCTTTGCTGAACTTTCCACCTGCATGAAGGACAGTCAGTACAACTTCGAGAGCCGAACGTCCCTCTTTTTCATGCATGCCTGTAGGGATACCCCTTCCATTATCTTCAACGGTTACGGAATTATCAGGATTTATTGTAACGTCAATATCGGTACAGTAGCCGCCCATTGCTTCGTCTATGGAATTATCTACAACCTCATAAACCAGATGGTGAAGACCTCTGGAACCAACATCACCAATATACATAGAGGGGCGCTTTCTGACTGCTTCGAGGCCCTCTAAAACCTGAATACTATCGGCGGAATACTGCCCGGCGACAGAAGTGGATTCGTTTTCCTTCATCTTAAATCTCTCTGTTTTTAAAGAAGACAAAGTTAAGGAAAATAGAGAAAAATCCTAATAAAAAAATTACAGTTTATCATAGTTTAAAGATGGCCCCAACACCGGCTCCAATACCCGGACCAAAATAGTACATGCTATATAATTCGTTAGAATCCAGAATATTGTTTAGTTTAAGATACAAAGAAACCTTGTTGTTTAGTACATAGGTGACATCAAAATTCAGTGTCGTGAACCTTGACATATATTCTGCCGTGGTATTTTGACCGCTGTTGTATGGGTTGAAATAGAACAGGGTGGGAGTCTTTGATCTGAAATGCAGGGATGCTCCAAAGATGATCCTCTCTCTCCAGTTGTAACGTCCGAATGCCCTTAGTTCGAATGGTGAAAGATTATATACCGTAGAAGAGTCCTTGTTGGTATAATCGTTATATTCAAAGCTAAGTCCGGACTCAAACTCCTCAGATTTCCATGAAAACTCGCCCCCGATGCCAAATTTATGCATATCCTTATAAGTGGCAATAAAGGTGTTTCGTGGACCGTACCAGATATTCGTATAATACAACAGATTCATCTCCTTTACATATCGGGTATAACCACCATATACATTAAACGAAAATCTGTCCTTAACCTGACCTTTGAATCCGGCTTTTATTATTAAAGGCTCCTCAGTGTTTTGAATGTCGATATTAGGAGTTATCCATGGGTTTTCGGACATTATATCCTGATATGTCCGGAAGTGGTTTTTCCCATCTACAAGAGAATAGAACCACAATCTGTTCTTTATAAGTTCGTAGCTTAAATTTCCCTTGAAGAAAATGTTAAAGGCATCCACAGAAGGGTTGATGTACTTATTGAGCCTGACCCCAATCTCAAACAACCATCTGTCCTGACTGAAAGTATAGTAAGGGTGAATTTCGAGATCCGACCGGTTAAAACTTGTGCTATTTATGCCATTTGATGTCTGATACCTGAAAGCAACTGCGAACTTGTGGAATTTTGCAAAATTCTGACCGGCAATACCTCCAATGTTCAGATATGTTTCGTCAAAATCTCTTAAAGAGTTCATTACATTACTGACAGGAGGGGCTGCGTATTTGCCTCTGTCTCCCATATAGTTGTACCCTAAATCCAGTCCGTAGAAAAATGTATTTGGCCTGTTGTTGGTAGACCTTATATGGAACCTCCCCCTGAACTTGTCATATACGTGTGACAAAGAGTCCATCATATAAGCAGAGGTGAGCGTTCTCGGGAAATGTGTGCTGTTTGGATTTAAAACCATAAGTTCCACCGGCTTCGTGTAGTCTTCTGCCTTAGGTTGATTGTACCCGTAAAAACTATGACTGTTCTTATTATAGTCTACATCAACCCCGAGTTCTCCCGTTTTCCAGTTATAACCAAAGTTTAGACCAAGATTGTTCCTGGCAGAAGGGGCAGATACCTTTTGCTTATCCCTCGCTGTATTCTCATTGTCAACATTAACCAAAGGAACCTCTCCCCAGAATGAGTTGTGTTTTCCGTAAATTGTTAGTGACAGGGAAGATGGAAGATTTGGTTGAAGATAAAGTTCAAGATGGGGATTGTATGGGTAGTTGAAGCCGATATTGCCATAGAAAACCGGGTATTTCGCATTGGGGTCCTTTTCAATCTGTGCCGAAGGAAGAGGAGAGAATTCATAAAGATCCTTTATTGGTTTTTCAAAAATTGAGTAATCGAAGATAAGATTAAAATTCCCCACGGTGTCTGAAAACACAGTATTAAGCCTGGTCTTCTGTATTTCCAGCAACTTTGCATCAAAGTCACGCTTTACCTCCAGTGTAGGATCTATCTTTTGCTGAGAATACAATGTCAATGGAAAAACCGCGGTGCATAAAATTAGTATTTTTAGATATCTGCTCATAATCTCTCTGTTTATTTTGCTCTGTTTTCAATTTTCGTTAACCTTAATTTTATTTGTTCGGCAATGTCATCCTTGCCTTTTTGCTTATAGGAATCCAGTATACTCTTGAATGTCGCCTCTGCCTGTGCCCAGTTTTCTCTCTCGGCATAGCTGTCACCCAGAAGTATAAAGCTCTTGGCCAGCCAGTATGTCTGAGGAGTGTCGGAGTCTGAGAAGGCAAATACCTCTTTTTCTACAGAAGCAAAATCACCGTTATCAAATGTATTTGATATTAAAAGATATGTGCATTCAGCTCCTTCCGGTGTCATTTTGTTTTTGGACAATTCCCTCAACAGAGGCAGCGAACTTGACCTATCCCCGAGCAGATAGTGCGATTTCGCCATTATGTATTTTACCCTTGATTTATTTACTTCGCTAAGGTTAGACAGGTTTGCTTTTTGAGATTCTGCAAGAGCGTTCTCATACTGACGCGACATAAAGAATGAGTTCATTTTACCCATTTGCGCCTCAAGCTTGTTATTGTCCATTACGGCAATCATACTAAGTGTGGAATAACCTTTAAGAGCTTGTTCGTAGTCTTCCAGCTGATAAGAAATTTTTGCAAAATTGAGTGTGGCAAGTTCTGTGAAAGAACTCTCTCCCTTTTCCATTACTTTCATAAATGCATCCCGGGCAAGTTCAGGTTTACCAACCTTCATATATGAGTCCCCGAGATAAAAATAGGCCTGTGATATTTTTGTTCCGCTTCCAAAACGACTAATAAATGACTGCAATGAATTTACAGCTGCTGTGTAGTTTCCGGAAATATATTGTTTTTCAGCTGAGTTGAATATTATTAGTTCTTTCTCATCTGTAGTCCTCACCTTTGAGAGGCCAAGCTTGTCGAGGTAAGAGAGAAATTCTTCTGCATCACCCCTCTCCTGATAAATATTCTCCAGACCCGATATTGCACTTTGTGCCTCAGGAGATAAAGGACTCTCTTCCAGGATACGTTTGTAAAAATTTATTGCCTTGTCACTCTCCTGCTGATTAATACTTATCATACCCATTTCCAGAAGAGCCTTTGAATAGTAATGACTATCTCTGTAAACTTCGCTAAGCTCCTGAAAATATACCATTGCCCCGCTATTGTCGCCGGTCTGTACAAGAGTTCTTCCCAACTCATAGAGGATCTCAGGATGGTACTTTGTCTTTGATTGTGTGTCCAGAATAGACTTAAGAATATCGGTCTTATTCTTGTCATCACCCAGGAGCCCGTATGAGATAGCCATCTGATATTTGGCGTATGTTGACATCAAGACATCCTTATCAGGAATTTGTGAGAATACATCAATAGAACCCGAATAATCCTTCTGCATGAAAAGACAATCGCCAAGTCTGAGCCTTGCCTCATTTCCGTAGGTAGTTTCCGTTCTGGGAGAGTTAAGATATTTTCTGAACCACTCCTCCGCTGTTTTAAAGTTGGTAAGCTTAAAATATGCATAACCAAGATTATAGAGTGTTGTATAATATTCGGGAGTTTGTCTGAAAGTTACTTCTCTTGTGGCAAGGTTAAGATTAATATCTGCTGATTTCTGAAACTGGTTATCTCTGTATAACGCCTCGGCAAGCCAGAAATTAGCAAGATTCTTCATACGAGTATTGTAACCCGAATTTGCTACAGAGAGTTCGAAGTAAGGGATTGCATCCCTGAACCCTCCAATATTGACCAGTTGTATACCCCTCAGGAAGGACGCCTTCTGCAAGTTGAGCAAATCCCTTGATGTAGGTCTTTTGATTTTGGATAAGGCATCAACTGCAGATTTGTAATCCTGCGAGAGAAGATAGTAACTGGCAATATAGTTCTGAATGTCATTGAATTTTGAATCGGGAGGTGAAAACTCTTTCAAATATTGCTGGAATTTAGTGATGTCGGAATTAAGGTCAAAAGAGAGCTTTGCATAATTGAAGAGAGCATCTTCTCTTATAAGCTGGTCATACTGATACTCCGATGCTGCCTTGAACGATGCCAGAGCCAGCTGCTTGTTCCTTAATTCTATATAACAATGCCCAATATGATAAAGAGCATTTTGTGAAAGACTGTCTTTCAACTCAGTCACTCGGTTGAAAGATTCAATTGCAAGTCCGAAGTTCTTTAATTTGTATGAGATAATAGCCTGGTAGTAAATGTCTTTCCTAGTCAGGTCTTCTCCCGATAATGAGTATTTCTCAAAATAAAACCTTGCCTTTTCTGTATTGCCTCTTGCAAAATATGCTTCAGAGAGAATTCTTGCTGTCTTGTTTTTAAACTCCTGAGTAACCAACTCATAAACTTTGTCACCCTTATCAAGTACTACATCTAAGTTCTTAAGCATAAAATTGGACTCCAGTTGATAAAATTGTGCAAGAGCAGAAAATCTGGGATCATTCTCAATCTTTTTGAAAAGTTCAATTGCTTTAACAAAACTCTTCTTCATGTAATATATATATGCAGAGTAATAGTATCCGGGGTTTGTATACGATGAGTAAGCACCTTTGCATACTTTGTCAAACTCAGAAAGAGCCCTTTCCAAATTCCCGTTTCTCATATGAGTATAGCCAAATTTAAAGCCAAACTCGATCTTGTTCTCCTTTGTTAAATTGTTACTTGTAATTTTGTTGAGAACCTCCAGGGCGTTGTCAAATGAATTTTCATTGATGAAATATGTTGCATATTTCAGATATATGGCTTCAAGTTGACTGGAGAAAGGAAAATTATTTTCGTATTCCGTTACGAGAGCATTCAGGTTAGGTTTGTTCAATTCGATAGCTATAAGGACTTTATATCCACCGGCATCCGATCTTTTAACACTATTTGTCTCTCCGCTTAGTTCTATCGCTTTGTCAAATTCCAGTTCTGCTGCCTGAAAAAACGACTTGGAATAGAGTTCAACACCACTATTGTAATGTTCGGAGAACTTTTCTCCAATTTGTTGAGCATCTGTCTTCTCTGCTGTAAGTAGAGAAATAAGCGAGATAAAAAATATTTTTGAACACCCTCTGATAAAAATCTTCATATGATAAAATTATTTGTCCGATAATGTAATTAAGCTTCAAATTTAGTAAATTTGCAAGAATAAAGCCACAAATTATGCAGCCCGAATTTAAGAAACCCCTTATTGAACTGGTAAATCTGGATATAGTTAAAGAGGAGAGTCTTATTCTCTCCGATGTAACACTAACAGTTGTTCCTTCTGACCTTATCTACCTGGTTGGCAAAGTAGGAAGTGGAAAGAGTTCGCTCATCAAGACTATCATAGGAGAGATTCCTGTTAAACGCGGTCAGGCAAGGGTTGCCGGTTTCGACCTTAGGAAAATTAAAGAGAGTCAGATACCTCTTTTAAGAAGAAAACTTGGGGTTGTGTTTCAGGATTTTCATCTTTTAAACGATCGTTCGGTATATGATAACCTTAAATTTGTCCTTCAGTCAACAGGAAGAAAGGATAAAAAAGAGATCAGCTGGATAATCAAGGCAAAACTGGAGAGTGTGGGTATGCAGTTGAAAGCACACAAGATGCCTCATCAGCTCTCAGGGGGGGAACAACAACGGGTAGCTGTTGCAAGGGCACTTCTGAACGACCCGCAGATTATTCTGGCGGACGAACCGACTGGAAACCTGGATACAGACTCGGCATATGAATTCATGGAGTTGCTAATGAGAATTCACAAAGAACAGGAGCCCGCAATTATTATGGCTACACATAACCGGGCTCTGGTAAAAAGATATCCGGGTAAAGTCATGCTTTGTGAAAATCTTGTTTGTAAGGAGATCAACATGTCGCAGGAGATTGACTTCTCTCAAATGCTGGATGAGTAATAATCCGATGAAAAAAGGAGAGCGGTACAAAAAGATTATTGAATGGTTCGAACAGAATATGTCCGTTGCAGAGAGCGAGCTTCATTTCGACAATCCATACCAACTTGTCGTATCTGTAATACTGTCCGCCCAATGTACAGATAAACGGGTAAACATTGTTACCAGAGAATTGTTCAGACAATATCCTGCCGCTAAAGATCTTGCAAATGCCAGTGTGGAGGATGTATTCAAGGTAATATCGTCTGTCAGCTACCCTAACAATAAAAGCAAGCATCTTGTTGGGATGGCAAAAATGCTTGTAGATAGGTTTGGGTCACTGGTGCCATCAGATACCGAAGATCTTCAGATGCTCCCCGGAGTGGGGAGAAAAACTGCCAACGTGGTAGCATCAATAATATACAACAAACCCGTTATTGCTGTTGATACTCATGTCTACAGGATTGCCAGGAGGCTAGGATTGTCCGATAAGTCAACTCCGCTTGGCGTGGAACTTGACCTAACAGAGAATATAACACCAGAAAAAAGAGCCAGGGCTCACCATTGGCTCATTCTTCATGGTAGGTATGTTTGTATAGCAAGGAGACCGAAATGCGAAATCTGCGGCCTTAAGGATTTGTGCTTACATTATCATATTAATGGCGGTACTGATCTCCAGAAAGGTAGCCCCGGCAGATGATCCGAAACTGCCTCCTACAACTCCTATCATGTCTTTCCTGTTAAAACACTTGTCTTTAAGCAGAGTTTTTACGGAACTTTTTATAAAGTCGTCCTTACTGTCATAAAGATTAATCAGATAGCCAGATACCCCGTATGAAAGCGATAGTTCCCTCATTACATAATCTTTGTAGCATTTTGCATAGATTGGGACATTTGGTCTGAATGCAGATATATATCTTCCTGTCCTGCCGGTCATTGTATCAAAGACAATCGCCTTTATGGGTAGTTTGACAGTTGCATCGACAATACCTTTGGCAAGTACTGCTGCAACAGGTTCGGAGATGTCAATCATGTTGAGGTTAAGAAATGGTTCGTGCTGCTTCTCAATTTCAAGAGCAATTTTTGTCATTGTCTGTACTGCCTCCAGCGGATATTTTCCATTAGCTGTCTCACCGCTTAGCATAATTGCATCGGTACTTTGATAAATGGCGTTAGCTATGTCAGTTACCTCTGCCCTTGTTGGCCTTGGATGTTCAATCATAGAGTGAAGCATCTGTGTTGCAATAATAACTGGTTTCTTCCTCTCCTGGCATTTCTTTATTATATCACGCTGAATGGTAGGAATTTTCTGATACTCAATCTCTACACCCAGATCTCCTCTGGCAACCATAACACCATAACAGTATGAGAGAATCTCATCAATATTGTTAACACCCTCCTGATTTTCAATCTTTGAAATAATCTTTAGGTGACTGTTGTGTTCATTGAGGATCTTCTGTACAGCCAGGAGATCATCCCTGTTCCTTACAAATGAATGGGCAATGAAATCCAGTTTATTCTCGATGGCCCATAAAATGAACTCTCTGTCTCTGTCCGATATTGATGGGAGCTTAATATTGACATTAGGGACATTAAGGCTCTTTTTACCGCAGATGACACCTTTATTGTTGGCTTCACATATAAGCCTTCCGTCTCTTTTGCTCTTTGTTGTTAGGGATATCTCTCCGTCATCAATCAGAATATTCACACCTACGGGCACCTCTGCTACAAAATTGTAGTAATTTGTAAATAACAACCCTTTGGTGGAGATACCTTCAACGTTGTCGGCAAATTCAACCAGATCACCGGCTTCAACTGTAAAACCTTCGCTGTTATCCATTTTTGTGATACGGATTTCAGGGCCCTTTGTGTCTATAAGTATTGCTATCTTGTCTGAGACCTTTCTTACATTCTCTACTATCCTCAGTGAAGAATCCAGGGATGTATGTGCAGAATTGATTCTTACCACATTCATTCCGGCCTCATATAGTGATTGAATAAACTCAGGATTGCATCTTCTGTCTGAAATGGTGCAGATGATCTTGGTTTTCTTTTCGTGCATAATTGTATTAGTTTTGTTGTGCAAAAGTAATTCATTTTATTTGAAAAAGACCTATCGTAACAATTTGGTAGCAGACTATGCCTCTTATCTGAGGCTGGAGCTCTCGCTTTCCAAAAACACCATAAGTTCCTATTGTTCAGACATTGAAAAGCTAGATACTTATGTTTCGGGAGACAAAGAAGATGCGACTGCCGGGGAGTTGGATAAAGTGACTCCGGAGTTGTTGTCAGGTTTTCTGGCCGCGCAGCTTAATGCCTCTCTCTCAAAAAGATCGCAAGCCAGACTTATCAGTTCCCTTAAATCTTTTTACAAATATCTGGAAATAGAAGGAACAATAAGTTCAAACCCTACTGAACTGTTGGATTCACCCAAGATGAGACCATATCTGCCGGTGGTACTCTCTGTATCTGAAGTGGAAGATATTATAAATTCCGTGGACCTTTCGGCGGAGGAGGGGCACAGAAACAAGACAATTTGTGAAGTGCTTTACTCATGCGGATTGCGAGTCAGCGAACTTGTCAACCTGAAAATTTCTAACCTTTTTCTGCCGGAAGGGTTTATTAAGGTGACCGGGAAAGGAAGCAAGCAGAGGTTGATTCCTATAGGGGGGCCGGCTACAGAGGCTCTGGAGATTTATCTCGGGTTGAGAAAACTGAAAAAGGTGAGTAAGGGATGTGAAGATATTGTTTTTCTGAACAGGAGAGGAGGAAAGCTCAGCAGGGAGATGATCTTTATCATGATTAGAAAACAGGCAGTTGTGGCCGGAATAAGCAAAGAGATTTCGCCTCATACATTCAGACACTCATTTGCAACACACCTTGTAGAAAATGGTGCCGACCTGAGAGTCGTGCAGGAGATGCTGGGGCACGAAAGTATTCTCACAACGGAGATTTATACGCATATAAACAGCGAGCGCTGGAGAGAAGGTATATTAAAGTGCCATCCCAGACGGTGATAAATAATTAACGATAATTGAACAGATGATTTTTAAAAGAGATTTGTGTATAAGAGGGGCATTATTGATTGCTCTGGGTTTAGGGTCATGCAATATGATTTTTGCAGAAGAAAAGGATACTTTAACCATAAACAAGCTCAACAGTGTAGTGGTTACTGCAAATAAAACCAGGGTCAACAGAAACAATGTACCACTGTCGCTCTCGGTAATTGAGAGGGCAGAGATTGATGCCAGCAGCGAGTCGGCTCTGATGCCTGTCCTTTCACAACATATACCCGGTCTTTTCGTAACCCAGAAGGGTATTACGGGTTTTGGCTTCTCAGAAGGAGCAGCCGGAGTCGTTAACATAAGAGGTGTCGGACAGAGTAACAAAGTACTTATGATGCTTGATGGTCAGCCTCAATGGGCGGGTATTTTCGGACATTCGCTTCCAGATACATATGTTGCTTCCGATGTAGAAAGAGTAGAGGTCATACGTGGCCCGGGCTCTCTGTTATACGGTTCAAACGCAATGGGTGGAGTGATAAATATAATAACGAGAGATCAGCTTACCGACGGGCGGACGACCAGAGGCAGAATAATGGCCGGGTCATTCGGCACTGAGAAATTTATGATCAATAACGGATACAAAAAAGGAGGGTTTAGCAGTTTTGTGTCGTTTAACCATGACCGGACCGACGGACACCGCGAGAATTCTAAATTCAACATCACAAACGGATTTGCTAAGATTGGATATAAATTTGACGACAGATATAAAATTTCGGCAGATCTAAGTATCGCAAAAATCTACAATCATAATCCGGGTAAGGAGAGCGACCCAATTATTGATAACAATATGAATATTTTAAGAGGGTCATCATCGCTGTCTCTTGAAAATAACTACAACAAGAGTTCAGGCGCTTTTAAATTTTTCTATAACTGGGGTGATCATAAGATAGGTGACGGATACAGACTTGGTGCGCCAAGGCCAAACTATTTTTTCAATTCTGAGGATCACAATATAGGAGCAATGTTGTTCCAGACATTCGGTCTCTTTAAAGGGAACACTTTTACGGTTGGGGTGGACTATAAAAACTGGGGCGGATTGGCTTGGAACTCATACTTTCAAGCTCCCGAATCCAGTTTGCCGGCAACTCCGGACCTGATACTGGTAGACAAAACCGTGAATGAACTTGCAGGGTACCTTATTGCACAGCAGGAGATTGCCGGGAAGCTTACAATAAACGGGGGGATAAGATACGAGAACAACAGTGTTTTTGGTGGAGTATGGGTTCCCCAGATAGGAGCAACACTCAGGGCATATAAAGATAACGTAATAAAAGTGTCGGTTTCCAAAGGATTCAGAAGTCCGAATATAAGAGAGATGTATATGTTCCCGCCTCAGAATCCGAATCTTAAACCGGAGAACTCTGTCAACTACGAAATTTCATTTGAGCAGACCCTGTTAGGAGGTGATCTTATAGGTGTTCTGACAGGATTCTACATAGATGGAAAGGATATGATACAAGTTGTAATAGTTAACGGACGCCCTTTAAATGTCAACACTGGAGCTTTTATAAACAAAGGGTTTGAGGTTGAAGCGAGTTATCGTCCTTTTACACAGATGCGTTTTGATGTTAACTACAGTTATCTGCATACAAGCAAACCACTTATTGCAGCTCCTGAGAACAAGCTGTTTATAAACGGAAGCTATTCGCCTGGGAGATTAAACCTGAATCTGAACATGATGTATGTGGGGTCGTTGTACCTTAACACCACCAGCTCCCTAAAGGAGAGTTACACCCTTTTGAATGGTAAGATCTCATACAGATTCTGGTCGGAAGATCGTGGTCTGAATCTTTTTGTGAAAGGAGAAAACCTGACAGGGGTAAAATACTATATCAACGAGGGTTTCCCAATGCCGGGAACAGTTGCAATGGTGGGTGTGGATTTCAGTTTTTGATTCTGATTTTGTCAGAAAATTTATTCCCACTCTATCGTAGCAGGCGGTTTTGAAGAGATGTCGTAAACTACTCTGTTGACCCCTTTTACTTTGTTGATTATCTCATTGGAAACCTTCGCCAGAAATTCATAAGGCAGGTGAACCCAGTCGGCTGTCATTCCATCTGTAGATGTAACCGCCCTTAATGCAATAGTATACTCATAAGTTCTTTCGTCACCCATTACACCGACACTCTTGATTGGAAGCAGAATTGTTGCTGCCTGCCATACCTTGTCGTAAAGACCTGCTTCACGTAATTCGTGGATAAAATGATAATCAGCCTCTTTAAGAATATCCAGCTTCTCCTTGCTTACTTCTCCAAGAACACGGATTCCAAGACCCGGACCAGGAAAAGGATGACGTGAAATGAGTTCGTTTTTAATTCCAAGTGCGCGACCAACCCTTCTCACCTCGTCCTTAAAAAGTGAACGCAGGGGTTCGACAATCTTCAGTTTCATAAAATCGGGCAGACCGCCTACATTATGGTGCGACTTTATAGTTGCACTCGGGCCGTTGACAGATGCAGATTCTATAACATCGGGATATATTGTCCCCTGGGCCAACCATGAGGCATTCTCAATTTTATGTGATTCGGCGTCGAAAACTTCAATAAAGGCATTGCCGATTGCTTTTCTTTTCTTTTCCGGGTCGGAAACTCCCTTTAATGCTGCGAGGAACCTCTCTCCGGCATCTACCCCGGTCACATTAAGACCCATATCCTTATATGATTCCAGAACAGAATTGAATTCGTCCTTTCTCAGAAGACCGTTGTCAACAAATATGCAGTGAAGGTTTTTGCCGATTGCCTTATGAAGCAGTACAGCGGCCACTGTCGAATCTACACCACCAGACAAACCCAATACAACACTGTCGTTTCCAAGCTTGGTCTGCAACTCTTTAACAGTACTCTCTATGAAAGAGTCCGGGGTCCAGTCACCTTTGCAGCCACATATTCCCTTAACGAAGTTTTCAAGTATCTGTGCCCCCTGGTCGGTGTGGAAAACTTCCGGATGAAACTGTACAGCAAATGTTTTCTCTCCCTCTATGCGGAATGCTGCATTAGCAATATCTCCGGTTGATGCTACCGGAACTGCTCCGGAAGGAAGTCTGGAGATAGTGTCACCATGTGACATCCATACCTGAGTATTTGATGTTATATTTCTGAACAAAGGACAACCGGGGTCATCAATTTTAAGCATTGCACGGCCGTATTCCCTTGCCAAAGACGCATTTACCTCTCCTCCAAAATGATGGGCAAGGTATTGGGCACCATAACAAACTGCCAGAAGTGGAAGTTTACCTTTGATTTTCGATAAGTCTGCCATTGGAGCCTGTGGATCCCGTACAGAAAAGGGACTGCCTGAAAGGATAACACCTTTTACACTTGAATCCAGTACAGGAATTTTATTGAAAGGAGCTATTTCGCAATAGACGTTTAGTTCACGTAATCTGCGGCCAATCAGCTGAGTAAACTGTGAACCAAAGTCCAGAATAATTATTTTTTCTACCATTTACTGATAAATTTTCGTATATTAACCCGCAAAAGTAATATTTTTATCTACTTTTGCACCCTAATTATGCAAAAAATAAGAAACATTGCCATCATTGCTCACGTAGACCATGGCAAAACCACACTTGTGGACAGAATGATTCTTCAGGCAACACTCGCCAGGGATGCCGAAAAGATGGGAGACCTAATCCTGGACAGTAACGATTTGGAGAGAGAAAGAGGTATAACCATTCTGGCGAAGAATGTATCTGTTCCCTACAAAGATTATAAAATCAATATTATAGACACTCCGGGCCACGCCGATTTTGGTGGTGAAGTAGAGAGAGTGCTTAATATGGCAGACGGAGTATTGCTGCTGGTAGATGCCTTCGAAGGCACAATGCCTCAGACAAGGTTCGTGCTTCAGAAGGCGATTGAGATGGGAAAGAAACCTATAGTTGTCATCAATAAGGTAGACAAGCAGAATTGTCGCCCCGACGATGTAAATGAGCAGGTTTTTGACTTGATGTTCAGCCTTAACGCAACCGAAGAACAACTTGATTTCAAAACAGTTTACGGAAGCGCCAAGCAAGGCTGGATGTCACTGGACTGGAGAAAACCGACAACAGATATTTCGGCACTTCTTGATACAATTCTGGAAGAGATACCGGAACCGGAGATGCTTGAGGGAACACCTCAGATGCTTATTTCGTCGCTGGAATACTCCCCTTATGTAGGAAGAATAGCAGTGGGAAGAATGAGAAGAGGAGTTCTCAAACCCGGAATGCAGGTGTCACTTTGCAAAAGGGATGGCTCATTCGAAAAGTCAAAGGTTAAGGATCTGCTTGTATTTGTAGGTCTTGAGAAATTAAGGACAGACGAAGTAAGAAGCGGAGATATATGTGCAGTTGTTGGAATAGACGGTTTTGAAATCGGGGACACTATTGCAGATATTGAAAATCCGGAACCACTTCCTCCAATCTCAATTGATGAGCCTACAATGAGTATGCTCTTTACAATAAATGACTCTCCGTTTTTTGGCAGAGAGGGAAAATTTGTAACATCGCGTCACATTAAGGACAGACTTGAGAAAGAGCTTGAGAAGAACCTTGCACTAAAGGTTAAGGATGGCCTTACTGCAGATTCATTTATAGTTAACGGAAGAGGAATACTTCACCTTTCGATATTGATAGAGACAATGAGGAGAGAGGGTTTCGAGCTTCAGGTAGGACAGCCAAAGGTTCTTGACAAGACAATCAATGGTATAAGATGCGAGCCAATCGAGCACCTTACAATTGACCTTCCCGATGAGATGGTAGGCAAGGCTATTGAAATGGCAACACGTAGAAAGGGTAGCCTTTTACACATGGAACACAGGGGTGACAGAGTTCATCTGGATTTTGATATTCCTGCACGCGGCCTGATTGGTCTTAGAACAAACCTTATGACAGCAACCCAGGGAGAAGCTGTAGTGGCGCATCGTTTTAAAGGATACGAACCATTCAAGGGAGAAATTGAGAAGCGGAACAACGGCTCTCTTGTAGGACTCGAAACCGGAATGGCAATTGCTTATGCAATGGACAAACTTCAGGACAGAGGCAAGTTTTTTATCCATCCGGGTGATGAGATTTATGCAGGACAAGTAGTAGGAGAGCACACTCGTGGAGAAGATCTTGGTATAAATATCTGTAAGACAAAGAAATTGACAAATATCAGAGCATCAGGAACCGACGACAAGGCAATGCTTGCACCGCCTATTATCTTCAGTCTTGAAGAGTCTCTGGAGTATATACAAGAAGATGAACTGGTTGAGATTACACCAAAATCAATCAGAATAAGGAAAATTTATCTGGACGAGAACGATAGAAAAAGAAGAAAGGGCTGATTGGGGTTGCTATTTTCAAAAAATAGATTAACTTTGCGGGCTCATTTTATTTATGGGAAAGAGTTCAAATAGAGATTATATTATCCCGATAAAAGGGTTATCAATTGGCAGACATCAGTATGTTTTTTCAATTGAGAACTCATTTTTTGAGAGCTTTGAGAACTCTGAGATACTAAAAGCTTCTCTTAATGTTGTGGTTGAACTTGTGAGGGAGACAACATGGATAAAGCTGGAGAGTAAGATAAAAGGAGAGGTAGTGGTAGAGTGTGACAGGTGCCTGGATGAGTTTATACTTCCTGTCTACACCACAGCAGGGCTGATTGTCAAATTTGTCAGGAATGAGGATGAGGAGGATGATGACGCAATTATAACACTTGACCCAACAGAGACTGAATTGGACCTGAAGCAGTTTTTTTATGACTATATATGTCTTTCACTGCCACTTCAGAAGATTCACAAAGAGGGAGAATGTAACCCTGAAATGATTGCAAAACTTAAATCTGTCGCCGGAGAGAAAGTTGTTAAAGAAAATAACTCACCGTTTGACAAATTGAAAAATTTACTGAATTAATACTGTTAAAATATTTTAAAATGGCACATCCGAAACACAGAATTTCAAAGGCTCGTAAAGGAAAACGTAGAACTCACTATAAAGCAGAACTTCCTACATTGGGCAGCTGCTCAAATTGCGGTGCTGCAGTACTTTATCATAGAGTTTGCCCAGAGTGCGGCTTTTACAGAGGTCGTCTAGTAATAGAAAAAGCTACATCTTAACGCAGATGAGAATTGAGATTACCGAGATCTGCAGTTTTATGGCCATGATCCCGGTAATTTTTTATGTTCACTTGTATCCAAACTTATTATAATTATTAAGAGTAAATACCATATGAGTAATAAGAAAGCAATCATAACAGGAATCGAAGCGTTTTTGCCGGAATACATACTGACAAATGACGAGATTTCGACAATGGTTGAAACTACCGATGAGTGGATAATGTCACGCATTGGAGTAAAAGAGAGAAGGATCCTTAAAGAGGATGGGCTTGGAACATCGCATCTTGGAGCCGAAGCCGTAAAAAAACTTTTAGCCAAAACAGGAACAAAACCGGAGGAGATTGACATAGTTCTTTGTGCAACAGTGACTCCTGACATGATGTTCCCCGCTACTGCAAACATTATATGTGACAAGGTAGGTATCATGAATGCCTGGGGTTATGACATTAACGCAGGTTGCTCAGGATTTCTTTTTTCATTTGCCACCGTAGCATCATTCATAGAATCGGGACTTGCAAAGAAAGTTGTGCTTGTAACCGGAGAGCGGATGTCTTCAATTACAAACTATCAGGACAGGACAACATGCCCGCTATTTGGCGATGCTGCAGTTGCTATGTTGATAGAGCCTACCGAAGATCTTTCACTTGGATTACAGGACTCAATACTCCATGTAGATGGCATAGGACGCCAGTTCCTTTACCAGAAGGCAGGCGGATCTATGTATCCCGCAACAGAGGAGACAGTAAAGAACAGGGAGCATTTTGTCTATCAGGACGGACAAGTTGTGTTTAAGTATGCTGTTAGCAGAATGGCAGATGTCTCTGTAGAAATTATGGAGAAGCACAATCTTAAAGCAGAAGATATTGCATTTTTGATTCCTCACCAGGCTAACATGAGAATCATTGAGGCAACCGGCAGGAGAATGGGTCTTACCAAAGAAAAAATACTTATAAATATTGAAAAATTTGGCAATACTGCAGGAACTTCCATACCTTTGGTGCTGTGGGAATTTGAAAAGAAAATGAAAAAAGGTGACACCCTCATCTTCTCTGCCTTCGGGGCAGGATTTACCTGGGGTGCCATGTATTATAAATGGAGTTACGATACTAAGTAACATTCATGGCCCTATAGTTCAAGGGATAGAACGGAAGTTTCCTAAACTTCAGATTCGCGTTCGAGTCGCGGTGGGGCTACAAAATTCGTTTTTGCAAAGGCTAAGTAATTATGTTTTAAGTTACTTAGCTTTTTTTATTATCTCACCTAATGTGTGATTTACATCTCTTTTAGATTGAAGTGCTATAGCCTGTTAAGGCATGCAACCGCATTTACCCACTATCCGTTCGTTCCGCTAAAAAACAAAGGCGCCCCCTCTGGATTTTGCCTGTGTAAATCAGAGGCAGGGGTCGCTACTTGTTTTTTTACAGCGGCACTCACGCAGTGGGTACCCAAATGCATCCTTTGCAATGCCCTCTCAGGCTATAGCACAATCAATATTTGAGATGTAAATTGCAAATGATTACTTTTGTTTTGATAGGAAACTAATACTGAATTATGCTGCCTAGAACAAAAATCTTAGCAACCCTTAGAACTCTCAGAGAACCTTTGAGAGAATTTGGTGTGTCAAAAATTGGTCTTTTTGGCTCATGTAATCGCAATGAAGCAGGTGAATCTAGTGATATTGACATTCTTATCGATTTTGATGAAGATAAGGAGACTTACATAAATTATATCAACTCTTGCGAAACGCTTGAAAATAAATTCAAAAACCAGAAGCTGGATATTGTTACTCTTAAAGGACTAAGTCCATATATAGGAACTCATATCTTAGAAGAAGTTGAGTATGTATAAGAACTACATAGATTTATTACATCATATCTTGCTGGAATGCAGATATATAGAATCTGTAATAACTCCTCAGGTTTCTAAGGAAGATTTTATGTCTGACGAAACCCTATTTCTCCGGAACAAAACAAGTAAGAATATTTGAAGACAGAATTTGTAATTATGAAGACTCAATTATCGTTTACACAAAGTTCTGGACAGTGCCACAAAATGCTCTTTTAACTTTCTCTGGGTATACACAATGTATCAAATATTGTCTCAAGCAGAAAATTCGAGTATGGCCATTTTTCTTTAATATCTCCTCTTTTATTTTTTGCTAAATACATTGCCAATATCGATGCGGGTTGTTTAAATAATAATTCTTCCCTTTTTTGAATTGCTGGTCCGATATAAGATTTAAATTCATTTTCAAATCTTGAAATTTCGTCACGCTCATCAATAACTTCGGGATATGTTATTAATAACTTGTCAACTAAATCAGTCATATATGATTCTTTTTTAAAAGTTGAATCATATGTAACATATTTAATTAGAAGCCAATGTGAAAAACATATGTATGGCCTTTTTTTGTCTTTCATCTTATCATATACTATTTCGAAATTGTCATCAGTAGATTCAATTAAAGCCATTGATCTAGATAGGATACGAATTAGTTCTCTATCATGACTAAATCGACCCTTATAAACACTATCATGACTTACTTCAGAATAAGCATGTTGGAGTATTGTCCTAATTTGAATTTCACATGTAATGTAATCAATATCTACATCACTATCAACAAAAAAATCTGATTTTGGTTTAACAACGAAATGATTTGACTGATAATCAAAAATATTTGGATTATTAAAAATGTCTTCAAGATATTTTTTTGTGCAACTTGGTACAAAATCCCAAGACAAATTATTCTCAGTAATTTTCTCACTTATAAAGTTGACATCTTCAGTAGAAAGTAACACGTATCTGATTCCAACTTTATCAGTTATTTCTTTTAAATGACATGAATACTTTTTTTGTCTATAAAATGCCTTTTTAATAATTGAGTCGTCATCCTTAATTCTAGGGCTATATGTAATTTGTAGACGCTCTTTTGATGGCAATAATTCAGTGTATGTATTTATAACTTTCTGGACATGCTCAGCAAATAACCTTAGAAATGGATGCAATTTATAATAATCATTTAGAAATTCTTTTTCTGTATTATTCATTGATTGTAACAATTTTTCCTTTACTATTTTCTGAATCTGTGAATTTGATTTTACTCATCATTTCGTCTGAAACCAACAAAGTAATTCCTTTAACGATTGTAATTCTTTGTATTTTTTCTTTTTGTTGAATTAAATCAATATTTTTAATAAATCCATTCCCAAATTGGTCAGCGATATTTGCTAAATAGTAACTTAAAATGTCCCCTTTCAAATCGTTTTTTAAGAAGTCTGGTTCAATTGCGGGCCGTGATTTGTTAAATACCTCGCTATTTAGGAGTGTTATTAATCTTATTTGTTCATCTGTCTCATTAACCTTTTTGTAAATAAAATCTTCTACTGCTTGGTAAAATGTTGCAGTTTTGATTTTATCATTACTTTCTAAATTTAATCCTAAAAAATTATTATAAAAATATTTTGCTGGCAAATAATTTGAATTAATAGATGTGTCAAAAACATGAGAAAGTTCAATATCGCTTCCAATAGCAAAAAAACCAATTTTGTATAATTTTTGCGCGGGACTTAAAAGTATATCTCTTAATAAATTTAGCTCGTTATTAATTGGATTAAATGTAACTGCATCGTGTGATTCAGTTTTAAAAATGCTATAAATGTATAATGGCGATGAGTCCACATTATATTCTCCTTCGCAAATTATTAAGTGACCACCAGGAATATTCTTTGCCTTTTGACAACTTATTAGTTTATCAACAATATTTTTTGAGTACACGACAAAATTCTCATCTGATTCATTGTATAGTTTCCCAATAATTGAGTAAACAGAATCATCATTTCTGTCAGAAATTTGAGCCTCAAAAGCTCTACTTGAGTTCATCGATTCGCTTAATCGTTTTTTTATGATAAGATCAATATCTTCGTTTATAATAATTGTATTATCTGAATAAAAAGGAGTGATCTCATTAGTCTCTTTATTGATATCAATTTTGTGCACTATTAACCTAGTGTGGCTAATTTTGTATATTCCGGATCATCTTGACCCCCATTCCGTTTTCATTGTGACCCCCATTCCGGGCGATCGTGTTGGA
>JBAZZA010000007.1:0-149630 GCA_041659025.1 Bacteroidales bacterium | reverse complement strand
GGTATTGCTACCCTCGCTGCCCCTCGACTTGCATGTGTTAAGCCTGCCGCTAGCGTTCATCCTGAGCCAGGATCAAACTCTTCATTGTAAAAATTTTAAATGTTTAGTCTGTCCTATTACTCTATATTTAATTCCAAAAAGAAATTAACGCTCTACTCTTTATTGTACTTTTTAAGTTGTACTTGTCTTCCAAATTTTCAAAGAACTCCACCCTAATAAAAGCTTCTGAAAGCCTTTGTTCGTTTGGGGAGTGCAAAGGTAAACATCTTTTTTAATTTAACAAATTTATTGTTGAAAAAATTAAGATTTTTTGATGATTTATTTTCAAAAACCTTTGTTATGTCAAAACACTCTCTTTAGCGGGGTGCAAAGGTAAATATTTAATCTTCTATACCAAATTTTTTAGCCTATAAAGTGGAATTATTTACAATCAATTTATAACTTTGTTTAAAACCAAACAAATATTAATATGTATTGTAGAAATTGCGGAAACGAGGTTTCAGAAAAGGCGGTAATGTGCGTCGCCTGTGGAACTCCTCCTTTAGCTGGCAATAGGTATTGCCCGAACTGTAAAGCGGAAACTTCTCCCGATGCCGGAATATGTATCCGGTGCGGAGTAGGTCTAATTAATACAAGCAACCATTCAGAATTCGACTGGCTGACAACCTTGTTGCTTTGCCTTTTTCTGGGGACTTTTGGCATTCACAGATTCTATACAAAGAGTATAGGTATAGGTATTGTACAACTTTTGACTCTCGGAGGCTGTGGTTTATGGACATTGATTGATTTCATTCTGATTGTGGTTGGCAATTTCAGGGATGGTAATGGTAAAGTGGTTGTTAACAAGCAGAGACCTTAGGCAAACGATCATTATATATAAATTGTATATTGCACTTTTGGCAATCTTACCCTTTTCCCTATATTTGATTCCAAAGC
The DNA here is from genome assembly GCA_041659025.1 of Bacteroidales bacterium. Lineage (GTDB taxonomy): Bacteria > Bacteroidota > Bacteroidia > Bacteroidales > UBA932 > Bact-08. The sequence goes on along the minus strand of JBAZZA010000007.1, from coordinate 148,694 downwards.
GTTTTATATTTGATAATGGTCTCACATTCTGTCTTATAAAGAATATTTTTGGGATAGAATGTTATGGATGTGGAATTACTCGATCAATTTTTTCTATTCTTTACCTTGACTTTGGATCTGCATACGATTATAACAAGTTGGTCTTTTTAGTGTTTCCTATATTGGTTTATTTGTGGATAAGACTAATTGCCATTAAGGTTAAAGAGCTGATTATATTGAAGAATTATTTATAAATTTGCCGGACATTTAAAAAAATAAGATGACATCAAATAAGATAGTAATAATCCCTACATTTAACGAGAAGGAGAATATTGAGAAGATAGTAAGGACAATTCGCTCGATTGAAGAGGGTTTTCATATTCTTATTGTAGATGATGGTTCACCTGATGGAACGGCCGATATTGTTAAAGAACTCCAAAAAGATTTTCCTGAATCATTGTTTCTTATTGAGCGAAAAGGGAAACTCGGTTTAGGAACCGCTTATATGACAGGGTTTAACTGGTCAATCGAACAAAAGTATGACTACATATTTGAGATGGATGCGGATTTTTCTCATAACCCTTTGGATTTACCCAAACTCTACAATGTCTGTCGTGATGGAGCAGATCTGGCAATAGGATCAAGATATTGCAATGGAATAAGTGTTATCAACTGGCCTATAGGCAGAGTTATAATGTCGTATTATGCATCTATGTATGTTAGAAAAGTTTTAGGCATTGATGTTTTTGACACAACATCGGGCTTCAAGTGCTATAAAAGAGAGGTGCTGGAAAAAATTGATTTGTCTAAGATAAGGATGAAAGGATATGGATTCCAGATTGAAATGAAATATAACACAATAAAACTGGGATATGTTGTCAAAGAGGTTCCAATAATATTCGTTGACCGAACAGAAGGGACATCCAAAATGAGCAGCGGGATATTCGGCGAGGCATTCTGGGGTGTATTAAAAATGAAATTAAGAAAAATAAGACCAAGATAGCCTATGTCAATACTAATAAAAAACGGCAGAATTATTAATGAGGGGTTATCATTTACAGGTAGCCTCTTTCTTGTCAATAACAGAATCTCTCATATATATGGAGAGACTGATGAACTTCCCTATGCAGATGAAATAATAATTGCAGAAAATCTCATAGTGGTTCCAGGTATTATTGATGATCAGGTCCATTTCAGAGAGCCAGGAAACACATATAAAGGTTGCATAGAGAGTGAGAGTGCCGCAGCTGTACTTGGGGGTGTGACATCATATATGGATATGCCAAACAACAACCCTCCTGCTACATCTAAAATAGCACTTAATACTAAAAACAAAATAGCATCGGAATCTTCATACGCAAACTGGTCTTTCTATTTAGGTGCCAATAATGACAACTACAACGAGTTTAAAGATGCCAATCCAAGTAAAATATGTGGGTTGAAGGTATTTATGGGTTCTTCTACAGGTAATTTACTTGTAGACAACCCTGAATCTCTTGAGAGAATATTTTCAGAATCTCCTCTTCTTATAGCTACACATTGTGAAGAAGAATCTGTGATTCAGAGAAATCTTGCAGATGCTGTCGTTAAATATGGTGAGAACATACCATTTGAGGAGCACAGAAATATAAGAAGCCGGGAAGCATGCATACTATCTACAAAAAAAGCGATAAGTCTTGCACTCAAGTATAATTCGAGGTTACATATACTACATATAAGTACTGCAGAGGAAATTGAGCTTATTCGTGAAGCGCAGAGAATAAACCCGGGTATTACAGGTGAGGTATGTGTACACTATATGCTTTTGGATAGTGCCTCATACTCATCACTTGGAGGTAAAATGAAATGTAATCCCTCAATAAAGGAACAAAGCGATAAAGAAGCAATAATAAGAGCAGTTAAAGATGGCATTATTAAGGTTGTGGCAACAGATCATGCTCCTCACACACTTGAAGAGAAAAGTAGAAACTACATGAACACACCGTCCGGACTACCTCTGATTCAACATAGTTTTCAGATTATGTGGGATTTGCATAAAGATGGACACTTTTCGGAATTTGATATAATTGACAGAATGGCTCACTCACCTGCAAATAACTTTAAAATTGTCGATAGAGGTTTCTTAAGACCGGGGTACTTTGCCGATATTTTGATTTTTGACCCAAATAAGATTGATGACAAAACAACTAAAAATCCGGCATACTTCTGCGGGTGGTCTCCCTTTAATGACCGATCATTCAGTTCCTCAATAATTCACACTTTTGTAAATGGTGTTCAGGTTGTAAGAGACGGAGCCCTTACAGGCCTTAAAGGTGGTATGAAACTCAGTTTTAATTATGAAAAATAGCCCCTCACTGTTTGTATACTTATCAATTTGCACAGCTGTATTTCTTTGGGGGTTTTCTTTCATTTGGACAAATTCTCTGCTTCAGCAAAATTTTCCGGTCTTTTCTCTGGTATTTTTCAGAATGTCATTCGCAGCTTTTATATTGCTCACAGTATCAATAGTAACCCGAAAATTACAGAAAATATCAAAAAAGGACTGGGGATGGTTTTTACTTCTTGTCTCGCTTGAACCTTTCATCTATTTTATTGGCGAGACATTAGGACTAAAAATCGTAAACTCACCTACTCTGGGAGCTATAATTATTTCTACCATCCCCATTTTTGCTCTGATTGCAGGAAGAATTTTCTACAGTGAGAAAATTACTGGATTTAATATCTTTGGAATTGGAATTACTCTTCCGGGAATTTTGTTGGTTGTATTTGAAAAGGGAGGGTTACAAGTTTCGCACACAATAGGAATTCTCTTGCTTTTTGTTGCTGTATTTGCAGCTGTGGGTTATTCTGTGGTCGTGAAGCAACTTGCATTTAAATATAACAGCTATACAATTGTTACATATCAGCACCTTTTAGGGGCAGCGTTTTTCCTGCCGCTTTTCATTTATTTTGATTACAATGCCTTTTCAATAGAGAATCTTAGCAATATGGATATTTTGAAACCATTGTTGTTTCTAGCTGCACTCTGCTCTTCCCTTGCCTTTATCCTCTTTATTAATTCAATAAAATCATTAGGCATTGCCAGGACAAATATTTTCACTACTCTGGTTCCGGTAGTTTCTGCATTTGGCGCATTCTTGCTTGGCGAAGAAGGGCTTACATTAAGAAAAATAATTGGGATAGTAATAGTAGTAGCCGGAGTGATAATTGCACAAAGGCAAAAATAGCGAAAAATTTACCCCTGTTTAAGACTTAATTGAACCCTCCCCCTTTTCAAATCAACTTCAATCACCCTGACACTAACGTGCTGCTGTAGCTTGACCACTTCTGATGGATTGGAAATGTATTTATCTGCCATTTGAGAAATGTGGATGAGGCCATCTTGTTTGATTCCTATATCTACAAACGCTCCAAAGTTAGTTATGTTGGTCACTATTCCAGGAATAACCATCCCAATCTTAAGATCTTCAATTGTTTGGACATCTGAGGCAAACTCAAGAACCTTTGGCGTTTGTCTTGGATCTCTCCCAGGTTTTGCGAGCTCTTCGATAATGTCGTTCAGGGTAGGCAATCCAACATCTTGAGAGACGTATTTTTTTATATCAAGTTCATTTCTTTTAGATTCCTCCTTGATAATCTCCGAAACCGAACGGTTTATGTCTTTAGCCATTTTTTCGACAAGCTCGTATCTTTCAGGATGAACGGCAGAGTTGTCAAGAGGATTTACAGCATCGGGTATCCTGAGGAAACCTGCACATTGTTCAAATACCTTTCCTCCAAGTCTTTTTACCTTCAATAATTCCAACCTCGATTTAAATGCTCCTTTTTCATTTCTGTAATCAACTATGTTCTGAGCGATTGATGGACCAATTCCAGACACATAACTTAGAAGATGTTTACTTGCTGTGTTAAGGTTGACCCCTACCCTGTTAACGCAACTGACAACTGTGTTGTCCAACATATCCTTAAGCAGAGATTGGTCAATATCATGCTGATACTGTCCCACCCCTAATGACTTTGGATCTATCTTCACAAGTTCTGCCAGTGGATCCATAACCCTTCTTCCAATTGAAACGGCACCTCTCACAGTAACGTCATAATTGGGAAACTCCTCTCTGGCAACCGGAGATGCTGAGTAAATGGATGCTCCATCCTCACTTACAGAGAAAACCTGTATCCCCTTTGGCAAAGGGACTTTTTTTATGAATGCTTCTGTTTCTCTGCTCGCTGTTCCATCTCCAATAGCAATGATTTCAATTTTATATGATTCAACAAGATTTGATATTTTTTTTATAGCGTTTATCTTGTCATTGACCGGAGGGTGCGGAAAAATTGTGTCGTTGTGAAGAAGTGCCCCTTGAGAATCAAGACAGACCAGCTTACATCCTGTCCTAAAACCAGGATCAAGTGCTAATACTCTTTTCTGTCCTATAGGGGGAGCAAGCAGAAGGGCTGTGAGATTTTCTCCAAATACTTTAACTGATTCCAAATCGGCTTTTTCTTTAGCTATTCTAAGAGTTTCGTTCTCTATTGAAGGATTGAGTAACCTTTTGTATGAGTCCTCTATTGCCATTTCCATCTGTTCAAGATTACTTTTGCTGGCCACATTACCATTTGGTATTAACCTTCTTTTAATAATGTTTTGCGAATAATCTGAATCTACTTCCAGTTTGACTGAAAGCTGTCCCTCCTTTACTCCTCTTAGAATTGCAAGCAGTCTGTGAGATGGAATATTGCTGATGTTTCCTGAAAAATCAAAGTAATTTCTGTATTTGCTTGCATCCTCTTCCTCATTTCCTTTTTGTGATTTGGATGATATTTTTGCTCTTTTAAGATATTCGTTTCTAAGGTCCTCCCTTATTTTTGGCGTTTCGCTTATCCATTCAGCAATTATGTCCCTTGCTCCGGAAAGTGCATCCTCTGTGTTTTTTACATTATCGTTAATAAATGATTCAGCCTCTGTCCGGCAATCCTTCAACCCAAGTTTGAAAATCTTTTCTGCCAATGGTTCAAGACCCTTAGCTTTTGCCATGCTTGCCTTTGTCTTTCGTTTTGGTTTGAAAGGAAGGTAGATATCTTCAAGCTTATTGGAGTCAAGGCAGGATTCTATCTCATTTTTTAACTCTTCTGTCAATTTTTCCTGTTCATCAATGCTCTTTATTACAGCTGATTTTCTCTTTTCCAGATCATCAAATTTCTGGAAATAATGTTTTATTTCTGTTACCTGAACCTCATCCAGCCCACCTGTTCTCTCTTTCCTGTATCTCGAAACAAATGGAATTGTTGAACCATCTTCGAAAAGTTCTATGCAGTGCTCTACCTGCCAAGGGAATACTCCCAGATTCTTGCTGATAAAATCGATGTAAAGTTTATTCATGCGATACTTGTTGTAATTGCTCTCTATATGCAGAAAATATTTTTGACTTAGAAACAAATCCTTTGTATTTACCATTTTTGTCCAGAACCGGGAGGTTCCAGGCGGCACTCTTCTCAAACTTCCTCATGACAGAGTCCATTTTCTCTCCGTCATATACAACTTCAGGAGGTTCTTTCATAATAACTGACACCTCGAGATTGTCATATTGTTCTTTGTCAAACATTATGTGACGGATATCATCAAGCGAAATAATGCCGTGAAGTTTACCTTTTTCATCCACTACTGGAAATAAATTCCGTTTTGAATGAGAAACAATGTTTACAAGATCTGCCAGAAATTTATTTGGGTGAATGGTAGCAAAGTCATTTTCTATAAGTTCTGAAGTTCTTAAAAGAGTAAGGACAGCTTGGTCACTATCATGTGTAAGAAGATCACCTTGTTTTGCAATTCTCTTGGTATAAATCGAATATGTTTCAAATGTCCTGATAGTGGCAAATGATACAACGGATGTTATAATCAATGGCATCAGCAAAACATAACCGCCTGTAATTTCTGCAATCAGAAATATAGCCGTAAGGGGTGCCTGCATAACGCCTGCCATAAGTCCAGCCATACCAACAAGGGCAAAATTTGCTTCGGGTACGCTATGTATGCCAGACAGATTTATAACTCTGCTCAATACAAATCCCATTATTCCTCCAATTACAAGTGTTGGTCCGAATGTACCTCCAACACCACCTCCGGCATTAGTAAGAGACATTGCGAATACCTTTAACAGAACAACTAAAAAAAAGAAAATCGGTATGACCCATGGGTTTGAAAATAAATCTGAGAAAACTGATGTTCCTATTGCTACTCCTACGTCATTATTCAATAATGCAGTCAATGAATCGTATCCTTCTCCGTATAAAGGAGGAAATAAAAAAATCAATAGGCCTAGTCCGAGTGCTGAAATCAGCCATCTTTTATATTGGTTTGCAATTCCGTTGATTTTGTCTTCCAGAAATAATGTTGCTCTAATGAAATATAAAGAGATAAAACCGCAGACTATTCCTAAAACAATGTAATACGGTATGTTTCCCATTTTAAACTGCTCTATGCTGTTGGAGAAAACCACTGCATCACCTAAAAAGAAAAAAGAGACAGCGGCAGCTGTAACTGCAGATATCAGTAACGGAACCATTGATGTGACCGATATATTGAACATGAGAATCTCCAACGTAAAAAGTATGCCTGCCAAAGGGGCCTTGAAAATGCCGGCAATGGCTCCTGCAGCACCACAACCAAGGAGTATAGTCATATGTTTGTATGACAGGCCAAGTGTTTTTGCCAGATTTGATCCGATTGCTGCCCCTGTGTATACAATAGGAGCCTCTGCTCCTACAGAACCTCCGAAACCGATTGTAACTGAACTGGCGGCAATTGAAGACCAGATATTATGTTTTTTAATTTTTGAATCATTCTTTGCCACAGCATAGAGCACTTTTGTTACACCATGTCCAATATTATCCTTAATCACATATTTAACCAGTAGAAGCGAAAGTAACATCCCTGCACCGGGATAAAGAAGATACAAAAAACTCTCAGCAGGAGTATTTAACCACCCTTTTAGGATCCAAGAGAAGAAGTGAATAGATTTTTTAAGTAATACAGCAGCAAGTCCGCTGCTCAAACCGACAAAAAAAGAGAGAAAAAATAACATCCTGCTCTCAGGCAGGCTTTTTAACCATCGCGAAATATATAAGACAAATCTCCTCATACTTTATTACTACTAGACGAATGTACTAAAAAAGGCTGAATTAAAACCCAGCCTTACATATTTGTTTATGTATCCCTTACTACTCGTCTGATTCTTCTTCTTCAGAAAACGCAGATCCGGTATCATCATCTGGAAATTCATCCGGCTCTTCACTGTCATCATCGCTGCTTCCACCGCCAAACAATCCCTGTTCCGCATCCTCATAATCATCAATCTTAACGTCAATTTTGACCAGATAGATTGCATCCGGTACTTCAAGAGATATTGCATAAAAAAATGTACCATCAGGTTTGTCAACCTTGAATATTTCACCCATATAATCGGCATAACCTTTAGGATACTTATCCTTAAAGGCAGCCATGAGCTCAGGTGTTAGATTAGCATAGCTTATAACGGCTCTACGCTTTGTTTTATTTGGTGATGTAATTACTTTTTCCTTTTGTGTATTTGTCTTCTTCTCCATAAGTAAAATCTGTTCTGAAATGATTTTGGGCTGCAATTATAATGCAATTTTTTTTAATTATTTACCTTTTTTTACTTTTTATTGAAAAAAAATTGCTTTTGTCTTTGTTTCCCCGATGGGTCAGTCTCTACAAATATTTTCTTAAGCGTTTTAGGATCAAGTCCTGAGTAAAAAGCGGCTGCTGATCTTGTCATAGGAGTAGGTGTAAAATCCTGAACCTGCTCCAGATTTATTCCCTGAAGACCACTGTTCTGAGAGAGTGATTTCATATCTGAAATTTTACAGCCCGGGTGACTTGATATGAAGTATGGTACTAACTGATATTTGAGTCCTTCTTCTATGTTGATGCGTTCGAATTCCTCCTTTAAAAAAATAAAGGATCTGAATGATGGTTTACCCATGGCTTTTAGTACATGTTCTTCTGTGTGTTCCGGTGCAACCTTTAATCTACCAGATGTATGATTGACGATAATTTCATATAAATATTTTCTGCCTGATTCGTCGAGATATCCATACTCATTCAAAAACAGGTCATATCTGATACCACTGCCGATAAATGCCTTTCGTACACCTGGTATTTTATCAATCTCTTTATAAAGATCAAGTAATTTATCATGTGACCGGTTAAGGTTGGGACAAATTTTCGGATATATGCAACTATCTTTTTTGCATTTTTTACATAATCCCATATCTTGTCCGGACATTGCGAACATATTTGCAGTAGGGCCTCCAACATCTGAAATGTACCCCTTAAAATCCTCCATCTTTGTAAGAGCAACGATCTCTTTGATAATTGATTCTCTGGAACGTGATTGAACTAATTTACCCTGATGTGCCGATATAGTACAGAAGCTACACGATCCAAAACAACCACGATGGGTATTAATGGAAAACTTAATCATCTCATAAGCAGGAATATGCTTTCCTTTATACCTTGGGTGAGGAAGTTTTGTAAAAGGAAGATCATAATATGAGTCAATCTCTTTAACGGTAAGTATTTCATTAGGAGAATTGAGATGTATGAATCTATCCTGATAAGGTTCTACAAGGTGTTTGGCTATGTAAGAATTTGATTCTCTTTCAATTATATTAAAATTCTCTACAAATGCCATTTTGTTTTTCAAACAATTTTCATAGGAGTGTAAGAGAATTCTGTCTTTTATACCATTGTCCTCATAATCTGCTATATAAGCAATTTGAGGAATCATTTTAACCTCTTCCAGAGATGCTCCCTGATTTAAAAGTCCCGCAATTTCAAGTATCGGTTTTTCTCCCATTCCATAAACTAGAATATCAGCTCCTGAATCGACAAGAATAGATGGCATCAGGGAATCCTTCCAGTAATCGTAGTGCGTCAATCTTCTAAGTGAGGCCTCTATTCCACCAATTACTACAGGCACATCTGGATAAAGTTCCTTCAGTATTTTTGTATATACTTTAACAGCATAATCCGGCCTTTGAGATGCTTTACCATCTGGAGTATATGCATCATTACTTCTCAGACGCTTATTGGCTGTGTAGTGATTAACCATGGAATCCATCACACCAGCACTCACTCCAAAGAACAATCTAGGAACTCCAAGTTTTTTAAAATCTCTCAAATCATCTCTCCAGTTTGGTTGAGGAACAATTGCAACCCTATATCCCTCTCTTTCCAGTATTCTGGCTATTACAGCCGTCCCAAAAGAGGGATGGTCTACGTATGCATCACCCGAAAATAGAATTACATCCAGATAATCCCACCCAAGTGATTCAACCTCTTTTTTTGATGTTGGTATAAATTGATTTGGTTTGTTCTCCATTTTACATTCTCTCAGGCAGAGTGATTCCAAGAATACCCATCGCCTTCGATAATACTTTAGCTATTGATTCTATTAGTACAAGCCTTTGCGAACGGACCTTTGTGTCTTCTTCTTTTAAAATAGAGACTTCGTGGTAATATTGGTTGAATTCCTTTGCAAGTTCGTAGGCATAATTAGCTATTATTGCCGGAGAGTGTTCTTTTCCACCTTCTCTAATTTTTTCGGGAAAGGAATTGAGAAGTTTGATAATTTCAATCTCCTTATCACTTAAATCGGAACCATTCAACTGAAATTGAATATTTTGTTCTTTTGCCTTTCTTAAAATTGATTTGATTCTGGCATGTGTATACTGAATAAAAGGTCCTGTGTTACCATTGAAATCGATTGATTCCTTGGGATCGAAAAGCATTGTCTTTTTAGGATCAACTTTAATAATGAAATATTTGAGTGCACCTAAACCAATCATTTCGAAAAGTTGATTCTGATCGTCAACAGACATGTTTTCCAATTTACCCAGTTCCAGCGAGGTCTCTTTTGCTGTTGCTATCATTCCGTCGATCAGGTCGTCTGCATCAACAACTGTTCCTTCTCTGGATTTCATTTTGCCTTGCGGCAATTCAACCATCCCGTAAGAAAGATGATAAATGGAATCTGACCATTTAAAGCCAAGTTTTTTAAGAATCAGTTTCAATACCTGAAAGTGATAATTCTGTTCATTCCCGACAACATAAATATGTTCGTCAAACTTATATTCCGAATATCTTTCATTGGCTGTTCCAAGATCTTGTGTCATATATACAGACGTTCCATCTGCCCGCAAAAGTAACTTTTCATCAAGTCCATCTCCAGTTAAATCGCACCAAACCGAACCATTCTCTTTTTTATAGAAAACCCCTTTGTTCAACCCTTCGTTTACCAATGCTTTGCCCAATAAATATGTCTGGGATTCATAATATGTTTTGTTGAATGAAACTCCAAGTTTCTTATATGTTACATCAAATCCTTCATATACCCATGAGTTCATCATTTTCCATAATCCAACTACATCTTTATCGCCACTCTCCCATTTCACAAGCATTTCCTGTGCTTCTAAAAGTGCAGGTGCATTCTTTTCTGCCTCCTCTTCCGGCATCCCTCTCTCCTTTAGCTCTTCAATTTCTCTTTTCAGAGTATTATTGAAGGCAACATAGTATTTACCAACCAGATGGTCACCCTTCATTCCAGAACTGGCAGGTGTCTCTCCATTTGCCTCCTTCTGCCATGCAAGCATCGATTTGCATATATGGATTCCCCTGTCATTTACAAGATTGACGGTAATAACATTATGTCCGTTGGCCTCCAGCAATTTTGCAACCGAACAACCAAGAAGGTTGTTTCTAATATGACCTAGATGCAAAGGTTTATTTGTATTGGGGGATGAGAATTCCACCATAACGCATCTCCCGGTAGGAGGAGCCTGTCCATAATCGGGTGTAGAAGCTATTGTTCTGAATATACCAATCCAGAAACTACTTGAGAATTTTAAATTAAGAAATCCTTTTACAACATTGAATGATTCAATTTCAGAATTGTTGCTTAAAATATGATGTCCAATCTCCTTACCGGTCTCCTCAGGTGATTTTTTAGAAATTTTTAGAAGGGGAAACATTACAGCAGTAATATCTCCCTCAAATTCCTTTCTCGTTGCCTGTGTCTGAAAAAAACTTTCTTCCAGTTTTATGCCATACAGTGACAAGACAGCCTCATGTAATTTGTTTGTTATAATTTGTTCCGGGTTCATCTAATCTCTTTTTTTGAAAAATATTTCTTCATCTCTCTTTTAACGTTAGGTGCCAGTATAATTAGTGTGACCATTGTTGGTATTGCCATTAATGCGTAGGCACTGTCAATTACACCAACTACAACGTCAAGCGTGATAACTGCTCCTACTACCAACATTATAAGAAAGAAATAGTTGTAATAATGGGCATATTTTGCACCAAACAAGAAATTCGTGCACTTTACTCCATAATATGAATAAGAAAACATTGTAGAAAACGCAAATACGATCGCCATTAACATAAGAAGATAGTGTCCCACTCCGGGAATAGATATCTGAAATGAATTTAAAGCCATCTGAATTCCCTGAAGCTGTGTAACCTCATACTGTCCATTTATAAGTATTGCCAAAGCTGTAAGAGTACAAACCAATCCGGAATCAATTGAAGGTCCAATCATTGCTACAAGACCTTCTCGTATAGGTTCTGTGTTCTTTGATGCTCCGTGCATCATAGAGGCAGTACCAACGCCTGCTTCATTTACAAATGCTGCTCTTCTGGCACCGATAACAATTGCAGAGCCAGCCAGACCACCTAATCCGGCCTTAAACTCAAAAGCCTGTGAGAATATTGAAGCAAAAACTTCCGGAACCACCGGTAGATTTGTAATAATTATATATGCAACAAGTAGAAAATAGAATGCCACCATCGCAGGGACAAGCTTTGCAGAGACCTTGGATATTCTTTGAATTCCGCCTAATACTACCACTGAAACTATAAGACAGATCAAAATCCCGATAACCAATTTTACAATAAATGTACTCTCTATGCCCATGGGAAGAACAAAAACAGTTATCAAAGCTTCCGTAAGCTGATTAGCCTGCATGAGACATAAAGTACCAATTAGTCCGAATATTGAAAAGAAAACCGCAAAAGGCTTCCATTTTTTACCCAATCCTTCAGTTATCATGTACATGGGTCCTCCCTGAACCTCTCCGGCAGAGTCCTTTCCTTTATACATTATAGTCAAACTCCCCTCAAAAAATTTAGTGGCCATACCGACAATGGCGCTTACCCACATCCAGAAAATTGTACCGGGACCTCCCATTGTAATTGCTACTGCAACTCCGGAAATATTTCCCATGCCCACAGTTGCAGCTATTGCACTGGTGAGTGCTTCAAAAGAACTTATCTGGCCAGGTGCATCATCCTCCTTGGTTTTTAGGGATCGGAGCGCTCTGCCATAGTATCTGAAAGGAACGAATCCGGAATAAATCAGAAATCCAAGTCCTCCTCCAATTAAAAGAATAAAAAGGGGCATTCCCCATATCCAGTTGCTAAAATCGACGATAAGCGTACCAATCGTTTGCCAGAAGTCATTCATTTGTTTTAGTTAATATTATAATTGCAAATATAGTGTTTTACTGGGAATCTAGCTTTAACTTATGAGCTGCGATGTTAACTGTTGTCCCTTGAATTATCAGCGAAATTATTGTTGTAAAAAAGACAATATTAAACATCAGCCGTGAATTTTCAAGACCTGCAACTAAAGGGTATGTGGCAAAAATTATAGGAACTGCTCCTTTTAATCCTACCCAGGAAATATAGAGTTTTGCACTGTTAGTAAGAGACTTGAATGGTAATAATGAAATGTATACAGCAGTGGGTCGTGAAATCGTTATCATTGCCAGGGAAATAAAAAATCCTATCAAAGCCACAGGCAGAAGTTCGCTGGGATTTACGAGAAGTCCGAGTGTGAGGAACATCACAAGCTGACAAAGCCAAGCGATGCTATCAAAAAAATATGTTGCAGATTTATCCTGTTTGATATTACTGTTACCAATCATTAATCCGACTATATATACAGCAAGAAAGCCGTTTCCATGAAACTTTTCAGTAAACGAGTAGGCAAAAAACACAGATACAAACAAAAAAATATGAAACTGTGATTTTCTGGGCAGTTTTATAAGTTTTATAATAAATATAAATATCTTTCCCAAAAAGTAGCCGCTCATGGCTCCAATTCCTAATTGTGTAATAAAACTAAAGATAAATTTGGATGTATCCATTTCTCCAGCCTGAACAACTCCAATTAAGAGCAGAGTGATCATATATACCATAGGGTCATTACTGCCACTCTCTAACTCCAGAAGAGGACTAATGTTTTGTTTCAGTTTCAAATCTTTAGAGCGAAGTATTGAAAATAATGAAGCAGAATCGGTAGACGATAAAATTGCTGCTAAAAGCATAGATTCAGCCATTGTCAACTTAACAAATTCAGTTACCAGTCCTGTAATGTAATAGATCAACAGTCCCAATATTATTGTTGTAAGGAGCACACCAATAGATGACAACATAATACCTGGAACTATAATGGGTTTTATATCCTGAATTTTAGTATCCATTCCTCCCGAGAAGAGAATAAAGCATAAAGCAATAATTCCTATAAATTGTGCTGTTGCAGCACTATTGAACTCAATACCTACTCCATCGATCCCAAATATCATGCCTACACCAAGGAAAAGAAGCATTACAGGAACGCCAAAGCGATGAGCACCTTTGCTTGCAATGATACTAATAAAGAGAAGAATTGAACCCACAAGGAGAATATTCTGTGCATTAATTACCATTACTATTCAATATTTAGGCATATGATACAAATATAAAAAAAAGGGAGAAACATTACTTTCACCCTTTTAATAAAATGTATTATTTTATTCTATTTGAGCCCTCTGTTTTTTAACAAAGGATCTATTCCTGGTTCTTTTCCACGGAAGTTGACATAAAGCTTCATGGCATCGTCCTGACCGGCTCTTTCTAGAATCTCCTTTCTGAATTTTGTTGCAACATCTTTGTTGAAAATATCACCGGTTTCAACAAATGCCTGGTAAGCATCGCTATCCAGAACCTCTGCCCATATATATGAATAATACCCCGCTGTATAACCTCCTGTAAATGTATGGCTGAAATATGTACTCCTGTAACGAGGAGGAATTTGTGAAATAAGACCTCTGTCGCCAAGAACTTTGGCCTCAAATGCTAGAACATCAAAATTTGCAGGAATATCCTTCAAAATGTGATAATCCATGTCAAGCAGCGATGCTGCAAGATATTCGGTAGTAGCAAAACCCTGACCATATTTACCTGAATTGACCATCTTGTCAATAAGTACCTGTGGTATAACTTCTCCTGTCTGATAGTGTTTGGCATATACCTTCAAAACCTCCGGTTCAAAAGCCCAATGTTCCATAATCTGCGAAGGAAGTTCAACAAAATCTCTTGTCATCCCTCCAACACCACTGTAGTGGACATTTTTAAGAAGACTAGCCAATGCGTGACCAAATTCATGAAAATAGGTTTCAGCTTCATCCATGCTTAGCAGTGCAGGTTCTGCTCCAACAGGTCTTGTGAAATTTCCTACTATAGTAACCAATGGAGCAACTCTTTTTCCATCTTTATATGTTTGTGAACGGAAACCACTGCACCATGCCCCTCCTCTTTTTGCACCGGGACGAGCGAACATATCCATAAACAGTATACCCAGATGAGATCCGTCAGAATCCTTACATTCAAAAGCAACAGCCTCCACATTAGGAAGAGGAACGTTCTCTATCTGTGAAAATGTAATGCCATAAAGTTTGTTTGCGACATAAAAAATTCCTTCTCTTACATTCTCAAGTTTAAAATAAGGTCGCAACTGCGCATCGCTTAAATCAAATTTCTTAGACATCGCTTTTTCGAAATAAAATCTCCAGTCGGATGCTTCCAGAGCCGCATTTTCTCCTTCTGATTTTGCAATTACACTCATATCTGCCAATTCCCTCTTTGCCGAAGCTAGAGAAGGGGTCCATAGTCTGTCAAGCAAATCATAGACAGCCTCAGGTGTTTTTGCCATTCTGTCTTCCAATTGATATTGAGCGAAATTTTCGAAACCCATCAACTTTGCTTTCTTCAGACGAAGATCGATAAGTTTTGCAATAATTGCTTTGTTGTCTTCTTTATTGTTATTGTTACATCTGTTAAGATATGCATCCAGAATCTCTTTTCTGAGTTCTCTCTTTTCAGATTGTTGAAGGAATGGAATGATACTCGGATTGTCAAGTCCAAATACCCATTTACCTTTAAGAGTACTGTCTTTTTCTGCTTTTTTTGCAGCTGAAGCCTTAAGAGATTCAGACAGACCAACGAGATTTGCTTCGTTGTCAATTACAAGTTTGAATGCATCTGTCTCAGCAAGAAGATTTTGTCCGAAAGTAAGTTGAAGATCAGAAATTTCAGCATTAATCTTCTTCAGTTCCTCTTTTTTGTCATCAGGCAGATTTGCTCCGCCTCTTTCAAATCCTTTGTATGTCTCTGTTAGAAGACGCATCTGCTCTGCATCCAAACCGAGTGAGTCTCTTTTCTCATAAACAGCTTTCACCTTTTTGAAAAGACCGGGATTAAGGTTAATTTCGTTAAAATGTTTGCTAGTCAGCGGAGAAAGCTCTTTAGCAAGGGCAATGACTTCAGGATTTGAGTCAATACCGCTCAGACTGGAAAACACAGGAGAAATCTTATCCAATTGTTCTCCTGAATTATCATATGCAACTATTGTGTTTTCAAACGAAGGTTCTTCTGTATTATTCACAATAGATTCAATTTCAGCATTATGCTGAGTCATTGCCTCAACATATGCAGGCATGAAATGTTCAATTTTCACTTGCTCAAATGGAGGAATCCCAAAAGGAGTATTCCATTCTGCCAACAATGGATTTACAACGGCCTTCTGTTGTTTACATGAGGCCAATACAGCAAATGCTGCTAACATAATCATTAGTAGTTTTTTCATGAGTTTTAAAGTATAGTGATTCAGATTTAACCTAAGTAAGTTTTAAGCAGCTTGCTTCTGGCGCTGTGTCTTAATCTCCTGATAGCCTTTTCTTTAATCTGTCTTACTCTCTCTCTTGTCAGCCCAAAGAATTCACCGATTTCTTCAAGTGTCATCTCGCTTGCACCAATTCCAAAAAAGTATTTGACAATGTCTCTCTCTCTTTCTGTCAAAGTTGAAAGTGCTCTCTCTATCTCTTTGTTAAGCGACTCATTAACCAATCCTCTGTCTGCATTTGGCGAGTCGTTATTTACAAGAACATCCAGAAGGTTGTTGTCTTCTCCGTCTACAAAAGGGGCATCAACAGATACGTGGCGACCCGATACCCTTAGGGTGTCAGCTATTTTTTCTCTTGGAATATCGAGGATTTCAGCCAGTTCTTCAGGGGAAGGCATTCTCTCATTTTCTTGTTCGAATTTTGAAAGTGCCTTGTTTATCTTATTTAGGGAACCTACCTGATTTAGGGGTAACCTTACGATTCTTGACTGTTCTGCCAATGCTTGTAATATGGATTGGCGAATCCACCAGACTGCATATGATATAAACTTAAATCCCCTCGTTTCATCGAATTTTTCTGCTGCCTTTATTAAGCCAAGATTGCCTTCGTTTATGAGGTCAGGTAAACTTAATCCCTGGTTCTGATACTGTTTGGCAACTGAAACAACAAACCTCAGGTTTGCTCTGGTAAGCTTTTCCAATGCTTCCTGGTCACCTTTCCTTATTCTCTGAGCTAATTCTACCTCTTCTTCTACGGTTATAAGTTCTTCTCTTCCAATCTCCTGGAGATATTTGTCAAGAGAGGCACTCTCTCTATTTGTAATTGATTTGGTTATCTTAAGCTGTCTCATGAATATATAATATCTTGCAAAACTAATACAAATTAGTGGAAGCTGCAAAAATTAGATACCCATTCCATAGTAAACAACAGAACCGTCAGGATATACGCCCTCAATTAATAAAGACCTTGTACTTCTCTGAATTATGTTCATAATGTCTGGGACATCTTCTACAGGAACCTGATTTATATGAGTTATGATGAAACCCTTTTTAATTCCTGCATTTTCAAATTTGCCTTCTTGTACCGCTACAACTTCTACGCCAGATTTTATACCATATTTTTTGAGACTATCTTTTGCTGCCTTTTTAAGTGACGCTCCAAAAAATTGAATCAGACCGGTTTTATCATCATTGTTAATTGCATAGGTACCACCTTTACTTTCTAAGACAACTGAGAACTCTTTTTGTTTACCGTCGCGTACTACTCCTACTTTAATTTTATCATTTGGTCTGTATTTGCTGATTTGCTCCTGAACAGCCGGAGCTGAATTTACATCTATTCCATTTATAGAGGTAATCACATCCGATGCTTTCAATCCCGCTTTCTCTGCAGCTCCTCCTTTTGATAACTCAGCAATATATACTCCTTTGATCTCTTTCAGTTTTTTCTCCCTGGCAAGTTCATTATCTATTTCTTGCATGGAAATTCCCAGTAGAGCCCTTTTTACAGACCCGAAATCTGCAAGGTCTTCAACCACCTTTCGGGTGATTGATGAGGGGACAGCAAATGAGTAACCGCTAAAGGCACCAGTTCTGGACGCTATTGCAGTATTGATACCAACTAGTTCTCCTCTAGTATTTACCAGAGCTCCACCACTATTTCCGGGATTCACTGCTGCGTCTGTCTGGATAAATGATTCAATTTTGAATTCTCCAGGCATAGTCGCTATGCTTCTGGCCTTTGCACTGACTATACCTGCAGTAATTGTTGACCTGAGATTATATGGATTACCAATTGCAATCACCCACTCTCCCAGTCTTAAACCGTCTGAGTCGCCGAAACTAAGGTAAGGAAGATTTTGCGCGTCGATTTTAAGAAGTGCAATATCGGTAACCGGATCGGCACCAATAACTTTTGCTTTGTAGGAACTGTTATTTTCTAAAGTGACAGATATCTCTGACGCACCTTCTATAACATGGTTATTTGTAACTATATACCCATCAGACTTTATGATAACACCTGAGCCCGCACTTGTTTCTTCTCTCGGGGTTGCATTTGGGGCACTGTATCCAAAGAAAAAATCAAAAATTGAGTAAGGCTGTTCAATCCCTGATTTAATTGATTTTACATGTACTACTGCCTTAACAGCTGTCTCGGCGGCAAAAGTGAAATCGGGATAGAGCTGGTCTGACAAATTGACTTTTTGAATTGGAACTCTTGCGGCTGCAGTATCGTTCCTTTCTGAAACTGAGTTTGTGATTTTAATGATTGTCAGTGTTGTAATGGCACTGATCAGAACTGATGAAAATAAAATAATTAGATATCTTTTCATAATAACTATAATTAATAATTTTTAGAAATGAAGTTTATTTTACGGGCATTTCGAAATCAAATTATATGCCATAACGTATTTTTTTTATCTTTGTAAAAAATATAAGGATATGAAGTTTGTAGTTTCAAGCACAGAATTATTAGCCCGTTTACTTTCAGTTTCCCGGGTGATCTCATCTAAAAACACAATTCCAATTTTAGACAATTTCCTTTTTGTGTTAAAGGAGGGCTATCTTAGTATAACTGCTTCAGACTTAGAGACAAGTCTCAAAGCCGGAATGACTATTGAAAATGTTATTGAGGATGGTGAAATTACCATACCGGCAAGGTTATTGGTCGACTCTTTGAAAGAATTTCCTGATCAGCCACTTGAATTCAAGACAAACGAGACATCCTCCCTCATAGAAATAACATGGGCAAATGGAAATTCAAAGCTTCCATGCACCCTTGCTGACGATTATCCAAACATAGCAGAACTTTCTGAAGATAGTACGGAGATATCAATCCCTTCAACTGCACTTCTGGAAGGGATAAACCGCACATTATATGCAACTGCAGAAGAAGAGCTAAGGCCAGTCATGAATGGTGTATTCTTTGATATAGGCACTGATGAAACTACTCTTGTCGCTTCAGATGCCCACAAGCTTGTTTGCTATACAAGACATGACATTATGTCAGCTCAGAAATCATCATTTATTCTTCCTAAAAAACCTGCGTCAATTCTAAAGAATATCCTAAGCAAGATTGATCAAGAGGTAAAGATGAGGTTTGACATCAAAAATGCATATTTTGAATTTGAATCATTTGTTCTGGTCTGTCGTCTGGTAGAGGGAAATTATCCTGCTTACCGTTCTGTCATTCCAAAAAATAATCAGAACAAACTTGTAATCAATCGACAGGACTTCCTGAACAGCACAAAGAGAGTTGCTGTATGTTCAAATCAGGCCAGCAGTCAGGTTAAATTGAAATTATCATATAATCAGCTTGTCATATCGGCACAAGATCTGGACTTTTCAATATCTGCTCATGAAAGATTGAGTTGCCAATACGAAGGAGATTCGATGGAGATTGGATTCAAGTCAACTTTTCTGATAGAAATATTAAATAACCTTCCATACACAGACATATCTCTGGAGCTTGCAGACCCAACCAGGGCCGCACTTATACTTCCTAACGGACAGACAGATCCTAACGAAGATATTCTGGCTCTTATAATGCCTATGATGGTTAGTGCATAACAGGCACAATCAAAATACTTATGAAATTAAACTTAAAGAATCCCATACTTTTTTTTGATATTGAGAGTACAGGGTTAAATGTTGCTACAGACAGAATTGTAGAAATCAGTGCCCTCAAAGTGATGCCTAACGGAGATCAGGAGATTAAAACCAGAAGAATCAATCCTACTATTCCAATATCTCCTGAGGCGCAGAAAATTCATGGAATATCAAATGAAGATGTGGCTGATTGTCCTACATTCAAGGAATTAGCAAAGAGTCTTGCAAACTGGATGGCTGGTTGTGATTTTGCCGGATACAACTCTACCCGTTTTGATGTACCAATGCTGGCAGAAGAATTTCTTCGTGCCGGAGTGAACTTCGACTTCAGAAAAAGAAAGCTTGTGGATGTCCAGAATATCTTTCACAAGATGGAACAAAGGACATTAAGTGCTGCATATAAATTTTATTGCAGTAAAGAACTAGAAAATGCTCACTCGGCGGAGGCCGACACAGTTGCAACTTACGAGATACTGGAAGCCCAATTGGATAAGTACGACATACTTGAAAATGATATAAAATTTCTGGCAGACTTTTCTACAAAATCTCGTTTTGTAGACTATGCGGGCAGAGTGGTTCTTAATGATAAGGACGAACCATCCTTCAATTTTGGAAAATACAAAGGGAGGACAGTGGAGAGTGTCTTTAAAAGCGATCAAAGTTACTACTCTTGGATGATGAACGGTGATTTTACTCTTGATACAAAGCAGGTTATAACAGAATTAAAACTTGGCTACGAAACATCGTCGCATAAGTAATTTTTTATCAACCCGGAAAATAATACTTTAATTGGCAGCTCATCTTGATTTCTCTATCAGATGAGCTGCTTCATTTCCTGCCAGATATCCTGTTGAAAATGCAATCTGCAGGTTATAGCCACCCGTATCTGCGTCAAGATCAATCAACTCTCCTGCGAAAAACAGATTCTTCACCAATTTGGAAGACATGTTTTTTGAGACAATCTCATCAAGATTGATACCTCCTGCAGTAATTACAGCCCTCTCATATGATGTATAGTTTTCAATTTCCAGTTTCCAGTATTTTAAAGACCTTACTATCAGATTTATTGTTTTTTCATCATTGATCCCTACCGAGGTATCTGATTTTATTTTATTGGTAGCAAGAAATGGTGGAATCAGTTGCTTTGGAAGCAAAAGACTCATCAGTCCCCATATTTGCATCTTTCCACGCTCTTTTATCTCCCTTTTTATCCTGCCAGATACCTGCTCTTCCGTAAGAGCCGGCTTAAGGTCTATGACAGTATAAACCTTATCTCCGTTTATCAATGCCTTCACTGCTCTTCTGCTTATTTTCAAACCTATGGGACCCTCAATACCATTATTAGTAAAATCTATGTCACCTCTCTCAGACTGAACCGACTCCTCTCCTACATATAATTCGATATCTACATTCTTCAATGTCAGTCCTTCAAGCCCGGTATTATAATTCAATGGCATGAGTGCTGTAAGAGAAGGCCAGCATTCGGTCAAACTATGATTGAGCTTTTTCGCAAGCACATAACCGTCACCATCTGATCCTGTTAGCGGGTATGCAAGGCCACCAGTTGCAATAATCACAGCCTTAACCTCTTCTTCATGTCTTTTTCCACTCTTAAGCCAAACAACTCTCTCTGCAATATTATTATTAGTTATTATATCAATTACTTTAGAGTTATATGAAATTTCGACACCGAGAGAGAGTAAATGTCTGACTAATGCTTCCACCACGTCTGTCGATTTGCCAGATTCTGGATAAGCCCTGTCTCCTCTCTCGATAACAACAGGCAGGCCAATGCTTTCAAAAAAACTAATGGTTTGTAGGTTGCTGAAATTATAGAACGCAGGTTTTAGAAAGCGGCTCTTGGGGTAAATGTGTCCGGAAAATTCTTCCCACTCTTTTGTATTTGTTATGTTACATCTGCCCTTGCCGGTTATCCTGATTTTCCTACCCGCTTTTTCCATCTTTTCAAGTAACAAGACAGATATCCCCTTTTGTGCTGCAGCAACAGCAGCAAGCATTCCTGCAGCACCTGCTCCTATAATAATCAACTCATGTTTTGACATTCTGCAAAGTAAGTTAAATTTGCTAAATTTGCATCAAATTTCCGTGATGACCCATCTAAAAACAAAACTAATTCTATTATATTCCCTTGCACTTTCGGCCTGTGTAGGTAACAAAGGTGTAACAATCAACTCAGAACTCCCAAATGGTAATGAGTATGCCAAACATTTCAAAGTTTCAGGAAATGAAGAGAATACTAAGTTTGAAATCATTGACAACTGGAGCTCTTCGAATGATAATACCAACAGTTACTCTTTTGTTATATCAACTGACAAAGAATCTAATGATTTAAGTACCATCGGCATCAAATATCCTGTTAAAAGAGTTGTGTGCATGTCCACAAGTCATATTGCATATATGAAAGCACTTGGACTGACAAACCTGATTGTGGGAGTATCGGGGAAACAATATATTTCTGACAAGGATGTATTAATGGGAATTGAAAAAGAAACAATATATGATATTGGTTATGAGGGATCCCTGAATTATGAGCTTCTGCTTCGTTTAAATCCTGATATTGTATTCACTTATGGAATCATGGGTGAGAACAACGTCTACATTGACAAAATAAGAGAACTAGGAATAGATGTGATTGCATTGGGAGATTATCTGGAAGACCATCCTCTTGGAAAGCTGGAGTATTTGAAATTATTTGGAAGTATTTTCAATTGCACCCAACGCGCAGATTCCATTTACAACTCCGTTAAATCAAGGTATTTATCTCTTAAGGAGAGTGTTAATGCTATGTCAATCAAACCTAAAATCTTGCTGAATGCTCCCTGGAAAGAGGTATGGTACATTCCAGGTGAGCTCAATTATATAAGCGTTCTTATTCATGACGCAGGAGGAGAGTTGATATTAAGCGAGAGTGGGATTTCCAAATCTATAGCTCATAATCTCGAAGAGGTTTATCAAAAAGCAATGATTGCCGATTTCTGGCTGAATCCAAACAACTACAAATGCATTGAAGAACTTAGAAAAAGTAATCCGCTCTTTAAGAACATACCTTCCCTAAAGAACGGTAAAGTTTACAATAACAATAAAAGAGAGACTTTGAATGGTGGAAGTGATTTCTGGGAAACAGGTGTCACAGAGCCGGATGTCATTCTGAATGATCTCATAAATATATTACATCCGGAGACTGCTTCAAAAAGAGAACTTGTATACTATAAGCGACTGGAATAGTCGATAACAGATTGCTAATACTCTTTTGCTTTTTCATTACCATTAAGTACTGCCAGACCATTCATGGCCAGGGCTGTCATTTCATCTTCTCCAGGATATATTTCAACAGGGGCTATGAATTTGACCATGCCAATAATCTTATCCATAAGCTTTTTATTATGAGCAACCCCACCTGTAAGCAAAATTGCATCAACACTCCCCGACAGAACAGTGGCAGATGCACCTATTGCTTTTGCAACATTATAGGCAAAAGCATCTGAAATAAGTATAAATTTTTCATCCCCTGCATCTACCTTTTGTTCTACATACTGAAATGAATTCGTTCCCAGATGAGCAACTAATCCTCCTTCCCCGGTTATTATTTTCTTAACCTGAGCGAGAGTGTAGTTTCCGGAAAAGCATAGTTCGGCAAGCGCAAGTGCAGGCAATGTACCAGACCTTTCAGGTGAAAAAGGCCCCTCGCCATGTAATGCGTTATTCACATCAATTACCTTTCCCTTTGAATGAACTCCTACAGAGACTCCACCACCAAGATGCGCAACAATCAGATTCATCTGATTATATTCTTTGCCAACAGATGCTGCATATATTTTAGCAATTGCTTTATGATTGAGTGCATGAAAAATTGATATCCTTTCAAATAATGGATGTCCGGATACTCTTGCAACTGGTGATAACTCATCAACTACTACAGGATCTGCAATGTATGCCTTGCAACCTTCAGATTCCTTTGCAAGATTTGCCGCTATCAACCCTCCCAGATTACTTGCATGCTCACCTTTTGTCTCCACCATGAGATCAGCAATCATCTTTTCATTAACCTCGTATACCCCGGATTCTATAGGCCTGAGCAGACCTCCCCTGCCAACGATCACGGAGAGCGATGAAAGCTCTATATCATTGTCTTTTAACGCTTTTAAAATTGCATTCTTTCTGAATTCGTACTGGTCAGTAACTTTATCGAAACCTGACAATTCATAACTGGAGTGCCTCAGAGTTTCGACAAATAACTGTTTACGATTTTCATAAACAGCGATTTTTGTTGATGTTGAACCTGGATTAATGGCTAATATTCTATAAATCATATAATTATTTAGCAGTTATTGCAGCAAGTGCTATAGAGTTTAGTTTTGTGTCTATACTATCTGCTCTGCTTGACAGTACACATGGGGCTTTTGCTCCTGCAACAATAGCAGCGAGTCTGGTATCGGTACATAATTGGGAATTGACCTTGTAGAAAACGTTTGCAGATTCGATATTCGGGAATACCAGACAATCTGCATCACCTGCAACAGGACTAACCAGTTTTTTTACAGCTGCAGCCTCAGTTGAAAGAGCAACGTCCAAGGCTAAAGGACCATCAACCAGGCATCCGGTAATCTGACCTCTGTCTGCCATTTTTGAAATCAATGCCGCATCTATACATGCCTGCATTCCCGGTAAAAGTTGTTCTGTAGCAGCAATGATTGCTACCTTTGGTTTAGCTATACCTAATGCTTTTGCAGTCTTTACTACATAATTGGTAATTGCAATTTTCTGCGAAAGATCCGGTGCAGGAATAACAGCAATATCTCCAAGTATAAGCAATTTGTGATATCTCGGATTTGACAGAACAGTTACATGACTCAGAATAGCTTTAGCTGGAAGAAGTCCCTTTTCTTTGTTAAGTATAGCTCTCATATACTTGTCTGTAGAGCATAGTCCTTTCATAAGAATATCACCTTCTCCATCGTTGATCAGATCAACAGCCATAGAAACAGATTTTACTTCATCGTCATTTGGGACAATCCTGAAAATTGACGGGTCAATTTTTTCCTGCGCACACACCTGACGAATCATTTTTTCGTCTCCGACAAGAGTTGCTTCTACAATTCCTGCTTCAACTGCAAGTCGAACTGCATTTATAGTATGATCGTCTACAGCCCATGCTGCAATCAGACGTTTTTTGGGCTTAGTTCTTAATTGTTCAAAAATCTGTTCAAAAGATGTTATCATAATTATTGATATTTAATTAATTACATTATTATTTGGCTGTTTCAATAACCGACATGGTATCTTGTGCAATCACAAGTTCTTCATTTGTTGTGACCGTAGACATCATTACCTTTGAGCCTGGTTTAGTAAGAATTACATCTTTGCCTCTAACTCCCTTGTTTGCTGCAGGATTGAAATCAACGCCAATGTACTGAAGATGGGTTCCTACCATTTCTCTTATATGAGGATCATTCTCCCCGATACCGCCTGTGAATACTATCATGTCTACTCCGTTCATAACGGCAGTATACGCTCCTATATACTTCAATACTCTGTAATACAATAAATTAAGCGCTAATTGTGCTTTTTCATCTCCCGCTGCTGCTGCATTTTCAATATCTCTTGCATCTGAAGATTTTCCATATATACCTAAGAAGCCGCTCTTTTTATTAAGGATTGAATTGATACCAGCTGCATCTATACCCTCTTTTTCCTGAATAAATGTGATTATTCCGGCATCAACATCACCGCTTCGAGTGCCCATTATAATTCCTTCAAGAGGGGTAAATCCCATTGATGTGTCAATTGATTTCCCTTCTTTAATTGCAGTTATTGAACCACCATTTCCAAGATGACAGGTGATAACTTTGCACTTTTCAAAATCGAGACCAGCAAGGTCACAAGCCTTTTTTGCCACAAACTTGTGACTTGTCCCATGAAATCCGTATCTGCGGATTTTATATTTTGTATAATATTCATATGGAATAGCATACATATATGCATAATTAGGCATTGTCTGGTGGAAAGAGGTATCAAAAACAGCAACTTGCTTTGTTCCTGGGAGAAGAGTTTCAATGGCGTTAATACCCAGAAGGTTTGCAGGATTGTGAAGTGGCGCAAGTTCGCAAAGTTTTTCAATGCCTTCCAATACCTCTTGATTAACAAGTCTGCTGCTGTTGAAAAATTCTCCCCCGTGGGCCACTCTATGACCGACAGCCTGAATTTCCGAAAGTGACTTGAGAACACCAAGTGCCGGATCAACCAAAATGTCCAGAACTTTTTTTATTCCTATTGTATGGTTTTGTATCGGACATTCTGTTTCGTACTTGTCTTTGCCATCAGCTCTGTGTGACAAAACAGCGACTTCCAGTCCTATTCTTTCTACTATACCCTTGGCAAGAACCAAATAATCTGAGTTCGACCTCATATTGAGGACCTGATATTTTATTGAGGAACTTCCGCAATTCAATACTAAAATTATCATATATATGTTTTGTTTATAATTGCAACTAGAAATGGTTGGAATGGTGTGCAAAAGTAATAAAAAAAGAGCTTTATTATTATAATTTTAAAAGAAATTTATAATTTTACATCAAAGTAAGAGGAGAGAGATAACATGTTGAGAGAATTTGCTTATAAATTTCACAATTCCCCCCTGTTAAAATACACCATAGCATATCTGACAGGGATTCTTATTGGAAGCAGAATTGCTTTACCCATATCATTCCTTCTGATTATCTCATTTGTTTTATCACTTCTTAGTATAGTGATTTATCTCTACTTCTTTAAAAAAAGAGTCTCATTTCTAGAATACTCATTTACTTTTACTGCAATCGTGTCTTTTATCATGTTGGGATGGCTGAATATCTCCATTTCGGACTTTTCATCTCTCAAAACCAAAAAATCAAAACTGTCAGACTGTAAGACAATCTCTACATATTGCATTATTACGGAGAGACCGGCAGCAAAGTTAAAGTATACGAAAATTGAAGTATTGTTGCCGGAATTCAAGGAGGGTATGATACTTTATCTGGATAAGAATTGTCCATACCAAAAACTTGGAATCGGTGATACTATTCAAGCAAGACTCAAACCAAGAAAAGTAAGGAATTTTGAAATGTCGACTTTTGACTATGCTAAATTTCTTGCAGAAAAGGGAATTTATTCAACATCATACATAAAAGCAGATGATTTCGTACTTCGTAAACTTAAAAAATTCTCTTTTAAAGACAGAATAAACAGATTGAAAGAATGCTATATATCTAAGATTTCGGGGATCACAGGTCACGAAGATGAGTCAGCAACTCTTATTGCGATAACTATCGGAGACAAAAGTTTCCTTGATCCTGAAACAAGAAATGCCTATTCCGCATCCGGCACAATGCATTTGCTTGCAGTTTCCGGTCTGCATGTTGGATTCATATACTCATTTCTCTCATTTGTACTGCTCTTTCTTGGAAATTCCGGATACTCGAAAATTATCCGACTAATAATTATTGTGACCACATTATGGATTTATGCACTTATTGTGGGATTCTCACCTTCAATAACAAGGGCGGTAATAATGGCCACCATCTATGAGATATGCAAAAATATGGAAAGAGACAGGATAGGAATGAATACTCTGTCGTTGAGTGCTCTTGTTATAAACGTTATAAAGCCTCATGCATTATTCGATATTGGATTTCAACTCTCCTTTATTGCACTTCTTTCTATAATAGTAATTCATCCTAAGATAGGGCTCCTTTTATTACCCAAAAATACCATCGTAAAATATATCTGGACGACTTTGTCAATTTCATTGTCTTGTCAAATAGGTACCTCTCTTATTACGATCTCCTCTTTCGGTTTTTTCCCTTTATATTTTTTACTTGCAAACCTTATAGCAATCCCGTTGTCTGCGATTATTCTATATGTTGCATTAGGACAACTTGCATTTCTTGGTAATGCTCAAATATCGGTGATTATTTCAGATATACTCAGAATTTTAACCGGTCTTCTAAACAGCTTTGTCAGTAGAATTGAATCTCTTCCCCATGCCATTATTGAATTGAATTTAAATAATGGTCAGATATTGTCAATTGTGCTTATAATTGCCGTTTATTTTCTTGACGTTATAAATGATACTATATTAAGAAAATACGTTATACTTAGTTTAATAGTTAATTTTATAATGTGCTCGCTATAAGAGCAACTGAAATTACAGCAAGAGCAATTCCCCACCACTGTTTATTTGAAAATTTCTCTTTGTAGAAAAAGAACCCGATAAGAGCAGTAAGCATTACTACTGATGAATTGTGAATAGGGAAAACAATTGATCCTCCCATTCTTCCTACGTTAATCAGAAGCATTTTTGATGTCAGATAATTAAAAAGACCCATCATTATACCTATATAAACCGTTACCAAGGTGAATTTCTGCAGGCTTTTGTTTAAAACAATATCTCCAATGACAAATATAATGCTGAATATAAATGCAGTACCGAATACTCCCAATAAAAACAACTCTTGTTCGTTTGGTAATGAAATCAATAATTTTTTTGACAGTTCCATTAACGTATCTATAGTTCCTGAAACAAGAAATACAGATATGGGCAACAGGTAAGATAGTAATGATGCCTTGCCTTTTTTCTGGAAAAGTACCAGCCAGAAAGAGACAAGCGCTGCAACTATGCCGGTCGCTTTAAGTATAATTGATGTGTTTTGACCTAGATATATAATCCCTATGAGAACGGGAATGACTACAGACATTTTGTTGAGAGCTGTTGTGAGACCCATTCCTACTTTCTGAATTGATAGCATCATAAGTATGAAATTTGCAATAAACAGAAATCCGATAATTACTGAAGGTAGAATAAGTTTCAATGAATACTGGGTTGAAATATCCTCGACAGCAACATCCATATCTATGATTGTCAGTGTTATGGCTATAATATAATTAATAAACATTGTCTGGTATCTGTTTAATCCTTTTATATCTACTAGTTTAAAAGAAATGAACATCCCGAGTGCAAATAATATATGGATTATCAGGTATATAATATTCTGCATAGTGTAGTGTTGTTAATAATTAAAACGAAGATAATCGGAAATTTCCTTACTTTTGTGCCCGTCTTAAAAAATTTAATCTTTATGGGCGGTCTTTTTGGTGTTATCTCAAAACAAAAATGTATCACTGATTTATTCTATGGTACTGATTATCATTCACATCTTGGTACAAGAAAGGGAGGAATGGCTACATGGTGCGGCAATGGTACCTTTGCACGATCTATTCATAGTCTGGAAAGTTCTTATTTTAGAAACAAGTTTGAGGATGATTTGAAAAAATTTGAGGGGAATTCCGGAATAGGGGTAATTAGTGATACTGATCCACAACCAATCATTCTAAATTCTCATCTAGGAAAATTTGCAATTGTCACAGTAGGAAAAATAAACAATATTGCAGATATGGAGAGAGAACTTCTTTCGCTTGGTAGAAGTTTTTCTGAGATGAGTTCGGGCTCAACAAATCCAACGGAACTGACTGCTCTTCTGATTACGGAGGGTAAGAACTATGCTGAAGGAATAGAGAATGCCCAGCAAAAAATTAAAGGATCATGTTCATTTCTACTTTTAACAGAAGATGGAATATATGCCTCAAGAGATAAATACGGCCGTACACCTTTGATAATTGGTAAAAAAGAGGATGCATACGCTGTTGCTTCCGAAACTTGTAGTTTTGCTAATCTTGGATATGAGGAGGAATACTATATCGGCCCTGGTGAGGTTGTCTTTATAGGGTTGGATGGATACAGGCAAATTGCCCCGCCAAAGGACAAATTACAGATATGTTCATTTTTATGGGTATATTATGGTTATCCTACAAGTTCATATGAGAAGATTAATGTTGATGATGTAAGATACACATTGGGCTATATAATGGGTGAAAACGACCCTACTACTCTGGATGCCTCATCGGCAATACCGGACTCCGGCACTTGTATGGCAATTGGATATGCTAGTGGTAAAAAAATCCCATATAGGTGCTCTGTTGTTAAATATACACCTACCTGGCCAAGAAGCTTTATGCCATCTAATCAGTCTGAGAGGAACACTGTGGCAAAGATGAAGCTTATTCCAAATAAAAGTCTGCTTAGGGAAAAGCGTATTGCCTTTTGTGATGACTCTATTGTAAGGGGAACCCAGTTGAAGGATAATGCGCAAGTACTGCTGGAATATGGTGCAAAAGAGATTCATATAAGGATAAGTTGTCCCCCATTGGTTTTTCCATGTGAATATATTGGATTCTCCGCATCAAGGTCTCCCCTTGAACTAATCACCAGAAGATATATACTCTCTAAAGAGGGAGCACATGACAGAAATCTTGAAAAATACATTTGTGCATCGTCGCTTGAGTATCAGCAAATGGTAAGCTATATTAAAAATGACCTTCAGCTTTCCAGTCTGCAATTCAATAGTATAGAGACTTTGATAAAGGCAATTGGACTTCCTAAAGAATCAATCTGCACACACTGTTTTGATGGCAGCAGTTACGGCGGATAATTTTTTTTTAAAAGAGTTCAGAAAATTTTCGTGTTTAAGATTTTTCAATATCTTTGTATTGTTAATTAAACATTTACTAAATTTTACTATTGTCCCTATGAACATCTTTGTTTCAAGTTTAAGTTTCCGCGCTAAGAAAGAAGATTTAGCCGAACTATTCACACCTTATGGCGAAGTTATTTCTGCCAGAATTATTATCAACAGAGACACCCGCCGCTCAAAAGGCTACGGTTTTGTTGAAATGCCTAACGATAACGAAGGTATTGCAGCCATTACAGCGCTTAACGGAGCTGAACACATGGGCCGTACTATTAATGTTGCTCAAGCGAACGAACGTCCGGCCAGGGAAGAATAAGAGATTACATTTTATAGTATAAATAAGGAGACTGTCTAAAAGGTAGTCTCTTTTTTTATATAATCACAACATATCCAATGGGGGATCAAGTTGAAGAGTAGGTGGGGCAATAAATTTCAAGTGGAGGCAAAAGTCTGGATTATTTTTAGTCTAGGTGTGGATTTTTGGATACTGCACCGGGTTTACCCACTTTGTGTTCTCTCCGCTGAAAATCAAAGGCAGCCCCGATATTATGCTTTTGCAGATCAGCTCGCGGGTCTGCGCTCGATTTTCTTGCGCTCCGTTCACATAGTGGGTACCCAAACTCACCCTCTGCACCGTTGTTTTTTTAAATGGCAACATCCATTATAAAACAAAAGCTGCCTAATGCTTATTAGACAGCTCCTTTTTATCTTATTAGATTCATCTCCTTGATAAGATGTCCGGCTCCGGCAACCTTATCAATTACAAAAAGCACATACCTTATGTCCAGCGATATGTTTCTGCACATCTGAGGATCGAATGCTATGTCGCTCATGGTTCCCTCCCATACTCTGTCGAAATTCAATCCTATTAACTGACCTTTTGCATTAAGCACAGGACTACCTGAGTTTCCTCCCGATGTATGGTTTGTCGCAATAAAACATACCGGAACGGTCCCGTTTTCCTCCCACTCACCATACTCTTTTTCTTTGTATATATCCCTTAGCTTTTGAGGAATATTGTAATCATAAACAGCCGGATTGTCTTTTTCCATTATCCCTTCAAGAGTTGATACATGTTTGTAATAAACAGCATCATTTGGTTTATAGCCCATGATTTTTCCATAAGCCACCCTCAATGTTGAGTTTGCATCCGGATAATAACTCTTTGTTTTGTCATACTCCATAATAGCCTTCATATATGTTCTGTACAATAATGTAAGTTTCTTGTTTATCTGGTCATACTTTTGCCTTATGTTATCGTTATAGTACTTGTTGAAAGCGAGATACATCTCAACTGCCGGGTCCCTCTCCAGTCTTGAAATATCCGGTGATTCCTTAATATAGGCTCTTAGGCTATCCTTATTGGTAAGTATTGATTCTGAAAAAATAAAATCAGCAAAATTCTGAGGATTATCAAATTCTTTCATTTTTGCCTTGAAGTATCCGGGCTGAAAGTCTTCATGAATATTTTTTCTGTATTCACTTATCAATGCTACAAATGATCTTTTGTCAACTGGCTGGTAATAATCTTTATAAAAATCATCAAGTAAAGTCATCAGCAAGGCAGGATTTTTCACGGGACTCTTTGACTCCTTTAAAACGGCACTATGGAAACTACCTGCAAATTTTATTATTTCGTTAGCATTAACAGCTTCCGTAAGGTAATCATTTGCAAAAGAATATGGTTCTAATTCTGCATATAGTTTTTTAAATTGATCTAGTAGTGTATTGAATTCAGCTTTGTCTTGCGCCCACTTTGTAAAGCCAGCTTCAAATTCTTTCTTGTTTTGAACAATATTCTTTTTTGTGATTCCCATTGTCTCTCCCTGCCATTTTTTCCAGGAATTTGAAACAGATGCGTTTTTTGATGCATACTTTATTCTCACCTCTGCACTCTTGGACATCTCATCTGCCTGAATTTCGAGACGTAATGTGCGCAGCTTTATTTTATGCGGATTTGACACGTTTGCAATGTAGCGGACTGCATCACTAATAATATACTCCTGGGTCCTCCCCGGGTAGCCATACACCAGAGTAAAGTCGTTTTCCTTTACTCCTTTGACAGAAACAGTAAAGAATTTTTTTGGTTTATAGGGAACATTATCTTTGGAATATTTAGCCGGTTTATTCTCCTTGTTGGCATAAATCCTGAATATTGAAAAATCCCCCGTATGTCTTGGCCACATCCAGTTATCGGTATCACCACCAAATTTACCTATCGACGAAGGTGGGGCGCCAACCAGACGGACATCTGTAAATACCTCATAAACAAATAAAAAATACTGATTGCCGTAATATAATGCTTCAACAGCAGCCTCATAGTTATTGTCCTTTGTTGCATTATTGATTATATCAGCAGAATTTCCTGCAACAAGTGCCGACCTTTGTTCCTCTGTCATAGAGCTGATGTAAGATTTCAAGACAGCCTCCGTTACATCTTCCATTCTAATCAGAAACCTTACAGACAAACCTTTGTTAGGCAATTCCTCATTCTGGTTCATTGCCCAGAAACCATCCTTTAAGTAATCATGCTCTACTGAACTATGTGCTTGTATCTGACTGAATCCACAATGATGATTTGTAATTATAAGTCCTTGGGATGAGACCAGATTACCAGTACAACCACTTCCAAAATGGACAATAGCATCCTTCAGACATGCTTGGTTTATACTGTATATATCTTCTGAAGTGAGCCTGAAGCCTTTTTTTTGCATATCGGACACTCTCTCTTTAATTAATGACGGCAACCACATACCCTCATCGGCAAAAATCTTTGAGACAGAGATATTGGCAAGAAACAGTAACAGGATAATTTTTTTCATATATTCAATAATAACTGATAAGTAAGACAAACTTACAAAATTTTCTTACTTTTGGGAACTAAACCCAAAACTCATGAATCAGTTAGCCAAGTATATTGTTGGAATTGCAATAGCAATTGTAATTTCCTTTCTAGCATGGTATTTTAGTAATATACTGATATACATTCTGGTGTCTGCTATTCTTTCTCTTATAGGGAAACCGTTCAAGAACAAACTGATTAATTTAAAATTCCGGAAATTTCATATCCCCAACGGTATTGCTGCCGGGATAACTCTGATTGCGCTTTTATCTGTATTCTTTAGCATTTTTTTATATGTAACACCTTTGATAGGACAATTACTATCGAATCTAAGTTCAATAAATTTTGTCTCCCTTAGTGATCAGATTTCGGTCCCCCTGAGTAATTTCAACAGGATTCTTCACGATTGGTTCCCGACGCTGGACTCCTCGTTTAAAATTGAGACAGTCTTCGTTAATCAGTTTCAGGAGGTTCTCAATATATCTTTCATATCTGAATCATTAAACTCAATTGCAAGTATTGCCATTGAATTCGGAATTGCAGTATTCGTGATTACATTCATAACTTACTTTTTTCTAAAAGAGGAGAGCATGTTCAACGATATGGTACTGGCTCTGTTTCCCGACAAATATGTGACTAATGTCACACGCGCACTCAGTTCTATAAACAAATTACTTGCAAGATACTTTATTGGTATCTCCATTGAAGCAATTGCTATAACTATAATAAACAGCATTGCTCTCTATCTTATTGCAGGAGTAGACTTCTCCCTTGCTATCGCCTTATCTTTCCTTGCTGGTATTCTCAATGTGATTCCATATATTGGCCCTATTACCGGAGGAGTTTTCGGAACAATTATGAGTCTGGTAAATCATGGCATTGACAAACCAGAAGCAGGAATCTTTATTTTTACTGTAGCAGGTATATTCTTTTTCACTCACATGATAGATATTTTCGTTTTTCAGCCATACATATATTCAAATAGTGTCAGAGCACACCCTCTTGAGATATTTCTTGTAATTCTTATTGCAGGCAGTATCGGAGGAATAATAGGCATGCTGGTAGCTATACCGGCTTATACTGTTATAAGGGTTTTTGCAAGAGAGTTTCTTTCACATTTTAAACTGGTTCAAAAGCTTACGGACAATTTCTAACAAAAAAAGGAGCTGTCAAATACAGACAGCTCCTTGGTATGACCTACAAAAAATTGATTTGTATGTTACTGTTTTTTTGCTTCCAGGAACTTATTGTATTTTTCGTAACCTGCTTTGTATGTCTCGTTCTTTTCACGGAAACGGAAGTAAATGTTTTTAAGATACTCCGCCACCACTGCTTTAACTTCTTCATCTGTAGATGTTTCAAAACAAGTTTCAAAAGGTTTTATTGCTGACTCAAGGTTTTGTTCCAGTTGTTTAACCAGAGCCTCATATTTTGCATCATCAACCTCTTCTGATGCTTTGGTTTGAATTTCAACAGCTCTGTCATAATAAGCAGCACCTACAGCAAAAGTTCCAAAGTAATACTTAGGATCTATCTCAACCGATTTATTATAGCAGGCAATTGCTTTATCAATTTCTTTCAGATTTTTCCATACATTTCCCTCTGCATAGTAAAGACTGGCGTTTGATGGTTCGTTCTCCTGTGCTTTTTTTATCAGATTGAGAATCTTGTTTGGATCATCATTGGATTCGAGGAATATATTTATAAGAGAAACAAGAATACTCTGATTTGTAGGATATTTTGTAAAACCTGCACTTAGAGTTTCTTTTGCTTTCTCAATATCTTTAATACCCTTATATGCTTCCGCGAGGTATGAATATGCATCACCCTTTGCATCATAGCCATTTTCAATTGCCTTTTTGAAATATTCAATAGCTCTGTTGTAATCCTTTGACATATTTGCTGTTAACCCAGTGTAATACATTATAACGGTATCTACCTGTTTAACGAGACTATGAGAACTTGCCTGAAGTGAGAGTGCAAAGTTATCGGTGGCTTGTTTGTAATCTCCCAAAGCATAAGCAGACATTGCAATATTCTGATAACGACTCTTCAAAGCAACAAGTTGTTCAGAAATTTCTTTTGTCTTGGCTGCCTTGGTATCTACCTCTGCTGCTTTGTTAAGTGCAGTAAATGCATCTCCCAGAGGATTACCTTCATAATATGGCTTTGTAACAACCCAGCTTGCCAATGTACCATCTTGTGAATAATAAAGTTCTTTATCTTCATATATATCGACAGAGAAAGACTGGTCCATGATTTTTTTGGTTTCTGTACTTATGATTCTTTGATCTTTCAGTAGCACTTTAAGTTCCAGTCTAGAAGCCCCAAGCCATAGAGACTTGATAGGAGCATCATAAATAGAAGTGTAAGCATCTGCCAGCTTTAGCCAAGTAGCAGG
The DNA here is from genome assembly GCA_041659025.1 of Bacteroidales bacterium. GTDB lineage: Bacteria > Bacteroidota > Bacteroidia > Bacteroidales > UBA932 > Bact-08. The sequence goes on along the minus strand of JBAZZA010000007.1, from coordinate 113,261 downwards.
ATTTGCTGCTTTCTTGGTATCTGCAGATTCTTTCTTCGCTTTTTCCAAAGCCTTGAGAGCATCTGTTACCTCCTTGGGTTGAGCAACTAACTGTATTGAAAATAGTAGTGCCAGTGCAATAAATAGATTTTTCATTGTAATTATTAAAATTTAAAGATTGTATAATATCTCATTTACTCTTCAACTAAACCATTCTCAACGGGTTTTTCCTCGCTCTTGTTCACCCTGCATACAGCAGCTATCATATCTCCCTCCCTTATATTAATAAGTCTCACACCCTGTGTTGCCCTTCCTGCCACTCGGACAGTTGAAACCTCAAGTCTGATTGTTATGCCGGATTTATTTATTATCATAAGGTCATTCTCGTCGGTAACATCTTTCAAAGCTATCAATGATCCGGTTTTTTCTGTTATGTTAAGTGTTTTTACACCTTTCCCGCCTCTGTTTGTAACCCTGTAGTCTTCCAGACATGATCTTTTTCCATATCCATTCTCACTTACAACAAGTATATGATGTGATTCACTACCTTCTGCTGTAGGATCTACACAAACCATACCAATCACTTCATCGTTGTCTCCGATATTGATTCCTCTTACTCCTGCGCCTGTTCTACCGATTGCCCGGACATTCTCTTCATTGAAACGGACACACTTTCCGTCCCTGCCTGCGAGCAGAATCTCATTATGACCGTTAGTTAACACTGCTTCAAGAAGTTCGTCGTTCTCTCTTATTGTTATTGCATTTACACCATTGGCCCTTGGACGTGAATAAGCCTCCAATGATGTTTTCTTAACTGTTCCCCTTTTAGTTGCTAGGACAATGAAGTTGTTGTTTATATACTCCTGATCATTGAGATTTCTTACATTAATGTATGCACAAACCTTATCTTCCGGTTCAATATTCAATACGTTCTGTATTGCCCTTCCTTTTGAAGCCTTAGTACCCTCCGGAACCTCGTAAACTTTTAACCAGAAACACTTTCCCTTTTGAGTAAAGAAAAGCATGGTGCTATGCATATTGGCTACATATATATGCTGTATGAAATCTTCTTCCCTTGTAGTGCTGCCTTTGGCACCAACCCCTCCCCTGTTCTGAGTTCTATACTCTGCAAGCGGGGTTCTTTTCATATAACCTAAATGAGATATTGTGATAACAACATCTTCGTCAGGATAGAAATCCTCAGGATTGAAGTCTTCTGCTGAAAATTCAATAGCTGTCCGTCTGTCATCACCATATTTCTCCTTAAGTTCAAGAAGTTCGTCTTTGATAATTTTCATTTGAAGCACTACATCTGACAGTACCTCTTTTATGTAAGTTATCAGCTTCATAAGTTCGTCATATTCTGCCTGTAGTTTGGCTCTTTCCAGACCTGTAAGCTGGCGAAGTCTCATTTCGACTATTGCGCTTGCCTGAGCTTCCGAAAATTCGAATCTGGCCATCAGGTTAGTCTTTGCTTCATCAACAGTTTTTGAGCCTCTGATAATTGCTATTACTTCATCTATAAAATCCAGTGCAACAAGCAATGCCTCAAGAATATGTGCTCGTTTTTCTGCTTGTTCCAGTTCGAATCGTGCCCTGCGTAAAACTACATCATGTCTGTGACGGACGAAATATTTTATAAGTTGCTTCAGGTTCAGCATCCTTGGTCTGCCGTCCACCAGAGCAATATTGTTGACTGAAAAACTTGACTGAAGCTGAGAATACTTATAAAGCAAGTTTAGTATAATATTGGCAACAGATCCCATTTTCAATCTTATGACTATACGCATACCGTTACGGTCGCTTTCATCATTGATATATGCAATTCCTTCAACCTTTTTCTCTTCAACCAGGTCTGCAATCTTCTCGATAAGTTCCCGTTTATTAACCATATATGGTATTTCGGTAACAACGATTGTTTCTCTGCCGCTTTCACTTACCTCAATTTCTGTTTTTGAACGGACAACTATTCTGCCTTTACCTGTTTCAAATGCATCTTTTATTCCTTGGACGCCCTGAATGATACCTCCTGTAGGAAAATCCGGACCCTTAATATATTTGCAAAGCTCTTCTGTAGAGATTTCATTGTCGTCTATGTATGCACAAATAGCATCAACTACTTCACGCAGGTTATGAGGGGGCATATTTGTTGCCATTCCGACAGCTATACCTGAAGCACCATTAAGAAGCAAAAGCGGAGCTTTAGCCGGCATAACGGTTGGTTCTTGAAGTGATTCGTCAAAATTCGGTTTAAAATCAACGGTGTTCTTATCGAGATCGGCCATAACCTCCTCTGCAATTTTCCGGAAACGTGCCTCTGTATAACGCATTGCTGCAGCTGAATCACCATCAATGGAACCGAAGTTACCTTGACCGTCGACCAACATGTATCTCATGCTCCACTCCTGTGCCATTCTAACCATGGCTTCATAAACGCTTGAGTCTCCATGTGGATGGAACTTACCGAGGACCTCTCCGACAATACGGGCAGATTTTTTAAATCCGGCTCCCGCAGTCAGTCCCAATTCCGACATTCCAAACAGAACTCTTCTGTGAACAGGCTTTAGTCCATCCCTTACATCAGGTAGGGCTCGTGACACAATTACAGACATCGAATAATCGATGTATGCACTTTTCATCTCGTCCTCTATGTTGATTTTGATTATTCTTGCGTTATTATCAGCTTCTTGAATCATTTTGTTTCTTACTTCTTGTTTATAAAAAGAGGCGTAAAAATACTAAATAAATATCTTATGAACAAATTGTATTGCTAATTGTCTTTAATTAGATTTGCATCAAATTTAAAAGCACAAATGAACTTACAATTATCAAATGAACTAAATGAGATTATCTCATACAGCAGAGAAGAGGCAATGAGAATGGGTAGCTATACTATAGGGTCGGATCACCTAATCCTTGGCATAATCCGTCATCAGGATAACTCTGCTTTTGAGGCACTTATGACCTTTGGAACTGAATACAAGGTATTTAAGTCAAAAATTGAGGAGCTTGTAAAAGTCGGGGATATTGTTCCTTTTGAACATGCAGACAAACTCAATTTATCCAAAGGAGCTGAAAATGCTTTAAAAGTAATGTATCTCGAAGCAAGGTCCTTAAAGGAGTCAAAACCTGGTCCGGTTCATCTGTTGCTTGCAATTTTAAGAGGAGAAGATGGTGTTTCTGTTTCAATTCTTAAGGAATACAACATTACATACGACAGTCTGAGAGCTACATTCAAAGGCAAGGAGATATCAAAGCCGATGAATACATCGACATATGACGATGAAATGGACGGAGGTGTAAAACCTTCCGGGGCTGACGGAACTGTCAGGGGAACAAAAAGTGCAAAACTTTCAAGTGACACACCTGTAATTGACAGCTTTGGCTTCGACATGACAAATGCAGCACATGAGGGAAAACTTGACCCTGTAGTTGGAAGAGACAAGGAGATAGAAAGGCTTGCCCAGATTCTTGGCAGAAGAAAGAAAAACAACCCTGTTATTATTGGCGAACCAGGGGTCGGCAAATCTGCAATTGCCGAGGGTCTTGCCTTGAGGATTGCTCAAAAAAGGGTATCAAGAGTACTTCTTAACAAGCGACTTATATCTCTTGATATTGGTTCAATTGTTGCCGGTACAAAATACAGAGGTCAGTTTGAGGAGAGGATGAAGGCAATTCTTAATGAGCTTACAAAAAATCCTAATATTATCCTTTTTATAGACGAACTTCATACTCTTGTAGGTGCAGGAGGAGCTTCAGGGTCGCTGGATGCAGCAAATATGTTGAAACCAGCTCTTGCAAGAGGCGAGATACAATGTATAGGCGCTACCACTCTTGATGAATACAGAGAACATATAGAAAAGGACGGCGCCTTGGAAAGAAGATTCCAGAAGATTATGGTAGATCCTACTACCTATGATGAAACACTCAATATTCTTCAGAATATCAAACAACGTTATGAAAAACACCATAATGTAGTTTACACCGATGATGCTTTGATTGCATGCATAAGATTATCTCAGAGATATATAACAGACCGTTGTCTACCGGACAAGGCTATTGATGCACTAGACGAGGCAGGTTCGAGGGTGCACCTCATGCATCTCAAGGTTCCTGACTCAATTCTGGCTATTGAGAATGAAATTGAACCAATAAGAAGTGAAAAGAGACTTGCTGTGAGTAACAATCAGTTCGAAAAGGCCGCAGAGTTAAGGGATCTGGAAAAACAAAAGACAGAAGAGCTTGAACTTGCACAGCAAAGTTGGAACGAAGAACAGAATCTAAATCCTCAGGAGGTAAATTCTAATGATGTAGCTGAGGTTCTTTCGATGATTACCAATGTTCCAATCTACAGACTTGCAGAGAAAGAGGGCGACAGGCTTTCAAGGATGGGTGAAAGCATCCGGAAAAAGATTGTCGGTCAGGATGAGGCCGTTGACAAGGTAGTAAGGGCAATACAGAGAAACCGGGCAGGTCTCAAAGATCCAAACAAACCGATTGGGACATTCATATTTCTTGGCCCTACAGGCGTAGGGAAAACACAGCTGGCAAAAATACTGACTGAATATCTTTTCGATTCGGTGGACAATCTTATAAGGATTGACATGAGTGAATATATGGAGAAGTTTGCACTGAGCAGGTTGATAGGAGCCCCTCCGGGATATGTTGGCTACGAAGAGGGTGGACAGCTGAGTGAAAAGGTCAGAAGAAAACCTTATTCCGTGATACTACTCGACGAGATAGAAAAGGCACATCCGGATATCTTTAACCTTCTGCTGCAGGTTCTTGATGAGGGAAGACTTACAGACAGTAACGGAAGGCACATAGACTTCAGGAATACTTTATTGATAATGACATCCAATATAGGAAGCAGGGAGATTAAGGATTACGGTGGAGGCTTGGGATTTTCAAATTCTACCAGACGCAACATAAGTGATAATACTAGACACATAATTGAGAAAGCCCTCAAGAAGACTTTTACTCCGGAATTCCTTAACAGGCTTGACGAACAGATACTCTTTAACTCTCTTACCAAGGATGACATTTGTAAAATCATTGATATTGAACTTGATGATCTGTACAAGAGAATTGAGAATGCCGGATACAAACTATCTATAGATGAGAAGGCAAAAATATTTGTAGCTGACCACGGATATGATCCTCAATTTGGCGCAAGACCTCTTAAAAGAGCTATTCAGAAACTAATAGAAGATCCTTTGGCTGAGGCTATTATTGCAGGAAAATTCAAAACAGGAGATGAACTCCATATGGAGATTGATACTGAATCAATTGATGAAGGGGGCTCTCCAGTAAAACTTAAGGTTACCCTGATTTCTTAAGAAATAATATTTTTGTGACAAATCATCCTGAGGGTCATATTGTTTGTCTCTCAGGATTTTTTTTGCCGGTATCCTCTTTAATGTCTCTTTTTCTACATAGAAATCAATTGGCTCTGTCTCTCCATTAAGCTCAAAACCAAGTCTCCTGTAAACATTACCGTCACTCCAGTCTTTGTCGGCATATGACATGATTTCATCAGGGAAGTGTTTGTCAATAAAATATTTAAGCAGCTTTCCCATTCCCCCGGCTACCCTGTATTCTGCAAGACCTGCATATCTTACCCACTCATAAGAGAGGATTTTTCCCCCTTCTCTCTCCATTGGCCGGGGAGCAGAAAACATAGCAACTGCAACCATTTCATTTTCATTAAGATATTGAGTTTGCTTATTTGTATACAGGGCATATTTATAATGAGCTTTAGTATAACCAAGCAGATGATTCCGTTCAAGAAATTGTCTGGCACTCTCTGACGAGATCTCTCTAACAATGCAGTTTCGTGCAAAAACTGATTTTTGCTTTCCTAAATTTGCGAGTAACCTGTTGGTGATAAGTTGATACTTATTTACCCACTCATCTTGGTACAATGTTATATTCTGATGCCCTCTTTTGTCTGCTGCAACCTCCCCTACCGATATGAGTCTTATTGAAATTTCAGGTTTACAAATATTGAATACAGAGCCATTTACCGAGTAATCAATTTTATGAAAATCCAGGAATTTTTGGAATTCTGCAGGAAAATTGATTGCCATGCTTTTGTAATTATCAGTTAATGAATATTTACCTGCAAATATAAAGGTAATTTTCTCATTTTATTTGGAAATAAAAGATTGTTACCATATCTTTGCGCTCCCTTAAAGGAAAGATTCAGTAGCTCAGCAGGTAGAGCACAACACTTTTAATGTTGGGGTCCTGGGTTCGAGCCCCAGCTGGATCACAAAAACAGAAGCCAAGCAAAAGCTTGGCTTTGTTGTTTATAAGCATTCACGAATCATGCTTGCATGAATGAGTGCAAGCTTATAAACAACTGATTTTTGAGCGAAGCGAAAAAACTGTTTTTGTGTGGGTAAGTAAAAGATATCGGGTCCGACGAAGCAGCTATAAGCTGCTGAGTCACGACAGCTGGATCACAAAAACAGAAGCCAAGCTTGCTTGAACAAGGTGGGGTATAAAAACAAAGGAATTTTGAATAGTAGACCTGATATTTATATCACTTTTATAAAGTAGTAACATGAAATCACTCATATCTGAACACATTGAGACCAATAGAATAATAATAAGAAATGCAACATCCGAAGACATAGATGAGTTGCGGTCAGTTTGTGAAAGCTGGGTGGAAAAGAAAGATCTTGAAGGAGACTCGTTTGAGGTTGGCTATATCGAAAAATGTTTGTCATTTGGCGATTTACCTCCTATTAATAATGCAAACAAAGATAATTATCGGTTTAAATCTATCTGTTCCAAAAAGAATTCAAAAATTATTGGGTTTTTCGACATTTATCATGGATACCCTACCGCAGAAACTATATGGATAAGTATTTTTATAATAAAAAACGAAATCCAACAGAAAGGATTTGGTAGTGAAGTAATAGAATTAATTTCAAAAGAAGCTACAGAAAAAAAATATACCAGTATTGGAATTGGAGTTCATCTTAAAAACTGGAAAGGCATACGATTTTGGAGCAGTAATGGATTTGATAAAATAAAAAGAATATCTGGAGATAAGAATTATAGTGCAAATAATTTTTCAATAATGTTTTTAGAGAAAAGTATTTAACAAGTTTTCTCAATCTCACAGACCTTTCAATTTCTCATCGCTTTTCTTTGTCCAAAAGAATATTTTAAAGGGGCTTATTGATAATATTCGTACTTGTTAAAACAACTGCACCATTTCTTGCAAGAACTCTTCCCTCTAAAGTCGCTCCCGTATTCAATGTTATTGATGTGAGAGCAAGTAAATTTCCCTTGAATGAAGTGTTGTCACCTATTGTTGCAGAAGATCCAATCTGCCAAAAAATATTCTCTGCTTTTGCACCGTTAATAAGAGTAATGTTACCCCCTGCTCCACCAATTGTGGTTAATGCATCTGCGATCTGAAAAACCCAAAAGGCGTTTGAATTCCCCTGAGCATCAAGGGTAAGATTGCCAGTTTGAACTGTCAGGGTAGATAACGATTTATAAATTCCCGGTGTAAGTGTAGACCCCCCAACGTCTCCTGCAACAATTACAGGGACAGGACTGATTGCAGCCTCTGCGGACAAATAGGCATCAGTAAGATCTGATTTTGCTTGTGTCAGCATAACTGCTACGCCCGGCGTAATATCATCAGGAGCATAAATTGCACCATTAACAACAGTTGCCGGCGGGAATCCTGTAATTGCGGCACGTAATCCCGGGCTTATACCTACATCCATATCGTTTATTATACTTAGCCCGGCACTGCTTATTCCTACTCCTGAGAGAATCCCGAACTCTTTAGCAGTCTTAAGATCTATAAACGGAATTATTATTGTAAGATTATATTTATTGTTCCTTTTTATATTAATTCCATCTCTGGTTACAGTAGTTACTCCTAGATCGGTATAGGCATTTACGGTAAATGTACTTCCAATATGATTTCCCGGATTAACCAAAAGCATTGCTCCTGCAGATGTTGCCGGATTATTGGTTATTATGCAATCTCCTGTAATATTAAGGGTTGAGCTATTTGAACCTGCAACACCGGTAATTGTATATATTGCATCTCCCACCGGTTTGGTCTGTGTTAAATCAATTATTCCGGAGGTTAACGAGAGGTTTGCTGCAGAAGAGGTAGTAATCTCAATTTTATTGAATTTGGTTGTCCCCTGTGGGATTAACACTTTAAACTCAATCATAGAAAAAACGTGATTATACACAAGATCGACTGGCGTAGCGGCCCCTTGGGTAAGTGGGTTAAAACTCTTTGGTGTTGATACCAGAAAATCAATATCTCCAATATGAGAATATGAAGCACCTGCCTGAGATTGAGTAGAAGGAAGGGTTATTGGAATCTCCGTTGCCTCCTTTATGGAGTTTGCAGCATTATATGGGTAATATGAATAAAATTGGTGGACTCCGGCTCCCCAATATATTGTTCCGTCCAAAAAGGAACTTAATGTTTGTGTTACTGCGGTAAACTCCGCATTTTTTACTCCGACAACTCCTCCGGGATTCTTTGCCTGGGCACAATAGACACCTGTTTTATCAAGACTTTCCCAACTGGTTATTAGTCCATTAAGGGTCGTCTTAGTTTCTGGGGAGCTATAAACACCACTTATTTTAATGGGTTCTCTGCTTTGTTGCCAGGCTTCACCGGGTATATCTTCTCGAACACAAGAGGTAAAGACAAGTAGCACAAAGTAAAGTATATATAAGTATCTATTCATATTTTTCTTTTTTATCTGGAATCTATTTTATAAAAATATTTCCGCCATAATTAACATCCCAGTCAGTAATGATAATGTCCACAATATTAATAGCTGTGGCTTTTAATCTTAACTTGTATATATACTGATATCCTTTTTGCCATATCAATTTGCCCTCTCCCGGATGGGGTATTGTGTAAACTTTACCATCTATGGTTAATGCAAACTGCACATTGTTCTTATCGGCAAAAGTAGAAGGCACAACATACATATATCCATTTACCATCGTATTTAATTGCATTATATTAACTCCCGGGTCAACAGTTTCTGTTATGGAGTTTTCAACCGAGTTTACAGAGATATTAGCAGATGCAGTCCCGTTTATTATCATTCCATTGGCCAAACTCATAGCTAGTTTATCTCCACTCTGTGCATTTATAGTCAGCCCTGAGGAGATCGATTTATCGGAGATCTCAATATCTGAGAGTATGCCCGGACCACTAAAATCCTCTTTAAAAATAACGAATGAAATCAAAGATAGAGCATGGTTCAATTCCAGAGTTACATGAGGATTAGCATAAAAAATTGGCCCTCCTCCTAAAGGGAGATAGGTGCTCTGGGATGCATACATATAATCTGTCTGTAAGGCCATAACCTGATTTTTTGGAATATCCACAAGAACTATAGCTGTTTCACCTGTTCCCGATAAGTTTTCTTCAAATTGGGTAAAGGGGTAGTATGCAAAAATCTTTGCATTAATAATTGAAAGGCATACAGGTTTAGAAAGTACCCACTTATCATTATAACTTAATAACAGATTTTTTGTGTAAGGATAATACAACTCTGTTCCAGATAAATTAGTAACTTGTATACCTACTTTGAAAAGATTAATATAGCTTTCTTGATGAGTAATGGTTGCTTCATCCTTGTTAATAACGGGTGTAATCGATAATAATGCATACCTGTCGTCAGTTATGTATTCATCTTTTTTACAACTGGCAACAATAATTAAGATAATAGCAACCAATAAGAATCTGCTCATTTTTACTGTTATATAATGTCTATAAGATCTCCCGGTTGTGTATCCCAATCTGTAATTACAGCACTAAGAATAACTAGTCCTGTTCCATCTAGACGAGCTGTATAGATATACTGCTTCCCTTTAAGCCAAGATATTGCTGTAGTATTTGTTGCAGTATAAGTTTCGCCGTCAATTGTAAAAGTAAATTTTATATCTCCTATTGCCATCGCTGCTGTTGGTACACAAATGGTTGTTGCGTTCACCTGTGTTTTAAGAACCAGAATAGCAGGATCCGGAACTACACTTGTTATTGTAACCGGTGCTGCAAGAGTACGGGTAATTATACCGGTAGAACCTCCAACCAGAGCTCCATTTTCTATGCTCATTGTCATAGCAGTACTGCTTGTTTTGACAAAAGTGGTTGCGACTGCATCTTCAATCTTAAACTGAGTTAAAGAGCCGGTTCCGGAATAGTTGTTTTTATAAATATAGAAGGATATCTGTGTAAATGCGTGGTTCATTACCAGATTGGCATTCTGTTTTCCTACAGCATTACTGACACTATTTAACCCTGTTAAAGGGGTAGCATACATATAATCTGTTTCACTTTCTGTTGTTGCGGTTGCGTTTATTGTTACAGGGATCGTAGAAAAAGCTGATAAGTTATCTCCTACTGAAACGTAAGGATAATACGCATATACCTCTCCGAGTGTATTTGTCAGATAAAATGGAGTTGCAGTTGCCCAGGTCGCTCCGACAGCTGTATAGGTATACATAATGTTTGTAGAAGTACCGGCTTGGTAATTAAACTGACCCGTTTTACGTACCTGTACTCCGATACTTGATCCGTTGGGGAAGATTGTTCCAGAAATAATTGCTTTCGTTTCTATGATGTCCACCTTGACGGATAGTGCTTTCTTAACATTTAAAGTTTCCGGGGTCTCTTGCTTTGCACACGATAGTAGCAATATTGCTAATACAGGTGTGATAAATAATGTTTTTTTCATTCTGTGCTTGTATTGATTTTTAAAAAATTATGTGCATTTATATCTCTATAATCTGCATTTGCAAGGTGAGGAGCTTATTTCAAAATCTCATTACACTATTCTATACAATAGTTGCATCATTCACACTTTAGAAGAAGATCACTTTCTAACATTCATAGCAGCAAGCATATTTCCATAAACATTGTTCAATGCGGCAAGATTGTCGTTGAGAATATTTATCTGTTCTCTGTACTTTTTTGTATCACATGCAGACTCTGCCATATCTTTCAGGTAATCATCGGCTCCTGTTTTATGAAGCATATAAACAGTATTGAGGGCAGACAGGTTTTTGTTAAGTGATTCCAGTTGTTGCTGGTATGATTTAACTCCTGATTCAATAACCGATAAAGAATCAGCAATGTTCTTATACTTGAATTCTGTCTTACTTATTGCTTTTATTATTGCATTCTGATATGTTTTCGCAAGTTTATCAAGTGCTTCGTCTGCTGTCTTTATTGTATTCATGTATTTTGTTGATGCACCAGAAACATCACCCATGGAATTTATATTAATAGTTGCTTCTCGAAGCTTTTTTATTCCTTTGCCCAGGCTATGAAACATGTCCGGGGATATTTCTGCTTTATGAAGCATTTCATCAAACTTAACCATTGCCATAGAACCACTACCTCCACCGGCTGTTCCCCTTTCTGGTAATTCTGTTTGTCCTTCGGATTCCGGTACGTTTTCTTCTTCTGTATCTGTATCAAATGCATAAAATATGAAGATTATCGCTTCAGTTATAAGGCCGGCAGATAGCATAAAACCCGCTCCCGTCCAGTGTTGAATTTTAAACAGGGCACCGAGTATAACTACGGACGCACCAAAACCATACAATTTTGCCAACAGTTTTTTAAATCCTTTGCTTTTTACCAATTCTTTTATGTTCATAAAACTGATTTTTAAATATTTAGTTTATAGTTATGATTAGAGGAGAGAGTTGTCTATCTGATCCGTCAGGTCCTCGGGCAACGATATCTTCAAAAATAATACTCTGGCCCCGGTTTGTATTTCTAATTTGTCTGACCATCTCATCTGTCAGTTTACTGCCTTGTGAGTCGTAATGATATGTATTGAACCCTCTTTGCATTATCATTTTGAATGAAATTATCTGGAAAGAATAGTCGAATTCAAAATCATCCGGCATTCTGGGGATTATGGTTCCTGCTGATATTAGTGTTTCGCGACTTATAAAACCATCTTTTTTACTTGCAATAAATGGAACAGGATCGGGAAGTTTTTTCACTCTGAAGGTCTCCGATCCCATTCGTTTAATATTGCCGTTCATCTTGACAGAAACCTCAATAATGGCCTGTTTGCAGTCGACCGGTACCGTTGCTGTCCATCCATTTTTACCCGCATTCTGCTTTAGTGTGCCACAAGAGATGGTTGGATAAATATTTTCACCCGGAATTCCGGAAACTGATATTGATAAAGGGTTGTTAACTCCAATATATAACACATTCATGTTTGTGGCAGAAACAGTGAGGGATGGCTTGGCGACAAAATATTCGCTGCTGAAATGGTAAGTGTTTTCTTTGCCTGAACTGTTCACTACACTTACATAGCCGGCATATTTTTCAATTCCTGCATTATTAGTAGGAAATTTGAAATTTATACGACCATCGGGACTTGAAATGAGGGTCGCCTCACTCTTCCTTGAAACCGGCAGTGAATCTACGCCACGCATAAGATAAACATTTGGACTATGGCTCGTATCGTAGGCTGCAACTATCACTTCCGCCTCATATTGGTCACCTGCAAACAGATAATTTGATTTTGGCAACACTTTGGCATCTATACGGTCATATTTGAAATCGTCGGCACTTATTGCATAGAGAAGACAATTGACAACTTCTAGTTCGGCATTATTTACCTCTGAAATAAACTTGTTAAGAATCGGGATATCTGCTGCCAGAGGAATATCGTAGAAATAATGAAATTCCCAACTTTGCTTTTGGCCTGTGGCATCGAGAAATTTACCTTCCGTTTCTAATCCAATTTTTATTTGATCCCTATATTTGGGTTCTATCAAATTAAGCATCCCATCACGGTATGCAACAATCTTGTTCTTTAACTCTCTGGCTCTTCCTTTAGATCCGTCCTCCTGTCCACCAATCAGAAAATTAGTCGGGCTTGTGTAGTCGTCCCTTTTTTTAAGTTTCAGCAGGGGTATTTTCCTGGCCGAATCTAAAGGGACCTGTTCTGTTTCTGATATTAGTTCATCTCGCAGGTTCTCAATATATCCAATCATTTTTGCAGATAATTGCATAGCCTCTTTAGCCTTGCTCCAGAATGGCCCGACTTCAATTTGATTCATAGAATAATTTTTCTCAAAATTTGAATAGACATCCATGCGTTTCTCCTCAAAATTTTCATTGGTCAGCAGAACACTGTCATTTACCACAGAAAATGCATTTAATATGTCTTTTGATACATTCAATGCCAATAATGCAGTCAAAACCAAATACATCATACCTATCATCTTCTGCCTTGGGGTCTCTTTCTTTGATGCCATAGTCTGAATGATTATTGTTTAAGTGTGTAGAGAATGTATAATGTATATTCACCCGGCTGAAGAAGGGAAAAGTCTGTAATCACCATAGAAAATGTTAATTGATGTCCCTGGTTCTTGCCATTACCGGTATAGCTGTTTCCTATGTCATTAATCAGAACCTTTGGAACATTGTCGATTCTTATCTTACCGGTGGGTCTGCCGGTTTTGCCTCGTCCGGATCCAACGTGACTGCCTGCCTGTATATAGAGTTCAATCCCTTTCGGAACAGTTCCTGACGCAATTGATACTGAGATAGATGATAATGGTTCAGAAGGGCTGATGTCTAAGGAATAGTTTACCCACTGTGTATTATCGACAATCTTCTCTGCATATATACCTGCAGAGATTATTGCTGAAACATCTATAAATACCGAACTACGTTCGGTAACATAAAGATTATTACTGTTTTGTGCCATGCCAATTATGAATATTAGCGAAAAAACAATTGACATGGACAAATAATTTATTATTTTCATTTTAAAAGGTATTCTGGAGTTTAATCTCCCTGGCTTTTTTAAATATTATCACATCGAGATTCTCCTCTTTTCCAAGAGTCAGGTCGAGAATAAACTGGTCTTTATCAAGTTTGTATCCTTGTGGAATACCATTCGGATAAATTTTAATGTACCAACTTCCTGGTCTGAGGTCATCAAAATTGAATGTACCATCTCTATAGGTTAATGTTCTGAATGTTTCCGATCCATTCGATGCTTCTATTATTAAATTTTCTATCTCCTCCTTAACAGGAAAGAATCCTTTCTTACCACTAGTTTCATCTTCTCTTATAACAAGACGTCCCTTGATCCGTGCTGCTCGCGTCAATGATAACTCAAACTGTGTCTCTCTGCCAGGTGCTATCTTTATCAAGTAAGGACCGGGTATACAAGCTATAGCATTTAATCCGGTACTCGATTCATCTATTGCCAGGATATAGGTTCCTACTTTTACCATCGGAAATTCAAAATTTCCATTCTTGTCAGTCATCGTAATATCGCCATTGAGGTTTAATATTACGCCATTAACTTGTCCGACACCCATATCTATGACTTTCCCGGTCAGACTCCCTACGTCTTTTTTCTTTGACAAGGGGATGTTAATGGTATATGTATATCGGATTTGCATACTTAGTTCCTTTTTATTCAATGAATTTTTCAACAAATTATAATTTGCTCCCAGTTCAAATTCATGATTAGAATTAATTTTCTGATGAATCTGCAATGACAAAAGACTTCTGTCCCGATAATACTCTTTCATCTCATAGTTGTTCCTGTAATCAAACGAAATCTGAGTTTTTTTCCTGATGCTCGCCTGTAGGGTTCCACCATAATAGAACCTTTGTGTACTGGTGAGAAGGTATTGTTTACCTCCTTGATAATTCAAAAACCCGGTTGCCGATACAGATTCGTTGAACGAATACCTCAAAAAAATGCATCCATTGTAAAAATCAGTCAATTCTCCATTTTTAGTCCCAAGGTTATTTATGATTTTACCCAGTTCTGCCTGAAAATTAATGCTAACCCGCTTGAACTTACTCTGAAAAGATACTCTTCCATTGTATTTTTTGTAATTGAAGATAGGATTTGGAGCACGATCTTCCATTGTAATTATATATGCTCCAAATCCGATCGAATTATTTGCACTCATCCTGTAATTTGTCATCAGATTGATGTTTTTACTGTAAGGTGCGTTTGTGTATATAGTATCCAGCGTCAGATTTGACCGATTGATATCGTAGTTCAGGGATATGCTCATCTTTTTTTTCAGATTTGCAGTTATACCTGATGAGAGATAGCTAGAGTTTGAAACATATCCGGAAAATCCCGGATCGGCATGGGTGATATTAAAATGTGATGCAAATATTGATTTGTTAATATTTACGGAGAACTTGTATGCTTTGGTTGTTTGACCTGGCTTTTTCCCCATAGCCAGTTCGAATTCTGAATATCCCCAGGAAAACGGATTGATGATTCCTGAAATGGATAACAGATTGGAAATCTCATTTTTTGTATTGGATTTATTTAGATAACCAGCCGATAACCTTATTTTCTGATTGATTTTGTAATCTGTGTAAATGGCAAAGATATTTTTGATTTCTGGATAGTATCTTGGAAAGTGAAAGAACGATCCTACCGAGAATTTACCAAAACTTTGCTGTAGTTCTATCCCTCTGCCACTTCTTGAGGATTCTGTAAGATCACTCAAACGATAATTATTGTCTCCAATAGAAATTTTTGTATGGGATGAGGTATAATTAAGATAATATTCATCACTTAAGCCAAGAGTTGGATTTCCACCACGGTCAGGGCCCCGAAGATGAAATTCAAGCCTTCTGCTCTTTTTCTCACTTATCAGTCCGCTCCCCACGATATCAAGCATTATTCCATAATCTCTCTTTTCCATACGGTTATTAGTAGCAAATATACCTGTGACCTTCAACGGGAATCGGTTATATCCATCGAATTTCACCTTACCAGAAGGTATGATGTCAATCAGGTATGATGCAGAACTCTCTACATCTGGCTTCTCATTAACAGAAGCCGATAAAGAGATGTTTTGTTTAGTGTAGTAATAGAGATTTTGAGGTACAGACACAGATACTTTAGTTAGAATTGATGAATCTATTGGAATCTTGAAATTCCGGTTCTCAATTATTCTTCCATTAATTATTGAAGAGGTTACCATAATGTCGATATTCGACAAATTACGTATCCGGAATCCGACTCCAAGACTATCATCAGAAAATAAATAGGTTGGAGCTTTTTGTTTTTCTACGATTATTTCATACCGGGGCTTGACATAGATGGGAATACTGACGATACCAAAGCGGCTTCCATTCGCATCGAATGCCATAAGTTCAACGGAATAGTCGCCTGCCCTAGTATTTTCCGGGATGTATATGCTAATGATTTTATTTAAGCTACTTTTTTTTTGAATCTGAATAGACGAATCATTCTCAATTTTTTTCCAGTTATAACCTGACGTGTTTAGTTTTAAATTTACCTCCTTAATAGTGTCTGAATTATTTAATAATGTTATGAGGACATTCGAAGTAAACCCGGCGGCCATTTCTTTCCTTTTGTCATTAATCAACCTGATCTCAAGGTCACCAGGGCCAGGTTGTGGTGATTTGATTAAAAGCGAGAAAAGAAATAAAGTCGTTACAACTTTAAACATTCATTTCTAAAAGTAGAGTGTATATTCCAGTCCGAAAACATCATTATCCTGACCAGCAGCTACAATCATCAGTTGGTAGTTCTTTTTCGATGGGAGTCCCTCAAGATCAAGATTGAATCGCGTTGATGTGGTTGGATAAAGTCCTTTTTTGGATGCTGTCAGAACTTTTATGGATGTACCTTTTTCATCGAAAACCTCAATTGAAACCTCAGGAGCGATATAATGTTCTCCGTTGTTCACAAGATCTACAGCCAGAAATAGCTTATTACCTTCGGTTATTAATGTAGGCTCCATAAATTTCAAGAGACCTTTACCTTTATCTGCAAATTCATTAATTACCTGAATTGCATAACGAGTCACCGTTCTGATACTTAGAGTACCCTTTTGGTTTGGATCAATAGGGACCACTCCTTCTACCATTAGAACACTCCAAAATGTTCCCTTTAGAGTATCTGTCTGTGGCAATTTAATCTCGTATTGAATTATCCTCACCTCTTTAGCTTTAAGTATCAGCGTTTTAGGACTGAATTGAATCCATGGTGCATTTGAGCGTTTATGACTCCCCGGTTCATCATAAAATGTATTTTCCTGAAGATTATATAATAAATCGGTCTGATAAATCTTTACCTCCTGATCGGTATTATCGTTGTTCTGTATCTTGATCTCACCTCTGATCACATCTCCTGGCTTACCATTATGAACATGCTTCAAACTGCCTAGTACTTCTACTGAGGCATTGGAACGAAGGGACAAAAAACTAAAAAGTGAAAGAAATAGTAATATTCTGCAAATTTTCATTTTATTTATTATTAGCTTCCTACTGAAAGTGTAAGTGTTACTGTTACTGCTGTACCGGCTGTGGCCCTGATGGACCCATATGATCCTGTTGCCGCTGGAATACCAAATGTATATTTCAACCCATATCCGTCGTCAGTTGCTGTACCGGAATAGCAGGTACCAATGCCACTGACTATGGTTTGAGCAACCGCTCCAAGTTCTACCTGGGCACCCAATGTTCCGGCAGTTCCTACAAATGAGGCGTTTGGGCTCAAAGCGACAAGTTTAAGGAAAGTCCCTGCAGGTATGGATCCACTGGTAACTGAAGCATTCAGAGTTCTGGTCTGTTCACCTGAAACCACAGATGATATAAGTACTCTTGCTGTAGAATCTGAGAGACTTGGTTGAACGGCAAGTCCTGCCTCCTGGGGCGATAATGTAAGATTGATAGAGGATGCGTTGCTTTTCACCAACAAGACCTCCGGCATACCCAGAGAGAGGTTATTAGCTGCAGTCTGACCCATTAGCATAGAACCAGAGAGAGTCACTATTAAAGTGATACCTAAAAGAAGTAGTGTGTTTTTCATGAATTTAGGATATTTGTTTTTTCAAGTTCAAATATAGCCTAAAAGAAACCTGCGAAATATCAGCCATTTACTGAAAATAACCTCTCAAATACTGATTTTGAATAAGGTATTTGCTTAGATGTTATTTCCATCGGGAGCAGATATTGTCAATATGATAGTAAGCGTGGTTGGTGCAACGGTGGCATTTAAAAGATGATAATTTGTTGTAGGATTATATGCTCCCCATATATAGGTCAATCTGTATCCGTCTGTTAATCCTGTACCTGTGTAGTAACTACCTATACCATGAATAAGTGTTTGATCTATAGAGCTTAGAATAATCGCGGGAGATACAATCCCACTAGCTCCAGCTCCATTTGTATTAGTACTTAATGCTGCCTCAAGAGTCAGTCTTGTACCTGCGGGGACTGTTCCACTTGAAACACGTGCCGTAACCTTGCGATATGTTCCTCCAGGAGTGAGTGACGACACCCTGACATACATGTCTGAGTTAGTAACGGATGTTATTGGTGCACCGGCAACTGATGAGGTTAATGTCAGATTGACAGGGGCACCATTGGTGTCCATCAGACAGTAATCCTGTATGTGAAGGGTAATCTGTGCACCCGCAATAGTTTGTGCAACCCCATAACAGGGAGACAATACGGATATTAATATAAATAATAATAGAGTAAAATTTGATTTGTTCATTTAAAAAAATCCATTTTCAAATGTAAAGGAAAAAGCTCTTTATACTAATGGATTTTTACTGAATCTTGGGTACAAATCTCTGATTTTTCTGTTCATAAATGCTGACTTCTGTCAGCAATCCGGCAATTATCTGGATGCGGTTAATGTATATGTTACCGATATTTCAAGACTGTCTATTGATGAATGATCAAAATCATAAGGGGGTAACCACTCCCATGAATAGGTTAATTGATGACCTTTTTTTGTTCCTCTGCCTGTATAACAACTGCCAATACCAGTGATGATTTCTCGCGGGTACCTTGAAAGTGCTGTATTACCTGTAGATTTTCCCATTGTCCCTGCTCCGGCACCGGCATCTTCACCAATCTCCAGTTTTATCCTGATATCAGCAGGTAAATTCCCTGACGTTATCTGAACAGAGATACTGTTTGTATATTTACCATCAACAATGGAAGAATAATTGATCCAGGTTTTATCAAGTGTCGATGGGGTAATAATCTGTTCTGCACCTTTTCCCGGAACAAATGTGATACGCTTATCTGATCCTGCAAAATCAACAAGTGCCACTGAAGGAATGGAGAATACAATGGGCATCTCAACAACATTTTTAACTTGTGCAGAAATAATCCCCTTAGTCGACAGAAAAACAGAGAATAAAATAAGTCCGTGAATATGCAATTTATTCATAAGCATTAATTTATAAGGAGACTATACCATTTTTAAGAGCAAATTTTATCAGTTGTGTCATATTTTCAAATTCCATTTTTTCAAAAATATTTTCTTTATGACTACCTACCGTTTTAACACTTATGAAAAGTATCTCTGATATCTCACGGATTGTTTTCCCCTCGGCAAGTAAAGTCAATACTTCTGATTCCCGTTCAGTTAGTTTTGGATGTCTGATCTTTCCCGGTGAGTCCTGTCCCAGATAATCCTGGATAATTATCTCTGCAACATCTGTGCTTATATATTTTTTCCCGTTATTGACTTGAATTATTGCATCAACTAACTGATCATACTTACAACTCTTAAGCAGATATCCTCTTGCTCCTGCAGTCAGCATACCTTTTATGTTGGTTTTATCGTCATATGCGGTTAACGCAATTATTTTAATTCCCGGTAACTGTTTAACTAAGGCAACAGTTGTATCGATGCCATTCAGACGAGGCATTGCAATGTCCATTAATACAATATCAGGTTGATATTGCATTACCCTGTCCAATACTTCAAGTCCATTTTCTGCTTGTGCAACAATTTCGATATCATTTGCGTGTTTGAAAAGTTTCGCCAGTATTTCCCTGAATAACTGATTGTCGTCTGCAATCAGAACTTTTATTGACATATATATTATAGTACGTTAAATATTTTATTTGCTCTAAAATTAGTTAACTTCATTAACAATCCAACAATTTTTTGAATGAAAATACAGATGTATGTAACATTCAGCGCTTTTTGTTTTTAAAATCAATTTTTATATATTTGATATATCTAAAAATATATATCTATGAAAAACTCACGCTCTGTAATTGCACTCATATTCTTGAGTGTTGTTTTCTCCTCTTGCGGGGACTTTAAAGAAAAAGGGATTACCCACCTCCCTTTTCAGGAAACAAGCGATGGTAGATGGGGACTAATCGGTACTGACGGCAAAGTACTGTTCAGCAATGAATTTACTCAAAAACCTTCTAATGCAGTAAATGGTCTTTTTGTAGTAAAGAATGAGAATGGTCTTTATGAGTACTATTCAGGCATTAATCAACCTAAACTGATTGCAGGACCTTATCTGCAAGCAGGTCTTTTTGTAGACGAAGTGGCTCCGGCGGTCAAAAAAGATTCTCCTGTAACATTTATCAGGAAGGACGGCTCAGAAGCATTTTCTGTAACTGAGTACAATGGAATACCAATAATCTCTACAAGTAACTTTTCTGAAGGAATGGCAAGAATTTATGATGCAAATTCGAGGTACGGATATATCGACATCAAGGGAGATGTTGTTATAAAACCCGAATATTCGCAAGCATATCCTTTCAAGGAGGGATATGCTGTTGTATATGGTCCGATGGGAGAGAAGCTGACAAACCCTGAAAGGGCAATAATTGACAAAACGGGAAAAACTGTCCTGAAGGTGGATGACGCTGTTTATGGTTTACACGAAACTGTAAGTGAAGGCCTGATTGGGTTTACTGATGATCCTGAAATGAAGGTATGGGGATTCATGAACATTAAAGGAGAAAAGGTTATCAAACCAAGTTTTAAATTAATATCAGTCAGGCCTTTCAACGGAAATTACGCCATATTTTATGATGGAAACGGTTATGGAGTTATTGACAAAAAAGGAGAGGAAATAATAAGAGCCAAGTACCAAGGCATTCAATATGCACAGGGTCAGTTGTTTTTTGCATCAGAAAATGGCAAATCATCACTTATTAATATTAATGATGAAGCTCTTACCGGATTCATATTTGACAATATAGCAGGCTTTTTTGGAGGAAAATGCTTTGTCTCTGAAAGGGGGAAATATTATCTGATTGATACAAAAGGAAAACCGGTAAGCAGCAAAGATTCATATCAGACTATTGTAAATGAAAGTACACCTGAATTTTTTGAATCCGATTTCTTTGATCTTAACTCAGAGGTCAAACGTGCTATTGGCAATATCACCAATAGTTCCATTGATGACATATCACTTGGGGCAACTGCCGGAGAGTTGTTTGCAAAATTTGATTATTCTTCAAAAGAATCACTCAAGGGTACAAACATAATGAAGGATTTAATTGAAACTAAAAATATTGAAGTCGCCAGGGAGGTAGAGTTTGCATCGTCACTCTCAATTCCACAGACAGAGAGGGTAATGAAAAGAGACATATGGGGAAAGGCATATTATGAGGATGAAATAACAGGATGGGAGTTTGCAGAGAATGCAAAGGTAAAGGTTATACGCTATAAAATCACCCTCCTGAATAATGCATCAGCCAAAGAAGATCTTGTTATAGAAATCTTGAAAAAAAACATACAGGATAATGCTGTCACAAAATTGACTATTGAAAAGGGTATTGATAATACAATTAACCTCTCCTTAAAAAACTAGAAAAAAAGTATCATTAGCTGAGCCATTAAAACTCTAAGGAACATTGTAAGAGGGTAAACTGTTGCATAACTTACAGCAGGGAGGTCATTCCCTGCTGTTGCATTAGAATATGCCAATGCTGGTGGATCAGTTGTGCTACCTGCCATTAAGCCGGTGAGTGTATAATAGTTGAGTTTAAACCATACTCTTCCGGCTATTGCAACAATCATTAGCGGAAAAATAGTTATAACGGCTCCGTAAAGTATCCATATTGCTCCTCCTCCATTTACTATTGTATCTACAAATCCGCTACCGGCATCAAGGCCGACACATGCAAGAAAGAGGGATATGCCAATTTCCCGTAACATAAGATTTGCACTCATTGTTGTATATGTTACCAATTTGTATTTTGGTCCGAACTTGCTTAGAAGGATTGCAACAATCAGCGGGCCGCCTGCTAGTCCCAGTTTTATTGGCTGAGGGATGCCAGGAAAGAATATTGGAATGCTTCCCAAAAAAATTCCAAGTGCAATCCCAAGAAAAATTGCAATAAGATTGGGTTCTCTCAATCTTTTCATTGAGTTTCCCAGTAGTTTGGCTGCAGCATCAATTCCGTTTGGAGTACCTACAATTGTTAGTCTGTCTCCAATTTGAAGCTGTAGATTTGGAGTGGCAAGAAGATCGACCCCTGCTCTGTTTATTCTTGTTACAGTAATACCAAAGGCTTTGCCAAGTTTAAGATCAGAAAGGCTCTTGCCGTTAATATTGTTTTGAGTTACCAACACTCTTCTTGGTACAAAATTGGAATCTTTTATTCCCCACTCCTCTTCATTCATTTCGATTTCAGTTCCAAAAAAGACCAGAAGTGGTTCTACATCTCGCTTTTGTGCGATAATAAGAAGTTTGCATCCCGGTTGAAGTACAATATCGGCAGATGCAATAAGGACATTTCCCTTGTCATCACAAACTCTGGAGATTACAAAGTTTTTATCTGTCATCTGCTTCAATTCCATTATGGTCTTTCCGAAAAGCGAGAAGCTTGTTAGAAGGACTGAGAATCTCACGGTTTCATTGGGGTTGTCTTTTTCTAACTCTTTTATTCGTAGATTCTCCTTTTCCAGATTAATATTAAAAATTGATTTAACAAGTATCATGGAAGTAATTATCCCCACAACTCCCAGTGGATAAGCAATAGCGTATCCTAAAGCAATGCTTGGGTCATTCACCCCGTTAATATCGAGATAAGTTTGTTGTGCTGCTCCAAGACCGGGTGTATTGGTTATGGCTCCGGAGAGTATGCCGACCATTGTTGATATTGGCAGACCGGTTATATAATACAGAGTGAGAGTAGTGAGCACGCCAAGCAAGACTATTGCAGAGGCTAGCAGATTCAGTTTTAGACCACCCTTCTTCAAGGATGCAAAAAAACCAGGTCCAACCTGAAGACCAATAGAGTACACAAATAGGATAAGGCCAAACTCTTTTACAAAGTGTAATATATGTGAATTTATGGAAATCCCGAAGTGGCTGAATGCAATACCTGCAAAAAGTATCCAGGTTGCACCAAACGAGACTTTAGCAATTTTAATCTTGGCCAAAAGAAAACCTATCGTTATTACTGAGGCAAGAATAATTATTGATTGAGCTATTCCCTCATTTAAAAAAAGTGTCTTCATCCATTCCATAACATCCAAAATTTGTCATAAAATTACGCATTTTTGCTATATTTGGTGAATAAAACAAAAACTATGAAAATAATTGGTGAATTCAAGCAGTTTGCTATGCGCGGCAATGTAATGGATATGGCTGTCGGCATCATAATCGGTGGTGCTTTCGGTAAGATTGTATCATCATTTGTCTCAGATGTAATTATGCCTCCTTTGGGTCTTCTTATAGGAGGGGTAAATTTCACCGATCTAAAAATTACGCTGAAAGAATCTGTTTCAATTAATTACGGTAATTTTATACAGGTCACATTTGATTTTATCATTATTGCATTTGCTATCTTCATGATGATTAAATTCATGAACCGTTTCGATCGTAAAAAGGACGAATTGCCGGCTGTTCCTGCAACACCTCCTCCTACCCCTGAAGATATTGCATTGTTAAGGGAAATACGAGACCTTCTAAAAAACAGATAGTTTTTTCGGGTCCTCTTTATACATCTTTCTGAGTTCTGTAGGAGAATAACCATACATTGTCCTGCAAAAACGATTGAAGTGAGAGGCATCTGTAAAATCGTACTCCTTCATAATTTTAACTATAGGACAATTATTTATAATAAGTTTCTTGTAGATAATTTCGGATCGTCTGCCTAATATCCATTGATAAGGCGACTCACCAAACAACTCTCTGAACTTTCTGTTGAAAGTGCTTGGGGAGAGATTGGAAACTGCAATCAACTCCTCCACACCCCTGTATTTTTGATAATTATCAAAAATAAACTGATAAAAATCGTGAACCTCTCCACTTAATCTTGAGAAGAAGTTAACCAAAATCTTCTTTCCATAGCATTTCTTAAGCAGCATCTCCAGTTCTCTTTGTTTGACATACTGATAATTCCTTGAACACCCCTTGTTGTTTGTCATGCATTGAATTACAGAATCCAGGAAAACCTCAAGTTTTGGTTGTATTACAAGTGACGAAACTGAAAAGATATACTTATCCTTTACTTTAGAGGCATCCCTCCTTAGGTTTTCATAGAAAGATACCCAATGATTATCAAGATTTAAAAGTACCAGTTTGGTGTTTTGAAGCGTATCAAATTGATATCCTGAATTTTTAACTAAAAACATCTCTCTGTCCCCAAAAAAGTATTCTTTGTATTTTCCAATCAAAATACGCACTTTACCAGTATGCACAAATATTAGAAGATTCCCTGTTTCATTTGAAAATTCGTATGAAAAACCCTTTTTTAAAAAGAGATAATTGAATCCACTTTTTAATTTTTTCTGGATAATTGTAGTTGTTTCAGTTCCGTTTGAATTGTTAATCATTGGTTAGACAGGGTTATACTATTTTTTAATTCTCTGTTCTGAGGAAGGTTAAATAGATTAGTCAAACCTCTAAATCTCCTTTTCTTAAAATTACAATAATAATATCATTAAAACAAACCTTTATTGCCATTTTCGGTCAAATTAAACAATACGTAGGGACTTTAAAAATAATTTTTCGCCTAATATTATAAACATTAGCAATAATTATTACCTTTGCAGCCGTTTTAATCAGGTTCTGTAGCTCAGTTGGTAGAGCACGACACTCTTAATGTTGGGGTCGTGGGTTCGATCCCCACCGGGACCACAAATTCAAAAAATATCTTTTTCAATTAATGTAAATTGAGGAGATATTTTTTTTATTCTTATATTAGCTTAAAATGGACTGTAATGAATAATTTTATTTTTCAAAATACCACAAAATTGATTTTTGGCAAAGGATCTATTGCTTCACTTGCAACAGAGGTTCCTGCAAAAAGTAAGGTGCTGCTTACGTTTGGAGGAGGAAGTGTCCAAAAGAATGGCGTTTACGACCAGGTTATTAATGCTCTAAGAGGTCACAATACATTAGAATTCTGGGGCATAGAGCCTAATCCTACCGTTGAGACCCTCAGAGAGGCTATTGCGCTTGCAAAACAGGAGAATTGCGATTTTGTCCTTGCAGTTGGTGGAGGTTCTGTTGTTGACGGATCAAAACTAATAGCTGCAGGAGCCTTGTTTGACGGTGACGCGTGGGATCTTGTAAGAAAACCATCACTATACAAAACTGCTCTTCCTATGGCCGCTGTCATTACATTGCCGGCTACTGGCTCAGAAATGAACAGAGGAGCTGTAATCTCAAACAATGCAACAAAGGAGAAGTTCTCATTCTTCTCAAACTATCCGGTATTCTCTGTACTTGATCCTGAGACAACATTTTCGCTACCTCCATATCAGGTGGCATGCGGACTTGCCGATACCTTTGTCCATGTAATTGAGCAATACCTTACTTCTACCGGTCAGTCTCCACTTATGGACAGGTGGGCAGAGGGAATACTCCAGACAATCATAGAAATAGCACCAAAAATAAAGGAAAATCAGCACGACTATGAATCTATGGCTACATTCATGTTGTCGGCTACAATGGGTCTTAATGGATTCATTGCATTGGGAGTATCTCAGGATTGGT
Source organism: Bacteroidales bacterium (assembly GCA_041659025.1). Lineage (GTDB taxonomy): Bacteria > Bacteroidota > Bacteroidia > Bacteroidales > UBA932 > Bact-08. The sequence continues at coordinate 87,482 of JBAZZA010000007.1, read as the reverse complement.
CCACACATATGATTGGTCATGAACTTACGGCACTTAAAGGAATAACACATGGCCATAGTCTCACAATAGTTCTGCCTGGCACAATGTGGGTGCTTAGGGGTGAAAAAGGTGATAAGATACTGCAATACGGAAAAAGAGTCTGGGGTATAGAACATAGTGACAGAGAAGTTGCTATACGAATGATCATTGACAAGACAGAAGATTTTTTCCGTTCCCTTGGTTTAAAGACCAAATTGCATGAAAATGGTGTTGGACAGGATACCATAGATGAAATTATAAAGAGATTTTCGGAACGGAACCTACACTTAGGCGAAAACAAAACTGTTGACGCAAAAGTAGCCGGAGAGATTCTTGATGTCGTTAAATAACAACTCACCTGACATGAATAGAGAACATAAACTCGGACTTACACTCTCTGGGGGTGGTGTCAAGGGTTTTGCTCACGCTGGTGCGCTTATGGCCATGGAAGAGTTTGGGCTAAAACCCGATGTCATCTCCGGAACAAGTGCCGGTGCTATTGTTGGCGCATTATATTCTTCTGGACATTCGCCTGACAATATTCGTAAAATATTTAAAGCCAAGTATTTTAATAGTTTTGTAGAGCTGACTATACCAAAAAGAGGTCTTTTTGGGACTTCAGATTTTATCAGATTTCTCAAAGATAATATACTAGCAGATACATTTGAAGAGCTTAAAATACCTCTTTATGCTGTTGCTACTGATTTTGACCATGGTAAAAGTGTTGTTTTCTCTACCGGTTTACTATGTGAGAGAATAATGGCCTCTGCATGTGTACCTGTTTTCTTCAATCCGATAGAGATAGACGGGGTACACTATGTAGACGGAGGTATTTTCAGGAATTTTCCCGTTTCTGTTATCAGAGAAAGCTGCGAGAGGGTTATTGGAATAAACGTCAGTCCTCTTATATCACAAAAGTATTCCAAAACTATTGTCGGAGTGGCAGAACGCTCATATCACCTTATGTTCAGGGCAAATGCTGAAGAGGATAAGAAGCTGTGTGATATTCTTATAGAGGTAGAACAGGCCATGCAATACCGTCTGTATGACATCAGAAAGGTCGATGTAATTTACAAACTAGGTTATGATGCAACTAAACTGGCCCTGCTAAATCACATTAAGACACTGACACTGGCAGAGTAAAATGGAAAATACTCCCTCTGCTCTGCTCACTCTCAACCCAGATAGCGCCACCCTGTTTTTCTACAAATTCCTTACAAATAATAAGGCCAAGTCTGGTTCCCTCTTCATTAGAAGTACCTGTTGCCGATTTCTGTGTTGTGAGGTGAAACAATCCTGAAATAGTATCGGCAGACATTCCGATACCATTGTCCATTACCAATATCTCTGCATGTTCATTTTTAAGTTTTGCAGAAATCAGTATGTATCCCCCAATATTGGAAAACTTGATAGCATTGCTTACTAAATTCCTTATAATAATTTTAAGCATCTCCTTATCTGCATAGACAGAAAGTCCCTGTCCGATGTCGGTTTTTATGGAAATATTCTTCAATGCGGCCGAAGGTAACAACACTTCAGCCACTTCGCTTACGATGTTCTTGAGAAAGACAGACTCCGGATAAAAACTAATCTGTCCTACCTGACTTCTGGACCAAAAAAGAAGATTTTCAACCAGCCTATAAGTATTGTGCGCCTGATTGCTAATTATTTCTACCATCTTGCTTATCTCGTCCTTGTCAAAATCTCTTATCTGATCGTTCAATATATCAAGAAGTCCAATAATGCTTCCAAAAGGGCCCCTCAAATCATGCGCAATAATTGAGAAGAGTTTATCTTTAGTAGCATTTGTCTGTTTAAGCTCATTTTCAGAGAGGGTCTGGTTTGTAATGTCGTATATCATTATAATGCTGCCAATCTTTATCTCCCTTTTATCTTTTACAGGCAGGATGGTTGCTTTAAGATATCTTACCTCATCGCTACTCCCCATTGAGAAATTAAAGACATCTATGCTATCGGATTCAATTCTGCCTAAAAGATTTTCATACTCGTGAAATACGTTTTTCACATCCTTGCCAATGACCTTACCAGATAAACGCACAAAGATCCTTTTTGCAGCATCATTGAAATTAATGATATGGTTTTTTTTGTCAATTAATATAACTCCATCATGCATACTCTTAAAAACATTGTCAAGTGCAATTGGCATAAAACCCAAAAGATGAAACTGAAAAAGTCCGATTGACATGACAATTGCAGTAAAGAAAAACCCGAACGCACTGAGGTCAATACCTTGTGGACTATGTCTGAGAACATATAATGTGTTTACTATCCATGGAGGTAAGGATGCAAATAACATCAAGATAGATTGTGACCTGAAGACCCCTCTCTTTGTCAAAATTATCTGCAATAAAATAAATGTAGCAACAAGATTGAAAACATATGAATAGAAAATAATAAGCCAGTATAGGAATCCCCTCTTTAGAACAAGGATTGAGAAAGGTCCTGCCTCCTTAACAGATATGCTGGTATAAAATTGATGGTGCCAGTCATTTGTGTAGTTAGCCAAAAGTACCAATGCAGGTAATGTAAAAAGAAGTATTAGAACTTTTCTTGAAAGCCATGCTCTCTTTCCGGCAAAACTAATAATGAAAAGCATGTAGAAAAGTGAAATGGTTGACAATCCTAAATAGCCTATTCTCAACCAGAGCATTTTTGTGTTTGCTTCGATGCTGTTTATTTCAAATGCATAGCAAAATGAGAAAAAAGCAATAGAGATAAGCATAAGAAAGAAGTAGTGAGTCCCTTCAGTTTTCCTGTGCTTATAGGTAAAGATGAACAGAATAAATGTCAGTAAAGAGATTACTAATAAAAGTATGCTATAAAAATTCATTCTGGTTGGTATAAATCCGCATTACAAATATAGAAATTAAAAAATCATATATTTGTAAAGACTAATTTTAAATATTCTGCATTATGAGACATCTTAAATTTTTGTTAACATTTACATTCTTGCTAATACTTTCCATTTCTGGTACTTACGGTCAGAAATCAAACGAGAGCGGCAAGAAAGAATGGAGAATGATATGGAATGATGAATTCAATGGTAAGACGCTGGATCTGACCAAATGGAACGTGCTTATCCGGGAAACAAGCAAACATAATGAACTCCAGTACTACGTTCCGGATGATGTTTATCTGGGAAACGGATGCCTTCGCATAAGGAGCCGCATAAGAGATTTCGGGAACAAGCATTATACAAGCGGACGCCTTGACACAAAGGACAAGCTGGCAATAACATACGGACGGATTGAGATAAGAGGGAAACTACCTGTGGGTAAAGGGCTGTGGCCCGCATACTGGCTTTATCCTCAAAACAGGGACTGGCAGATGGAATATGTAATGAGTGAAGCTGTTGCCAATGGAAGAGAGAGTTCCATTCCGGAATACAGACCATGGTACAGCGAAATAGACATAATGGAATTCCTGGGTCATGAACCAAAAGTTATGTACGCCACTTTTCATTATTACTCTTTTCAAGGTGTTAAGAAAACATCTTCTGCCACAGTCAATGGAGATGTGTCATACGCCGATGACTTTCATTTGTATGTTCTTGAATGGGAAGCCGATGTAATTAGATGGTATCTCGATGGCAAATTGATACATACTGCAACAGAAGGAGTTCCTCACAATGACCACTTTCTGATTCTCAATACTGCAATAGGAGGCAGCTGGCCTGGAAATCCCGATTCTACAACTGTTTTTCCCCAGTTTCATGATATTGACTATGTGAGGGTTTATAAAAGGTAGCAGACAACAGGGCAAACCTCCCCTTTTTATTTATCCCAGAATACTTTACTGTTTTTTGCATGTTTAAGCATGTACCCTGCAGGATATGTTGTGTCTCTTTCACTTTTGTAGATGTCATTCATAATTGCAGTTTTGTTTTCACCTGTAATGTAGAACGCAGTCATTTCTGCTCTTGTTATCGGTAAACCGGTCATAGACACACGTTTCTGGCCGCTGTTAGGATTTATTGATTTTGAATATGGATATTTGAGGTCATAAAGATGATCCTGCCCGGGAAATATTGAAGATGTATGCCCATCTTCACCAACACCTAAAATTATGAAATCAAAAATTGGGACTCCGTTAGTAATGGGTAAGATTTTCATTACCAGCATTGAATACCTTTCTGCTTCTGTTTCAGGATCCTCTTCACCGTGTATACGATGGACATTGTTCTCAGGAATAGGTAAAAAATCAAGCAATTGCCTTTTTGCCTGTCCAAAGTTGCTCTCAGAATCATGAGGCGTGACACACCTTTCATCTACCCAGAACAATTCAATGTTTCCCCACGGAATTTTTCCAATGAAATCTCCCCTCCATAAACGAAAAAGGTTTTCCGGACTGGAACCTCCTGAGATTGCCAGAAAAAATCTGGATTCCTGGCTGCTCTCACGATAAAGTTTATCAGTAATGCATTTTATAAGATACTCGGTTAAATGAGTGGCCTCTTTCATATGACTTTTAGTGCATGTTTATAGTTCACAGTATAAGTCTGTATTAGTAAGATTTTTACATGGATTTGTCCATTTTTTTCCATCATCAATGATAGTTTCACTCTCTAATGGTCCCCAGGTTCCGGCAGGATAACCGTAGAGTGGAACGTTAGGATTCTCTTTCCAGAATTTCAATACTGGGTCAAAAAATTTCCAGCTCTCCTCAACAGCGTCACTTCTTGTAAATAATGTGGTTTCTCCGCTTATACAATCTTCCAGCAACCTGGAGTATGCATCATCCATTGGCAATCCTCCTAATTTATCAAATGTAAATTCCATTGGCACTTGTTTGACATCGAACCCGCCTCCGGGAACCTTCATGTCGAATTTAAGTACGCACCCTTCATTTGGTTGAATTCTTATTATCAGCTGATTCTGCTCCGGACACTCCTCTCTGCTGCTGAATAGTCTGTGTGGAGTACTCTTGAAGTGGATTATTATTTCCGACACTTTGGTAGGCATCTGCTTTCCTGTACGAATGTAAAAGGGAACTCCTTCCCACCTCCAGTTGGCAAGAAAGATTTTCATTGCCAGAAATGTTTCGGTATGTGATTCGGCAGCAACACTCTTCTCCTCTCTGTACCCTTTGATTGTTTTGCTCACCCCAAGATATTGACCTCGAATCACGTTTTTGGCAATCTCCTGATTGTTCATTGGCTTGAGTGACCTGTATACCTTAACGATTTCGTCCCTGAACTCTTTTTCATTAAATGCCACAGGAGGCTCCATTGCAACCAAAGCCAGAAGCTGGATAAGGTGATTCTGTACCATATCTCTCAAGGCTCCGGTACTGTCATAAAAGCCCCCTCTGTTTTCTATTCCGAGATTTTCAACCGCAGTTATTTCTACACGGTCAATATAATTTCTGTTCCACAAAGGTTCAAATATTCCGTTTGCAAACCTGAGGGCCAGTATGTTCTGAACAGTCTCCTTTCCAAGAAAATGATCGATACGGAATATCTGCTCTTCTGAAAATGTGCTTTTGAAAATTGCATTCATCCTCACAGCCGATTTCAGATCATATCCAAAAGGTTTTTCTACAACAATTCTTCCTTTATCTAACCCGGCACTTTTAAGAAAAAGAGGGATATTTTCGTATAGCGAAGGTGGTGTTGCAAGATAAAAGAGATTATTTCCTGTTCCATTATCTATTTTATCAATTCTTTCCTTAAGAAGTATATACTCCTTTTCCTGAGACTGGTCAATTGAAAGATAGTATATACTCGAGAGGAACTTGTCAACGGAATTATTGTCCATTTTAACATCATTGACAAATTCTGTGATATTCGTCTTTAGATGTGACCTGTAACTGTCGTCGTCATATCTGGTTCTTCCTACCCCCAGTATATTGAAATGCTGAGGGAGCCTTTGACCGATAAATAGTCTGTATAATGCCGGAATCAGTTTTCTTCTGGTAAGATCGCCTGAACCACCGAATATTACCATAGTAAGGTTTTTCATTATTTTATCAATCTCTGCTTAAACATTATAGTTCCGTGAACTTGTCTCTCCACCCTCCCCTGTCCAGTTTTCGTGGAAAAATTCTCCTTTAGGTCTGTCAATCCTTTCAAATGTATGTGCCCCGAAAAAATCTCTCTGCGCCTGCAGCAGGTTTGACGGCAACCTTTCTGTTGTAAATGAGTAGAAGTAATTGATTGCTGCTGAGAATGCAGGTACTGGCATCTCTGCAAGAACTGCTTTGGAAATAAGTGATTTCCAACCAGGAAGAGCATTGATAACCTCATTTTTGAAGTATGGTGCCAGCAGGAGATTTTTTAGTAACGGATAATCTTCATAAGACTCTGCAATATGATTCAGGAACCCCGAACGGATTATGCATCCATTCCTCCATATCCTAGCTATAGAAGCATAGTTGAGGTTCCAGTTGAACTCTTCAGATGCTTTCTGCATAAGTTCAAACCCTTGGGCATAAGAGATAAGTTTGGACGCATAAAGTGAGTCATGAATTTCTGATATGTCGGGTGTGGAAAATGTATCTCTCACCCTGTTATAAATTTTAGATGCCTCCGATCTGATATCTTTCCTTGCCGAAAGAGACCTTTCAAATACAGCAGTAGCTATGAGATTTAATGGAATGCCAAGATCCATTGCGTTAATAACCGACCATTTGCCTGTTCCTTTCTGTCCGGCAGCATCTGAGATTTTATCTATAAGAGATTCTCCCTGGTCATTTTTGTATTTCATAATCAGAGAGCTTATTTCGATAAGATAACTTTGTAATTTTCCTTTGTTCCATTCAGAAAACTTCTCTCCTATCTCCTGATTGTCAAGGTGAACCATCTGTTTCATAATAGAATATGACTCTGTAATCAATTGCATGTCGGCATATTCTATCCCATTATGAACCATTTTAACATAGTGTCCAGCTCCACCGCCACCAACCCACTCGCAACATGGCGTTCCATCATCGGCTTTTGCAGCTATGCTTTGAAAAACGGGTTTTACAAAAGGCCATGCCTTTGCCGAGCCACCCGGCATTATTGATGGTCCCTTAAGTGCTCCCTCCTCTCCTCCTGATACTCCCGTTCCAACATATAACAACCCCTTTGATTCTACATAGCTGGCTCTCCGTGAGCTGTCTTTGAAGTTGGAGTTTCCTCCATCAATTATGATATCGTTGGGAGATAAAATCGGAATAAGAGAGTCAATTATCTGATCAACAGCATCTCCTGCCCTCACCATCAACATAACCATACGGGGCGATTCAAGAGAATCAACCAATTCCTTCAGAGTAGCATAACCGTCAATTTTTTTACCTTTTGCGCGTCCTCGAATAAAATTCTCTGTAACTTCAAACGTCCGGTTATATACAGAAACTCTGAAGCCTTTACTCTCCATGTTAAGGACCAGATTTTCTCCCATAACAGCAAGACCAATAAGACCGATATTTGATTTATTCATCACTAAATTTCTTAAAAACATTTAAATATAAAGAATAAACAAAAAAAATCCTAACAAGTTTTGTAAATTTGCCTGAGATAAGAATTTAAATTTCGACTATGAAAAAATCAATAATCATTCTGTGTTCAATTGCATGTATGTTATCGTGCAACAACAATAAAGGAAAAACAGAGAGCACGTTTGTACCGCTCAAAATGATAGATGTTCCGGCAATGATTACTGAACCGGAAGAGAGAAGCAAATACATTGTAGACCATTTCTGGAAAATGATGAATTTCCAGGATACCTCATATCTTCAAAATATTCATAATCTGAATGTTCATTTTAGCGCGTATGTAGATTACCTCGTATCGGCGGCCCCCAATGCAGCAATCAACTCTGTCAGTAAACTGGTAGACAGCGCTTTGAATGGCAATCCCAAAATAACATCCCGATTCCGTGAGATGTTCGAAGCTGCATTCTATTCTCCAAACTCAATTTACAGAAACGAGGAGCTTTATATATTTATCCTTGAGAAATATCTCAAGTCAGGGAAATATTCAGATGCAGAAAGGGTACAGATGCAATATCAGCTTGATCTGGCCTACAGAAATCGAGTAGGAACCAAGGCTATTGATTTCAAATTCATTCTGGAAGACGGCAGCATGAAGAGCCTCTATGGAATTAACTCTGCTTATACAATTTTAATGTTTTTTGACCCAGATTGTCCGACTTGCAAATCGGTTATGGAAGAGATGAAAGCTTCTGCTATACTTTCTCAAATGAGTTCATCTGTAAAAGTCCTTACAATGTACGCTGGAGTGGACTATGAGCGTTGGATGAAAGAGGTGAAGCAGCTGAATAAAAAATGGATAAATGGTTGCGACAAGGAGATGAAATTATCCGAAGGACCTTTGTACGATCTCAGACCTACTCCTGCTATCTACCTGCTTGACAAAAACAAACTTGTCTTACTTAAAGATGCCCCTTTCAAGATAATAGAAGAGTATCTCAAGAAGTTGTAAATTGAAGGGTTATACAACTTCAATAATCTCATTGTCTTCAAGATACCATAGATATCCTTTAACAGGTTCGATACCCATTCCACTTATCAGGCTCATGTATCTGGCTACCTGTCTCTCATGAGATACAGATTTTTGTGATCCAAACTTGAAATCGATAACTGTCGATTGAGAGCCTATCAATACTCTGTCTGGACGGCTTATTCTTCCTCCAGGTTCTATTATTTCAAGTTCATTGAGTACTTCACACGCGCCATCAAACCAATGTCTATCCCTTACACTCTCTAGCATAGAATTCATATGCAATAACATTGCTGCATACTCCTCCTCTTTAAGTTCCCCTTTTTTTACAGAAAACTTTATTGAATCGGGCAGGTCCTTTTCTGAAAATACTCTGGACAGCACATCGTGCATAATAAGACCGAAGTTTCTCTTGCTGCTTTTGTCAAAAAAATCTGAAGAGTTGAGGGATAGTTTTAACCTATCTCCAATTGGAATAGAACGAAAATCTGTGAGTTCAATTTCATTTACCGGTATAAGATTCTGAGACCCTGCCAAAGACCAGTCTCCTATACATATTTCCTGTTTTTCATCAAGTTCATCTTTGTAATATCTGTACAGAATGTCTGATACAGACTTAGGTTCCTCAGGTTTCTTTGCTCTCCTTGCAAAGACAAGTAGTTCCTTTTTGGCTCTTGTAAAAGCAACATATGCAGTATTAAGATTGTCTATAAATGCCTTTTGCCTCTCCCTCTGATAGTCCTTAGCATATATAGTCTCCTGCAGGTTCTTTCCATAGACTATAGGTATAAACGGAACACCATTGAATGGTTCAACGTTGGGTTCACACCAGATTATATTTCTTTTTTGGGATGAGTGATCAAGCGTAATCTCAAAGAATGGAACAATTACAACCTTCATTCCCAACCCTTTTGCTTTATGAATTGTCATGACCTTAATGGCATCTTGGCCCTCTGGAGATGAGAGTGAGATCTTTGAGCTCTTTTCATTCCACCACTCAAGAAAAGATGCTAGATCAGATCTGTTGTTCTTTACATAATCAAGAACTGTGTCCAGGAAACCTTGTACAAAGGCCGCTTCTGAAAGATCAATATCACCCAGCCAATCACATACTATTTTCTCGCACATTTCATACAATGGTAGATGTTCCGGAAAGTTGTCCATAGAGAGGGTTATGTTCTCATAATCTGCAATCAAGTTATTGATTGGATCTTTTGGATTATTGCAGTACCTGAGAATTGTGACTATCTTCATTACACTTTTGGAAGATGAAATTAGAAGAGCCTCATCGGAAATAACAGGATACCCTTTGTCTATCAGAAAGTTTACTATCTCAACTCCTTCTGAGTTTTTTCTTACTAGAAAAGCTATATCGTTATACTTATATCCGTTTTCCAGCAATTTATCCATTGAAGGTGCAATCTTGTTCAGTACAGATTCGTGCCAGCTTTCTCCATCTTCATTTTCTATGAATTTCAATTGTACATGACCCTCATTGCCGTTTCTCTGTTCAGCAACCGTTTGTTTTACTTCATTGTATACCTCTGCAGTGGAGATTTCTGACTCACCCAGAATATTGTCGCAGATTGCGGCAGCGTATGTAAAGAAATCATTGTTGAACTTTACTATATTCTCAGAGGACCTCCAGTTTTCGGTGAGTTGTTTCTCCTTTATCTGATTGTTATCAAAATCATTGTATACATCGCTGTTCAGAAGGTTCCAGTCGGAACCTCTCCAGCGGTAAATACTTTGCTTGACATCACCCACAATGAGATTGTCATTACCTGCAGCGAGGCTGTTCTGTATGAGGGGTTTAAAATTCTGCCATTGCATCAGGGATGTATCCTGAAACTCGTCCAGCATAAAATTATCTATCCTGCTGCCTACTTTTTCATAAATAAATGGAGTATCGCTGCCATCGATTATCTGGTTCAAAAGTTCTGTGGTTTCCGACAGCAGAACCACGTTGTTCTCTTTTGAGTATTTCTGAATATATTTATTTATATCTAGCAATATTCCAAGGGAATAGATATTGTTGCCTGTAACCTTGGCAGAATTATATTCTCTCCATTCCTCTGCCATATTTACAATTTGCCTTACAAGATCGTTGAGTCCGTCATCATAAGCATTTTCTATAGAGTGACAGAGAGATGGGTCTGTTTTTGTAAGGGTGTTTTTGTACCAGTTTGCCTGATTATCCAGTAGTTCCTTGAATGTTGCTGTTGGAGCAGATGTAGCTCCAGAAGCAATTTTTGAAAAATAGTTAAGTGGTGAACGGGAACCACCTTTAAAATCACTTACAACAAGATTGTTTCGTTCAATGATTTTCAATGCTCTCTTACCAATATCAATAAGTTGGTTTTCGAATTTTAAAATTATATTTCCAACCACTTTCTTATAGGCTGCCAGCTCCTTTTTTCCAGTAAGTTTGTCCCCTAGCTCAATGTTCTTAATCTTAAATGCCTCCTTGAATATCTGTTCTGCCAGTTCTTTGATTCCTTTCTTGATGTCCCACGATTTTCCGCTCTCAATTGAATCGTATGAGTATGAGATCAGCCAGTCAAGCAACTCCGAACTTTCCTCTTTGTCAAGATTAAGTATCATCTGGTCAATTGCTTCTGCTAGCACCATATCTTGATCAAGTTCAACGCTATAAGAGCTGTTTTTACCAATTTCCCTGGCAAATGCCCTCATTGTCTGCTGAAAGAACCTGTCTATGGTACTAATTGAAAATGAAGAGTAGTCATGAAGGATTGTAATGAGCCTTTTTTTTGCAACCGGATCTGAGGCAGACATTTTGAACAGCTCTTCAAGTACCCTTCGCTTCATCTCGTCAGTTGCTTTATTGGTAAAAGTGACTGCCAGTATATGTTTGTATGCGCTATCACTCTTGAAGAGTAGTCTTAGGTATTCCCGGGTAAGATTATGTGTCTTTCCCGAACCTGCAGAGGCTTTTAATATATTCAGATTTCCCATATCTATCTGCAAATTACGGAAAACGGGCAATAACCGCACCTGTCTATGTCATCTGTCTGTACAAATGGTGAAGTAGAGTCGAATATTTTAAGCAGTGTAATGCTTAACGAACAGGAAAACTCGTCCAGTAGTTCTTTATCTACAATCATCTCCAGACTTGAATCCTGCTTAAACAACTCTCTTAAGAGATAGGGAGCAATGATTACGGGTTTATTGTCATATAACATCAATGCATACATAATCATCTGCATTGCGATTTTGTTCCTCTGTCTGGACGAAGTGTCGAAAAGATCCTGCACCGTCCTGAATTTAAGGTCACCGCTGCCTGTCTTGTAGTCTATGATTCTTTTTGTTCCCTCTTTAATGTCAATTCTATCTATGAATCCCTTTATCGGAACAATCGTTCCGTTTTCAAGAGTGAAATCGAAGCTTTCTCTCTGTTCAGAACTGACATATTCAAACGGTACCTTTGAAATGTCATACTTTGCAGTCTGTAGTATATATCGAGTTATAAGCTTATGAATAAGCAGATTGTGTCCTTTTATCTCTTTCATTCTGAGCACCTGGTAAAAAGCGTCAGTTATTGCATCTTCAATTTTTTTACTGTTTCTCATCAGATTTGACAAACTCTCTTTTGTAACAATCTTTCCCTTAAAGTCTTCGTAAAGAAGCTCCATTGCCTTATGAAAAATAGATCCGAATGTATCTGCCTCCACTCCTTCAGAAACACTCTCCTCCTCTTCTATCCCTTTGATATACTGAAAATAAAATTTAAGTGGACAGTCCAGGTATGTATTTATAGAACTTGCTGAGAGCACCCGTTCACCCCCTTTATTGAACAGCTCGCCAATTCTCTTTACTAAAGCAGGATTTTTCTCAATAATCACTGCTTTTCTTTTGTTAGAAATGATATTGAATGTTGTTATACTCTCCTTAAGCGGAACCTGATAGTGATACTTTAGCTGATGTATGAACCGGCTCTTCTCTCCGTTTTTAAGACCCTCGCTTCTGGTATCGTAAAGTAGGTAGATTTTTTTTGCTCTATAAATAAGTCTGTAAAAGTGGTATGCAGTCACTCCATCTTTGAATTCGTAGTCTGGTAATCCAAACCCTTTTCTTAAATTATAGGGTATAAAGGAGTTGACTGGAGATTTTGAAGGAAAAGTTCCATCATTCATAGAACAGATGATGACATTGTCAAAATCCAAAACTCTTGTTTCCAGAACTCCCATGATCTGCAATCCGGCAAGAGGTTCTCCTGTGAAAGGAATGGAAGTACTGTTTACAAACTCCTGAAGAACCTTGCAATAGGTATCTGTGTTCATAGGGATACTAAGATCCCTTATCCTTGAAATTGCAGTATAGAAATAGTATATAAACTCTTTCTCGATTTTTGTAAACTCGGCAGAGTTGTTAAGATACTCAAGAATCTCCAGAAGGTATCCTGAAATATCCTGACAATGTCTGAATATTAGTTTTAACAAAGGATGCCTTTCAAATTCAGACTGTTCTACATAAACCATATTTCCCTTTACAATCTTTTCAATAAGCAACCTCACTTCATCTCCGGCAACCATTTTGAGATAATTGTGCCTTAAAACCGGTAGCACCCTTTTATAGTAGAAAGACCCCTTTTGCAGCACCATTAAGCTTTCCATAAGAGAGACAATGGATCCTGCCCTTAGCGGATACCCCATAGTTACATTTACCGACTCTACTTCCTCCGGAATTGAGTATAAAACAGGCATCAACAATGATTCATCGGGGAGAACAACGGCCGTATTCAATCCGCCTCCTACCCCGGAAACAATTTTTGATACCATTTTTGCCTCACCTACAGCAGAAGGTATACCAATAATCTCAATTTCCCTTTCATGCTTTACAGTGAAGTCTAAATTGTGTTTTGATGGAAAATTTGCAATATTCTCCCTCATAAACAGAGAAGCCTTGTTATTAACATCCTGTATTAAGTCACCTTCAAAATCCCAGTAGAAATCTGCCATTCCTCTGTTTTTCAAAGCCTTCATCAATACCTTCTCACACTCATTGAGAGCATTGAATCCTACAAACACAACCCCTCTAAAATCACCGATACTATTAAAAAGCCGATCTGCCGATTCTTCGTTTTTCCTAAAACCCTCGGCAATCATTCTGTATACCATTCCCTCATAACCGATTGAAGAAGCCTCAAGTGACTCCCTGAACCTTAAATACAAAGGGTACAGTACCTCCCATACGGCCTTGAACTTCATCTTCTTTTCACTCTCGCCCACAGGGAGGAAATTTGACCAGAATGTTTGTACAGCCTCAAGTTGTCTTTGGGACAAAAAAGAGTAGTCACTCTCAATATCTTTCAGGTCTTTGACGTTTGCGAATAGTTTTTTTGCGTCAATGAGATATTTGTCAACGTCGTCAAAGTCTGCCAGAATAACATCGCCCCAATAGATGAATTCGTCAAAGCTCTCCCTGGATCCTGACAACTCAGCAAACAGGACATATAGCCTGTAAAGAGCTTCCAGTCTGTCGACCATGTTAATGCCCGACATTCGTTTAAAAAGATCGTTGATGGTTATTATTGCAGGTGAGAAGAGTGGTTCTTTTGCGACCTCTCCAAGGTACTTTTGAAAAAAAAGGCCGGATCTTCTGTTTGGAAAAACAAAACAATAGTCCTTAATTTTCTCTCCTTCAATTGAATAAAAGGCTGATGCTATTTGAGATAAAAATTTCATTGGAACCTGCCCCGGAGCTCTCTTGCCTTTGATTCATACCCAGGCTTACCCAACAAAGCAAACATGTTTATTTTGTATTCTTCTACACCGGGCTGATCAAATGGATTGATATCAATCATATAAGCGCTAATTCCACAGGCAAATTCAAAGAAATAAAACAAAGCACCAAGATTATACTCGTTAATTGATGGAATCTCAATCTGTATATTGGGAACACCTCCGTCTATATGTGCAATTCTTGTACCCAGTTCGGCCATTTTGTTACATTCATCCACAGGCTTTCCGGAAAGGAAGTTCAATCCGTCCAGATTATTCGGGTCATCTACTATAGTCAAAGACCTGTTTGTCCTTGCAACACTAATTACAGTTTCAAAAATGGTTCTCTCACCCTCCTGAATGTATTGTCCCATAGAGTGAAGGTCGCTTGTATTGTTAACTGATGCAGGAAAAATTCCCTTTTCTTCCTTTCCTTCACTCTCACCAAACAGTTGTTTCCACCACTCAGCAAAATATTGTAGTTTTGGATTGTAATTAACCAGAATTTCAATTTTCTTGCCTTTGGAATAAAGAGCATTACGTATAGTAGCATAGATAATTGCCGGATTCTTTTCTGACCGTTGAGAACAGATTCTCTCCATTTCAAGGGCACCGTCCATCATGCTTCTTATATCATAACCTGCCAATGCTACCGGCAGAAGTCCCACCGGTGTGAGAACGGAGTATCTTCCTCCAATATCATCTGGTATCACGAAAGTAGAGTACCCTTCCTTATTTGCAAGTTTTTTCAAAGCACCTCGGGAAACGTCAGTTACTGCTACTATCCTTCTTCTTGCCTCTGCCTTTCCATATTTCTGTTCCAACATCTGCTTGATAAGCCTGAATGCTACAGCAGGCTCAGTTGTGGTGCCGGATTTGGATATGACCACACAGGCAAATGACCGTTCTTCCAGAAGTTCAAGTAATTCAGATAAATATTCTTCCGATAAATTCTGACCGGCATAGACAATAGATGGTATGTCGTTTTTTTCAAGTTGTGTCTGGAAAGAGTGCGAAAGAGAATCAATTGCAGCTTTGGCACCAAGATATGAACCTCCTATCCCTATTACCACTATAATCTCAACATCTCTTTCCCATCTGTTCACAATATCATAAATTTCATTGAATACCGAGTTCTCGGTTTTTGAGGGAAGATCGATCCATCCAAGAAAGTCATTGCCTCGTCCGCTTCTGTCTGTAAGAATATCAAAAGAATTAAAGGCTTTTTCCAGTGAACATTCCATTTCATCATCCGAAACGAAAGGAACAACAGCCTGCAGATTAAGTCTAACAATGTTATCCATGATATTTAAGTATTAATAATATCTATTGAAGCTTTTCAGTAAGTTGCTTGATTACATACGCCGGGTACTTATCCTCGTATAATATCTTGTACACAGCTTCTGCAATTGGCATGTCGACACCATATTTCTTGTTCATTTCAAAAATACACTTAGCTCCATAATAACCTTCTGCCACCATATTGGTTTCCACTTGTGCCGATTTTACAGAATATCCTTTCCCTATCATAGAACCAAACGTCCTGTTTCGGCTGAACTGTGAGTAACAGGTAACAAGAAGGTCTCCCAGATAGGCACTTTTTGAGGTTTTTCTGGTGCGGTCAGGATGTGTTGCATGAAGAAAATCCCTCATTTCATGAAAAGAACTCGTAATCAAAACAGCCATGAAGTTGTCCCCGTAAGAGAGAGAGTGGCACACACCTGCTCCTATAGCATAGATGTTTTTGAGAACGGCGGCGTATTCGACACCGTATATATCGGTTCCGGGAACTGTTTTGATATAATTGCAGGCAAAAACGTCACAAAGACTACGCGCAACTTCCTTATGTTTGCTCGAAAGTGTAAGGTAGGACAACCTCTCCATTGCTACCTCCTCTGCGTGGCAAGGTCCGCTTATAACCCCAATCCGGTCAAAAGCAATATTATGAACTTGGTTAAAATATTCTGCGACAGTTATGTTATCACCGGGGACTATCCCTTTTATTGCTGTAATTATAAATTTATCGTCTAATGAGATATCTATTTTTGAAACTTCTGCCATAAAATAAGCAGAGGGTATGCAGAATAGAAGGACATCGGCAGAACGGATTGTCTCGTTAATATCTGAACTTAAATTAATTCTATTTGGATCAAACTGAACTGCTGTAAGGTAATACGGGTTGTGGCCAGTTTCTTTTATATGGTCAATTATCTCATCATCTCTTACGTACCAGGAAACTTCCTGCTGCTTGTTCAGGAGCAACTTTACAAGTGCAGTTGCCCAGCTTCCACTTCCAATCATAGCATAGCGGAGATTTTCTTTTTCAAAGAAGTTATTTATCACAATAATTTTGAGTTTATTTTTGTACACAATATCAATCACAAATATACCAAAATTGTAAGATTTTCTAAATAAAACATCTACTTTTGCTCACTTACAAACCAGTACTGCCGATGCAAAATAAAGCACTGTTTACCAAAGCCCTTGCAGGCGATAACCTGAGCAGCAGCGAAGGTGTAGAGTTGTTCAACCATGCTCCTGTAAGAGAATTGCTTGCTCTTGCAGACAGGATACGTTACAGGCTCAATCCCGACAAAAAAGTAAGCTGGCAAATTGACCGCAATGTGAACTATACAAACATATGTATATCGGGTTGTCTATTTTGTAATTTCCATTGCACCATATCTCAGAAAGACAGAGGTTACACTATTACTACTGCGGAGTTACGTACAAAAATTGAAGAACTTCGCAATCTTGGAGGTGACCAGCTCCTTCTTCAGGGTGGACTTCATCCTTTATATGATATAACTTATTATGAGAGCCTTTTCAAAGAGATAAAATCTATAGATCCTATAATAAAGTTAAATGCCCTCGGTCCTCCTGAGGTTGCACACATAGCCCGGGTAAGTAAGTTGACAATAAAGGAGACACTCTCCAGGCTTATAGCAGCCGGTCTCGACACACTGCCGGGTGCCGGAGCAGAAATTTTGTCTGACAGAGTAAGAAAAGTACTTTCTCCCGGCAAACCAGACAGCAAACAATGGACCGATGTTATGCGCGAAGCGCACAAGATGGGTATAGGTACCACAGCAACAATGGTATACGGACATATTGAAACAATTGAAGAGAGGATTGAACATCTAATTTTGTTAAGAGACATTCAGGCAGATAAACCAAAAGGTGCTCCGGGGTTCAGGGCATTTATATGCTGGCCAATGCAAATTGAAGGAACAAAACTGGGAGAAAAATTTAAAACAGAAGCCTTAAATCCGGTAGAACACCTCAAAATGGTTGCTCTTTCAAGAATAATTCTAAACAATATACCTCACATTCAGGCATCTTGGCTCACCATAGGCAGGGAGACAGGACAACTTGCATTGCACGCGGGTGCCGATGATATGGGTTCTATTATGATTGAAGAGAATGTTGTATCCTCTGCAGGAGCAAAAAATAGTATGGATTCACTCAAGATGCAGCAAACAATCAGAGAGGCAGGTTTTGAACCTTGGCTCCGGAATCAGGATTACACTCCAAGATACTTGTAATATATCCTGAATCTGCAGGTAAATTTTTCTTTAGTGATGCTTCAACTGCAAGCTGGTCGCATCTTTCGTTCTCAGGATGTCCAGCATGTCCCTTTATCCAAACAAGTTTTACATTATGTCTTCTGTAGACTTTCAGGAACCTTATCCAAAGGTCAGGGTTTTTCTTCTTCTCGAAATTTTTCCTTTCCCATCCGAATAACCATCCCTTGTTTATTGCGTCACAAATATATGAAGAGTCACTATAGACACATATTTCTGAATTGCTTTTTTTAATTGCCTCCAGACCTGTAATAACGGCAAGCAACTCCATCCGGTTGTTGGTTGTATGAGAGAAACCTCCTGAAAGTTCTTTATAGTGTCTGCCTGATTTCAGAACCACACCATATCCTCCGGGACCAGGATTCCCTCTGGCTGCTCCGTCGGTATACAAGTTGATCATAGTGGGTTATTTGTCTGATGAAGGAATCTCGACGCTAAGAGGGTTTGCCCTTAAAATGTCGTAGTTGATTCTGTTTCTGTAAATATCGCAAGCAGAATATATAGCTGCTGTCATAGAAGCGGCATTTGCACTGTTTTTTCCTACCAGATCATAAGCGGTGCCATGGTCAGGAGAGGTTCTGACAACCGGAATGCCAGCAGTAAAGTTTACTCCCGATTCAAAAGCAAGCGTTTTAAAGGGAATAAGGCCTTGATCGTGATACATTGCAAGGATTGCATCAAATCTTGGTAAAAGTTCTCCAGCAAAAAAACCATCCGGCGAATAAGGTCCAAAAACCAACATTCCTTTTTCTGATGCTTCTTTTATAGCAGGTTTTATAATATTTTCCTCTTCATTACCTATAAGACCCAGATCTCCGCTGTGCGGATTAAGGGCTAATACGGCAATTTTGGGTCTTAGAATGGCAAAATCCTTTTTTAGCGAGTCTGTCATTATAGTGAGCTTCTCTACAATCAGATTCGTATTTATTGACTTTGACACATCTGATATTGGAATGTGGTTTGTTACAAGACCCACTTTTAACGTATCAGAAATGAGAAACATAAGAGAATCCTTAGCTCCGAACTCTTTTGTAAAAAATTCTGTATGTCCTTTGAATTTAAAACCCTCCTTGTTAACCTCCGACTTATTGAATGGAGCGGTTACAACAGCTTGTATATATCCATTTTTGAGATCCTTGACAGCCTCTTCCAGTGCTACTATAGCTCCTTTTGTCCCGTCAACTGTCTGCTTACCAGGTTCAATAATCAGATTATCAGGCACACAGTTAATTATATTCACTCTTCTGGGGTGTGCATCCTTTGCAGAATTTATAACATTAACAGAAAAGTTGTCTATATCTGTCATTTGCTTCTTGTAAACACCAAGAATTTTAGTTGACCCGTATATGACCGGAGTACAGATTTCCAATATCCTGATATCTGCCAAAGCTTTAATTATCACCTCGTAAGATATTCCGTTACTATCTCCCTGAGTGATACCTACAACTATCTTATTATTCATTATCTTTACCTTAATAGAAAATTTATGCAAGATACAAAATTTAGATAAGATTCTTATATTTGTGACTATGTCAACGATTTTAGATAGCGATATAAAGTTTCTGCCAGGAGTCGGTCCCAAGAGGGCAGAGCTTCTTTCCAGGGAACTTAACATCAAATGTTTCAGGGACATGCTCTATTTCTTTCCTTTCAGGTATATTGACAGAACTAAAATTTATTCGATATCGGAGGTGGAATCAAGTATGAGCATAATACAGCTCAGAGGAAAGATAACACGTGTCAACATAGTTGGTGATAAGGGACCGGCAAGAAGACTTGTGGCCACACTTTCGGATTCGACTGGAGTCATTGATCTTATATTCTTCAAAGGCATCAAATGGATTAAAGATAAGGTAAAGGTGAACCATGAATATATCGTTTTTGGCAAACCATCAATATTCAACCAGACACTTAATATTGTCCACCCGGAAATTGACCCTGCCACAGAAGAGAATCCACTGTATGGTGGCAACATGATAGGAGTCTATCCATCAACCGAAGGTTTAAAAAACAGTGGTGTCGGTAACAAGCAATTTGCTAAATTTCAGGCAGCTCTGCTTAAGCAATCTTTGGACAGCATTACTGAGACACTTCCCGATTATCTGATAAAAGATAAGAAACTGCTCTCTCTCAGAGAATCAATTCAGAACATTCACTTTCCCTCAAATCTTAAAATTCTTGCCTCGGCTCAGATGCGATTGAAATTTGAAGAGCTGTTTTATTTGCAGTTGTCACTTTTAAAACAAAAAAGTTTAAGAGAGAGGAATACGAAAGGTTTTTTAATGCCAAGGGTAGGTAATTACTTCAACAAATGTTTCAGCAACATACCTTTTGAACTTACAGGTGCCCAGAAAAGGGTAATAAAGGAGATAAGGGCAGATTTCGTTAGAGGACGGCAAATGAACCGGCTTTTGCAAGGAGATGTGGGTAGCGGAAAGACAATGGTTGCACTGCTTTGTGCACTGATTGCTGCAGACAACGGTTATCAGTCTTGTATAATGGCTCCTACTGAAGTATTGGCTAATCAACACTATAATGGCGTTTTCAAAATTATTGAGGGTTCGGGAATCAATGTGGCTCTGCTAACTGGTAATACAAAAGCAAAAGAGAGAAGAGAAATTCTGGAGAATCTTGTCAATGGAAATATTCATATTTTGTTCGGCACTCATGCTCTTATAGAAGACAGGGTTCAGTTTGCAAATCTTGGGTTTGCGGTAATAGACGAACAACACCGTTTTGGAGTTGAGCAGAGAGCTCGTCTGTGGAGTAAGTCAGAAGAGCTTCCACATGTGCTGGTAATGACTGCCACACCTATCCCACGCACCTTGGCTATGACACTCTACGGTGATCTGGATGTCTCTGTTATTGATGAACTTCCACCCGGGAGAAAGTCAATCCAGACAATCCATGCCACAGAGTCGCAACGGAGCAGGATTTACAGTTTTGTAAGGGAACAGATAAAGGCCGGGAGACAAATTTTTATGGTTTATCCTTTAATAAAAGAGAGTGAAAAGATGGACTACAAGAATCTTCAGGAGGGATACGAAAGCATTGTTCAGGAGTTTAAACAACCTGAGTATATAACTGCAGTTGTACACGGACAACAAAAAAACGAGGATAAGGCCCACGACATGAATCTTTTTGTTACGGGTAAAGCGAACATTTTGGTATCTACATCAGTTATAGAGGTAGGTGTAGATGTTCCTAACGCATCTGTAATGATAATTGAAAGCGCAGAGAGGTTTGGACTTTCTCAGCTTCATCAGCTGAGGGGGAGGGTCGGAAGAGGATCTGAGAGCTCTTATTGCATTCTGATGACGGGATACAAGCTCACAAAGGATTCCAGAAAGAGAGTCGACCTTTTGTGTTCGACACAGGATGGGTTTGAACTTGCGGAAGCAGACCTGAGAATGAGAGGTCCCGGAGACATGGATGGAACACAGCAGAGCGGACTTGCCGTAGAGCTTCATATTGCCAATCTGGCCCGTGATTCTCAGATACTTGAGGATGCCAGACAATATGCGCAAAAGGTACTTGAAGATGACCCGCTCATTGAGGGAGATAAAAACAGATTGTTAAGAGAGGGGCTTAATGCACTAAAGAGGGAGGTAAAGGATTATTCACAAATAAGTTAAAAACTAAAAGATGAAATATATAGGAGCACATATAAGCGCATCGGGAGGAGTTGAAAACGCCCCGGTGAATGCACATAACATTGGTGCAACTGCATTTGCACTTTTTACAAAGAACCAGAGACAGTGGGTAGCTGCTCCACTTACTAAAAAGAGCATTGAACTATTCAAGGAGCGATGCAACCAATATGGTTACACGCCAATGCAGATTTTGCCTCACGACGGTTATCTGATAAATCTGGGACATCCAGAGAAAGAGGGACTTGACAAATCAAGAGCAGCCTTTCTCGATGAAATGGAACGTTGTGAACAACTAGGTCTGGACAGGTTAAACTTTCATCCCGGGAGCCACCTTAACAGGATTCCAATAGACGAATGTCTTAAAACCATAGCAGAATCAATAAACATAGCACTTGAGAAAACCCGTGGTGTTACTGCCGTCATTGAGAATACAGCCGGTCAGGGAAGCAACCTCGGACACACATTTGAACAGATAGCACAGATAATACATTATGTCGAGGACAAAAGCAGAGTTGGTGTCTGCATAGATACATGTCACTCATTTGCAGCCGGATACGACCTTTCAAACACAGAGGGTTTCAAAAAATCGTTTGAACATTTCGACAAGGTTGTAGGATTCAAGTACCTTAGGGGGATGCATCTGAACGATGCAAAAAAGGGACTGAATTCACGTGTAGACAGACACGATTCTATCGGAATAGGCTTATTAGGTGCAGAGACCTTTAAAATACTTATGAAGGATCCTCGTTTTGATAACATCCCGCTTATTCTGGAGACTCCCAACGAGGAGATATGGGCTAAAGAAATTGAACAATTAAAAGCTTGGGAATGATAATTTTAAATATATTATTACTACTGATGACCAACTTAAACCAACAATCGTTAAAAGTACTGACACCTGAAGAAAAACGGGTAATAATTGATAAGGGTACCGAGGCACCTTTTACAGGTAAATATTACAAATTTTCCGGAAAAGGGACATACCATTGCCGTCAATGTGGGGCCGCTTTGTACCGGTCATCGGATAAATTTGATTCAGGTTGCGGGTGGCCAAGTTTCGATGATGAAATTGTGGGGGCTATTACAAGAAAAAGAGATACAGACGGTTCAAGAACTGAAATTTTGTGCACAAAATGCGGTGCCCATCTTGGTCATGTCTTTGTGGGAGAGGAACTAACCACTAAGAATACCAGACACTGCGTCAACTCAATCTCTCTGGAATTTATACCTGAAAAACAAGAGAGCGCAATATTTGCAGGTGGCTGTTTCTGGGGAGTTGAACATCTCCTTCAGCAGCAAAAGGGGGTTATCTCTGTTGTGAGTGGTTACATTGGAGGAAAGCTTGAAAACCCTTCATACGAAGATGTTTGTGAGGGTAACAGCGGTTATGCAGAGGCTGTTGAGGTGAAATATGATGCAAGTCTCATTGATTATGAAACCTTGACCAAACTGTTTTTTGAGATACACGACCCCACACAGACCGACCGACAAGGACCCGATGTTGGAGAACAATACCGGTCCGAGATATTTTACACAAATGAAAAGCAGAAAGAAATATCTTTAAAACTGATAAAAATTTTAAAATCAAAAGGATATAATGTTGCAACAAGAGTAACTAAAGCAACAAAATTCTGGCCCGCAGAAACATATCACCAGGATTATTATAAAAAGAAAGGGGGACAACCATATTGTCACCGCTATACAAAACGGTTTTAAAATGAAGGACCTCACTCAGGGAAACGAAGGAAAGCAGATTTTGTATTTCGCTATTCCTATGCTTATCGGAAATGTTTTTCAGCAATTATACAACGTAGTAGACAGTATTGTTGTTGGCAAATATATCGGCTCGGTTGCACTAGCAGCAGTAGGAGCCAGTTTTCCCATACTATTCACACTCTCTGCTCTTATAGGAGGAATGGTTATTGGAAGCTCAATATTGGTTTCTCAATATTTTGGTGCAAAGAACTATCATCAGGTTAAAATCTCATCAGATACACTGCAGATCTTCCTGCTGATAAGCTCAACCGTTCTTACTTTAATATTTTTTATATTCAGCAGGCCGATATTCAGGATGTTATCCATACCCGAAGAGGTGTTGCCAGATGCTGTACGCTATTTTGATATTGTGATTCTTACCACTACCATCCCATCCTTTGCACTGTTTGGAATCTCTTCCGTTTTAAGGGGAATAGGAAATTCAAAAACGCCAATATACTTTATTGTTGCATCAATTCTGCTTAATATTATACTTGATCTGGTATTTGTCCTCGTGTTTCATTGGGGAATAGAAGGTGTAGCCTGGGCAACCGGAATAGCAACAATTCTGGCATGGGTAGCGCTTTGGTATTATCTTAATATTAAAGAGGCCACAATGATACGTTTTAACCTGAACTACAAAAAATGGGAATTCGACTGGGAAAACTTCAGGTTATCTATCAGGATAGGACTACCATCCGGAATACAGCAGACACTAGTAGGGCTTGGTTCTATGGCACTTCTTGGTATTGTTTCTCCGTATGGAACAGCAGTACTCGCAGCCTACAGTGCAGCCGGAAGGGTCGATATGTTTGTCTCAATGCCCTCTATGATGCTTGCTGCGGCTCTATCTACTTTTGTAGGTCAGAATCTGGGTGCAGGAAAGTTTGACAGAATTAAGAAGGGGTTAAATGCTTCATTGATATACTCTTCTGCCTTATGTATTGCGCTATCTCTTATTGTAGTATTATTTGGAGAAGAGATAATGGGGCTCTTTGTTGAGAGAAGTTCTCCTCACTATTTTGAAATTATTAACATAGGCAAGGAGTATCTTGTAATCGTAACCTCATTCTATATTGTGTTTACCACAATGTTCATTGTGAACGGCGTAATGAGGGGTGCAGGGGCAACTTTGGTTCCGATGCTCATTACCACTCTCTCGCTTTGGGTAATAAGGATACCATTGGCAATCTTCCTTTCAGGCAAATTCGGAGAATCAGGGATATGGTGGTCTATACCAATAGGATGGTCGGCAGGATTCCTCGGGTCGCTTATTTATTATAAATCGGGACTATGGAAAAAGCATAGAGTCAAACCGGTTATGATACCTGTAGAGATTCCTAATTGACTACCATGTGGATTTTAACCCTACGGTTCTGTTATATACAGGTTTTTCAGGGGTAGAATCAATATCTTTAACAAAGTATCCAACCCTTTCAAACTGAACAGCAATTCCGGAATTGTCTTCCAACAGTGAAGGTTCCGTATAACCCTTTACAATCTCAAGTGAATGTGGGTCAAGATAGTTCTTGTAGTCCGAACCCTCCGGTATAGAATCCATCTCTGCCTCTGTGAAGAGACGGTCAAAAAGACGAACTTCCACCTCTTTTGCATGTTCAACGGATACCCAATGGATTGTACCCTTGACCGAACGCCACGTACCATCGCCTGGACGAGTGGTCGGATCATAAGAACATCTCAGTTCAACAACCTCTCCTGCTTCGTTTTTAACAACCTCCTCACATTTAATGATATATGAGAATTTAAGGCGAACCTCCCCTCCCGGTTGAAGTCTGAAGTACTTCTTAGGAGGGTTCTCCATGAAGTCACTCTGTTCTATATACAACTCTCTTGTGAACGGAACCTGACGTACTCCGGCCTGAGGATCTTCAGGATTGATAGTTGGTGTGAAATACTCTGTCTGGCCTTCAGGATAGTTTGTTATTACAAGTTTGACAAGATTAAGGACAGCCATATATCTGTTTGCCTTTTTGTTCAAGTCTTCACGCACACACCACTCCAGCAGTGAAAGGTCAATGATATTGTCTCTTTTTGCTACGCCTACTTTATCTGCAAAGAGCCTTATGCTTTCGGGTGTATAGCCTCTTCTTCTGAGACCACAGATTGTCGGCATCCGCGGGTCGTCCCAACCAGTTACATAATTATTTTTCACAAGCTCAAGAAGTTTCCTCTTGCTCATTATGGTGTATGTAAGGTTAAGACGTGCAAATTCAAACTGATGAGAAGGGAAAATTTCCAGTTTCTCTATAAACCAGTCATAAAGGGGGCGATGGACATCAAATTCCAGAGTGCATATAGAGTGAGTTATGTTTTCAAGTGAATCGCTCTGACCATGAGCATAGTCATACATTGGGTAGATACACCAGTTGTCGCCGGTCCTGTGATGATGGGCATGGATGATTCTGTAGAGAATGGGGTCACGCATAAGCATATTTGAGTGAGCCATATCCAGTTTGGCGCGAAGGACCTTATCTCCGTCTTTGTATTTTCCTTCACGCATCTCCGCAAAAATCCGAAGATTCTCCTCCACTTCCCGATTTCTGTAAGGACTCTCTTTACCCGGTTGATTAACTGTACCTCTGTTCAGTCTAATCTCCTCCTGTGACTGATCATCTACATAAGCCAGACCCTTTCTTATAAGTTCCTGTGCCCATACATAAAGCTGCTCAAAATAATCTGATGCATACAGCTCTTTCTCCCATTGGAAACCAAGCCAGTTGACATCTCCTTTAATTGAGTCAACGTACTCGACATCTTCTTTTGTTGGGTTTGTATCGTCAAAACGAAGGTTCGTCTTTCCTCCATATTTTTTTGCCAGACCAAAATTAAGACAGATGCTCTTTGCATGTCCTATATGCAGGTATCCGTTAGGTTCGGGAGGGAAACGAGTTAAGATTGTCTTATATTTTCCACTGGCTAAATCTGCTTCAATAATCTCTTCAAGGAAATTCAGCGAACGCTCCTCAACGGCGTCTTTCTTAAGTTCTTCCATACTATTCAATTAATAACCTGCAAATATAAGATTTCTTTGCTTAACTTTGCTTCCTAAATTTTCATAATAATGATATTATCAATGACCGGCTATGGCAAAGCCGAATCACCTTACGGACAGAACAAACTTATTGTGGAGGTACGTTCTGTTAATGGAAAGAATTCCGATATTAGTTTCAAAACACAATTGATTCCACGAGAGAGAGAGGTAGAGGTGAGGCAGTTAATCAGCCAGAAACTTCAGCGTGGCAATATTGACCTGTTCGCAAACGTGGAGTATGCACAGGAGGGTGCTTCAAAGACAATCAATAAACAGGTTTTTCTTTCATATTACAACCAGATTAAGGCAATAAACGAAGAACTTGACGAAAAACTGGATTATTCAGGTCTAATCAATTGCATCGTTAAACTACCCGACGTCATTGAAACACAGAAGAGAGATGTTGAAGAGGACAACTGGGAACAACTAAAATCTTGTATAACAGAGGCTTTAGTCTCCATTACTGAGTTCAGGGCAGTTGAAGGGAAAAAGCTGGAAGAGGATATCAGGGGACGGGTAGGTTACATAATGGATCATCTTGGAGAGGTGGAAAAATTCGAACATGAACGTAGTGAAACAATCAAGACTCGTCTTACTTGCAGACTTGAGGAGCTGTCTCAATCTCTGGACAGAAACAGGCTGGAACAGGAGATTATATACTATCTGGAAAAGCTCGATGTAACTGAGGAGAAGGTGAGACTGACTCAGCATTGCAAATACTTTATTGAGACACTGGAGGGTGATGAGTTTCCCGGGAAGAAGCTCGGTTTCATAGCGCAGGAAATGGGCCGCGAAATTAATACACTAGGGTCCAAAGCCAATAATGCAGAGATGCAGAAATGGGTGGTAAGGATGAAAGATGAACTGGAAAAAATAAAGGAACAGACTCTAAATATCCTTTAAAATAATTTCTAAAAAAAAT
Source organism: Bacteroidales bacterium (assembly GCA_041659025.1). Taxonomy (GTDB): domain Bacteria; phylum Bacteroidota; class Bacteroidia; order Bacteroidales; family UBA932; genus Bact-08. The sequence continues at coordinate 60,293 of JBAZZA010000007.1, read as the reverse complement.
ATTTTGCGTTATATTCTGCTGGAATATAGCGCTTTATTTTTTATTTAAAAATTTGTTTGCAACTTTTGACTAAGCGGCTTCGTCTATATTGCAGAAAACAAAAAACAAATTTTTAAACGCCAAAATCTCAAAATCATGAAACCAATTTATCTGTTCCTTTTATCAGTATCAATTTTTGCCACATCAATTATTGATGCAAAACCAGCTCTTCCGGCCGCTGTTGAAAATCCATCCTATAGTGCCTTAAATTTAGTAAAAATGGCTTATAGAAATGTATCCCGTAACTATCCAAAAGAAACCAACCTTATGAATGCCTATTACAGGGAATCTATAAGCAAGGAAAACAGTTGTATTTTATTAAGCGAAGCAATTCTCGATGTCAACAAAGCCTCATATTTGACCGGTCAGACAGACAAGGTTGTAATCAAGAAAGCAAAGGGTAATCAACCTGTCCTTAATGGACTTGATAAAATCATGGTAAAATTCCAGGGTGGCCCAAATTCGGCCCTGTTAATTGATGTTGTGAAAAATCCTTTTCTGGGTGCAGAATTGTATGAACTTAATGACAAATATGAATTCCGCTATGGAACACCTGCAAAAATCGATGATGTATTATGCTATGTTGTTGAATTTGACGAAAGATATTCTGAGGAGGAGGTACTGTTCAGGGGTAAGCTATACATTGAGCCAAATTCTCTGGCAATAGCACGTATAGAGTTCTCTAGAAATGTTGAAAAGAGAGGTGATGCTTATCTAAATTTTGTAAAGCAAAAACCGGCATCAATGAAAATGGAAGTAAAGCATGCAAATTATGTAGTAAATTACAAAAAATACAATAACAAATGGTATTTCGACTACTCTACATCGGATGTTATGTTTAATGTGAAATGGAACAAAAATTCGCTGAACAGCAACTATACATTAAAGTCCCAAATGGCCATGACAAACATTACTACCAAGGATGTCAAGCTGGATAAAAGAAATCTTCTTAAACCATCAGATATTGTTGCAGATAAGGTAAAAGAGTATAACGACACAATCGACTGGGATATTTACAATCTGATAATGTTGATCGCAGCTAAGTAATAGTTTATTAATAAGGGATAAGTGTTTCAAAATAAAAGAGGGTGTGTGAAAGTAATTTTATACACCCTTTTTACTCACCATACAATTGAAAAGGGATCAAGTTGAAGAGTAGGTGGAGCAATAAATTTCAAGTGGAAGCAAAAGTCTGGATTATTTTTAGTCTAGGTGTGGATTTTTGGATGCTGCACCGGGTTTACCCACTTTGTGCTCTCTCCGCTGAAAATCAAAGGCAGCCCCGATATTATGCTTTTGCAGATCAGCTCGCGGGTCTGCACTCGATTTTCTTACGCTCCGTTCACATAGTGGGTACCCAAACCCTCCTATGCAAGCATCCTTCAAATTCCACACCTAGATCTGCTTTTACCACACTTTTGCTCTATTATGTTTTTTAACCTAATCTGCTCCTCCTACTTTTTCATTTGATCCTTGAAAAGTTTCAAACAGAAGTCATAAACGAAATCTGTGTTATCACTCCGTTAGAATGTTCGAACTCTAGAGGGTCATCGCAATTATTTCTGTAAAGATAGTACTTGCCGTCACTCTTCAGTACCGGGGTACCTAAACCGATGGCCTGTACCCTGGAAATATTGTCCCCGACTTTTATACCTCCACTAAATGCAGTATAAACGGAAAAGTTTGATGTTTCGATAGTAAAAGTGTGAAAAATCCCATCTTCACAAAATAAAAATGAATTATAAAGTAGATTTTGAATATAAACATATTCTTCATTTAATCCAGACTCCGATGTCCCACTCCAATACGTTGTTGGAGTACCCCATTTCGCCTGTACCTGGGCTTGCGTATAGATGCCTCCAATATATACACTATCGACATCAAAATCGGTTGTATGGGCGCAATGCAATTGCGAGAATCCGTAATACGGCAACAAAATCAATGCTGTAAAGACCTGTAATTTTTGAACGATTATTTTCATGGCAAACATTTTATAGTTCAAAAAATTCGAGACAGACGAGTTTGTTAAAAAAAAGAGACCAACTTCTGAGAGTCACATCTTCCCTATTTAGTCACCTTTTAATTGAAAATTTCAAGTAGAAATTTCAAACGAGATACGGGTGATCACTCCGTTAGAATGTTCGAACACAAGAGGGTCATCGGAATTATTTCTGTTAAGATAATACTTGCCATCACTCTTCAGTACCGGCGTCCCTAAGCCGATGGCCTGCACCCTGGAAATATTGTCCCCGACTTTTATACCTCCACTAAATGTAGTATAAACGGGAAAGTTTGACGTTTCTATAAAAAAAGCGTGAAAAAATCCATCGTCGCCAAAACGGAATAAATTAGAACGTTGATCTTGAATGTAAATATATTCTTCATTTAACCCACACTCCGATGTCCCACTCCAATATTCTGTCGGAGTTCCCCATTTAGCTACGACTTGAGTTTGAGTATAGGTTGCCCCGATAAATACTCCCTTGACATCTAGAGTGGTTGTTTGGGCATAACGCAATTGAGAGAATCCGTAATGTGGTAACAAAATCAATGCTACGAAGACGAATATTGTTTGAGCGATTGTTTTCATGATAAATATTTTTAAATTTTTTAATCGCATGGTGTAGTTATAGTTGTTATGGTTAAGCTGATGGTGGCATTAAAATATAACGCGGGATCGACAGGTGCCCCATTCACTGTTGTTTTTAAATGCAGATGAGGCCTACTCGCACTAGCATTTCCAGTAAGACCTATATAACCTATCACGTCTCCAGCTATGACAGAGTTTCCTTCCTTAAACGGCTGTAAGGTCCTGGGATTAATCGCTGGGTTGCCTGCCTGTAGATGCATATATCCGTTTCGCACAGTATTGCCGCCAATATTTGACTCTACATAGATTCTATTCCCTCCATCATCTTTATCATCGGAATAACCGCTCGGATAGTACCCTGCTACTCTGTTCGGCTGTCCGGTAACAGGCGGTTTTGCAATTGTTCCATCGAATTGTGCATAGATAGGAGTACCAACGGCTCCTTCAAGGTCTATTCCCCAATGGTCTGTAGAGTCCCCATCTTTATTCACTCTTGTTTTGCCAAATGTCGCACCGGCAATATTATCCGTATTTGGTGGCGCAAGCTCCATGTGTGGTAGTGGATTTGCCTTGTTAGTAGTATAGCAGGGCCTGAAGTTGGCGGTAAAATACATAGTGCTGTCAACAGTCACGGTTGCAAAAATTGTTGAGATAGTTGTGCTCCCCGTCCAATTAACAAATTTAAAACCCGAGTTACTTGATGCCAGAATGTATACCGAAGAGCCATTTGGATAGTTTCCACCGCCTGTAACAGATCCACCTACCGAAGGGTTGGCTGTTAAGATTAAATAGTAATATTCATCATGGGAACCACACTCATGTATTGGATTGGGACCGTCAAAAACCACGGAAATTATCCCCTCAACATAGCCCATGCATTATAATTCAATGTTGTTTCCCAATAATCAAAAGCTCCATACGGGTCAAGAAGTTGAATATATTCCCCAAGCAGATAATCAAACTGATACATAAAATTCAAGCCAGACTCATATCCAATGAAATATTGACTGTATTGCGATTCTAATTGCTGGATAGACATACTAACAGCATACTCACATGCATACATTCTTGTATAATATTCTGTAGGATCGGCTGGATCGTATTCGAAATAAATGGTAGCACCTATATTTATCCCTTGTAAACAAGTTGCAGATGAAGATTTCGTTTTTAGATGTACTTCAGGCGGAGGTAAAGGAGTAAGTTTGACTGAGCATTTATATCCCTTGGCTGCCAGTTTCTTATAGCAGTCAGATTGAAGAAATCCTCTTGCCATGAGGTCCGTATTAATAGTTTCACCTTTTACAATTATCGGTTCACCGATAACTTTAATTTCATCATAATTCCCTTTACTGTCAAGAGGAAAGAAAACCAAAGCTTTGATTTCCTTGTTAGAAACTACAGGAACAAGGCAGAAGGCGCCTTTGGGGAAGTTATACAGAAACAAAACCTCATTTAGCAGCGGAGTACCGATCTTTGATATCTCACCCCAGGATTTCCCCCAGGCAGGAGAGGCCTGGGCAGCTTTCGTGAAAACTTGTCCGGCAGCATTAAGACTGCCTTCGTCAAATGCCTGCCTAGATTCAATTTTATACTCTGAACAAGAGAGTACAAAAAGTACTATCAAAAGCGACAGACATGAATAAAAATGTTTGATTTTCTTCATAAGCGATCATTTTTAATGATTAACTACTTCAAAATTAGGCAAAAAAAATATTATGAAGCAAATTTTAAAAATAAATAATCATAAAGTTACTTATCAAGAAGTGTCTTGCGCCAGAAACGGATATCCTCGCTTGCAGAATGAGCACCCTGATATCCTCTGTAACCGTGCATCCCTCCGGGGTAAAGCATCAGCTCAAAGTGTTTACCTGCCTTCTGCAGGGCGTCAATCAACTGCATTGTGTTCTGCATATGAACATTATCATCTCCGGTACCATGAGTCAAATACAGAAGAGAGCCTTGTACACCCTTATACTTGTCCACTTTATTCAGAACCGCCGAATTTTTGTACCCTTCGGGGTTGTTGTCCGGATGATCCATATAGCGTTCTGTATAGTGCGAATCATAGAGTGTCCAGTCATAGACTCCGCCTCCGGCAATGCCATAGCTGAAATAATCGGAACCCTCAGTTAAAGCAAGCACTACCATTGTCCCTCCATAACTGAATCCTGTAATACCAATTTTTTTATCATCAATAAATGGAAGAGCCCTCAGGTATTTTACCCAAAGGATGTAATCCTGTATCTCATAAGCACCAAGGTTCCTGTGGACAAAGTTTATTCCTTCCTTGCCACAGTGACCTGAAGCTCTGTTGTCCAGACTAATCTGAATTACGCCTTCATCTGACCACATTTGGGTCGATTTTCCCGGAGTCCTCCAGCTATCCATAACCATTGTGGAGTTAGGTCCCCCGTATATGCTTATTAAAACAGGGTATTTCTTTGTTTTGTCCATATTTTTGGGCCATGTGACAGATGCCGGAAGCTTATAACCATCTGGAGTAGTAATGAAGATTATCTCAGATGTGGGAAGATTTGAAAAATCTGGCTCACTCCTTTTGCTCTCTTCTATAATCCGTATCTCCCCGGGTTTAACTACTCCCCCCTTGACAGATGACATAAGTACCAGTTTTCCAGGAGTTGATATGTTGGATATAATTGCTAAATAGTGTTTATTATCCGGCGAAACGATTACTCCTGAGTAATTGAACTCCCCCGACGACAATTTTTTTATCTCCTTTGAATATTTATTGTTCCATTTTAATGAATACACATCGTTTCTGGTAGAGACGTCACATCTTGATGTATAGAAAATAGTATTTGTTGCCTCTTCTATTTTAATAATTTTTGTTCCCCAGTTCTTTCCATCAGTCAACTTTACAAGTTTGTTCCCATCATAAGTCTGATAATAAATCTGTTCCCACAGGTCAAAATCTCTTATGAAATAAAAACCGTCTTTTCCAAACTTAATATCTTCAATCCAGTCAATCCATGTTTTCTGAAACTCTTTGTATATTTCTCTTTTAGTTCCATCCTGTGCATTTACAGAGTACATTACAAGGTTGCTTTGCTCCCTGTCCATCCATTGAACCAACAAGGTCCCGTTATTTAAATGCCAATATGGTGTACCAAAATACTGATCATTATCCTGATCGAAATCAGACCAGACAATGTCTCCCCCATCAACCGAAACAATACCGATTTTAACCTTTGGATTTGGGTCCCCGGCCTTTGGATAACGAGTCTCAGTAATTGATCCGTGTTTACCTACAGGATTATAAATGGGAAACATCGGCACCTTGGAATCATCGAATCTATAAAATGCTAGCTTCTTACTGTCCGGTGACCACCAGAATGCCCTGTAATTGGACGACCTCCCGAATATCTCTTCGTAATAAACCCATGAAGCCTTTCCGTTTAATATAAGGTCCGATCCGTCAAAGGTATATCTGGTCTCTTTTCCGCTTTTTATATCAATTGAATATAGGTCGTTATTGCGTGTAAAAGCTATCTTAGTTGAATCTGGTGAAATGGTTGGATTTTTATCCTCAGGTTTCAAAGACATTTTTAGAGGTCTGGCAACAGGATTAGCTACTTTCGCCTCTGTCATTACCCCTGTTTTAATGTTATATTCAAACATTGTCCGTTTCATTCCCTCTGATTTTGAAAGGATTGCTGTCTGATTATCTTTCCAGGATATAGGTTGTGCCGGTGGAACAACTGCCTGGGCAAAAATTGTTGCAGTAAAAAACATACTGACTACCAATAGTCTAGTATGTATTGTGGTTTTAAAAATTCCCATATTATTTATTTAAAAAACTTATTGTCAAAATTAACAAAATAAACTCTGTCTATAGCGCGAGTCATAGCTGTATAGAGCCACTTAAGGTCGTCAAGAGATATCTGGTCGCTCCAGAAAGGGTTGTCTATAAACACTCTGCTCCATTGCCCTCCTTGTGATTTATGACAGGTGATTGCCGATGCAAACTTGATCTGCAGGGCATTGAAATACTTGTCCTCTCTTACTGCTGCAATTCTTTTCCTTTTTGTCTTTATATCTGAATACTCTTCCAGTATCTCAGTAAAAAGTCTCCTCTGCTGCTCAGCACCAAGTGAGGCCGTCTCACTGTCGAGGGTATCCAGAATTACTTTGGCTTTTATCTCAACATCGTTGTAATCGCCAAAACGCAGGATTGCCTCGGCAAAATTCAATCCATACCGCTCTTCATATCCGGATATCTTAACCAGCTCGGCTACGTCGCCATTTGCAATAAAATCAATCTCTTCAATATCGTCAAGAAACTGATAGCAGTTTTTTACAACCATCAGTTTATCTCCCCTGTTAAGCCTCTCCTCTCTGAACAGCAATTTTGCCCTAATTCCCTGATTGTATCGGTTTGCACGTTTGTTAGAGCGACACAATACAAGTGTTTCGTCCATTCCCGCCTTATCATAAGAACTGCCAAGCTCCTCCAGCAGATCGCCCCCTCCTATCCTGAATATATCGTCGTACCCCTCAATTTCAAATTTGGGATACTCTATAGTGCCGCTTTCGATCATCTCTCGCAGAATAGTTGCATTGTGCAGTATTCCTGATGATTTGGCCTGCCGTACAACTGTCTTGAGGTGTGCATAGCGAACATCTCCGTATTGTCTTAGAAAATCCTTATCAAGCGCATCTGATATTGTCCTCCCTATTGGAGGAAGCTGGGCAGAATCACCCATCAGTATAAGCTTGTTGTTATCATTGGATCGGATAAACTCAACAAGATCGTCAAGAAGCCGTCCTGAACCAAATGATGATAGCTCCGCACCACCGTTTGAAAGGAGGGATGATTCGTCAACAATATATATGGTATCTCTGCTTTTATTGACATTGAGAGTAAACAACCCTACTCCGTCGCTCATCGATTTTTGTCTATAGATCTGCTTATGAATCGTATAAGCCCTTGTACCCGAATAGTTTGAAAGAACCTTGGCGGCTCTTCCAGTCGGTGCCATCAGTATGATGTTCTGCCCATAATCCTTTAGTGTAGCTACCAGAGCAGCTATTGCAGATGTTTTTCCTGTACCTGCATAGCCGTTTATCAGCATTATCTCCTTATCTTCCTTACTGACTACAAATTGTGCAAGGGATTTAAAGAGGTTATCCTGACACCCTGTAGGGCTGAAACCCAGCCGGGAAACCATTTTTTCGAAAAGAAAGGATTCAACTCCCATTATTGATAAATTCTACCTCCATCTGTAGATTACGAACATTAACATCAATGGAAAAATTTCCAGACGTCCCAACAACATCTCAATGGACAGTATGAATTTACCCATTGATGGTATTCCTGCATAATTACCCATCGACCCAACTGTTCCAAAACCCGGGCCCACATTTCCCATATTTGCCATCGATCCGGAAAAAGCATCTATCATATCCACTCCCATTAAAGTAAGGAGGAGTGCTACAATAAATATTATCAGTAGGTAAAGAGAGATAAAGAGAGTAACCGCAGAGACAACCTCTCTGTCTACAGAATTGTTTCCTACTTTAACGGAGACAACTGCATTCGGATGGAGCTGTTTTAGAATCTGAGATTTGACAGATTTGAAGAATATCCATACTCTGTCAACCTTCATACCTCCGGAAGTAGATCCGGAACAGGCGCATTGTATTGTAAAAAACATGATAATCAAAATTGAAAAACCGGGCCATATGGATGAATCTGCAGAAGCTAAACCAGTTGTGGTACCACACGATATTACCTGAAAGAATCCATTTCTGAAAGCCATGTCCCATTGATCAACAACTCCTGTAAGCTTAATATTGAGACTTACAACTAATCCTCCGGCTAAAATTGATAATACATAGTACCGTATAATTGGAGACCTGAAGAGACTCATCGATTTTCCTGACGCAGCACTGTATAACAAACCAAAATGCATACCAGCCAATAACATGAAAACCATTATTATAACTTCTATCCAGACAGAATCAAACGCCATTACCGAAAGATTTCTAGTGCTGAATCCCCCAGTGGCAATTGTGGCAAAAGAGTGGTTTATAGCATCAAACAAGTTCATTCCGGCTATCATCAGAAATATGGTTTCGAGAAGGGTCAGCCCAACATATACAACAGTGATTATTCTTATTGTGTGCTGTGCCTTGTACCTGAAATTCTGCTTTGACAGGTCGGAAATCTCCATTTTACTCAATTTCATTCTGAAAGAACTGACAGTTGGGAGTATCAGAAGCATAAACAATACGACCCCTATTCCTCCCAGCCAGTGTGTGGAGGATCTCCAGAAGAGAAGACCCTTTGGCAGCTTTTCAACATCTGTCAGGATTGTAGATCCGGTTGTAGTATAACCCGACACACTCTCATACCATGAATTGATTATCGAGAATTCACCTCCATATAGAACATAAGGGAGCATACCGAACAAGCAGGAGAGTATCCAAGAAAAAACAACAATTGAAAATCCTTCCGAAATATTTATATCAGACCGGTTTCTGACAAATATCAGCGGAAAACCACCGGCAATGAAAGTTATGACTGCACTAAGGATTAAAGGTGAAAAGGATGAATCAAAGTCATACAACATAGATACAAATGCCGAGATAAGCATGAACAGAGCATTCAAAAGCAGTGCTACTCCAATATATCTTGTAATAACGCTTATATTCATTCAGTCTGTCTGGATTTTTTCAGTTTCTTGTTTTCTTCTATTATCCCTTTTACTTCGCCGTTCATCTCCTGTATCTCGTCATCATTGTCGAAAGAGACTACATAACTTTTATTGAAATCTTTATAATTTTTTATTGCTTTTGACATTAAGAGTACAGGCGAAATGAAGTATAGATTTATAAAATAGTTGAACAGCAAAACGAGCATAAGACCTGCTCCCACTGCTATTATGCCGGGCATGATGCTTCTGTAATAACCCTCCTGCAGTTCTCTTGTGTTGTTGGCAAGTGCCTGCTGTGTAAGTAAACCAAGTTTCTTCTTGTATATCCTCAGGTTCTCATAAACCGGTTTCAGTTCGTTGGTATACCAGGTGTTTCTGCTCGCCATATCCTGTAACATAATCACAGGTGCCTGACTTATTACATCTACATAATGTGCATAAGCCAGCTTAAGAGAATCAGCAATAGCAACCTCTGCCTGAGAAGAAAAATTCTTTTTTATGCTTTCTATATATTTGTCAAAGCGTTCGTCATACACAATTTCCGCAGATTTTACTGACGGATCCTGTATTACCCGGCTCAGGAGAATGAAATTGTATTCATCCGTTATTTCGAGCAACATTCTGGAAGTGTTGATGCTATTTATGTTGTCTCTTATCAGGTTTGTCACAGAGCTGCGCATTCTGTTGAATTCAAAGACAGAGATAATGCTTGACAGGAATAGTATGGCAGCTATGACAACAAAGCCTAGTGAAATTTTTCTCCGTATTCCCATAGTTTTAGTTTATTATGCAAATATACTTATTAGTGTTTACATCGTCAAATTCGTTTTGCAGAGTTGTTTATTTGACCTCATGGGTCACAATTTGTATATTATATCAGAATAGCGAGGAATTCTCCAATGCGTGCACCAGATTTACTCACTTCGCGCTCACTACACTAAAAAACAGAGGCGCAAACCATGACTTTACCTATGCAAACTAGCTACTGGTTTGCACTTCCTGTTTTTTGACGCTACGTTTGCTAAGTGGGTGCCCAAATCTTCTTTGCAAGCATCTCAAATTCCTCGCTATTCTGCTATACATACAAAATCTACCAAACAATTACACAATTATCACCTTACTCTGCTAAAGCCTCTAGCATTTATCAGATAATCAGCTAATTGTATATTTGCCTGATTTACAGACCGTTTTGCAAGTATTTACAAATCACACATATGCTAACACCTCTGGCAGAGACTCTGCCAGAGGTGTTAGCATTTTGCAGGAAATGAGGAGCATACGTATTAGACTACTAGTCAATTATTTACTACCAACTCTGCCAAAGGGATTAGTATTAAGATCAGTATAAAATTAGACAGATCATGTGCCACGAGGAAACTTGATTCCTATATCCAAAAAAACCACCCGGAGTGGGTGGTCTTTAAGTATCGGGAAGGCTGATAATACCTGCCAGTTAAATCTTATTGAATTTATTTTACTGTGTTCATGTATGCAATCATTTCAAGCACCTTGTTTGAATATCCCCATTCGTTGTCATACCATGCAACAACCTTTACAAAATTTGGATTTAAAGAGATACCAGCTTCAGCATCAAATATTGATGTACGTGGGTCGGTAATGAAATCTGAAGAAACAACAGCCTCATCTGTGTAGCCTAAAATTCCTTTAAGTTCCCCTTCAGATGCTTTTTTCATTGCATTCTTGATCTCATCGTAGCTGGCTGCTTTCTCCAGACGGCATGTAAGGTCAACAACAGAAACATTGATTGTAGGAACACGGAATGACATACCTGTAAGCTTACCTTTCATCTCCGGAAGAACTTTTCCGACAGCCTTAGCTGCACCGGTAGATGAAGGAATGATATTGGCAGCAGCAGCGCGTCCGCCTCTCCAGTCTTTAGCAGAAGGACCGTCAACAGTTTTCTGGGTTGCTGTGGTAGCGTGAACAGTTGTCATAAGACCTTCCACAATACCGAAATTCTCATTCAGAACTTTAACTATTGGAGCAAGGCAGTTTGTAGTGCATGATGCATTTGACACAATTGACTCGCCGGCATATTTCTTATTGTTTACGCCATAAACAAACATAGGGGTTTCGTCTTTAGAAGGAGCAGACATGATTACTCTTTTTGCACCTGCTTTAATGTGTAACTCTGCAGTCTCTTTTGTAAGGAACAAGCCGGTAGCTTCAACAACGTATTCTGCGCCTACCTCTCCCCATTTAAGATCTGCAGGGCTTTTTTCTGATGTTACTCTTATTGCATTGCCGTTAACGATAAGCATACCGTCCTTAACTTCAACTGTACCATTAAAACGACCATGCACCGAATCATATTTCAACATATATGCCATATAATCAACGCTTATAAGATCATTGATTCCTACTACCTGAATATCACCTCTCTCCTGAGCTGCTCGGAACACCAGACGACCAATACGGCCAAAACCATTAATACCAACTTTAATTTTACTCATCTTTTGAAATTTTATTAAATTAACATCTTCAAATTCGGCGCAAATATAAAAACTTTTGCGCAAAAGTCCAGTCAAAAATTTGTACTTTCGCAAATTAATTTGGGTATAAATAAAGAAAAATGAGCACAGGAAAGAAAATTCTGATAACCAACGATGATGGTGTAAAATCAAAAGGTATCTCTGCACTTATTGAGATGATGAGGCCATATGGCGAACTTACGGTGGTAGCCCCGTTTGAGGCACAATCGGGTATGTCGGCAGCACTTACGATTGGTAAACCACTCCGATTGACAGAACTCAGAAATGAAGAAGGGCTAAAGGTATTTGCATGTTCAGGAACACCTGCAGATTGTGTGAAAATGGCTATGAACCAACTTTTTGTAAACGAAATGCCGGATTTGCTTGTCTCAGGCATAAACCATGGATCAAACGCATCCATCGCTTCATTATACTCGGGGACACTCGGTGCGGCATCGGAGGGAACTGTTTACGGAATTCCTTCCATTGGTTTTTCACTATGCACACACAATCCCTCGGCAGACTTCTCAACAGCCGTTCATTTTGGCAAGATAATACTTGAAAAGTTTTTCATGGAACCAGTAAGGCCGGACATATATCTTAACGTCAATATTCCTGCAATAGAGACAGAAAAGGTTAAAGGCATAAAGTTTTCGCATCAGGGAAAAGGACAGTGGATAAAGGAGTTCGAAGCAAGGACAGATCCCTATGGTTTCAATTACTATTGGATGACCGGGGAATTTTACAACCTTGAACCGGGGGAGACAGGTTCTGATTATAATGCCGTAGAACATGGATATGTAAGTATTGTTCCCCACAAAATAGACACAACAGATTATACCGAACTTAAAAGACTGGAATCTATCTGGAAATTATAATTGTATGAAATATTACATCATTGCAGGCGAAGCCTCCGGCGATCTTCATGGGTCAAACCTTATGAAGGGCCTTCTGGTGGCTGATCCCCGGGCCGAGTTCAGGTTTTGGGGAGGAAATCTCATGGCCTCCGTTGGAGGAGAAATGGTTAAGCACTACAAGGATACAGCTGTAATGGGTTTTGTTGAGGTTATAAAGAAACTGCGTCCGATATTTAAAAATCTGAAACTGTGCAAGGATGACATTCTTGAATATCAGCCCGATGTTGTAGTTCTTATCGATTATCCGGGGTTCAATTTCAGGATAGCTAAATTTGCAAAAGAGAAAGGGTTTAGAGTATTCTACTATATTTCGCCCACTGTATGGGCATGGAAAGAGGGTAGGCTCAAGAATTTGAAAAGAGACGTCGACAGACTTTTCATAATATTCCCCTTTGAAGTAGACTATTTCAAAAAACAGGGAATGAGGGCCATCTATAATGGTAATCCTTTGCTGGACAGTATATCTGCTCATCCTAGCCTGAAGGAATCTATTGAAGATTTCCGTAAAAGAAACAATCTTGACGACAGGCCTGTCATTGCACTGCTTGCAGGCAGCAGGCATTCTGAGATAAATTATCTGATGCCAAAATTTATTAAGCTCGAAGAACATTTCAGTGATTATCAGTTTGTACTGGCCGGCGCTCCATCTATGGAACTGAGCGATTATCAGAAATATTTAAAAAATTCAAACATTACATTACTCTTTGGTGAGACTTATTCAATAATCAGGCATTCAAAAGCTGCTGTCTTATGCTCAGGCACAGCAAGTCTGGAAGCAGCTCTTCTTGAGACTCCTCAGATTGTTTGTTACGGAGGAAGTGTCATTAGTGCACTTATAGTCGGATTGCTGGTAAAAGTAAAGTATGCAAGTCTTGTAAATCTTATTTTCGATCAGCCGGTTGTCAAAGAACTTCTTCAAAATGACTGTACACCAGAGAAAATAATAACTGAGCTCAAAAAAATCCTTAAGGAAAAGGAGAGAGAAAAAATTATACTGAAATATCAGAAACTTAAAAATCTGCTCGGAGGTGAAGGTGCCTCCGATAGGGTTGCAATATCTATGGTCGAAGAACTAAAAGGTATGATTGATGCGGAACGATACAGCAGAATTTACGAAAGTCCCCTTGGTTTGCTTAAATTGATATGTGATTCCGAAGCACTTGTAGAAATAAAATACATCTCGCAAGAAGAAAAGGAGACCATTAGCAGCGTTGCCGAAAAAGATAGAGGCAACCATCCTATACTTACCGAAGCAGCAAAGCAACTAGACGAGTACTTCTCCGAAAAACGCAAGGTATTTGACCTTCCTGTCAAACCAGAAGGGACTATGTTCCAGAAACGGGTTTGGGAGGAACTGGCAAAGATTCCATATGGTAAGATACGTACATACGGCGAGGTTGCAAACCTTATTAATTCAAAAGATGCAAACAGAGCGGTAGGAAATGCATGCAAGATGAACCCATTGCTTATTGTGGTTCCTTGTCACAGAGTACTAGGGGCACAAAACAAGCTAACCGGTTTTAATATCGGAATTGATAAGAAGAGTTTTCTGCTTAATCTGGAAAAAGCTTATGAAAATACAGATAACAATTTGTTTGGCAATGATATAAATAAACTCTTCAACGATGAAAATACAGGCATATAAATACCAGGGTGCAGGAAACGATTTTGTGATAATTGACAATCGCAAAAATGATCTTAAACTGGCCAATGAACAGATAAAGCATTTGTGTGACAGACGTTTTGGTATTGGTGGAGATGGACTGATGCTGCTTGGGTCAAGCAAAACTCATGATTTCTCAATGCGCTATTTTAATTCCGACGGAGCGGAGGGGACAATGTGTGGAAACGGTGGAAGATGCCTTGTTGCATTTGCGTCACACAAGGGCATAAAAAAATATGAATTTGAAGCTATAGACGGTTTCCACAAAGCAAGAATGTTGGAATATTCAGATAAAAGATGCATCGTAGAACTTGGAATTATTGATGTTAATGAGATAAAGGAACACTCACCAAAAAGTTATTTTCTTAATACCGGATCTCCTCATCTTATAATATTTGTAGAGAACCTTAAAGATGTCAATGTAGTGGAAGAGGGAAGACTCTGGCGTCATCATCCAAATTTTCCGGGTGGCACTAATGTGAATTTCGTGCAGGGATACTGGGGCAGGGTTTCAATTCCTGAAAATGTCGACCTCGCTGTAAGAACATTCGAGAGAGGTGTGGAAGACGAGACATATGCATGTGGTACCGGGGTTACAGCCAGTGCAATTGCATTTCATAAAATCGTTCAGAAAAACAACCATACCCTTGGAAAGGAGAATCCTCCAACTCCGGAAACAGTAAGTACTAAGATCCAGACTCTTGGTGACATGCTGGAGGTCAGGTTCAAATTTACAGGGAATGACAATTACACCGATATTAAACTTATTGGTCCTGCAACATTCGTTTTCACCTGCGAGATTGATGTCTAAAACAAAAAATTATGAAAACTGCAATTTTCCCCGGATCATTTGATCCTTTTACATTAGGACATCTGGACGTGCTTCAGTCTGCCCTGAAACTTTTTGACAAGGTGGTGATTGCCGTTGGCAATAATGTGCAGAAGAAGGGGTTTTTCCCCGTTGATGAGAGGATAAGAATTATAGAAGCGTCAATTAAAGATATGGACAATGTTATTGTCTGCAGCTACACCGGCCTTACAATCGATTTCTGTAAAAAAATGGATATAAACTTTATTATAAGAGGTTTAAGAACAACAACAGACTTTGAACTTGAGAGAGTGGTTGCTCAGGCAAATGCAAAAATGTCACCGGACATTCTGACTGTTTTTATTCCGTCGGGGCATGAGTACTCTTTTATTTCATCAACTGTGGTACGGGATGTGTTAGTGAACGGTGGTGATGCCAGCTCATTCATGCCTGCAAACATAATTATCTCTGATTACAAGAAAAATATATAATTTAAATGGTTAAGAGGGGAACACTTATTTGTCTTTTAATTTTTGTCCTTGGCTCTCTATACGGTCAGGACAAAAATCCGGTCCGGAACGATGCAAACATTATAAAGCTGAACGGTTATATTGACAACTATATCTCCTTGACTCCCGTACTCCTGGACTCTCTTAAAAGGTCGTGCGACTATCTGATATCTTTCAGTAAGGACTCATTAATAAAGTCTCATATAGCCCAATATCTTTTTGAGAAATTTTACAGCTCCAAGCTTATGGGTATGGAGAGTGTAGCAATTCATATTGCAAAAAACTACTACCTTAACAAGAAGATTGCATGGCCAGACAAAGTTGGGTTCATTGGACTTCAGATCTTTGTAGAATTCAATGAAAACTCACTCCTTGGAATGGACGCGCCGGAACTTGCCCTTAAGGACCTTAAGGGTAATACTGTCTCACTATGGAGTACGCAATCTGAATATACACTTGTCTATTTCTTTGACGATCAATGCACAACATGCAAAAAGGAACTTCCTGCAATAAAGGAAATTGCAAATAAATATAAAGATTCCGGCCTCATAATCTATGCAGTATACACCGAATCTAACAAGGAAAATTTCACAAAATTCGTCAATCAGGAGTTCCCGGGTTCTACTTCCGTAAAAAACTGGAATTTTGTCTGGGATCAGGATTTTGATTCCAATTTTCAAAAGTTGTATAATGTGATGAAAACTCCCCAGATGTTCCTTCTGGACAAACGTAAGGTAATCATCGGGAGAAATCTGGACAGCCAGGCTTTGGAGCAATTATTAAAAACCGAGATAGCTGCAAGGGAAAATCTTGATAAAAATGTCAGTCAGTTCCTGGATAAATATCTTCTAAACTTTAACCTGGCAGACAGTTCTGAGCTCAGGTCGGCTTTTGCTCCTCTATACGAAAGAACAATAAGCAGTCAAAACAATGAAACCTATACATCAATTTTTTACCAGCTTTTTGAAAAACTATGGAGAACAGCTGTTGAGCCTTATGAAAGTGCAGCAGTATATCTGGCAGAAAATTATATAATTCCCAAAGCAAATCTTTGGTGGGACAAAAGCATTCCGGAGGATTATGTTCCAAATATCCTTGGCAGGATAAAAAACAACAGAATCGGAGCTGTAGCTAATGATTTAACCGTTTATGACTCAAGAAACAATGCGTTTTCGATTGGAAGCATTAAATCAAAATATACTGTTCTCTATTTTTACAGCCCCGACTGCGCTATGTGCAAGCCATTTTCCTATGAATTAAAGAAAATCTCTAAAGCACTGAAAAACAAAGGAGTGAAAATTGCGGCAATTGATGTAACCAGCAATATTACAGAATTTTCAAATTATCTTAAAAAGAACAAATATCCCTGGCCCTCATACCGTGTAGATGACGAACAGTTACTGGATCTTTATTACAAATTCCAGACACAGGAGGTCCCGATGGTTTATCTTCTGGATAATGAGAGAAAAATTATAGCAAAAAGCATAAATACAATAACCCTGACACAACTGGTTAAATGATTACAGGAAAATACAAAGAACTTTATAATGGGCTCACCGGTGTGATTCCCAAAGAGAGGCTGCTTCATGATTCTCTCAGCACCCTGGCATTTGGAACAGATGCATCATTCTACAGACTGATACCTAAACTTGTTGTGAAGGTTCAATCAGAAGATGAGTTACAGCATGTAATAAGAGAGGCAGACAAACTCACTATACCAATAACATTCAGAGCTGCCGGAACATCTCTCTCCGGACAGGCAATCAGCGACTCTGTGCTGGTTATTGCCACACATGGCTGGCTAAAACATGAGATCCAGGACAATGGCAACAAAATAAAACTTCAGGTTGGAATCAGAGGTTTTCAGGCAAATGGATGGCTGGCAAAATATGGAAAAAAAATAGGCCCCGACCCCGCATCAATAGACAGTGCAATGATTGGAGGAATTGCTGCCAACAATGCGAGCGGAATGTGCTGCGGAACTTCTGAAAATTCATACAAAACCATAGCTGACATAAGGATAATACTATCCGATGGTGCTATTCTTGATACAGCCAGTAAAGAGAGTTGCGAATCATTTGCAAAGAACAACAGCAGCTTACTTGAGAGACTTGAGAGGATGGCCGCAGAAGTAAAGGCAGATGAGGTTCTAAACGAAAAGATAATCCATAAATTTAAAATCAAGAATACAACCGGGTACAGTCTTAATGCATTGACTGACTTCAGTAACGGGTTTGACATTCTCAAGCACTTGATGATTGGTTCCGAAGGTACCCTTGCCTTCATATCGGATATTACATACAATACTGTTATTGAACACCCTCACAAGGCCCTGGCACTAGCAATTTATCCGGATATTGAATCGGCATGCAAGGCTGTTCAGATTCTTAAAACCCAACCTGTATCGGCTGTTGAGCTGATGGACAGGGCTGCCCTCCGTTCAGTAGACTCAACAAAGGAAGCACCAATATATCTAAAAACTATTTCAGAAAAAGCATCTGCTCTTTTAATAGAGACAAGAGCAGAAAGCAGAGAACAATTATCACTAAATACAGGTCTGATTTCAAAAAGCATAGAGGCAGTTCAAACAGAACTCCCTTTAAACTTTACAACCAACAATAAAGAACAGGCGATACTCTGGAAAATTAGGAAAGAGACATTCCCTACTGTTGCCGGAATGAGAAAAAGCGGCAAAACTGCTATAATTGAGGATGTATGCTTTCCAATGCCAAAATTGGCATCTGCAACACTTGATCTGCAAGGATTGTTTGCAAAACATGGTTATACAGAAGCTGTAATATTTGGCCACGCACTCGAGGGGAATCTTCACTTCGTATTCAATCCTGACTTCAATAACCAGATAGAAATTGACAGATACAGCAACTTCATGGACGACATAGCTGATATGGTAGTGGACAAGTACGACGGATCACTAAAAGCAGAACATGGAACGGGCAGAAATATGGCCCCATATGTTGAAAAAGAGTGGGGAGAGCGCGCGTTCAGGCTTATGAAGGAAATCAAAGAGATATTTGATCCCAAAGGAATATTGAATCCGGGTGTTATCCTTAACAATGACAGCAAGATTCATCTGAAGAACTTCAAACCGATGGCTTCTATAAGAGAATCTGCCGACAAGTGCATGGAATGCGGATTCTGTGAAGGTACTTGTGTGTCTGAAGGGTTCACACTCTCTCCGAGGCAGCGGATTGTAGCCTTCAGGGAGATGGAGAGGCTGAGGTTGTCAGGTGAGGAGCCCCACAGGGCAGCAGAGCTAAACAATCTTTATAAATACTCTGGTCTTGCAACATGCGCCACAGACAGTCTCTGTTACCTGAAATGCCCGGTAAAGATTGATACGGGAAAACTTGTTAAGGAGCTCCGACACGAGGGACATTCGCAAAGGAGTGAAAAGATTGCAACTTACCTGTCTAACAATATGGCAACTGTCACAGCAGGTATGAGAGCAGGTCTGAGCCTCTTCTTCTACATCAGACTAATGATGGGCAAAAGAGTTTTCGGAGCTCTGGCAACTGCATTTCATAAGTTATCCGGAGGTCTTGTGCCTCTCTGGAACGAACATTTTCCAAAGGGGTCTAAGAAAATACCAGTGACAAACCAAGATACTCATTCTTTAGCAGATTTATCCGGTAAAACAGATAAGGTAGTCTATTTCCCATCCTGTATTACAAGAGCAATGGGCGTTGCCAAAGATTACAAGGACTCATTGGAGATAACACAAATAACAGAAAAGCTTCTCAAAAGAGCAGGATATGACATTGTATATCCAAAGGAATTAAACTCCCTCTGCTGCGGAATGGCATTCTCCAGCAAAGGTTTTGTGGAGGCAGGCAAACAGTCATCGGACAAGCTGGAAGCAGCACTGCGGGAGGCTTCTGAAAATGGGAAGTACCCTGTCCTTTGCGACATGAGTCCATGTCTGTATACTATGAAGACAAACATGGGAGAACGTCTTAAGCTTTATGAACCAGCAGAATTTATTCAGGACAAACTGCTTAGCAGGTTAAATATAAGACAACTCGACAAAAAAGTTGCTGTGTTTGCAGTCTGCAGTGCCAAAAAAATGGAGGTAGACGGAGCTATTGAAGCAATCGCCCGCAAGTGTGCAAAAGAGGTTGTTGTAATAGAGAGTAACTGTTGTGGTTTTGCAGGAGACAGGGGGTTTTTGCTGCCCAAACTTAACCGGCATGGGCTTAGATTTATTAAAGAACAGAGCACCGGCTGTAAGGAGGGCTATGCCACATCTCGCACATGCGAGATAGGGCTGTCGAATCATAGCGGTATGACATTCTCATCAATTATGTACCTTGTTGAGGAGGCATCCAGATAAAATATAAAATTGATTATTTATGTACAATAGTTTAAAGGATTATGTGGAATTTCTGGATTCCAGGGGAGAGCTTATAAGAATTAAGGAGTTTGTAGATCCTGTATTGGAAATTGCTGAAATTACAGACAGAATGTCCAAACAACCCGGAGGAGGTAAAGCTCTGCTGTTCGAGAATACAGGAACATCATTTCCTGTCCTTACAAATATGATGGGTTCAAGAGAGAGAATTGCCTATGCTCTTGGAGTTGATAGCTTTAACGAAATACCACAATATATTAACACCCTATTAAAAGAGCTGACTCAGGAGAGACCCTCTCTGCTGGACAAGCTGAAACTGTTGCCACATCTTAAGGAGGCTGCAGACTGGATGCCAACCAGACATAAGGGTGATGCCCATTGTCAGGAGGTTGTTCTCTTCAAACCGGAACTGAGCCGCCTGCCAATATTGCAATGCTGGCCCGAAGACGGCGGAAGGTTCATTACCCTTCCTCTTGTTCACACACAGGACCAGAGAAGCGGCATAAGAAATCTTGGAATGTACAGAATGCAGGTTTTTTCTGAGGGAACGACAGGAATGCACTGGCACAGGCACAAGACAGGAGCTAAACACTTCGCCGACTGTAAGACAAATCAGTTTCCTGTAGCAATTGCTCTTGGTGGTGACCCAGTATATACATATGCTGCAACTGCTCCTCTTCCTGAGGGCATTGACGAATATCTGATGGCAGGTTTTCTCAGGAACAAAGCTGTCAGTCTTGTTGACTGCCTGACTCAGCCTTTGCGTGTACCAGCTGATTGTGACTTCATTATAGAGGGATACATAGACAAAAATGATCCACTTGTAACGGAGGGTCCGTTTGGTGACCACACAGGTTTTTACTCGCTTGCCGACCTCTACCCTACGCTGCACATTACCTGCATAACCCACAAGAAAGATGCAATCTACCCTGCAACACTTGTAGGTGTTCCTCCTCAGGAGGATAAGTACATTGCTTATGCAACAGAAAAGATATTCCTGTTGCCAATTCAGCTGACAATGGCCCCGGAACTTACTGATCTTTACCTCCCTGAGGAGGGAACAGGTCACAACATTGCTGTAATAAAAATAAAAAAGAGCTTTCCGGGTCAGGCAATCAAGGTTGCACACTCACTTTGGGGAGCCGGACAGATGATGTTCAACAAGATTATGATAGCAGTGAATGAGGATGTTGATATCCGTGACTGGGGACAGCTTTTTGAAGCAATATCTCGTAATTACTCTCCCCGCAGGGACACTCACTTCAGCCGCGGACCTCTGGATGTGCTTGACCATTCTGCCCCTCAATGCGGTTACGGAGGGAAAGTACTTTTTGATGCTACAGTCAAGTATCCTGAGGAGATGGGAGGAAGTGCTCAACCGGTGAATGAAGCTTCCGTTTCCGGAGTAACAAAAGCATTTCATTTCACACACAATGAGAATGACCTCAAGGGTACGATAAACATACTGCTAGACCCACATACAGACCTTAATGATCAATATCTGAACCTGTGGTTGTGGGGAAACAATTGCGACCCTATAAGAGATTGTAAATATATTGATGGTAAACTACTTATGGATAGCAGATCAAAGGCAAGAGGAATTAATGTAAGAGAATGGCCAACAATTGCACATTCATCGTCAGAGACTATCGAGTCAGTCGATAATAAATGGCCATCTCTGGGGCTGGGTGAGTTTATCCCCTCCCCTTCCCTGAGATTTTTAAAGTCATAAGTATAGCCAGCCCAATAAACAGTAACATAGATGCATAGGCAACTCTGCCAATTACATCTCCGTATTTTACAAAAGCGGTAATCTTATTGTTAAGGTTTAGGTTACCTCTTAGGTATGCTCTCTCCCACCACTTTGTCCTCTGAACTATATCTCCTCTCTGGTTTATGAGAGCAGATATTCCGGTGTTTGCACTTCTGACAATTGACCTGCGGGTCTCAATGGCCCTTAGGGACGCATATCTCAGGTGCTGGTTGTAACCGGGTGTATTGCCCCACCAGCCGTCGTTGGTTATAATTGCCATCACGTTTGCTCCCTTTAGTACATAATCGCGGTAGTAATCACCGTAAATGGATTCATAACAGATAGCAGCTCCAATTTTAATACTTTTATCATGCGTTTCAAAGACTGTTCTCTCCTTTTGGGTACCACAACTTCCGGAAGTACCACCAAGATTTATGGACAAGGATTGCACAAATTTAAGATACTGAGGGTATGGCAGATACTCTACTAATACAACTAATTTTGATTTGTGATAGAATCCGTATCTGCCCGTACTGTCCAGCATTACCGCAGTATTGTAGTAGTCGTACCATGAGTTCTCGTACCTTTTTGCAGTATAAGTGGGAGCTTCGTCAGAAACAGTTCCGGGATAGATATAGTACGATGTTGCGCCAAAAAGTATGTTTCCTGTACCTTTATGTTTAAGAAAAGAATGGAGGTTCCTGAATGTCTCATTTCCAAAAGGATCATTTTCAAACAGATGGTCGGTGAATGTCTCCGGGGCCACAATGAGTGCAGTTGAGTCTGTAACGGCACCATCAACTACCGACAGAAGAGCTTCATCCTGTTGTTGCTGTGTCATCCCGGAGAATTTTTCATTATATGGGTCAATATTAGGCTGCAAAACCACAAATTGCTTGGGATTAATCTCCTCGTTGTAAGTGTAGTAAACATATCTTGAAACAGCAATCGGCGCAAATATAAGAATAGCATAAAGGGCAACAGCAATCCTGAATCTTTTCTCTTTCTTGTCGGTTCGGTTTAAAAGGTTGAACAATGTGACATTGGACAGAAGTATCCATAAGCTTCCTCCCAATGTACCGGTGAATTCATACCATTGAATATCCTTTATTGATGTTGCCAGGCCATTCCCGAGCACCAGCCACGGCCATGATATCTCAGCCTCAAAATAGAAGTGTTCCCATGCTATCCAGCCAAGAATAAGGAAAAGGTATCCGAGAGCAGGTTTGGTTTTTCTTTTGAACCATCTGAATGCGGCAAATACAAGTGCCATCTGAAGTGCATTCAATACTATTGCCGCAACGGCTCCTGCCGGAGTGGCGTTATATATCCAGAAAGTAGTAATGAAGTTCCATAAAAGAAACGCAGAATAGTAATAAATCCAGCCTCTTTTTATTGATTTTCCGGAAAGAATCTTTTCTACTTGTAAAAGAGGAACCAATGCCACCAGCATAAGTAACCCGGTATAAGGTACAATGAAAGGAACCGACAGCAATATTGCTGAAACAAGTGTAAGCACCCATAAAAATAAAGTCTCCTTCTTAGCCATATTTTACTACTTTTGCGGACTTTTAAAAACAGAACAGATATATATGAAGAGAATTTTAAATCTTGCCATGCTTCTTTTGGCAGTGGCACCATTTCCTGTATTACTCCCAGCACAAGCCAAAGACAAAGATACAACAATCTATAATTTTAACATAAAGGAGCTAAGTATAATTTCAACTCCAAAAGAGACTTACCAGCTACGACAGCTCCCGGCTTCTACATCGATCCTAAACTCCGCTTTCTTAGAAAGCTCAAGAACTTCTTCAATTAAAGGGATTTCATTAGTGATCCCGAATCTGTACATTCCGGAATATGGATCCAAACTAACATCCGCTATATATCTCAGAGGTGTTGGTTCCAGATACAGCCCCTCCCCTTCTGTAGGATTATACGTAGACAATGTTCCATATATAGATAAGAGTGCGTTTGACTTTGAATTCCTTGGCATAGATAGAGTTGAAGTATTAACGGGTCCTCAGGGAACCCTTTATGGAAGAAATGCCCTTGGTGGAATCATCCATTTGCGTACAAGATCTCCTTTTGCCCATTCTTCAACAGTTGTGAACCTCGGTGCCGGAAGTTTCGGGCAATACAAGGGAAGTTTTGTCACTAATCACAAACTAAGCGAGAAAATTGCATTTTCTCTGGGCGGATTTTACACCCATAAAAATGGTTTTTTCACAAATGATTTTTCTGGAAAAAAAGCGGACAACGAGAACTCATCTGGTGGAAGGGTGAAACTGGGCTGGAATATATCCCAAAAATGGTCAGCAGAAGCTACGTCGCACATAGAGAATTCTGACCAGAATGCATATCCTTATGGAGTATATAACAAGGCAACCGGCAAAACCGCCAATCCGAATTACAATGATACCAGTTCCTACAAGAGGCTCATGAGTACAAACAGCCTTGTAATAACTTATAATGCAAAGAAATGGAAAATGAACCTGATATCGGCATATCAGTACCTTAACGATACTATGAAGCTCGATCAGGATTTCTCTCCTCTGTCACTTTATACTATGAAACAGGCTCAGAAAATCCACAACTATAGCCAGGAGGCAGTTTTCAAATCTGAAAACAATAAAAATTACCAGTTTGTATCGGGCGTATCGGCCTTTTTTCAGAAAAACCTAACCGATGCCCCTATAGTTTTTGGCACAGACGGGGTCAACCGCTTTTTCCAGCAAATGTTCAACAAACTGTATGCAGGGGGCCAGATGCCCTTCCTTATGAATGTAACCAACTCTACCATTCCGGTAACTGGAACATTCTCGCAGGAATCCTATGGATTTGCTGCTTTTCATCAGGTAAAACTAAACAGGGTTTTTACCGATAAACTCTCATTGATTTTAGGGCTAAGGTATGAATATGAACACCAGTATCTCAACTACGACAGTGAAACGTCACTTTCTTTAAGCTTTAACATGCCCAATGTTCCAAGACCTATAACCACCTTAGTACCCGCTATCGCCAAGGGCACCGACAATCAATCGTATGGCCAGTTTCTCCCAAAAATTTCTGTTCAATACAAATTCAATAACCGCAGCAAGATATTCATCTCTTCTGCAAGAGGTTACAAGGCAGGTGGATATAATATCCAGATGTTTTCAGATATTGTTCAAGGTAAGCTTATGTCTGGCATGTTATCTCAACCCTCCGGCTCTTCTACTTCTATTGACGCCGACAATACAATTTCTTACCGTCCTGAATATAACTGGAACAACGAGATAGGTTTCAGTGGTGAGATAATTCCGGAAAAACTATCTGTAAATGCTGCTCTGTTTTACATCGACAGCCGTGACCAGCAGGTTGTTCAGTTTGCAGGTGCAAACGGATTAGGAAGAATCGCCCGTAATGCGGCAAAATCATACAGTGCCGGACTTGAACTTAACTTAAGGTACAAAATATCACAATCCCTTGAGGCCTCACTCAGCTATGGATACACAAATTCTATGTTCACAGAATATACAGACCGGCAAAACGATTACTCCGGGAAACATGCTCCATTTGTTCCGGAAAACACTCTTAATTTTGATCTTAGTTATTCCAGAAGCTTTTATGGCTGTATTATTGATAAATTTAGTTTCATGGCTCAGTTTTTGGGAGCAGGAAAAATATACTGGACGGAAAAAAATGACGTATTACAAGATTTTTATGCCTCAGCAAATATTGGTAGCTCAATAAATTTTTCTATTTTTGAACTATCAATATATTTTAATAATATTACAAATAGCAGATACAATACTTTTTACTTCGAAACACTAGGTACAGGTATTGCACAACTGAATTATCCATTTAATTTTGGCACAGGTTTAAAAATAAAGATATAGGATGATCGAAAGCTTGGTTAATGGATTTATTGTCGGTATGGGAGCCTCCATCCCTTTGGGACCAATGGGGGTAATGTGCGTTCAAAAAACCCTTGGTAAAGGCAGGAATTCGGGATTCATAGCAGGTCTGGGCTCTGCGATAACAGATATGATGTTTGCAGCCATTGCAATTATGGGTCTGGCTTACATGCAGAAATTCATTGACTATTACGAAAATTACGTTCTACTCTTCGGTGGTCTTGCAGTGGCCCTTATTGGACTCAAAATTTTCCTCACCAATCCGGTCAAACAGATTCGAATGCCAAAGGGAGGCAAAAAACATCTTCAGGACTTTTTCTCTGCCATAGTCATGACAATCACTAATCCAGGAGGAGTCTTTCTGATTATAGGCATGTTCGCCTTTGTTGGAATGGACGTCGACTCACTCTCCTCTGGAAAGATTGTATCATTAACACTCCTTGGTGTATTTCTTGGAGCATCGGCATGGTGGTTCATACTTAGCACTACCATCAATATCTTCCGAAACAAGTTCAGATTAAGGCAATTGTTGATGATTAACCGTGTATCCGGCTTCATTATCATAGTCCTTGGCTTTATTTCCACTGCACAGGGAATATGGCAATTCATTTCTCCATATTTCTTCGTGAACTAATTTATAGTATCTTTGCATCAACTTTTCGGGGATGTTTTGGTTTTGACAGCAAATTCAATCGGAAGGTAAGCACGTAGAGCGTTGCGAAGCTGGCTCTATAATCCCGGAACGCAAGCCATAACTGGCAATAACAACTATGCACTCGCTGCGTAATTAGGCTATGCTTAATCGCTTTATCGCCGCCGGCTAGGCCGGCCGTGACGAGTATCCCGCCTGACTTTAAGCCCGCTATGTCAGACAAATGGGGTATCATTCAAGCACGGATGCTGACGTTCACTCCTCTACGACGTCTCAAGATAAGAGGATAAGCTTTGAGTAGTCTGCCTGTAGGCAGCTCAAAGCCGAAAAACAAGAACAGGCTAAACGTGTAGAAAGCTTTTGGATAGTTTGTTTGGACGGCGGTTCGAGTCCGCCCATCTCCACTTGGTTGCAAAACAACTATTTACAAACCAATTAACGCCTGATATCTCAACAGATATCGGGCGTTTTTGCGTCTTTATTCCCGAACTGCCAGTTGTTTTTACAACTTGCAGAAGATGAGCAATATCCAAAAATCTTTTCTAGAAATTATAATCAGCGTTATGTTAAAACAACTGGCAGTTAAAAAGTCATCATTTCTTCACGCACCTCACCGGCAACCCGCCGGCACGATAGTCAGACGCCATGCTTGAAGCGCTGCTTGTGAAGAAGAGGGACGATGCATAAATTCCTGAGGCTTCACATGACCAGTAGTCACCCATTGTGCCACGGATGGTTGCAGCACCCTTGCTTACATTACGAAAACCGGTTGCCGGCAGGAAAAGACTTCCCACATGGTCGGTGTTATGATTACCACCGTACCATCTGCCGGGAAGACCATCAGGATTATCGTTTGGAGAATAAAGCCATGTACTGCCGGAAGCATTTAATACCGCCAGTTCAGTAGTTGTTGGAACGCGCCAGCCGGCCGGACAAGGGTTGTATAAAGTCATATCCCAAGTAGTAACAGATGGCGTACACCAGTCAAACGGAGGCAATTGTACAATAAAAAATTTTGATGAATTTGTTGAATTGTTGCCTACACTAATTGCAACGGGTCCCGGAATGGTGTCTGTGCTTATATACTCCTGACCATACATTCTCCCCCACTGATACAATAATCCATTAGGACGTTCGGTAGAATACCCTGCATTTATCGGGGCCCAGGTTACTCCTGAGATTTGCACAGCTAAACGAGTAGTGCCGGGATAAGTGAGATCGATTTCATCTTTCTTGCAGGATGCAGAGATAATAAGTAAAGTTGCGATTAATAATTTCTTCATTTGTATAACGTAATTATATTTTATTTCTTTTTGATATTGTTTTTAAAACAGGGTAAGAGATTCTTGAATGGTTTACCTCTAAAAGCTTTTGCTTGAATATCTCCTTCACCTTTCGAATGTCTCTAATTGAGATCTCTGCGTCAGAGAGTTGATTTTCTGATATTCTCACATCTACCATTTTCTCGACAAGTGCAGAGATACTCTCCTCGGAATAATCGGTAAGAGACCGCGATGCAGCTTCAACAGCATCTGCCATCATTACAATTACCTGCTCTTTGTAAACAGGAAGTACTCCTTTGTAAGAGAAATCTGCTATTTTGTCCGGGTCACCACCACTATTCACAAACTGATTATAGAAGTAGATAGTCCGCGACTGTCCATGATGAGTGAGTATAAAATCGATGACCATCTGAGGAAGCCTGGCTTTTCTTGCTAGCTCAACACCTTCGTCAACATGCTGAATGATAAGTCTTGCACTCTCCTCAGGCGTAAAACCGGAGTGAACATTAGTCTCTCCCCGGCGCTGGTTCTCTATGAAAAACTGAGGATTGTTCATTTTTCCTATATCGTGATAGAGTGCCCCTACCCTTGTCAGCAATGCATATGCTCCAATGCCCCTTGCTGCACTCTCGGCAAGTGTGGCAACCTGAAGGGAGTGTTGGAATGTACCCGGAGCCTTTTCTGACAGGGCCTGCAAAAGAGGAGATGAAGTATCTGACAGGTCCCTCAGGCGTAGGTTCGAAACCAGTCCAAATATCTTTTCGAACAAAAACAGAGCAGGATATGCAGCAATAACAAGTATTGAGTTCCAAAGAAAATAGAGAAAATACGATGTATTGATTCCTGAAAAAGAACCGTCTTCAATAAGTCTGAATGTCGTATAAGATATTATAAGACATACAAATAAAACTATAGAATTTACAAATTGCTGCCAGCCTTTGTTCCAGTAAGTGAATGTATAGATAGCAACGCCTCCTGCCAAAGCGTTTAAAAAGAACAATTCATACCCACTCTGTGCTATTATAACTATAGGCAACAAAAAGAGAAAGTAAATTGGCAAGACAATCTTTGATGTGAAGAAGGAGGTTATAAACAAAGCAAAAACACTATAAGGAACTACATACAGGTACGCGGGATTTATGTTTTTAACCAGCACTGTAACAATGATAATCAAAAAAAACTGCAATAACAGGAAATTCAATTTGTTCTTATCGGTCAACAGCTCTATTTTAAGGAAAAACAATAAAATTGTAAATAATAGAAGGATTCCAGATACAAATAGAAAATGGCCAAGCTTAAGCAGATATATACTTCCTGAGAATCCCATGCTTAGCTCATATTCTGCTTTGTATGAGTCGAGGAGTTGTTCTATCTCAGCTGTCACGGTTTCTCCCTTTGCAACTATCAACTGTCCGGTATATAGTATACCCTTTGTAGGAGAGATATAATTTATTGCACTTTTATGAGCAATTTGGGTAGTGTTGATATCAGGAATGAGGTTGGGAACCAGAAGCTGAAAAATTTTTGCTTCATTGATTTTCTCAGAGTATCGCGTGTCAGGAAACTCTTCCCTGAACCTCCTTTTGATATAATTTACAGCACTTTTTTGAGTGAATACCTCAAGAGCAGGAGTTTCATAATTTTCTTTGCCTCTCTGAATAATGATAACCTTGTCAAGAAGAGCTGTATCGGCAAATTCATTTACCAACCCTCTGTCGTATATCTTTTGAAATGAACTGTTTATATTTTCGAGCAATAAAGAATCTGCACCTTTGCCCATAATCTCAGCGAGAGCAACCAGCTGCTCAGTTTCGATTTTAGTTACATAGGAATAATAAGGGATAATCTGAGCAGCTTTGGTGTTACGTTCGGCTCTCAGTTCAGTTTCACTCTTCAGAATAGGAATATCAAGCGGAGCAATCAAAGTTTCGTATATCCAAGGTCTCCCTTTGGCATATTGGTACTTGAATTTACCCTCGTTGGGAATAATTGCTGCAATTATGAGTGCCGCAATAAAGATGCTTGTAAAAAAGCGGTTTCTTTTTATGAGCTCAAAATAATTCATAGTGACAAAAATAAACTATTTTTGATGAAAATTTATATAAAACATCTGTTTATGAAAAAGGATCAGTTAATAAAATTCAGAATAGTGTCTGTCGTTTTGCTTCTTCTTGCAGCAAACCTGGTTTATGGACAAAAGAAACATATAATTGAATCGGAAAATCTAAAAACAAACGATACCGTTCTGGTATTTACACCAACAGGTTGGAGTGAAAATGCAAAAGAGGCTTCACCTGCTCTCTTTCTTCTTCACGGATGGAGCGGTTGCTGGAAAAACTGGAGTGACAAGGCTGATATCCAGTCATTCAGCGACAAATACGGCTTTATAATTATTACGCCAGACGGATTTTATAATGGATGGTACCTGAATAATGTTGACCCGGCGAAAATGCAATGGAGAACCTTTTTTGACGAAGAATTATACCCTTTGATAGTAAAAAATTACAAGCTTGACCCGGAAAAAACATTTATTACCGGCCTCAGCATGGGTGGACACGGGGCAATAAACATCTTTCTTGATGACATTAAAAGGTTCCGCGCGGCAGGAAGCATGTCAGGAGTACTCAACCTTATGGATACCAGACTAAAAAGCAGTCAGATAACAGAGATACTGGGCCCTTATGCAGATGATGCACCCAGCTTCATAAATGCTTCGGCGTTAAACCGTCTTGAATCAATAAAAGGTACAGATAAAATCATGCTTATAACCTGCGGTGCCCAGGACGGACTTGCCAAAAGTGCCACAGATTTTACAAAGCGATGCGATGAGCTAAAGATTCCCAATATACTTGTTCTAAGCCCGGGTGTCCACTCCTGGAAATACTGGATATATGCACTGGACCTTCACCTTTACATGTTTTCACGCATTGTAAACAATGAGGGAATGGGGTATTAATTCATCCATTGTGGCCTTGGTTTGTCCATAAGATAGTAGTCGAAATACTCATCCATCCTTCGTGACCAATCAACCGCAATCTCTCTCTTTTTAATATTGTGTCCGTCTCCCTTGTAATTGAACATCCAGACCTCCTTACCGAGCCTCTTAAGGCCAAGGAATAACTCTACACCTTGTGAATAAGGCACAGCTTCGTCACCGTCGCTATGTCTGGAAAGAAGCGGAGTGGTTACTTTATCAAGATAGAATACAGGAGAGTTCTTAATATAGTTCTCTTGCTTGTCCCAAAGTGTACCCCCTATCCTGCTTTGCGATGACTCGTACATGAACATTCTTGGTTTTCCTGCACCTGCTCTTATTCCGGTATATGCAGATGTCATGTTTGCCACAGCAGCCTCAGAACAAGCACATGTAAACAGATCTGTCTGAGTTATCAGGAATGCTACCTGATATCCGCCCCAGCTGTGACCCTCAACTCCAATCTTGCCTGGGTCGGCAATTCCGGCTTCTATCAAATACTTAGTGCCACCAATTACAGTATTCACACAACTTTTTCCGGGCCAGCCAATCTCATATGTAATGTCAGGCATGAATACTACATATCCCCTGCTTACAAACATCACAGGGTTGATTGTTGATGTTGTGGGAGCAGGCGAGTAAAACAAATTGACATCCTGGCTCATCGTTTCATAAAAATAGACTATGACGGGATATCTTTTGGTGGAATCATATCCTTCCGGAGTGTAAAGAACTCCTGTCTGCTGCATGCCTGTTTTGTCGTTCCACCTTATGACCTTAGAGTCGCCTATCTTGTAATCACTAAGTTGATCGTTCATATCTGTCAATCTCTCTGTGAGCTGGAAGTTTTTGTCAGCAAGCCAGTAATCGGGAGCCTCTTTAAAGTTCTCTCTCTTGACAATGAATTTGTCTTTTCCAAGCTGTTTTACAAATGAATATTTATACTCATTTTCAATAAGTTTAACAGGGTTGTTACCACTTTTGACCTTATAGAAACCTGAGTTCATATTGTTTTTATTGACAGCTTCAAGCAAAATTTCAGATTTAAGATCAACACCAATTGATTTTTCTCCTCTTTCAGTCATTTTCAATACCTTGAACCTTATATTGTTTTTCCTCCCATATCCGTTTGTCACGCATATTGGGTCACCTACTCCTGAAACAGGCAATGCCCACACATCAAACTGGTCATAAACAATAAAATATTTCATATCTAAAGTCATACCTGCCTGTCCGTATGCACCTGCCGGCTGCGGTTTATCAAAATTCTGTTCCTTTACAGGGTATGGCATTTTTGATGATATTGAAGTTTTATTCAAAGTGTTCAAATCTGAAACATACCAAACCTCCTCAATAGGATTATATGTAAATATATGCGGAGTTGAGGGTGAAAGGGCAAATGCGCCAAAAAATCCTTTAAAAAGCAGTTTTCTCTCTCCTGTCAAAGCATTCACACAATAGAGGTCCTTAGGTGTGGGATCTTCCCATGAAGAGTTGTACATATATGGCTTGTCATTAAATTCAAAACCATATGGAGAACTGTCGTCCGGTTGCAGAAAAACTCCATAACCCTGAGTCAAGTGCACAAATTTGCCACTCTCCGGATAAAACGAACATCTTTGGCTGTTTTCGAAAACCTTAGTGCTGTTATCTTTCTGTATAGGTAATAATGTATCGTTCCATCTCCAGAGCTCATACTCATAAGCTTTTTTAGGCGTTTTTTCTTTTATTTTAGCTTTTGCTTCTTTACTCTTTCTTGGAGATATGTCAAACTTGAAATATTTTTCAGAAGATGAAAAAACAATTCCCTTTTTAACATTCAGTTCCATATTAGCAGGCAATAGCTCTTCATTCAGTTGCAGAATGTTGCTCCTTTTGCTTTTAATATCCAGTAGGACAGTCTCTGTACTATTAAAAAGTGTGTCCTTACTCTGGAAAAACACCAGAGTGTTTCCTTTTTTATTCCCCGAAAAATCATTTATGTATTTTTCAGTAGTATATACAGTGTCAGCTCTATATTCGTTTTTTGTTTTGAAGTCCAAAATAACTATAGAACATACCCCTTTTTCGTTTTTTAACACTGCAATGCTCTCTGGTGTAAGGAATACAGTCTTTATAACAGAGCCCACAGAGTCTGTCCTTGTCATGTCTGTTCCTCTTATAAATAAGGTCTTCCCCTTTTTAAAGGTTAAGTATGGAGAGTCATCTTTGATTTCCGGATTTTTGTAAATGCCTATTGAATCAATTTTACCGGTCTTTCTCTGGATTGTATAAAGAGTGTCCTTCTTATAAAAAAGAGCAGACATCTGATTGTTGAAAAGTTGAACCCCTGAACCACCCTTTATGCTTATTTTAAAGGAGATTGCCTTAATTTTTATATCAAGAACCGATTTATCTGTGAAATTTTTATATTCTGTAAAGCTCCAAACGGCATCATCGGAAATCACGAATTTTTCAATGGTCTTCCATTTATCGTAAACAGATTCATCTAAAGGTTTTTTCTGAGCATTTAAAGCATTGATCGAGAATAACAGAATGGTAACAAAGAGTAATTTTTTCATTTTTGAGGTATTGGATATTTTTTTTAGACTTACCGAGAAGCGTTAAGTTTAATTAAACTTTTTTATCCTACTAATGTTATAGGATTAATATTTTTTATATCTTTGCCCCGAAATTAAACTTAGGGTTATGAAAATAAATTCAAAAATACGTTACGGACTAAGGACAATGATAGAAATTGCCTCAACAAGTGATGTAAATGGGATTCTGCAAAAAGACATTGCAAAAAACCAAAGTATATCGTTGAAATATCTGGACAGCATAATTCTCTCTTTAAAACTTAAGGGTTTGATTACAAATTCCAAAGGAAAAGGAAGCGGATACAAGTTATCCAGAGCAGCGGAGGAGATAACGATACTTGATATTTACACAGCTTTTGAGCAGATAACATTTGTAGACTGCATTTGTAATAAAAAGTTCTGTGACCGCTCAGAGGATTGCCCTGGCAGGGACTACTGGATTGAAATGAAAAAGGGATTCGAAAACATGCTGCTTAAGAAAACCCTGGCCCAAATAATTGACAAAAAAAGTATAATAGCAAAAAACCATATAAACAAATAATTAAACCAAATTGATACAATGAAAATGATTAAGGCAAGATTATCTAATTTTCTAATGATACTTTTTGTGAGTTCATTAATGCTTAACTTTAATTTAATACAGGCTCAGAGTGAAAAAGCAAGTTCGTTCACATCAAGTGTTATTATTAACGGAACTTCAAACCTGCATGACTGGGATACCAAAATTGAACAGTTAACAGGAGAATTTGCATTAAACAGTTCAAAACAGATTCAGACGCTTACCGTAAAAATACCTGTAAAGGCAATAAAAAGCGGAGACAAGCTTATGGACAAGAAGACCTATGAAACAATTAATGCAGACAAAAATCCAACCATACTGTTTCAACTTACAGAACCTGCAACACCAGTTATAAGTGACGATGGTAACGTTCAGGTGACGTTAATCGGAAATCTTACTGTTGCTGGTGTAACCAAAACAATAAATCTTAAATCTTCCGGAAAGAAAACCGGAGGCGGTGGTTATCAGCTTAAAGGTACGATTCCTTTAAAGTTATCCGATTTCAAAATGAAGACGCCTACAGCAATGTTTGGTTTGTTAAAGACAGGCGATGCAGTAACAATTACATTCAACGTTACGGTTTCCGCACAGAACCTGGCGTCACTAAACTAATAAGAGATTAAACAGAAAAATAAATTAATTACTAATAACAACTTCACATGAACAAGACAATTATCGCAGTTATTGCATTACTTTTTATTACCGGTATTTCATTCGGACAAATTCGTCCATATGACAAATCAGGGATCAATGTATTTGAACCAGCAAAGACCAAACCTGCAGCATTTGACAAACTAAAGCTCAAAATTGGTGGAAGCTTCACTCAATCATTCCAAACACTTTCACAAAGCAACACCGCCGATCCAAAGATGGGAGGAACTCCTGTTGTGGACCAGAACAAGCTAGTGGCTATTGTTCCGGGATTTAATACTGCTAATGCAAATCTTTATCTGGACGTATTACTGGGCGAAGGTGTGACTCTAAACATGACACTTTACCTCTCATCTCGTCACCATAATGAGACTTGGGTTAAAGGTGGATTCATTCAGTTTGATAAAATTCCATTCATCAAGAGCGGAATTCTAGATAATATAATGAAATTCACCACAATCAAGGTTGGACACATGGAAATTAATTACGGAGATGCTCACTTCCGCAGATCAGACAACGGTAATTCAATTTACAATCCTTTTGTTGAAAATTACATCATGGATGGTTTTGCAACTGAGATAGGTGCAGAAATTGACGTACAACACAAAGGCTTTCTTGCTGTTGCAGCTATAACAAACGGCAAGATAAAAGGTGACATAGCAGAAGCGACTCCTGTTGCAGGGGCAAGTGACGGAAAGCATCATCCTGCAATTATAGGCAAGATTGGTTTTGATAAACAACTAAACGACAAAATCCGCTTACGTATAACAGGTTCAGGATATTACACAGCCGGTTCTATCAGCAACACACTCTATGGTGGCGACCGTAGTGGTTCACACTATTTTGGAGTAATAGAAAATGCAATTTCCACAGGTGCTGCATTCTCAGGACGTTTCAATCCGGGTTTTACAGACAAGGTTGGCTCATTAATGGGCAATGCATTTGTTAAAGTGGGTGGTCTTGAGTGGTTTACTACACTTGAAACCTCAAAGGGACGTAACCGTACAGAACAAGCAGAACGTACTGCAAATCAATTTGCCACAGACCTTGTTTACAGATTTGGAAAAACAGAAAATTTCTGGTTGGGTGGTCGCTACAATACAGTGTCAAGCAAAATAAATGGAGCAGATGTGAACCTTGAAAGGTTGGCCTTCAGTGGTGGTTGGTTTGTTACTAAAAATATTATGGCTAAATTAGAATACGTAAACCAGAACTACACCGGATTTCTTTCGTCAGACATACGTAACGGTGCAAAGTTCAACGGATTCGTACTTGAAGCAGTAGTAGGCTTTTAATTAAAAAAATGAAATTATTTTCCGGAATATTACTCCTGATGTTGGTGTTTGTCAAATCGTTTTCGCAGACAGCAGTATCATTCGCAATTCAAAAAAGCAGTTTCCTTACCATTCATGGATCATCTAACCTGCTTTCGTTTGATCTGCTTCTGAAAGGGGAACATATTCCGGGAAATTTTTTTTCACTTACAACAACCCGCGATCAAAATCGAATAAATATCAGTCAGAACAATCTCTCAATTGAAGTAAAGGACTTTACATCAAGCAATAAAATGGCCTTAAGGGATTTTTTAAAACTGATAAAATCTGATATTTACCCTAAAATGCATGTCCAGCTAAATTCACTGGAATTACAACCCGATAACGAAAAGACACAATTTTCGGATATTGATGTATCGGTTAATTCATACGGAAGCATCACAATTGCAGGAGTAAAGAAACAGTACCGTATTCCGGTTACATGGTGCAGAGATGGCGACACATATTATGCCGACGGATATTTAAGACTCAGCATACGAGATTTCGGACTGGAACCACCCGTCACCTTGATGGGAATCATAAAGGTGAGCGAGTGGATTGATATACAGTTTCATATAATATGCAAAAAAGCGGCTACTTAATTGTAACCGCTTTTTTGTGGGAGTAGAGGGAGTCGAACCCCCGACCCTCTGCTTGTAAGGCAGATGCTCTAAACCAACTGAGCTATGCTCCCTTTTGAGGCCCCGTTCTTTTCGATTGGGAGTGCAAAGATATTCGCAATTTTTTAATTTGCAAAAAAATTCCTGTTTTTTTCGAAAAATTCTATTGCCTCAGCAACAATAAATGTTGACCCCCCAATAAAAAGCAGGTCCCCATCCTTATACACATTCTTATAATCCTTTATCGCCTGTTCAACCGACGTTTTTATCTCTCCCTCGAATCCCTGCGACAATGCTCTCTTTGCAAGTGCAGTTGCATCCAGTGCCCTATCAATTTTGGCCTGAGTAAAGAAGTAATATGCCTGTTTTGGAAAAAGTCCCAGAATCTTCTCAAGGTCCTTCTCTGCAACAAATCCCAGAATCAGAAACAATCTGTTTGCCTTTTGACGGCGAAGCTGAGAAAAAACTATCCTGAGACCATTTGCATTATGGCCAGTATCACATATAACCGGAGGATTTTGTGACAGGTACTCCCATCTGCCCCTCAGCCCTGTTGTTGCTGCAGCAGTCTTTAACGCCAACCTTATATTACTGTCGCTCCACCCCCGCTCCACAACCTTCATGAACTTGCTGTTTTCCGAGAGCAGCGAAAGTGAAGTGAGAACGGTCCTTATGTTATGCGTCTGGTAATCACCTTTTAGGTCAAGTTCATAATCAGATGCCAGAATCTCCCTGAAAAGAGACTCCTGAGCAAAAACCAACCTTGATGAGTTTTCTCTGGCAAATTGTTCAAATATGTATTTTGTAGACGGAAGCGCCTCCCCCACTACTACGGGTACACCAGGCTTTATAATTCCTGCCTTCTCTCTTGCTATCTCCCCCAGAGTAAATCCAAGATGCTCACAATGGTCAAGAGCGATGTTTGTAATAATGCTCAGAAGAGGTGTTATAACGTTTGTAGAATCCAGCCTGCCGCCAAGACCGGTCTCAATGACTGCTATCTCCACACTCTGTTTTGCAAAATAATCAAATGCCATAGCCGTGGTTATTTCAAAGAATGACGGCTTTTTATCGAGCATATATGGCTTCCATTTATTAAGAAAATCCATGACACTTTCCTTATCAATCATTTCGCCATTAATCTTGATTCTCTCTCTGAAGTCTGCAAGATGTGGCGACGTGTACAAACCCACCTTAGCTCCGGTCCTTTGCAACACTGCTGCAAGCATATGCGATACCGATCCTTTTCCGTTAGTTCCGGCAATATGTATCGAATGAAACTTTTTATGAGGATAGCCCAGAACTTTGTCAAACTCCTTCATCGTTTCAATTCCCGGCTTGTATGCTACCTTCCCAACCTTCTGATAAGATGGAAACTGTTTGAAAATATATTCAATCTCTTTGTCGTATAAAGCCTGGTCTATCATAAAATAATTTTGTACAAATTTGATAAATTTATTACGATAACAAATAATTTTCCGTTTTGCTCAAAAAAGCAGTAATTTTGGGGCCAAACTTATCTTGTCATATATGATCCTATTCTTTAGATCTACACAAAACAGCGTTATTGCTGTAAAAACAAACAAGGAACTCTCTTCAGACAATATTGATGCTCTCAAATGGCTTTTCGACGGTGCTCATTTACACCCAGATATGTCCATTTCCGGTTATTTTGCCGGCCCCAGAAGAGAGATGATCACTCCCTGGAGCACAACTGCCGTTGAGATTACTCAAAACATGAACATATCCGGCATTGTGCGGATCGAGGAGTTCTTTGAGGTACCGTCAATGGAAGCTGAGCACGACAAAATGCTTCAGCGTATGTACGACGGCCTTGGTCAGGAGATATTTGAAATAAACCGCAAACCGGATCCTGTAATTCAGATAACCGACATTGCTGCCTACAATAAAGAAGAGGGACTTGCACTCAGCGATGAGGAGATAAGTTATCTCGATGAATTAAGTAAAAAACTTGAACGTCCCCTTACAGACGGGGAGGTATTTGGTTTCTCACAGGTAAACTCCGAGCACTGCCGGCACAAAATATTCAACGGTACATTCATAATTGACGGAAAGGAGATGGAATCCAGTCTGTTTAAGCTAATTAAAAAGACTTCACAGGAGAATCCTAACCGTATAGTTTCTGCCTATAAAGATAATTGCGCATTTCTGGAGGGCCCGGAGGTTACGATGTTTTACCCGCAAAGCGGTGATAAACCTAACTTTTTCAAGGTTCAGAAGGAGGAGACAGTAATCTCACTTAAAGCCGAAACTCACAACTTCCCTACAACGGTAGAACCTTTCAACGGAGCAGCCACAGGTAGCGGAGGAGAGATAAGGGACCGTATCGCCGGAGGCAAGGGTTCATTTCCCATAGCCGGAACAGCTGTCTACATGACCTCTTACCCAAGATTTGATGTTGATGGCAGGGATTGGGAGTTTACTCCTGAACGGGAGTGGCTATATCAGACACCTCAGGAGATTCTCATAAAGGCATCAAACGGAGCCAGTGATTTTGGAAACAAATTCGGACAGGCGCTTATTTGTGGTTCACTTCTCACATTCGAACATTCAGAGAAGATGAGGGATTTTGGATTCGACAAGGTGATTATGATGGCCGGAGGAGTAGGTTATGCAAAAAAGAGATATGCACAAAAAGATAAACCTGCAGTAGGAGATAAAGTAATCCTGCTTGGAGGTGACAACTATCGTATAGGTATGGGGGGAGGCGCAGTATCCTCTGTAGCCACCGGTGAATTCGAAAACGCAATTGAACTAAATGCTGTACAACGCTCCAATCCGGAGATGCAGAAAAGGGCATACAACGCAATTCGTACCCTGGCCGAAAGCGACAACAACTCAATTATATCAGTTCATGACCATGGTGCAGGGGGACATCTTAATTGTCTTTCCGAACTTGTTGAACAGACCGGTGGCGACATAGATATCAGCAAACTTCCTGTAGGTGACCCTACTCTATCTGCCAAGGAGATAATAGGTAACGAATCGCAGGAACGTATGGGCCTTGTAATAAAAGCCTCAGATGTTGAAGAACTGCAAAGGATAGCTGAGAGAGAGAGGGCCCCGATGTATGTTATAGGAGAGACCACAGGCAGAGACAACTTTACGCTTGAAAACAAACAAACTGGCGAAAAACCAATTGACCTGGCCATTGAGGATATGTTCGGATCTGCTCCCAAGCCGATAATGGAAGACTTTTCAGTGGCCCAAAACTGGGATCTTCTTGAGTATGACACAGAAGAACTCGAATATTATATAGAGCTTGTAATGCAGTTGGAATCTGTTGCATGCAAGGACTGGCTCACAAACAAGGTCGACCGTTCCGTAAGTGGTCTTATTGCCACACAGCAAACCGCAGGAGAGATTCAATTACCGCTCAATAATCTGGGAGTAACAGCAATAGGATTCGGCGACAAAAAAGGAATTGCCACATCAATCGGACACGCTCCGTTAGTTGCAATGATAGACTCTGAGGCAGGCAGCAGAATGGCAATTTCAGAAGCACTCACAAATGTAGTCTGGACCCCGATTGAAGGAGGGATCAAGGGAATATCTCTCTCTGCCAACTGGATGTGGCCATGCAGAAACATTGGAGAGGATGCCCGTCTTTACAAAGCAGTAAAAGCAGCCAGCGATTTTTCAATAGAGCTGGGAATAAACATACCTACAGGGAAAGACTCAATGTCCATGACACAGAAGTATCCCGACGGAGAAAAAGTACTCTCACCGGGAACACTTATTGTATCTACTGTAGGCGAGTGCAAGGATATCAGAAAGGTTGTAAGGCCTGTGCTCTCAAAAGAGAGTGATGCTTCACTTTACTATGTTCCGTTCACTGCAATAACCGAAGATAGCCTTGCTCTTGGCGGCTCTGCATTTGCACAGGTCACAAACCAGCTTGGGAACGAGGTACCGGACATAGACAATCCTCAGTATTTTGCCGAATGTTTCGATACAGTTCAGCAAATGATTGAAAAAGAGCTTATCACAGCCGGACACGATATCTCAGCCGGCGGTCTTGTGACTGCTCTTCTTGAGATGAATTTTGCCAACAGCGATGGAGGTCTTAAAATCAACCTTGAACAATTGAACGAAAAGGATCCTGTCCGTCTTCTTTTTTCTGAAGCCGCCGGTATTCTGTTACAGGTACTAGATAGCAAGAAAGGGGAATTTGAACAATTAGCAAAAGATAACTCAATCGCAATCTACAATATCGGTAAGTGGCAAAAGCAGAGAAAACTGAATATAAGGTCTTACAAACTTGACCTTGAACTTGATATAGACCACTACAGAGATTTATGGTTCAAAACATCATATTTGTTTGACAGATTACAGTCAGGCGAAAAACTTGCAGAAAGAAGGTTCGCCAATTACATGAACCAACCTCTTAAATTCTCTTTTCCGGCAGCCTTTTCAGGCAAATTATCGGATTACAACTTGCCGGTTGACAACAACAGCAACAGGCCGGTTGCAGCAATTATAAGGGAGAAAGGGTCCAACGGCGACAGGGAGATGGCATGGGCACTCTATTTAGCAGGATTTAAAGTCAAGGATGTGCACATGACCGACCTTATAACCGGCCGGGAGAACCTGGAAGAGGTGAGGATGATAGTTTTTGTGGGAGG
This sequence comes from Bacteroidales bacterium, assembly GCA_041659025.1. Classification (GTDB taxonomy): domain Bacteria; phylum Bacteroidota; class Bacteroidia; order Bacteroidales; family UBA932; genus Bact-08. The sequence goes on along the minus strand of JBAZZA010000007.1, from coordinate 19,300 downwards.
ATTCTCAAATGCCGATACATTAGGTTCCGCAAAGGGCTGGGCAGGAGCATTTCTTTATAACGAAAAGGCTAAGAGTGCCATCGAAAATTTCTATGCAAGAGAGGATACACTCAGTCTTGGTATCTGCAACGGATGTCAGCTTATGGCAGAACTTGGCTTTATAACTCCCGACAACAGGGATAAATCTCCAAAAATGAAGCACAACGACAGCCATAAATATGAAAGTGCATTCGTGGGTGTAACAGTAGAAGAGTCACCATCTGTAATGCTATCTACACTTAAAGGATCAAAATTGGGAATATGGGTTGCCCACGGAGAGGGTAAGTTCCATTTTCCACAGGATATTTCAAAATACAAAGTAGCAGTCAGATTCAATTACAATGATTATCCTGCCAATCCTAACGGTTCTCCGGAAGGTATCGCAGGGGTTTGCAGCAATGACGGAAGGCACCTTGCAATGATGCCTCATCCGGAACGATGCATCTATCCACATAACTGGGCACATTACACTCGCAACAGAGTGTCGGACGAAGTGACGCCTTGGATAGAAATCTTCATAAATGCAAGAAAATGGATCCAGATTAAATCATAGATTTATGAAAGCAAAAAAGTTACCTAAGATATTTGTATTAGATACAAATGTTATTTTGCACGACTTCCGTGCAATCCACAATTTTCAGGAGAACGATATAGTTGTTCCGATTGCGGTACTTGAAGAGTTGGATAAGTTTAAAAAGGGCGACGACTCAATAAATTACAACGCCCGTGAGTTCGTTCGTGATATGGACAAAATCACCGACAACCAGCTGTTTGACAAGGGAGTACGCATAGGGAAAGGCAAAGGATTGCTTAAAATTGAGTTGGGACATCCCTTCAGCGACCAGATGGCTGAATCTTTTTTTGAAGATACTCAGGACCACAGAATACTTGCAACTACCCAATGGGTAAAGGACAAGAACCCGGACAGGGTTGTGGCACTGGTAACCAAAGATATGAATCTGCGTCTTAAGGCCAAAGCGCTGAGAATAGATGCACAGGATTATCTGACAGATAAAATAACAGAAGAGAGGGTTGAGAATATAAAGAAAGAGGTGATAAACCTCGAGAAAATCTCCCAAAATGTAATTGACCGGCTGTTTTATCAGGATGGCGGGGTTCCGGTTGAAGAGTTCAAGATTAGCAATCAGCTTGCAAATCAACTCTACTCTATCAAGAGTACCTCCGGCACCAACAGGGTACTGGCACGTTATAATGCAGCAAGTAAATCCCTGATAGGTGTAAAGAAACACAAGGCATACGGCATAGATTCAAGAAATGATGAACAGACATTTGCAATAGACGCGCTCCTTAACCCTGCAATCAAGCTTATTTCACTTACCGGAACAGCAGGAACCGGAAAAACCCTTCTTGCACTGGCGGCCGCGATGGAACTTGAACAAGAGTATGACACAATACTTCTTGCGCGACCCGTAATTCCGTTAAAGAATCAGGAGATGGGTTTTCTTCCCGGTGATGTAAAAGAGAAAATGGGGCCATACATGCTACCGCTATATGATAACCTGGCCGTAATCAAAAAGGCATTCAAGCCCACCAGTAAAGAGGCGTATAGAATTGAAGAGATGTTGAAGAATGAAAAGTTGCAGATCTCTCCTCTGGCCTATATTAGAGGCAGAAGCCTCTCCAATGTCTTCTTTATTATTGACGAGGCTCAGAACCTTACCCCTCACGAGGTAAAGACAATCATTACGAGAGCCGGCGAGGGCTCCAAGCTGGTTTTCACAGGTGACATCCAGCAGATTGATTCGCCTTATCTGGACATTCATTCAAACGGATTGACCCACCTGGGAGAAAAACTATACGGGCAGGAAATTTTTGCACATATCAACCTTGTCAAGGGAGAGCGCAGTGAACTATCTGAACTTGCAGGGAAACTTTTATGAAAATTTATTATATTTGCCCCCCATTAGATAATATTCTGAAATATAAACCGAAATAATCAATAACTTATGTCAGACATTAAAAGAGTTTACATATTCGGAGGCAAAACTGCCGACGGAAATGGCTCAATGAAGAATTTGCTAGGTGGCAAAGGTGCCAACCTTGCAGAAATGTGTACTTTAGGAATTCCTGTTCCCGCAGGTTTTACAATCACCACAGATACTTGTAACGAGTATTACAAAAACAAGATGCAGTATCCTGCAGCCCTTAAGGCAGAGGTAGATGCTGCTTTGGCAAAAACAGAGGCAATAATGGGTATGCAATTCGGAGGAAAAGATAATCCATTGCTACTATCTTGCCGTTCAGGAGCCAGAAGCTCAATGCCGGGTATGATGGAGACCGTTCTTAATATCGGCCTTTGTTCAGAAACAATTCCGGGTCTTATTAAGAAGACATCTAATCCACGCTTCGTTTATGATGCTTACCGTCGTCTTATCATGATGTATTCCGATGTCGTTATGGAAAAGGCTGAGGGAATCGAACCAGAAGAGGGAAAAGGAATCCGTGTACAGCTAGATAAGATGCTTCACGAGATTAAGACTAAAAAAGGCTATACTAATGATACAGACCTAACTGCAGAAGAGCTGATTAAGCTTTGTGAAGATTTCAAGGTTAAGGTTAAGGAGGTTCTTGGAAAATCTTTCCCTGACAATGCATATGAGCAACTTTGGGGTGGTATAAGCGCCGTTTTCAAATCCTGGAACGGAAAAAGAGCAATATCATACCGCAGAATAGAAAGCATTCCTGACGAATGGGGAACAGCTGTTACAGTTCAGGCAATGGTATTCGGAAACATGGGAGACAACTCTGCAACAGGTGTGGCCTTCTCGCGTAACCCTGCTACAGGCGAAGCCAAGTTTTATGGTGAGTGGCTCATAAACGCACAAGGAGAAGATGTAGTTGCAGGTATCCGCACACCTAGCCCTCTTAACGAATCTACAAAGAACGACCATAACAGGCACCTTGCTTCGCTTGAGACAGGTATGCCAGTTGTATATAAGGAACTTGATGCTATCCAGAAAAGTCTTGAAAAACATTTCCACGATATGCAGGACATAGAATTTACAATTCAGGACGGTAAGCTTTGGATGCTTCAGTGCAGGGTTGGTAAGAGAACAGGTATGGCTGCCCTCAACATGGCCATGGATATGCTTTCGGAAGGACTTATAGAAGAAAAGACAGCAGTCATGAGAATGACTCCTGCTCAACTTGATGAACTTTTGCATCCTATCCTTGATCCTAAATCTGAAAAAGCTGCAACAGTCATTGCAAAAGGACTTCCTGCAGGACCAGGCGGTTCGGTGGGTCAGATCGTATTTACTGCGGAGACAGCTGTTGAGTGGAACGCAGCAGGTAAAAAGGTGATTCTGGTACGTGAAGAGACAAATCCAGAAGATGTGGAAGGAATGCGTGCAGCTGATGGTCTTCTTACTGCACGTGGAGGTATGACCTCTCATGCTGCCCTTGTTGCCCGCGGTTGGGGTAAATGCTGTATAGTAGGTTGCGACACCCTTCACATAAACCTTCATGCAAAAACACTTACCGTTAAAGGCAAAGTATACAAAGAGGGTGATGTTTTCAGTCTGAACGGAACCAAAGGTTTTGTTTACGACCAGGCAATCTCTACAATGGATGCAACAGAAAATCCTCGTTTTGTCGAGTATATGTCAATCGTAGACAAATTCAGGGTATTAGGCGTAAGATCCAATGCCGACACTCCTGAGGATGCACAGAATGCAATCAACTTTGGAGCAGAGGGAATTGGCCTTTTCAGAATCGAGCATATGTTCTACGGAACAAATTCTGAACAACCACTTGCAAAACTACGCAAGATGATTCTGTCAAAAACAGAAGAGGAGCGCATTATTGCTCTTAAAGAACTAGAGCCATTTGTGAAAAAAGCAGTTAAAGGCACAATGCAGGTAATGAACGGCAAACCTGTTACATTCCGTCTTCTTGACCCGCCTTTGCATGAGTTTGTTCCTCAGACACATGACAAACAACAGGAACTTGCCAACGAGTTGGGAATATCTGTTGAAGATGTGAAGAAACGTGGTGAAACACTTCATGAAGTAAACCCAATGATGGGTCACCGTGGAGTTCGTCTTGGAATCACATACCCGGAGATTAGTGAAGCTCAGTACAGGGCAATTTTTGAAGCAACAGCCGAACTGATTAAAGAGGGCTTCCAGCCACAACCGGAAATCATGATTCCTGTTACTGTATCTGTAAAGGAACTTGACCACCAGAAAGTTATTTGCGACAGAGTTCATGCAGAAGTTGAAAAGAAGTATGCTCTTAAGATTCCTTATCTTTATGGCACTATGATTGAGATTCCTCGTGCAGCTCTTCTTTCTGAAGAGATGGCACAGACAGCTCAGTTCTTCTCTTTTGGCACAAATGACCTCACTCAGATGACATTTGGATTTTCACGTGACGATATTGGAGCATTTATGGGTGATTATCTTGCAAAGAAGATACTTCCTGCAGATCCGTTCCAGACTCTGGATCAGTCAACTGTTGGAAAACTTGTTGAGATGAGTATCAAAGGCGGTCGTAGTACCAATTCCAAACTTAAAATTGGTATTTGCGGCGAACACGGTGGTGATCCTGACTCAATCGAGTTCTGTCATAAAATTGGCATGAATTATGTTTCTTGTTCTCCGTTCCGCGTTCCTATAGCACGTCTGGCTGCTGCTCAGTCTGCTATAAGAGATTACAAATAGCATATAGAATTTATGAGTAAACAACGGCCGGACAAAATAAACTTTTGCCGGCCTTTGTTGTCTAAAAAAATATTAAAAACAATTTAAAGAAATGAAAAAGCACATCTCACTATTATTTATTATCTTCACATGCGTAACAACTGCATTTTCTCAGGCAAACGGAAAGGCGAAAGGCGAGGTTGCGGTGTTAAAAGAGGTTTCAGGGCTGGAAGTAGTACAAAGCTTATACCCGGAAGCAGTTGCAGTTGAAAAAGGTAATGGTGTATGGTTCAACGTAGTAGATGCCAATAAAAAGGTTTTAGGATATTGTTTGTCCAGTAAGCCCTATTCCGATGGCATAATAGGATATCATAACACGACACCTGTAATAGTAGTAACAGACAAGAGCAAGATAATTAAAAAGGTGGCAATTCTAAGCAATTGGGAGAGCCCCGGATTTTTAAAGAAGCTTGAGAGACAAAAATATTTTAATAGCTGGGACGGATTAAAAATAGGTGAAGCATTAAAGAAAAAAGCCCCTGTTGACAGTTATAGCGGTGCTACAATATCGGCAAGTGCTCTTTCTAAAAATGTTGAAATTATTCTTAATAAGGCAGCAAAATAATTAAACTGCAAAATGAGTAAGTTTTCTAAAATCGTATTAGGGTTGCTGATAACTTCAGCAGCCCTTATTATTACTTTCAGGGCCATAAATCAGGAACCCACAGACAACCTGCTTTTAGATGCCAAAGTAGTTGCAATTATAGATAACTCAGGCTGTGTTGTCTGTCACGGACAAACACGTAAATTGCCTTTTTACTCAAAATGGCCGATTATCGGCAGCAAAATAAGAAGGGATGCAACAAGTGCATTTTCAAGTATTGACCTCGAGCCCTCATTTGAGGCCATAAAAACCGGGGACCTTGTAGATGACAGCGTACTTACAAGGGTGGAAAACGTTGTGAAGGACCACTCAATGCCACCCCTCTCCTACACTATTGTCAGGCTTGGATCTGCCGTCAGTTCTAAAGAGGGTGATATTATTTTAGAGTGGATTACTCTTCACCGTGAGAAAAACCATAAATTTTATTAAAAGACATAGGTTGTGGGTGCCCAAATGCATCCTTTGCAATGCCCTTTCAGACTATAGCACAATCAATATTTGAGATGTAAAAATAATACAATTGCAATCCCTAACTTGGAATTATTTTTTATAATTCACACCCAAACGCCTTTGAATCACCCCATTCATTCCAACCTATCTCTATTCCCATCTCTTGAAGGTTATGTTCCAGTTTCGACTTGGAAACGGCTGCATCATCGTTGATTCCAGGTTTGTTCTCATAAATCTGATAGTTGGATCTCACTTCAGATATCGTCATGTTAGGCATTATTATATTTGCTCCTGACTTCACCGCCCTCTCTCTTCCAAATGGTTCTATTACCTGCATTGCAGTTGTCGCTGCAATATTTATCTTTGGCATCATCATTCTCAATGTAGCTACCATTTTAAGTGTCAGGTCAAGTGTGGGATTATGCTGAAGTATTTTGCCGAGAGGAGTATCTGAATGTTTCAGGTATGGTCCCATTCCAACCATGTGTACACCAATCTTTTTGATAAACAACAGGTCATCGGCAAGATCTTCGGTTGTCTGGTAAGGGAGCCCTATCATCACACCTGTTCCAGTCTGGTATCCAATGCTTAAGAGGTCATAAATTGCCTCAAGTCTCCTGTCGTATGAGTGGAGCTTATTCTTTGGATGAATCTTGTTGTAGAGATCAGGATTGGAGCTCTCTATTCTCAATAAGTACCTGTGTGCACCCGACTCGAACCACTCCTGAAAAACCTCTTTGGGTTGCTCACCCAACGAGAGTGTAATACCCACCTCTCCGTTTGTAATATCCTTTATCTTCTTCACAAGCCCGGCAACACGCCTTGTGTAAGTTGGGTTGCTTCTCTCTCCTGCCTGCAGTACAAGTGATCCATAGCGGGCCCGCCATGCAAATTCAGCTGCATCCAGAACCTGTTTATCTGTGAGCTCGTATCTTACAAGATTATTGTTGTCGTGCCGTATACCGCAATAATAGCAATTCTTCACGCATATATTTGATAGCTCAATCAACCCTCTCAGGAACACCTTGCTGCCAATATTCTCAACCTTTACTCTGTATGCTTCATCCAGATAGGACTGAATTTTAACAGGGTCATTTTCGTTAAGGTAACCTATTATTTCCTCTCTCGTTATCTCTTCAAATTTATATATCATAAAACAATGAAATCTTAGCTGTTACTTATGAACGGAGCAATTGCCCTCTTGTATATACCCATGCAATAGGAAAGAGTCATACCATAATTTGTCACAGGAACACCGGCCAGGATTGCTGGTTTAAGTCTTGCCAGCAGCTGTCTGTTAGTAATCATGCAACCTCCGCACTGTATCACTATAGCAAAATCTGTAATTTTCGCGGGAATATTGTCAAGCCCGGCAACAACTGTCCATTCAAGCTTCTTACCGGTTCTTTTCTCAATCAGTCTTGGAATTTTCACCCTTCCGATATCGTCACACGAACTGTGATGTGAGCAGGACTCGAGTACCAACACTCTGTCGCCATCCTTAAGCTCGTCAATCTTTGGGGTACCCTTTATGTAATAATCAAAGAAACCTTTGCTTCGGGCCAGAAGTACACTGAAACCTGTGAGGGCGATATCGTCCGGGACAATTCTGGATACAATCTCAAATGCCTGGCTATCTGTTACCACTATCTTTGGTTTTGCAGTACACCTTTTCAAATACTCCTCCAGTGCCTCCGGTTGTAAGACAACAGATACTGCACCATTGTCAAGAACGTCCCTTACAGCATTAACCTGAGGAAGTATGATTCTCCCCTCAGGAGCCTCGCTGTCAATTGGACAAACCAGGACAACAAGGTCGTTTACCTCCAGCAATCCTTCAAAAAGTGCTGTCCCAACTGCAGCGGAACTTTGTAAACCCTTCACAATTAAAGATGTAAGCATCTCTACGGCTAATTTTTGCTCATCTTCTTCCAGAATATTGCAGGAGAATTCCACTACATCAATTCCATATTTCTGAGTAATCTCCAGAGCCAGTTGCTGATCCATCGGAATTATGTCCGATTGGTTATGAAGCAATATTACCGGCAACTCCTCTTCTCTGAATCTATTTAGGAGATCCATCTCATGCTTATCAAGTTGGTTGTTAGTAAAAAGAAGTATTGCAAGGTCAATCTGATTGATTATTTGTTTACTCTTCCCTACTCTTTGATTTCCGAGCTCTCCCTGATCATCTATACCGGCAGTATCTATTAATACAACCGGACCCACTCCAAATATCTCCATTCTCTTACGAACAGGATCGGTAGTGGTGCCGGGAATGTCTGACACTATTGCAACATCCTGACCTGTAATTACATTTATAAGGGAACTCTTTCCGGTATTTCGCTTTCCGAAAACACCAATAAACTTAACTTTACTCATAAATTTACAGTATTAGCAAGAAAAATCTAAAATCAGATAAATCTTAAAAACAAAGGTAACTAATTTTCAATTATCCCCATTTTTTCCAATTTTTCTTGATAGGTTTGCGATATATAAAACTAATTGATTATGAAGAAACAAACTAAAAAAATCATCTTTTGGACCGTGGTTGCAATTGCAGTCTTAATTGTTGTAATTGTTGTTAAAAACTGGGATGCATTTATGAATGGTTATAGTACAGGTGGTAATATGAGAGAATAAAAATGGTGTTATTAATATAATTAGCGTACCTTTGCCACTTCATAAAATTTCAAATGAGCAAACAATTCCACGAACTAGGCCTTAATCAAAACATTATCAAGGCCATTACTGAATTGGGCTTTCAAAATCCGACACCGGTTCAAGAGAGAATAATTCCAACGCTAATTCAGGAAAACAGAGACATCGTATGTCTGGCACAGACAGGTACGGGAAAAACAGCCGCTTTCGGTCTGCCTATTCTCGAATCCCTTGACACTAAAGATTTCCACACTCAGGCACTTATCTTAAGCCCTACAAGAGAACTCTGCAGGCAGATAACCGAGGATATAAACAACTACGGAAAATACTACGATAATCTGAATATTGTTGCTGTATACGGAGGAGCAAGCATAGAGACGCAGATAAGGGCCCTTAAGAAAGGAGCCCATATTATTGTTGCCACACCCGGCAGAATGGTGGACCTTCTTAACAGAGGAGTCGCAAACATAGAGAATATCCAGACACTGGTTCTTGATGAGGCAGACGAGATGCTCAACATGGGATTCAAGGACGAACTTGACCTTATTCTGGAGAAGGCTCCAAAAGAGAGAAGATCGCTACTGTTTTCGGCTACCCTCCCACTTGAAGTTGAAGGAATTGCTAAGCATTATATGAACAAACCTGAGATTGTAACAGTTGGGACAAGAAACTCAGGAGCAACAAATGTAAAGCACTACTACTATGTGGTACATGCAAAAGACAGATATCTAGCTTTAAAGAGAATAGCCGACCACAACCCCGATATTTATGCTATAATCTTCTGCAGAACCAGACAGGAGACCCAGGACATAGCAGACTCTCTTGTAAAGGATGGTTACAACGCAGATGCCCTGCACGGCGAACTCTCACAAGGTCAGAGGGATCAGGTTATGGGTAGGTTCAAAAACAAGACACTGAGCCTATTAGTTGCAACCGACGTTGCAGCAAGGGGTATAGACGTTAACGAGCTTACACACGTAATCAACTATAACCTGCCCGACGAAGCTGAGCAATATACTCACAGGAGCGGAAGAACAGGACGTGCAGACAAGAACGGAATTTCGGTAGCAATCATCAACAGCAAGGAGCTACATAAGATAAAAAGAATTGAGAAACTAATCGGAAAAACATTCTCACAGGCTAAGATTCCTACAGGTAATGAGGTATGTTCTATGCAGTTGCTACATCTTATTCAACAGATAGAGAAGGTAGAGGTAAAAGACGAGATTGCAGAGTACGTAAATCTTATAAATGACAAGTGGAAAGACATTAGCAAGGAGGAGATAGTTCAGAAGGTGCTTTCACTGGAATTCAACCGTTTTCTTGATTATTACCGCCATGCACCGGACCTTAATCTTAAAGAGGAATCAAGCAGGAAGAACAACGATGGTTCTGTAAGGGATGCATATCCTCCGGGACCTTCAGAAAAAGGATATACATGGCTCAAACTTAATATGGGCTTCAGAATGAATGTGTCAGCGAGGCACATTATAAGATTGCTCTCATCACTGGGCGTTGGTCAGAATGGTGTAGGCAAAATTGATGTAAGGAGAGAACTTACTTTTGCTGCGGTAACATCCAAAGCGGCTGCATATCTGGTTGAAGAACTAAACGATACTGAATATAAAGGTTTGCATCTGAAGGTTTCCATATCGGAAGATGGCAATGAATATCAGAGAGATTCACAGAGAGAATATCCAAGGGAACGTCAAAGGGATGACAGAGATGGCAGAGAGAGAGAGGGTGGCGATAGAAATGCTCAGAGAGGAACCGCTCCAAGAAGAGAATTAGCAGGTTCTGACAGAGGTGGTGAGAGAAGAGGAAAGGACAAGCCTAGTCGTAATGAGAGAAGGACATCTTCCGGTGGAAGATCACAAGGTCCAAATAGAAGAGACAGAAACAGGTAATCTCTTATTTTGTAAGTCCCAGATTTTCCGGTAAGTTGCCTATAAAACTTATATAATCATTAAGTTTTATATCCAACTCCTTAATAACCATAAGGGTCCATCTCCAGTGCTGATAAGCCAGCTGGGTGACTAATGGAACCACTATCAAAGCAGTGACTCCCATATTTGTGAACTTCAGAGTTAAAAGAAGAACAGCTACCGTAACAAGTGCCGTAATTGATTGCGCCTTGTAATACGGCACAACGTTCCTGCTTAGCAAAACTGATATTGACACAGATGTAAGTGCCTCCAAAAGAGCTGCTAAAAACAAAAGGGTCATTAATCCTGAATCAAGGAAAGGTGTTGAGCTTCTGATAATATGAAGTCCCCACTCACCAAAAAGAAGAACCCCTGCGGCAATGAAGACAAAAACAGCTATAGTTATGAACTGTGCCTTGATGTAGATTCGCTTTACCTCACTAAGACTATTCAAGACACGTTCCTGAGTGAGCTTAGGGTAATATGTAGAGAACCAAACCAGGGAGAGTGTAAACGTAATGTCGGCAACCTGCTTGCTTAATGTACCATAGGATGCCATTGTTGTAAGAGGGATGAAGAGTGCGCCAAAAATTGCGAGCATTCTGTTAGTGAAAACACCACTTAAATTTGACAGGCCGGATTTATATGCAGTCACCCAAAGTGTCCGTATTATTTTCTTCCAGTCCTCCGCCTTTGCCTTTAGTAGATTGCTTCTGGTTTCAGAATCATAGAATGCCCTTTTAGCCAGCGTTCTGTTTACAATGGCCATAATGCTCTGGCTTATAACCATCGATATCAATCCAAAGCCTGACAAAAGGAGTATGGGTGCAATAATGATATTTACAGTCTGCGACAAGACAATTATCTGCTTCGATCTTTTGATCATACCTCTGCCCATAAGAAGGGCATCATAGTAATATGTGTAGAACTGGTAGCAGATATAAATAAGGTAGAAATACCATGCTATCCTGGCAACATCCTTGTCGCCGGTGTATGCATCCAGTACTTTTTCTATATACCAGTAACCTCCTGTAAACAAAATAATTATCAACACAAGAGTGATGCCGGCATAATACGATCTCATTGCCTTTAGCGCCCCTTTGAGCAGAGGGTAGTTTATCAGTCCACTCTCATGAACCGGACTCAGTCCCTCAGCCTTCAATTCAGTGGCACCGGAAAATATATAGGTTACAGCTCTTGTGAATGTGATGTTGAAACCGAAATCAAGGAGTATGATCATGCCATAAAGGCTCATCATCACCCCCCAAAGGCCGGCATCTTCACTTGACAACATTCTCAATATCAGAGGCAGGACAATGACTCCGGAAGCCACCCTCATAAAGCTGGCTCCGTAGTTCCAGAACAGATCAGACTTGCCTACCTTCATATCAGGATTATTATCAGAATACAAACTTAGCCATAAACTCTAGTCTGTTGTTGTGATTTACAGAGAATCTTTCAACAGGCATCAAATAGGCATCAATACTTTTTGCCCATTGCGCATATGTAAGATTATATTCCAGTCCGAAGGTAAGCCTTTTAGACAAACTATAAAGTACCCTGGGTGAAAATCTGCTGAACCATTCAAGTGAAGGATCCCTGTAGAAACCATTTACATAGTCACCCGAGCTGTTTTTTGTAGCATCTATTCTGGTTGCCGTTCCATAACTCTTCTGAAACCCGTAGAAAAAACCGAACTTGAAGTTCTTGTATGCAGGGGTTTCAAAATCGAGCCATGTTGAGAGAGCTCTTGTAGAAGCATATTTGTAATCCATAACAGGATTCGAATTATCGGTAGCATATTCTATCTTGCCATAACCACCAAACATTCCCATCATAGTCAGGTTTTCACCATATATACCCCATAATTTAATAGAGTACCCCTTGTTTGTAGTGGCTTTGAAGAAAGCATTCACATCATAAGCTCCAAATGTTGTGGATATTGGTTGCTTGGCAGCATCAAGGGTCCTGGGTTTAAAAAATTTGTACCCGAATGTTATTCCTCCGAAAATTTTGTTAGGATCCCCGAATTTCAACTGTGCATGAAGGTCAGGAACGCCTGCCTGACTCTGTGCATTTACCGGGCCCATCGATTTGTGAGAGCTGTAGATCATTGCAGCAACCTGAAAATCTACATTTTTTGCAAGTTTCTGTGAGTACTTTATCTCCATCCCCCTGTTAAGAGTGTTAAACGGATATCCCGATGCGAAACATATTGTACCGGCAACTACTTCATCTACATTTGTCAGATGGCTGCTTTGGCCAAACAACAGGCTGCTGTTGGTCCACTTTAAATTAATGTATGCGTGTCTAAGGTTTAGCATACCTATATAAGTTTCGGCCGATCCCAGGAAATCTGCCTCCACATAGGTGCTTACATTTGCTTTCAGCATTTCGAATCCCGATACGGTAAATGTAAGACGGCTTGACATAACAGAAAAGTTAAGTGACCTGCTTTTATTTATATCTACGCCACTTGTGTTAAAATTGGGAGCCAGAGGATAAGTATATTGTAAGTCATATCTGGCTGTCTTGGAACGATAATCGTCGTATATTGTCTTAAATTCTATGTTCCCGCCAAACTTGTAAGTAACCTTGTTTTCCTGTGCAATCAATAGTATCGGCAAAAAAAGAAAAATTGCAATTAATGGTAGAATTTGTTTTTTCATAAATAATAAGTTAATGATTGCAAAGATAACAGATTTTGTGATTTGGCTACCTCTTCTGTTTTTACATCTCTTTTGGATTAAAGTGCTATAGCCTGAAAGGGCATGCAACCGCATTTACCCACTATTCGTTCGTTTCGCTAAAAAACATCTGTTTTTACATCTCTTTTGGATTGAAGTGCTATAGCCTGAGTGGGCATGCAATCGCATTTACCCACTATTCGTTCGTTACGCTAAAAAACGCTTGTTTTTTTTGACGCTACACTCACGTAGTGGGTGCCCAAATGCATCCTTTGCAATGCCCTCTCAGACTATAGCACAGTCAATATTGAGATGTATAACCCAAATGGAATAGCATATCTACGTTTGGAATCTAGTAAATATCAAGGCATAAGCCGTTGTAGGCTTTAAAAACAATACAAAACATCTTCTTACATATTGTTTTTGAAGTACTTAGCCACGAGGAAATTTTCATAAAGAATTGCTCAAAATTCTTAAAATCCTCTCCTCTAGATGAAAAGAAAGATTTTTTTATCTAATTCTAATATTTTATTTCTATATTTACTTCAACTATTGTGTGTAATAATTCATAATACGAGTGCACTGTGAATATGATAAATCTTACCATTAAAGATGTGCACTACTAAACGATACAAATTGGTATAATTTCGTTTTTTGCCGTGAAAGGTAGGTTAAGAAAGAACCAGCTGTAAGACCAGCTTAGTAATAAGTCTTCTTAAGAGCCTAAACTTTAAACTTCATATATTATGCGAAAGCTTGTTTTGGCTCTGCTTTTCTTTATTTCATCCAATGCTTTTTGCCAAACAGTGGCTTTTAAGGATTTTAACTGGGGAGATTCTTTTGATGTTGTAAAATCGAAGGATAATATCACCCCTTCTAGAGTTTTAAACTACAAAATGTTGGCTTATGAGACTCAATTATTAGATCAAAAATTCGAACTGGCATACCTCTTTAAAACAGGTTTTTTAAATTCTGTTTCATATACATCAATTTTTGACCATGATTTTTCTAAAGCTGTAAAAGTATTTAAAGAGCTAGAGAGCATTCTTAATCAAAAATATGGACAGCCCTGGAATAAAGATGAGAATTTGGGTCAAAGCAAAAATACAAAACTCGAACTTGCTATTTACGATAATGATGTAAGTTTTGGGTACTGGTGGGAATATCCAAAAGGAGATATCGTTCTATCAATTAAGTCTCGAACCCAGTCGAATGATAAAGTAACTGTTAGCATTGGGTATTTACCTAATGATTCAGAAATTGAGAAAATTCAAAAACTCAGTGATAACGAACTTAAAAAGATGATATAATAATGGAAAAACTTACATGTAATCCTCAGCAACTAAACAGGATTGTTATTGAAGCAATAAACTCCAATTGGAACGGCTCTGTGTTGCCTATCTCAAACTTCCTCAACATATTATTAAATAAATGTCTTATAGAAGGTTATATTTATCCGCAAGACTATGATGATGGTCGATACAAATTCGGTAGTACCGAAAATCTGCACTTAAACAAATTCATTTGGAAAGAGATAAACAATGGAACCATATGTATAAATTTATTTCCAGGTAGGATTTTCAACAACATGCATGAGTTTGAATTAGTAAAAATATAATCCCTCTGCAATACCTTTCAACATGAAATTACTAACCACACAGAAGGATATATTATACGAACTAATAGAAGAGAATCCGGACTTTACTCCAATGCAATTTGAATTAAATGATTTGCTCAGGGGTAATATTTCATTAATATCCCATAACAATTCTCAATTTTACTTCAAGATTACTTCGTCACAAAATTATGCTGATTATTATCATGCCGACTTTTCCCCTGGTCAATCATCTCTTATTGCATCTAGGGCAGAAATAAACTTTAGTGATATTTGTATTTCTTTTAGAATTTGGCTAAGTTGTCTAAATAAAGAATTAAAATCTCCAAATAAATGGCATAGATTACAGCATGAAATTCAATCTGTTGATATAAAATTTTCCTACTCTAACCATGATGTCTTTACATATGCAGAATATGAAGATATCTCTTCGCGTATTCAAGAATTAAAAAAGGGTATAAGAGCCATCAGCTTTACACAGGATCAATTTAATGTGATTGATAGCAAATTGGATCTCTTAGTTGAATCAGCCAAAACTGCAAGCAAATTTGACTGGGGAAGTTTCTTTTTTGGAACGATTGTAAACATTATCTTACAGTTAGGAGTAACGCCAGAGAATGCTTCTTCATTATGGGCGCTAATAAAAACTACCTTTTCAAATTTACTATTAATAAAATAATGATGAAGATTGTATCCTATATTTTTTTATGTATATGACATTTGGGGCTATTTATGGACAAGGAGCAGCCTCAGCATAAAAGGGGTTGAGTTTATTGATGATACTGTAGAGAAAGCAGCAGGCAATGGTAATTCTCTATCAAATACTATTAATTATAAAGAAAATATTAATGTGGTGACTAGCACCAATTATTAAACGTGGTAGATCTGAAAAACCATACAGTTAGAAAAACAATTTAATTTTATTATTATGAGCAACTGGAAAATCACTCACAAGTTCGAACATCTTCCAACAAACCTCTCCATGAATATAATGACACTAGGAGCATATGGTTTGTTAGGTAGAAAAACATTTCAATATACAATTGAACATATGGAAACTGGAGAAACTATAGAAGTAAGGTCTGAGGATGAACATGATATTGGAGATATCGTTTCAAAAAATGATTTTGATGAAAATTTTGATGATGATGATGATGATGATGATTAGCAATTATTCTAATTCGCTCAATAAGATTAATACAATATTATATGGAAAACAAACCAAATTTAATTGAGACATTAAGTTGGATAAAAGAGAAATTGGAAGATTACGGTAATTGCAACACAATTTTTCATAATCTTTTTAATCACACCGAAGGCCTTATAGAAAGAAGTGTTCTCGCGTTTAATTTCGACAAAGAAGGCAATATTATACTTTCAACAAGAGTTTTTTTTAGTAATTGGACAGAAGATAGAAATATCGAGAAAAAAAATGAATTTCATTTTAATATAAAGTCATTAAACCATTTAACAATTACCAGATTAAAGAATGATAATATTATAAAACGGGACAGTCCGATGCATACTATCGAACTCATTTCCTACAATATGGAAAATAAATTTGAATGTATTGATTTAATGGATAAGTCTGGAACATCAATGATTGATTGTATTTCTATTCCTCTAACTGATGATGATAAAATAATCCAACGAATAAAAAAGGCATTTGAATACATTATTGCGAATTTTGGAGATAACAGACAATTACCATTATCAACAGAACCATTTTAAACTATAAGATTTATCAATTTTGTTGGAGATGAGTCTTATTTTCACAATAATAGAAAATTTTCTTATGAATATTTTTAGAGATGATTAAGAAAACTTAAAAAAAGTATTTATAAGGACAATAAAATAATTTTGCATTTTAAATTACTTAATATTCAATGATTTACTATCACTATACCACAGGAAACGGACTTTTCGGAATTCTTAATTCTAATACACTTCATTGCTCAAACATTAATTTTCTCAATGACCCTACCGAATCGAAATACTTTAATATCATACTTCAAGATATGCTTGATGCTGAACCTAAATATAAAGATATTTATGACCGTTTAAATGGTAATAGATTTAATGACTATTTCGAACCTCAGCATTTTTACATCGCTTCATTTAGTAAGAAAAGAGATTCATTACATATGTGGAATTATTATGCTGATGGAAACGGATATAATATTGGGATTGATATAGATGCTATAATGAAACTTAATAAAGACAAAGTCGGATCAATAAAAAGAAAAGACATGATTTATGAGGTTAAAGAGCAGGAACGGTTACTTGTTGATCTTTTTACCAAATATGATGCAGAATTAGCTAAGATTGACAATTTTAATCTTGATGATAAAACTGAAGAAGAATTTATAATGAGCCAGATGTATTACGAACTATGTAACTCATTCGAACTTGATGTATATAACTTTATGATAACGTTTAAACATCCAGCCTACAGGCACGAGGAGGAAACAAGACTAATTATTGGACTTTACTCAGATGACATTCGCAAAATGGATTATTTTGTTTCTAAGACTGGAGTTTTTGTAGAATATACGACAATTGCTCTCGATATTTATAAAAATCTCAAATCAATTACAGTGCATCCTGGATCAAATGAACTGCATTCTGCCGGTATACAAAGATATATTAAATCCAAAATTGATGTTTTAGGTAAGTTGCCAGTTTATTCGTCTAAAGTACCTTTCAGAATAATTTAATCATAATGTATAATGACTATGGGACCAAGTGAATATGTAAGCAAAGAGGATTATGTCTTACTACAAAAACAGGTCTTAGGATTGATTGAGTTTAATGAAAATTCATTAAAAACATATTGACTTATCGTAGAGTTACTAATGGATACTTTATATAAAAATTATGAGGCAAAAAAATCTAATACAGCAGATTAGGAATGCTGTCAATACAGGCATAGTCAAAGAGCAATTTAATTCAAAGGACTTTCCATTTTTGAGTAAAAGTCCAAGTTTCCTTGCTAAACACGCTGTTGGCAATGGACATGACAGTGAATATTTTGTAAGGATTGCTCTTGGACTTTACAAACTAAAAATGGAACCATTCAGAAAAGGAGATTTTATTCGTCTTAAAGATATTACGAAATACCATATTGATCGTTTTAGTGGTATAGATATAAATGTTTTTGAAATATTAAAACTTAAAGATGACTATATTGAAGTAAGAGGCAGTAAAGCAAGGCTTCCTGTCTCTGAAATCGAGCCAATCCTAATAAATGAGAAGGATGATCTTCAAATATATTATGATCCAATTATTGCAGCTTCGGTAATAGGCCCAAATGAACGCCCTCCAATTCGCAATACTGATTACTCTTATTTCTATTATCATTTTAAACGATGCTTTTATAAAGATAAAAATTACCAAGAGCACATCAAAGAACGTAATCTTCAATATGTGCACGAGGTTCAGCATTTTTTACATGACAGATTCCATGATTACGGACTAAAAATTAATTTGTAATGGCAAATCAATCTAATGTACTAAATACTTATGTATTAACTGGAGACAGTTTATCCCATTCAAAAAATGCTCATAGTATAGCAATACCAAATAACCCCAATGCGACTTACATAGTAGTTAATCATGAAAATAAAGCTAATGCTTCGGATTGGTTAACAGCAATTGGGACATTAGGTGCCGTTATGATAAGCCTTTTTCTGAGTTATGGCAATCGTAGAAAAAAACTAGTTAGAATAAGATCTTTCTATATATATAGTCCCAGAGAATCAAGCACATTAACGCTTTCTGCTGAAATAGAAAATAATTCCGACTATCCTCTGGAGATAAAACAAATTTCTTTTAGACAAAATAGGAGATCTTCCTACTTTCTTAAAATTCAATTTAAGCCAGATCGGGAGAGCAATACTATTGGTCCAAAAGGTATTAAAGATCTCACTCTTTATGGTCTACAATTAACTTATAGTTTCGATACCGGATTTAAGGAAATTCCCTGCACATCAATGATTGATCTCGCTGTTTTTTTTGATAGAAATCTTAAATTTTCAGACAAAGAAAAATTGGATTGCAAACTACTAAAAAGAAAACTTTCACAAATCGTAATATGTATAGGCACAAATATAGGTACCGCAGATATTCATAATCGAAAGCTTTACCACAATGAACTAGAAGCAATCTCCCGCAATTTTGTTGAATGCTTTAAATCAATGAAAGAAGATAAATAATAAAGCACACATATAATTAAATCCAAATATACAACTAACTAAAACTAGATATTATGGTTAAAACAAACACACCATCAAAGTACAGACGAGCAGACACTGGCCAGTAGACTACAAATAAGTATGCAGATAAGCATCCTAATACTACTGTAATAGAGACTGATAAGGGACAACCAAAGAAATAATAACCTTCTACTGGGATAAATTCAAAATTTCAACACCTAAAAACATATCTTAAACTTTATGAAAATTAACTTCAATGAAATTTGTTTATTCCGGCGATGTTGACCCCCATTCCGGGATGATCGTGACCCCTCTGTACTCCGAAGGGCAACCCGAAGGTCAACCATGTTTTGATTGATCAAAACATGCCAAACAAAGTTA
>JBAZZA010000006.1:0-151146 GCA_041659025.1 Bacteroidales bacterium | reverse complement strand
CTTCCGATCTACTCAGACCTACATAACTTACAATAATTGCATTGTTCCCGACAATACAGTCATGCGCAATGTGAGTATATGCCATAATCATGCAATTGTCCCCCACCACTGTTTTCCCTCTGCCTGCTGCTGTACCTCTGTTTATTGTTACATATTCTCTTATGACAGTGTTGTCTCCTATCTCCACATATGTTACCTCATCTCCGAACTTATAATCCTGCGGTGTGCCTCCGATAATTGCTCCGGGAAAAATCTTGCAATTAGCCCCGATTTTCACATAGTCCATGATTATGACATGAGGCCCGATCCATGTTCCCTCTCCAATTTCTACATTTTCAGCAATAATTGAAAATTGTTCAATAGTGACTCCTGTTCCTATTCTGGCTCCCGGGTGAACATGAATATTATCCATAATTGCCTGTAATATTATTCTTTATTTATTTTTAACAACCTGTGCTATGAGATCTCCTTCACAAGCAAGCTTATCACCCACATATGCCTCTCCTCTCATGCAAACAATGGAGCGTCTTAGTGGTGTAATGATAACCATTTTAATGACAAGGACATCACCCGGAACAACTTTCCTTCTGAATTTTACACCATCAATCTTTGCAAAGTATGTGGAATATCTCTCGGGCTCGTCCAATCCGTTCAAAACCAATATCCCTCCAACCTGAGCCATTGCTTCAATAATTAAAACACCTGGCATAACCGGCTCATCAGGGAAATGACCTATGAAATAACCTTCATTAATGCCAATATTCTTTATACCTACTATTTTATCGCTAGTAAGTTCAATTATCCTGTCGACCATTAGAAAAGGGGGACGGTGAGGTAATAGTTTCTTTATCCCATTTATATCAATTATGGGCTCCTTGTTCTGATCAAATACCGGAATCTCGTTCTTAATATTTTCCATTGCTTCGTTTCTCAAAATTTTTGCTAATATAGTATTAATTTTATGTCCTGGTTTGTTTGCAATTATCTTTGCTTTCATAGGAAATCCTACTAATGAGAAGTCGCCAATGACATCAAGCAGTTTATGGCGTGCACATTCATTCGGATACCTTAACTGAAGATGGTTCAGATACCCTGTTCCTATGTTTTCTACTTCAGTGATACCGAACTCTTTAGTAATTTTTTTTATATCTTCCTTATTTATTGGATTTTCTACAATCACAATTGCATTCTGCAAATCGCCTCCTTTAATCAGGTTGCTTTTTAGAAGTGGAAGTATCTCATGTAAAAACACGAAGGTTCTTGAAGGTGCAATATCTAGGTTATAATCTGTTTGGGGACCATACGATGTATTCTGGCAGCCAATAATCTTTGAATTGAAATCGATTGTCAGGTCTATTGTAAATTCGTTGTCGGGGATTATCGTTATCTCAGCACCACTTGCTTCATCTTTATAATACACCTTCTTTTTTGGTGTAAAGTATCTTCGGTCTGCTTCTTGTTCTCTCAACCCACACCTCAATAAATCTTCTGAGTATTGTCTTGCACTGCCATCAAGAATCGGTACTTCCGGACCGTCTATTTTTACAAGTACGTTGTCTGCACCAAGTCCGTAAAGTGCCGAAAGAATATGTTCAATTGTTGAGATTACTATATCGCCACTCTGTAATGTAGTACCCCTTTGTGTTGCTGTTACAAAATCTGCAGTTGCTTCTATAACAGGTGCACCGGCCATATCTGTTCTCTGAAATCTTACTCCATGATTTTCAGGTGCAGGATGTAACTCCATATTTACTTTAAGGCCAGTATGAAGACCTTGTCCCGAAAAAGCAATCGGATGATTTATGGTTTTTTGCTTAACCTGCATACCACCTTATTGTTTGTGTAATTTACGGAAGATTGCGTAAGCCTTAATATAATCCTTATAATCAAATGCAGGCGTTCCGGCAACTACTCTTCCCTCCTGCTTAATACTGCTCATAACTCCGGCCTGAGATACAATAATTGTATTGTCTGCAATGTGTACATGGTCTGCTATGCCTACCTGTCCCCCTATACGGCAATTTTTTCCTATTGTAGTAGATCCTGCTATTCCAACCTGAGCCGCCATAACGGTATTTTCGCCAACCTCTACATTGTGAGCAATCTGAATAAGGTTGTCAAGTTTAACTCCTCTTCTTATTATTGTAGAACCCATTGTAGCCCTGTCAATTGTTGTGTTTGCTCCTATTTCACATTCATCTTCAATAATGACATTCCCTATCTGTGGTATCTTCTTATATACTCCATTCTCCGATGGAGCAAATCCAAATCCGTCTGCTCCTATCACTACATTTGCATGAATTATGCAATTGGAGCCAATCTTGCAAGCGGGATAAATCTTTACTCCCGGGTTGATAATTGTATTTTCTCCTATTACAACATTATCTCCGATATATGAATGAGGGTATATCTGAGAACCGTTCCCAATAACAGCATGTTTTCCAACATAGGAGTGTGATCCCACATATGCTCCTTTTCCAATTTTTGCTGACCATGAGATTTTTGTAAAAAAACCTCTTCCTCTCTTGCTTTTAGCTTTTACTGTATTAAACAGGTCCAAAAGCAATGGCATAGCTTGATATGCATTATCGACCTTTATTATACACGGAGCGGGCAGTTTTGATGATGGTTCGAAATCTCTGTTTATAAGTATTATACTTGCTTTGGAATTGTAAAGATACTTTTCGTATTGAGGATTTGCGTAAAAACAGATAGAACCCCTCTTCCCCTGCTCAATTTTCGTAATCGAGCTCACCTTTGTTTCAGGATCCCCGACGATCTCGCCATTTAGCAGATCCGCTATAGTCTGTGCTTTAATTTCCATAAGTAATTTTAAATTTTCGCAGTGCAAAGAAAGTATTTTTTAGTTATCTGAGAAAAAGCTTTAGCCGATAACATGTCCGAAATAAGATATACATTCTGAACATTGCCATCTTTGGAGAGGATTTTTATCTCCTCTTCCTGAGCATCGTAACCGCTGTTTCTCACCTCTCCGCTCTGTACAAAATAGTTAATATCTGCATCAAAATTTTCTTTGTCGACAATAATATCGCTTTTAGCCCTTTCCATATCGTTCTCAGTAAAAGGTACAAGTGACAATTCTATTTTTGGCAACATTCTTCTTGTCAGCATTTTGCACAAGAGTGACAGGGTTTTATCATCGGCAAACTGCCACTGTTTAATTGCAGACATAATATCGGTGTCATCCAAAAGAGTAAATTTTTCCAATACCTCCATATTGTCAAGTTCACTTGCAGAAAAGTTGTTTTTCAGAAAGAAGTTTATCGCCGGTGATCCTGGCAAACAGACAGAATTTTCAGTCAATAATCGTGCCCTTTTTAATATCTGTATGAGCAATTGTTCGGCTGCAATGACTGTTTTGTGTAAATATACCTGCCAATACATCAACCTTCTGGATATCAGAAATTTTTCAATTGAATAAATTCCTTTTTGCTCCACTACCAACGAGTTGTCATGAACATTGAGCATCTTGATTATTCTCTCCAGGCCTATCATCCCCTCGGCAACTCCAGAAAAGAAGCTATCCCTCTTGAGGTAATCAAGTCTGTCAACATCCAGTTGGCTCGAAACCAGCTGGTGAAGGAAGTGTTTCTGGTATTTGTCTTCAAATATTTCTATCGCCATGTTCAGACGGCCGTTTTTTTCCTTATTGATTGCCTTCATAAGTGCCAGCGAAATCTCTTCGTGAGATACTCCTCTTATGATATTATTTTCCAAGGCATGGCTGAAGGGGCCATGACCTATGTCATGTAGAAGTATAGCCGCCAAAGAAGCCTCCTCCTCTTCCTTAGTTATAATTACGCTCTTGTACTGTAAATTTATAATCGCCTCTTTCATAAGATGCATTGCCCCTATGGCATGCAGAAGTCTTGAATGGGTAGCTCCGGGATATACAAGATTTGTCAGTCCCAGTTGCTTTATGTCTCTAAGCCTCTGGAAGTAGGGATGCTCAATTATTTCGAGAATTAATCCTGAAGGAATATTTACAAATCCGTGAACAGGATCATTGATTATTTTAAAACTCTCAACCATGCCGTAAAGTTACGAATTATTAAAATAATTTGATATAAATAATAAAATAACTATATTTGCGGCGGTTTAGGGCAAAAGATTTAAGGGGACGGCAGTCCCCTTATTTTATAAAATAGCTATTATGATACACAAAGAATCTATAGTAAATCTTATTGAAAGTTATCTTGCAGACAATTCTCTTTTTTTGGTTGACATCAAAATCAGTTCGGAAAACGATATTGAGATAACAATTGAATCTACAGAAGTTGTTGATATAAGAAACTGTGCAGATATAAGCAAAATAGTAGAATCCGGATTGGACAGAGAAATTGAAGATTATTCTCTTACTGTTTCATCGGCGGGATTGGATCAGCCATTCAAGGTATTCAGGCAATACCAGAAATTTATCGGGAAAGAGGTTGAAGTAGTTTTCAAAAACGGAACCAAACAGACAGCAATATTGTCTGCTGCACTAGAAGACAAGATTGAACTCAGTTTTTCAAAATTGGAGAAGATAGAAGGAAAGAAGAAGAGAGAAAGAGTGGATATAATTCAGTTTTACAATCTTGACGAGATAAAATCGACAAAGCCATTTATAAATTTTAGATAATATTTTAAACAGTTTACCTATATGGAAGGGTTAAATTTAATTAGCACATTTGCTGAATTTAAGGAACTTAAAAACATTGACCGCCCCACTATGATGAGTGTTCTGGAAGACATATTCCGGAACCAGCTTGTAAAGATGTACGGAACAGCAGACAATTTCGACATAATAATAAATATTGACAAAGGTGACTTTGAAATATGGAGAAATCGCGAAGTGGTGGAATTAGTGGAGGATCCCAGTACTCAAATCTCTCTGGAAGAGGTATCAAAAATAGATAACTCATATGAAATCGGAGAGCAGTTCACAGAGGAGGTAAAACTGGCAAGCTTTGGAAGGAGGGGCATCCTAAATCTGAGACAAAATCTGTCGGGCAGAATAATGGATATAGAAAAGGCCAATCTGTACAACAAATATAAAGACAGAATAGGAGAGATAATAGTTGGCGAAGTTTACCAGGTATGGAAGAAAGAGGTTTTGGTTATGGATGAGGAGGGAAATGAACTTTTACTTCCAAAAACAGAACAGATTCCTTCAGACTTCTTCCGGAAAGGTGATTCCGTAAGAGCTGTGGTATCAAGAGTTGATATGAAAAACAATAATCCTGTAATTATTCTTTCAAGAACAGCTGCTGTTTTTCTTGAGAGATTGTTTGAACAGGAGGTTCCTGAAATATTTGACGGTCTTATCACTATCAAGAAGATTGTCCGCATGCCGGGAGAGAGAGCAAAAGTGGCAGTTGAATCATACGACGAGCGGATAGACCCTGTTGGAGCGTGTGTAGGTGTTAAGGG
Source organism: Bacteroidales bacterium (assembly GCA_041659025.1). GTDB lineage: Bacteria > Bacteroidota > Bacteroidia > Bacteroidales > UBA932 > Bact-08. The sequence continues at coordinate 145,713 of JBAZZA010000006.1, read as the reverse complement.
ATCACGAATCCACGGAATAGTAAGAGAACTTAGAAATGAGAATATTGACATCATAAACTGGACTTCAAATATGCAGCTGCTTATTCAGAGAGCATTAAGTCCTGCAAAAATCTCATCAATCAAGGTTAATGAAGCTGAAAAGAGGGTTGGCGTCTATCTGAAACCAAATGATGTTTCTCTTGCAATTGGAAAAGGCGGCAGCAACATCAAACTTGCCGGAATGCTTATTGGTATGGAGATAGATGTATTCAGAGATCTTGAAGAAGACGAGGAGGATGTACTTCTCACCGAGTTCAGTGACGAGATTGAAGACTGGGTTATAACTGCGCTCAAATCGATTGGTTGCGATACTGCCAAGAGCGTACTTGCACTCCCTGTCTCTGAAATTGTCAGAAGGGCTGACCTTGAAGAGGAGACAGTAATGGAAATACAGAAGATTCTGCGCTCAGAATTCGAATAGTAAAATAGGGAGGATAAATATGACAGCAAACGAAAATATCAGAATTAACAGGGTCTTGAAGGAATTCAACGTAGGCATGGGGACCTTGATTGACTTCCTCAAGAGTAAAAAAATTGAGATTGAAGCCTCCCCGGCAACCAAACTCACTCCGGAAATCTATGCCTTGATCCAGAAAGAGTTTGGTAAAGAGCAACTGATTAAGGAGCAATCAAAAAAAGTAGCTATAAAGGTAAAGGATATTACCGAAAAAGCTGATGCTTCAAAATCGGACGATGGTGATGATGAAGTTCCTGTCAGAGAAATCTTTATTAAAACTTCAATTGCGGAACCCCCTACTCCTAAGATTATTGGAAAAATAGATCTGGACAGACAAAACCGGCCAATAGAACAACACAAACCCGTCGAACAACCAAAACCTGTTGAAGTACCAAAGCCTGTTGAACAACCAAAACCTGTTGAAGAGCCAAAGCCTGTTGAACAACCAAAACCTGTCGAAGAGCCAAAGCCTGTTGAACAACCAAAACCTGTCGAGGTGCAAGAACCTGTTGAACAAATTAAACCTGTTGAACTACCGAAACCTGTTGAGCAGCCAAAACCAGTCGAGAAACCAGAACCAATTGTACAACAAGTAATTGTAGAGGAGCCTAAACAGGTAGTAAATACTGAAATCGCAGAACAAAAAATAATTGAAGAGAAACCCAAGCCTATAGAACAACCAAAGGTTTTCAGACAGTCGAAGGTATTTGAACAGCCAAAAACTGTTGAACAACAAGCTTCAAGAGAGTATAACAAACCAAAAGAGGAACAGAAAAAGGTTGACCTTCCTCAACCCGAAAGGATAGAACATATAGAGACAAAATTTGAAAAGCTGAGTGGTCCGAAGATAAGCGGAACCATGGATCTTACACAGTTTGAAAAGAAAAAACCTGAACAGAAGCCAAGTAATTCCTCTATGGCCAACAAAGGCAAGAGAGAGAGAATCCACAAGAATCATAAGGAGAAAATAGATGTCACCAAAGAGGGGCGCAGCGAGGCCTCCAATAATCGCACCCTTATTCCCAAAGGCGCACCGGGCAACAATCGACCAAGCCCTACAACAGCTAATAAAACAAGCAGTACCAAGCATTTAAAAGAGAGGTTCAAACCTGTAAGAAATGAGGTTGATGAGGATGCTGTACAAAAACAGATAAAGGATACCTATGCTAAAATGACAGAGGGCAAGGGTAAGACAAAGGGTTCAAAATATCGTCGTGACAAAAGAGATGTTGCCAATCAGAAGATGATTGAAGAACAGGAGATGCAGGAGATGTCGAGCAATATCTTGAAAGTTACCGAATTTGTAACTGTCAACGATCTTTCTGTTCTTATGGATGTATCGGTTACGAAAGTTATTGAAGCTTGTATGAACCTTGGTCTTATGGTTTCAATTAACCAAAGGCTTGATGCTGAAGCTATGGTGCTGGTTGCAGAAGAGTTCGGTTATACCGTAGAGTTTATTACAGCAGATATACAAGAAGCAATACATGAAGAGGAAGACAATCAGGAAGATCTCATCTCCCGTCCTCCAATTGTAACTGTCATGGGCCACGTAGACCATGGAAAGACATCTTTACTGGACTACATCAGAAAGGCAAATGTTATAGCCGGAGAGGCCGGAGGTATAACTCAGCATATAGGTGCATACAATGTATTACTTCCTAGCGGAGAAAAAATCACATTTCTGGATACCCCCGGTCACGAAGCCTTTACTGCTATGCGTGCTCGTGGAGCTAAGGTTACAGATATGGCAATTATCATAATTGCAGCAGACGATGCAGTAATGCCTCAGACAAAAGAGGCCATTAACCATGCACAGGCAGCAGGTGTTCCTATGATATTTGCAATAAACAAAATAGACAAACCGGGTGCAAATGCAGAGAAGATACGTGAACAACTGGCAAACATGAATCTGCTTACTGAGGATTGGGGAGGCAAGTACCAGTGTCAGGAAATTTCTGCAAAGAATGGTCTGAATGTAGACAAACTGCTGGAAAAGGTGCTTCTGGAATCTGAGTTGCTAAATCTTAAGGCTAATCCAAATAAAAGGGCACACGGAACAGTTATTGAATCTTCACTTGATAAAGGAAGAGGATTTCTTGCAACCATTCTGGTAGGATCAGGTACTATGAAAGTTGGAGACATACTTTTATGCGGAAGTCATACCGGAAGAGTAAAAGCAATGTTCAACGAAAGGGGACAGAAAATAACAGAGGCAGGTCCTTCCACTCCTGTTTCCATTCTTGGTCTGAACGGTGCACCTGCTGCAGGTGAGGTGTTCAATGTAATGGAAGACGAAAAAGAGGCACGTGATCTGGCTAACAAGCGTGAACAATTGATGCGTATACAGGGTCTGAAGACCCAGAAACATATTACTCTTGAAGAGATTGGCCGTCGTATTGCGATAGGTAATTTCCAGGAACTGAATGTTATTGTCAAGGGTGACGTTGATGGTTCAATTGAGGCTTTGTCCGACTCTTTAATCAAACTTTCTACTGAGGAGATACATGTTAATGTTATACACAAGGCAGTAGGAGCCATATCTGAAAGCGACGTTTTACTTGCAGCTGCTTCAAATGCTATTATTATAGGATTCCAGGTAAGACCTTCTACAAATGCTCGCAAGATTGCAGAGAAAGAAGAGATTGAAATACGTCTCTATTCAGTAATCTATGACGCTATAAATGAAGTAAGGAGCGGTATAGAAGGTATGCTTGCACCTGAACAGAAGGAGGAGATTACATCAACTGCAGAAGTTCGCGAGACATTCAAAATCTCGAAGATTGGTACAATTGCCGGTTGTATGGTAAAAGAGGGTAAACTTATCCGTAATGCCAAAATCCGCGTTATTCGTGATGGTATTGTAATATTTACCGGCGGTCTTGGTTCTTTGAAACGTTTTAAAGATGACGTAAAAGAGGTTGCCTCAGGTTATGATTGTGGTCTTAATGTTGATGGATTCAACGATATGAGAACCGGCGATATCATTGAATCATACACTATTGTGGAGGTTAAGCGCAAACTATAGGAATATTTGGTTGTGAGCCGGATTAGTATACATTCACTTCCGGCTCAATTTCTACTCCGAACTTTTCAAAGACTGTTTTACGGATCATATCTGAGAGCTTGATAAGTTCCTCTCCGCTTGCCCCTTCGTAGGCAAGAAGAACGAGTGGTTGAATTGCATGAACTCCTACACTTCCATATCGCTTTCCTTTAAATCCACACTGTTCAATTAGCCATGCAGCAGGTAACTTGCAAAAGCCTTCTGTAGCCGGAAATATCCTGAGAGTTGGATGAGACATACGTATAGAGTTTGCAACACCATCACTAACTACAGGATTTTTAAAGAAACTGCCTGCATTTCCAACTTCTGCAGGATCCGGCAGTTTCCTTTTTCTTATATCGATTATTATATCTCTGAGATTTTGTATGGTAGGGCAATCAAAACCCTGCAATGCTTGAGAAACATCTGCATAATTACTGTTTATCAAAGGTAACTTTGAAAGTTTAAAAGAGACATAGGTGATAATGACCTTCGATTTTAGCTCTCTCTTGAAAATACTGTCACGATATCCAAACCGGCAATCTTCGCCCTTAATAATGGTCTCTTCTCCTGTGGTGATATCGGTATATTCTACTTCTGTTATTGTATCTTTTGCCTCTGCTCCGTAAGCTCCTATATTCTGTACTGGTGCCGCTCCCACACAACCGGGTATCCATGACAGGTTCTCCAATCCTCCCCATCCTTTAGCCACTGTATACCGGACAAGATCATCCCAGACAACACCCGCTCCTACCCTTATAAACAAATAATTCTCATCTTCGCCGGTAACAACTATTTCCTGCATTGCAGGATGAATTACAAGTCCGTCATAGTCTGAGGTAAAAAGCACGTTTGATCCCGACCCCAAAACCATTTTAGACAAACCGGAATATTGAGGATTTCTGAGCAAAGCCAGCAACTCATCTTTGTTTGCAGGAGAGGCGTAGTATTTTGCAAATACATTTAAACCCAGAGTATTATGATTTTTGAGGTTCTTGTTCCGGAGAATCTTCATTTATTGAGATTTTATGTGTATAGACAAATTTGCAGACATATCTCATAAGAGCAATCAGCAATAAAATTATTGCAGCAGCAATTTCAGCTGCCAACTGTTCCTTTATTCTTGATTTAGCAGCCATCAGTTCCGGATCCTCATTTATTATATCTGCGATCGAATTTACAGGAAGATAATTAACAGACCACTTTTTTGTTACCACAGCATCGTTAAGGTATATAAGACCCCCATTTGAGCGGTTCATAGTTAGTAAAGTCTTGGCATCGGTATAGAAGATCTTAATATCAAGTGAATCGCGGTTGAGGCTATCCATCATCATAAATGAAGATCCGGACAGAATAATATGTTTTAAATCCAAATCCTTCAGCTTCGTATTCAAAAGCTTAATATTGACGATATCTGAACCGGCAAGTTTCTCAAAGTTATAAACCGATGTTATAAAAAGTGGACCATCAATTGATATCAGAGAATCGGTTACATAGTTGCCCTCCCTGTCCGAAATTGCAAAATTGATAACGCCCTCCAGTGGTTCTGACGAGGTTGTCTTGGTTCTGGAATCTACAAAGGTCCATGTTGAGTCCGGTAATTCATTAATGGTGAACTCTCTTACTTTTCCATCTTTTTTATAGATAAGAGTGGTTTCTAGTGTAGGTCCTTCCGAACTTCTGGACATGCTTAGCTTTTCCTTTATGTCGGCACCTACATTGTAATCCATAAAATCAATCAAAGGAAGATGTTTATAGGAGTACACAGACAATAGTATAACAAGTACTGCATAAACACCCATAAAGCCCCATTCCCAGTTTCTTGGAGCAATAGGAATAAAATTATCCCGCTGGAAATACAGTACCAGAGCGAAAATCAGAAGGAAAACATTTTTCAGGAAAGTCTGCCAGTTTGTAAGAATAAGAGCCTCTCCAAAACATCCGCACTCATGTATGGGGTTGAATATGGCCAGAACTAGCGTCAGTAATGTAAAGCCAGTCATGAAAACCAATACAACTCTGCACGAAATCTTCATTTTAAGGCCAAGTAGTACCGAAATTCCTAGAAGAAGTTCTGTTGCCGACAAAGCAACTCCCATTGTCTGGTAAAGAAAAGGGAATGAGCCTATTCCGATAATTTTGAAATACTCCCCTATTATCAAACCTCCACCAACAGGATCAATTATCTTTACAAATCCGGAAAAAATGAATGTCAACCCGATTATTAATCTGGCTATAGCTCTCAATAAATTCATAGGTTTCATTTTTCTATCTGTTTTATGATAAGGTCGTATATCTTTTCTGCCGGCAACATGTTTCCTTCAATGTCAGAACAATCAATCCTTATGAAGTTTTCATCTCTTTGGCACTCTTTAAGGTATATCTCCCTCACACGCATCTGAAATGAGATGCTTGCCTCATGAATATCCTTCTTTCCGTTCAGATACTCTCTGTCGTTGCCTTCACGGTTCTCGTTCAATTTTTTATCAACAAAATTGAGCGGGACATCCAAAAACAGGTTAATGTCAGGTTTTGGTATTGCAAACTGATTGTATTCAGTATCGAATATCCATTCCCTTAACTTTTCTGCCTCTTCTGTATCTTTTAGTTTTGCACACTGGAAGGCAATGTTCGAATATATATATCTGTCCAGTATAACACAACTGTCCTCTTTTAGCCAGTCGTTAATCATCTCTGCAGCATCCTTTCTGTCTCCGGCAAAAAGCAGAGCGATAAGTAGTGGATGAACCTGGTCTATACTGCCCAGATCACCCCTTAAAAATCGTGCAATAAGGTCTCCGAATACAGGTGAGTCAAACCTCGGAAAATGGAGGTAATGCACCACCATCTTCCTTTTCTCAAAATAATTCTGTAAAAGATTAATCTGCGTGGACTTGCCAGCACCATCCAAACCTTCCAGCACAATAAACATAATAAATCCTATATTTGTGTTATAAAACAAAGTTAGTTAATTTATGATAAATTACAGCGAGCCGCTTGTCATGGGAATTATCAACCTTAGTGCTGATTCATTTTACAGTGAAAGCAGATGCACTACCGATGAGCAGTTTACCAAGAGGTTTGAGCAGATGCTTAAAGACGGTGCAGACATAATCGATCTTGGGGCTTGTTCTACAAAACCGGGATTAAAAAGCATATCTGCAGAAGAGGAGTGGGAACTATTGAAACCTGCACTCAAGAGGGTATTAAGGGATTATCCTTCCTCGGAAATTTCCATTGACACTTTTCGGGCAGAAATTGTAGAACGCTCTTATGATTTTGTAGGTGATTTTATGGTCAACGACATTTCGGCAGGTGAAGATGACAAAGAGATGCTTGAAACTGTTGCCAGGCTGGAGCTCCCATATATTGCAATGCATAAGAAGGGTACTCCTGATACTATGCAGACCCTGTGTCAATACAACAATGTAGTTGAGGAAATTCGAGAATACTTTCTGGAATTTCTTCCAAAAGCTGAAGCAACAGGTATTAAGAAGATAATTATTGATCCGGGATTCGGGTTTGCAAAGAACATCGATCAGAATTACGAAATATTGACAGGGCTAAAAAGGCTTAAAATCATCTCCGGAACAGATGGTGATTTTTATCCTGTTTTAGTGGGAATTTCAAGAAAAAGCATGATTTACCGCTTCCTTGACATATCACCTGAAGATTCTTTAACAGCTACTACTGCTATTCATCTGCAGGCACTTATCAATGGTGCTGATATCCTGAGGGTACATGATGTAAAAGAGGCAAAACAGATTGTCAAGATATTCCATAAGATATCTGTAAAGAGTGTTTGATAAATATTTACTAAATTCGCAGTCTAAACAACCCCACATTCCAATGGTAAACCATTCATTATCTGCAATATCTCCCATAGACGGCAGATACTACAAACAAGTAGAGGAGTTATCTCACTATTTTTCCGAATATGCTCTCATCAAATATCGTGTTTTCGTAGAGGTAGAATACTTTATTGCGTTGTGCGAAATTCCAGTTGAACAGCTGGAAACTATCGACAAACATAAATTTAATGATTTGAGGAATATCTGTAAAAACTTCACAACAGATGATGCTCTCGAGATTAAGGATATCGAGAGAACTACAAATCACGATGTTAAGGCCGTTGAATATTTCTTAAAGAAAAGATTTGAGAAACTAGGACTTGAGAGTTATAAGGAGTTTATCCACTTTGGCCTGACGTCGCAGGATATAAACAACACATCTGTTCCACTGAGTCTGCTCGAAGGTATTCGTGATGTTTACATGCCCCGGCTAGGAAACATGCTGAATATCCTGACTTCCCTTTCAAAAGAGTGGGAAGAGGTTCCTATGCTTGCACATACACATGGTCAGCCGGCCTCGCCAACAAGACTTGGAAAGGAACTTAATGTATTCATAGTAAGAATTAAAGAACAGTTATCAATGCTTCAGGCATTGCCTTATGCTGCTAAATTCGGTGGTGCAACAGGTAACTTCAATGCACATGTTGCTGCTTATCCAAATATTGACTGGAACAGCTTTGCCAGAAACTTCGTTGAAACAAAACTTGGTCTTAAAAGGTCTTATCCCACAACTCAGATAGAGCATTATGACTATCTGGCTGCTCTGTTTGATAACCTTAAAAGGATAAATACAATTCTGATTGACATGAGCCGAGATATGTGGAGTTATATATCAATGGAGTACTTTCGTCAGAAAATAAAAGAGGGAGAAATTGGATCTTCTGCAATGCCACACAAAGTTAACCCTATTGATTTCGAGAATGCAGAGGGAAATCTGGGAATGGCAAATGCAATTTACGAACACCTTTCTGCCAAACTTCCGGTTTCTCGTCTTCAAAGGGACCTTACAGATTCCACTGTTCTCAGAAACGTTGGTGTTCCATTGGCTCACAGCATAATCGCCATAAAATCGTTGGAAAAGGGACTTGGTAAGCTTATCCTTAATAAGACGGCCATTGATGCAGATCTTGAATCTAACTGGGCAGTTGTTGCTGAGGGTATTCAGACAATATTAAGGAGGGAGAATTACCCGAATCCATACGAAGCACTCAAGAACCTTACCAGAACAAATAAAGCAATTGACAGTAATACCATCCGTAGCTTTATTGAGTTGTTAGATGTCTCTGACGAGATAAAAAAAGAGCTGTCAAAAATCACTCCATTCACTTATACAGGTATTTAACGTTATCACATATGAAAAAGGTTTTTCTAATATTTGTTTTTGTTTTTCCGACACTTCTGAACTCTTATGCGCAAACTGCCAAAACTATTGATTATGACAGCTATTTTACTCAGGAGAGGCTCAGGATAGACCTTACATTTGCAGGGGATGCAAAAAAACAGTCGATTTTTCTTGGAGGTTTACACAAAGAAGCACTCTGGAGCGGTTCAAGGACAAATCTGGTATACCCTTTCAACTATGGAGAGTATCAGTACAAATTATTCGATTCTACAGGAAAGGTTATTTTTTCAAAGGGATTTTCCACCCTTTTTCAGGAGTGGAGAACAACAGCTGAGTCCAAGACAACACCAAGGGCATTTGCAAGCTCATACTGGATTCCTTTTCCAAAGGTTCCTGTCAAGGTCGTTTTCTATGAAAGAGTAAAAAGCACCGGACTATTCTCCGAAATATTCAGTTACAGTATAGACCCCAAAGACAAATCAATCAATGCAGAGAGGGAGAATGACTTTAATGTTACTCCGGTTATGGTTAGTGGCGATCCTGCCAAAAAGGTTGATCTTGTATTGATTGCTGAGGGGTATACCGCAGAACAGATGGAAAAATTCAAGGCCGATGCAGCAAAATTTGCCGGATATCTGTTCAATGTAGAACCATACAAATCAAGAAAACAGGACTTTAATATATGGGCAGTGGAATCCATCTCCAAGGAAAGTGGAACTGATATCCCACATATGGGCATTTGGAAGAATACCATCGCGTCATCAAACTTTTACACATTTCAGATTGACAGGTACCTTACTGCTCCTGACCAGAGAGAGGTTGCAAGACTGGCTTCAAATTCAGTTTGCGACGCTATATACGTCATTGTAAATACAAATAAATACGGAGGCGGTGGCATATATAATTTTTATGGTCTAAGCATGTCTGACCATCCGACAGAAGCATCTGTGTTTGTCCATGAATTCGGACACAGTTTTGCAGGACTAGGCGATGAGTATTATTCGTCTGCAGTTGCGTATGAAGAGTTTTATAACCTTAAAACCGAACCATGGGAACCAAATCTTACAACTCAGGTAAATTTTGATTCAAAGTGGAAGGATATGATGGGAAAGAATGGAGTTGGTCTATACGAGGGAGGAGGATATATGACAAAGGGTATATTCAGACCATGTCCCGATTGCAAAATGAAGACCAATACGGCCCTGGGTTTTTGTCCTGTCTGTACTAAGGCTATCTCGGACATGATTGATTATTATACAAAGTAAGCTGTGTCAAAAAAATACAACTATTTTCTTTTTGATCTTGACAGAACCCTGTGGGACTTTGATGCCAATGCAGAGAACAATATTTCTACTCTTATTGACAGATATAAGCTCGAAGTGGGTGATAAAAAGAGCTTCTATCAGAAATATGACCAGATAAATCACAGGTTATGGGCAGATTATGAAAAAGGCATACTCTCCAAAGAGAAACTGAGGGGAGAAAGATTTCATATGACACTGCTGGAATACGGCATAGACAACAGGGTTCTGGCAGAAGAGATAGGAGAACAGTACCTCAGAGAGATGCCTAATCAGAAAATACTTATGCCTCATGCATATGAAGTACTCACTTCACTCAGGGAAAGAGGAGCAAGAATGGCTCTTATATCGAATGGTTTCAAGGAGGTTCAGTATACTAAAATCAAGAATTCAGGTATAGATCACTTTTTTGATGCTGTGCTTATTTCTGAAGAGCAAGGGGTGCACAAGCCATCACCTATCATATTTAAAAGGGCATTGAACGCAATCTCCGGCATAAAAAGCGAAACGATAATGGTTGGGGATGATTTTGCCAATGACATCGAGGGTGCTATGATATTTGGAATAGATCAGTTTTTCTACAACTACAAGTCTTTACCCTGCGACGGTGGCCCAACTTACAACTCCTCAGATCTGAGAGATTTGCTTACTATTTCTTCTCCTGAACAATAAAGACATCCTCTCCCTCTTCAAGGAAAAAATACTGCTCCCTTGCAAATTTCTCGAGACTATCGAGATTAGATCCTAATTCCAGTAACTTCTCTTCTGTTGCCTTAATCTCCTGGTTATAATATCTTTTCTGTTCCTCTTGTTTGCTTATGTTAAGAATAACTTTTACCCAGTCAATCAAACTGTTGCTATCAAAAAAAGTAATCCAGATGCCAAAGACAACTCCAACAATAAGGTATTTGTTCTTAATGATTTTAAAGAATTTTGAATCTAAAAACCTTTGCCACATCTCTTTTTTGCCTCCTTTATGGTAATTTTGACAAAATTAATAATAATTTTGTCTTATATACTTTAAATAAAACAAGCTATATGATAAAACCAACATTACTGGTACTGGCGGCAGGCATGGGGAGCAGATACGGAGGATTGAAACAGATGGACGGCGTGGGACCTGATGGAGAGACAATTATGGATTATTCTGTCTATGATGCAATGAGGGCCGGTTTCGGAAAGGTTGTCTTTGTTATCCGCAAATGTTTCAGAACTGAATTTGAAGAGAGAATAAGGTCTAGGTATGGCAATGCCATCGAATTAGGTTTCGTTGAACAGGAGCTGGATTTGATTCCACCCGGGTTTACTGTTAATCCGGAACGCACAAAGCCCTGGGGTACCGGTCATGCAGTACTTGTTGCTGCTGATATGATTGACACTCCTTTCGCGGTTATAAATGCCGATGACTATTATGGTCAGAATTCATTTAAAGTTCTCGGAGAATTCCTTTCGGGACAAGATGGGAAAACGGGAGAATATTGTATGGTCGGATTCAATATATCAAATACTCTTTCGGAATCGGGAAAGGTTTCCAGAGGGCTATGCACCGTTGATGACTGCTGCTATCTTACGTCCGTTGAAGAACATCACAATATTGCGAGAGATTGCGATACAATATATGGTACAAATCAGAATGGAGAGAGAGTTGTCGTTAACAGCTCTTGCCTTGTCTCTATGAATATGTGGGGCTTCACTCCAGACCTTTTTAGAGAGGGATCGAAATTTTTTGAAGACTTTCTTAGAAAAACCGCAGGTGTGAATACTGCCGAATTTTATATTCCTACAGTAGTAAACCTTATTCTCGAAAGTGGCCGAGGGCGTTGCAAGGTTCTCAATACACCTGACAAATGGTTTGGTGTGACATATATACAGGACAGGGACTCTGTTATTCTAAAGATTGGAGAGTTGGTAGAAAAGGGATTTTACCCCTCTCCCCTCTTTAACAAATAGCCTGTTATTATGCTTAAAAGATACCATTCATATCTGCCTGACCTTAAAGAGAGCTGGATACTTGTAGCCAATTTAGTTGTCGGAGGTACAATTTTCGGTGCCATTATTGCAATTATAGTCAAACTGATACTCCCATCTCTTGCTGGTACCGAAATGATTGCATACCCCTTGATGTTTATCCCTCCCTATCTATGGATGAGGTTCTCACTAAAATTGTCAGAAAAAAATGAGCCCATACCAATCAATGCACCAAATTTTGGCAAACTTGGAGCAACGCTATCAATTATTATGATTTTTCCTCTGGTTTTTGCTTTCAATTTAATAATTGAGCCCTTGTACCTGTGGATGGGAATGCCTGATTTCATGAAAGGACTGATGGATACTATCTCTGATAACAGAATAAGCGGTCTGATTATGGTGGTGGTTTTTGCACCAGTTCTTGAAGAGGTTTTCTGCAGGGGAATAATTCTGAGGGGACTTCTTAAACACTACTCACCCATAAAGTCAATATTGTGGTCCGCAGCTTTTTTTGGCATAATTCACATGAATCCATGGCAGGCAATTCCAGCCTTTCTTATAGGAGTGCTTATGGGATGGATCTACTGGAAAACAAAATCTCTTTGGACGACAATTTTCATGCATTTCATCAATAATGGCTTTTCCTATATAATCACAGTCTTCTTCCCGGAACTTCCAGATGATGCAGGATTTTACGACATGATACCCGGAGCTTATTACTATCTGGCTTTTTTTGCAGCACTTATTTACACATGCTGTGTATTATTATTAATGAACAAGTTATATGACAAACCTATACCCGATAAAGTTTAAACCCATATTAAAAGAGAGAGTGTGGGGCGGAGTTTCACTCGTTAAATATCTGAATAAAAAAACATCCGGAAGCAAACCAATCGGTGAAAGCTGGGAGATAAGCGGTGTTCAGGGAGATGTCTCTGTCGCTTCAACCGGATTTCTCAAAGGGAACGACATTAATGAGGTTATTGAGACCTATCTTGGTGAATTTGTTGGTGACGCTATCTATGAGAAATTTGGAAACGAGTTTCCGATACTTATAAAGTTTCTTGATATACAGGATAATCTCTCCCTACAGGTCCATCCCAACGATGAAGTTGCAATAGAGAGACACAACTCCTATGGAAAGACTGAATTCTGGTATATTCTTGATGCCGATCCCGGAGCAAAAATCTATATGGGATTTAACAATGATACTACGGCTATAGAGTTGTATGACAAGTGCAATAACGATACTGTAACAGAATTGCTTAATGTAGTCAACCCTAAAAAGGGCGATTACTTCTTTATTGAACCCGGTACGTTGCATGCTGCAACAGGCGGAATCTTAGTCGCAGAGATACAACAGGTGTCTGATATAACCTACAGGGTTTATGACTGGGGAAGGGAGCATAATCCGGCAACAGCCCGGGATATGCATCTCGATCTGGCAATTGATTGTATCAATTATGAAAAATATGAATCTAAAGGGGTAAAACCGGCAAACTCTGAAAAGGATGAAAAAGAGAGGGAAATTCTGGTAGATTGTAACTATTTCAAGATAGAGAAGATTAATCTAGCAAAGACACAAAGGCTGGATAGTCAGGATTTCAACAGTTTTGTAATTTATATCTGTTCTGAGGGAAAAGCCCGGATAAATGGAAACGGAGTATCTGAAAATATAATAAAGGGCGAGACAATTCTGGTACCTGCTTATATGGGAGAGTACACAATAGAAAAGGTTTCTGACAAATGCCAGCTTATTGAAGTTACTGGAAAGTACTAATAATCGAGATTGTCCAGCATATCATCCAGATCTCTTCTCTCTTTTTTTGTGGGGCGTCCCGTGCCACGGTCACGTACAAGAAATATAGTCTCTCTTGGGGCATTAAGCTTGTCTAACTCCTCTTGAGGTGTAACATTAAGAGCATATTGTTCGACCAGTTTTGCCGGTTGACGGTTGTCTATGGGTGCCACAACCTTGTAGCGGAAATGGATGTTTGCCTTTCTGACTTCTATGATATCATTCGGCCTTACCTCCCTTGATGCCTTCCCGTCTACATCGTTAACCTTAATACGACCGGCCTTGCAGGCTTCGGTAGCATCTGCCCTTGTCTTGTAAACTCGGATTGACCACAGGTATTTGTCCAGACGACTCATTTTGTATTGAAAAAATTCATTGTTCTCTCGGTTCCGATTGTCCCGAACGATTTTATTGCTTCAATTGCCCTGTCATATATGGCAGGCAACTCCTTGCTCTCATCTTCTCTCCATTTTCCCAGAACATAATCGATCTGTTGTCCCCTTCCAAAGTTATCTCCTATTCCTATTCTTAGACGAATAAAATTATTGGTTCCCAGTGTTTCGGAAATGTCTCTAAGTCCGTTGTGTCCCCCATCGCTCCCCTGCTTTCTCATTCTTAGTGTACCCAATGGTAATGCAAGATCGTCAACCACAACAAGCATATTCTCTACAGGGATCTTCTCTGCCTGTAGCCAATAGTTTACTGCCTTGCCACTTAGGTTCATAAAAGTTGACGGTTTAAGCAGGAGAAAACTTTTGCCTTTGAACCTGTATTCAGCTACTGAACCATAACGCTGGCTGTTAAAAGAGATGTTGGATGCCCTTGCCAAGGCATCCAACACATTAAATCCGATATTATGGCGAGTATCCGCGTATTCTATGCCGATGTTTCCTAATCCGACTATTAGATAGCTCATACCCGATAAAATTAGTTACTACTTGGTAGTTGCAGCAGCAGCGGCACCGATAGCGGCAAGTGTAAGCTTAACGGCACAAATAATAGTGGTCTTTGGTGTAAGAATCTGAATGTTGTCATACTTAAGATCACCTGCAACAATTGTTTTTCCCATTTTAAGGCCTGTTATATCAACAGTAATTGTATCTGGTAGATTCTTAAGATCCGCAGAAATTTTCAATTTTCTTGTTGTAAGGATAAGCTTGCCACCCTCACGAACACCCTCTGAGTTACCTGTAATGACTACAGGAACATTGATTGAAACTGGTTTAGTTTCTGTAACCGAAAGAAAGTCTACGTGAAGAGGTTCGTCTGTTAGCGGATGGTACTGAGCAGCATGGAATACAGAAAGATAGCTCTTTCCTGCTATTTCAAGTTCTACAATGTATGAATTTGGTGTATGTGATATTTGTTGTAACTCTTTTGCATTAACCGAGAAAAGGATATTTTTTTCAATTCCATTTCCGTATAAAATACACGGAACGTCAAAATTCCTTCTTAATACTTTAGTTGCCTGCTTGTTGGAAACCTCTCTTGGTTTACCTTGTAGTTTAAATGTTTTCATGTAAATAATTTTAAAATGTGTTACTCAATCCGGAACTCCGGATCCCATTGCACCAAAAAAGCTGCCTTTTTTAGAGGGTTGCAAAGATACAAAAAAAAATTGCCTGTGCAACTTTTGCTATTTTATCATCTCTGTTTGAATATTCCACTTGTAACCCTTATAAAAGTTATCCAGATAGGTATTTGCCGGATTTTGTATATATGTACTTACACCTGAATAACTGTCAATCTTTATGTCTATAAAATATGGGGTTGTCCACTTTGCAACAACTGCCTCGTCAAAAGCGACTTTAAAAGTTGCATACTCTGCAGGTGTGGCAATGCTCTCAATAAAATCACCCATATCATGGAACCAGTGTCTGTCCATTCTGTAGTATGGCTGTATAGTGCTCATACTAAGAGCGGCAATCTTTGACCTGTTGTTATTGAAGATTGTCTTGCAGGCTTCAGCAACTTTCTGCAGTTTATTTGTCTGGTATATAGAGATTGTTGCAGACCTGTACACTCCATCCATATTATTGTAGTAATCGAAGTAAAGTTGGCAAGCCTCGGTCAGGTCAGCAGTGTTCTCGAATAATGGTCTGATTATCTGATTATATGGAAATCCTGTAGCGAGGATTTCTGTTGGGGATGCTACTATATATTCGCACTTGTCTTTAAGTTCATATATTGTTTCTATTCCTCCCATGAAGCAGCAGTCGAAAATAATAAAGGAGAGGCTGTAAGGAATCGCCGCTTTAAGCTCAGTAATCTCCATCTCCACTCCGTTGTCCTCTGCAAAGCTCTTGACCAAGTTTGCATAAGGGTCTGGCATAAAGACGTTGAATCCTCCGGGATTCCCGTAGTAACCCTTTGGCAGCCAGCCTGTACCATGTGACCAAAGTATAAGCCCGTACTCCTCAGCAGGAAAAATAATCTTAACCTTGTTTAGCATATCTTTGAGAACCCCTGGAGTGGCAGAATTCTGGCTCTCATAATTTGCAACTACATCTTCATGTATCTTTCCGGCCTCATCCTTATATAGTCTGAGAAGCTTTGGGAGTGATCCAGAAAGGTGAGAATAGACCAACAATATGTTTCTGCTCTCCTCTTCAGGAAGAAATCCCTGTTTCAGATTTTCAATATTGCTTGCTGCATAACTGCTCAAATTGTTGTTAGCTGCAAAATAAAGAATTACAACTCTCCGGAATTCAGGATTTCCATCATTATCCTTTGAACAGGACGCGATTATGGAAAACAACCCTATGGCAAATATGAACGTTATTCTTCTGACTCTTCTCATCCGGGGTTTTCTGTTTATTTGAACAAATGTACGTATTTTCCTGACTACTTCATAAAGACAAAAAATACGGCCAATATAAGACAGGCAAAAGCTGCAAAGTGGTTCCATTGCAGTATTTCGCCTTTAAAAAGGACAGATGTAAAGACCACAAACACCACTAGTGTTATAACTTCTTGAATGACTTTTAATTGCATTAAAGTGAACACACCCCCGTTTCCAATATATCCTATCCTGTTTGCAGGTACTTGAAATGAGTACTCAACCAAAGCAATCATCCACGAAAAGAGAACTACTCCGTATAACGGCCAGTTACCTATCATACCGTTTTGTTGAAGTTTGAGATGTCCGTACCAGGCAATTGTCATAAAAATGTTAGCTACTACCAACAGTAGAATTGTATAAATACCTTGCATAATATAAATTATAATTTGACAGAAGGATGGGTCGGGCAAATTTAGCCAAAAAACCATATATTTGTCAAAATTTAATTAACATGAACTTTTATAAAATTATGCTATTAGCAAGCACGATAGGACTTTTTGCAACCTCTTGCCAAAATGGTCCGAAAGATGATAAACAGGAATCTTTCAAGTATCTGGCAGACGAATTTGCCGATATCAAGGTTATCAGATATCAGGTTCCGGGATGGGACTCTCTCACGCTAATGCAGAAGGAGTACATCTATCACCTGAGCGAGGCAGCCAAAAGCGGCAGGGACATATTCTGGGACCAAAACTTCAAATACGGGCTTAAGATTCGTAAAGTTCTGGAGACTATCCTTGATAATTATGAGGGAGATAAAAACAATGAGGAATATGCAAATTTTATGGTTTATGCAAAGCGCGTTTTCTTCAGTAACGGTATTCACCACCACTATGCGGAGGACAAGATAATTCCGGCTTGCAGTCAGGAATTCTTCAAGAATCTGATGATAAATACCGGACAAGACTCACTCTCTGCCGAAATACTTCCTATACTGTATGACCCGGCTTTATATCCACAAAGAAAGAACATTACTGAAAAAGGAGACCTTCTTCTTGGAAGTGCTGTAAATTTCTACGATGGAGTTGACAAAAAAGAGGCAGAGGCTTTCTATGCCAAAATGGAAAACCCAAAAGACACTCAACCAATATCTTATGGGCTTAATTCCAAACTTGTAAAAAAAGAGGGTAAGATATACGAAGAGGTTTATAAAGCAGGAGGACTTTATGGTCCGGCAATTGAAAAAATAATCTTCCATCTGGAAAAGGCAGCTTTGGTTGCTGAGAACGAAATACAGAAAAATTACATTACTCTACTGATTAAATATTACAAAACCGGCGACCTTAGGACATGGGATGAATATAATATAGCATGGGTTAAAGAGACTGGTTCTCAGGTTGATTTCATAAACGGGTTCATTGAAAATTACAACGACCCGATGGGAATGAAAGCCACATGGGAATCTATGGTTAACATTAAAGATATTGAGGCATCAAAGAGGACCCAGATAATCAGTGACAATGCACAATGGTTCGAGGACAACTCCCCTGTAGATCCTCAATACAGGAAAAAAGAAGTTAAAGGGGTCTCAGCTAAGGTAATATCTGCGGTTCAGCTTGGAGGTGACTGCTATCCTGTATCTCCACTTGGGATAAACCTACCAAATGCCGACTGGATTCGTAAGGAACATGGTTCAAAATCGGTTACTGTTGCAAACATTACAGAAGCTTATGCAAAGGCAGCAGAAGAGTCCCCAAAAAACATGACAAACGAGTTTTCTTGGGATGAGGCTGAAATTGCACTTATAAAGGATTATGGCACACTCACAGGAAATCTGCACACCGACCTTCATGAATGCCTGGGACATGGTTCCGGACAACTTAAAGAGGGTGTATCTTCAAATGCCCTCAAGGACTACAGTTCCTCTCTTGAAGAGTCCCGTGCAGATCTTTTTGCCTTATACTATCTGGCAGATCCAAAACTGATTGAGTTGGGAATCGTTCCGAATGCCGATGCATTCAAGTCTGAGTATATTTCATATATCCGCAATGGAATCTTCACCCAGTTTGTCAGGATAGATCTTGGGAAGACTGTTACACAAGCTCATATGCAGGGACGCAAGATGATATCTGAATGGTGCTACGAGAAAGGTAAAGAGGAGAATGTGATAGAGAAGAAGGTGAAAGAGGGAAAGACATATTTTGCAATAAACGATTACCAGAAACTCCGCACACTGTTTGGTGAACTTCTTAAGGAGCTACAACGGATAAAATCGGAAGGTGACTATGCTGCAGGCAAAAATCTTATAACTACTTATGGTGTGAATATCGATCCAGTACTTCATAAAGAACTGAAAGAGAGATATGCAGCACTTAATCTTAAACCATACGGCGGTTTCATCAATCCAGAGATAGTTCCTGTTGAAAAAGATGGCAAGGTTATCGACTACAAAGTTGAATATCCTACTGATTTTCTACAACAGATGCGCGATTATGGCAAAAAATACAACTTCCTTAACTACTTATAAATAGTAGGGATCTCTTCTGTATCTGCCATTTCCAGATTGTCTGACCACAAATATTTCTTAGTCTCCTTTACAAGTACTTTTGAGAGCAACAGAATTGCAATGAGGTTAGGAATTGCCATAAGAGCATTCATGCTGTCTGCTATGTTCCATATAAGAGCAAGGTTAACAACTGATCCAAGAAATACTGCAATTATCCAGGCTATACGATACGCAAATATATATTTTTTCCCTCCCAGATATTCTACTGCTTTCTCTCCATAATAGCTCCATCCCAGAATTGTCGAGAATGCAAATGTCAGAATACCTATAGTCAGAATTATGGAACCAAACGGAACCTTTGAAAAAGCAACCTTAGTCAATGCAGCTCCCTGTGTGTGGTCAATTTCCGGATAAGCAATTATTGTGCTTACAATTACCAGACCTGTCAATGCACAAACAACAACTGTATCCCAGAATGTACCGGTAGAGGATACCAGTGCCTGACGGACAGGATTGCGGGTCTTTGCTGCAGCTGCTACAATGGGTGCAGAACCAAGTCCGGATTCGTTTGAGAAGAGTCCGCGCGCTATACCAAAACGGGCCGCCATCATTATCGTTGTTCCGACAAATCCTGCGCCGGCCGCTTTCGCACTGAATGCCGATTCAAATATCAGTATTAATGTATCTTTAAGAAACGGTGCGTTTAAATAAAGTATAATGAGGCAGCCAAGTATGTAAAATATAGCCATAAAAGGCACCAGCATCTCGCATACTCTGGCAATTCCCTTTATACCGAAAAGAATGACCAATGCTGTAGATATACTGAGAAGAATACCTGTAATGTATGTAGGAATGGCATAAGTCTCATTGACTATCATTGCTATCGAGTTGGCCTGAACCGTGTTGCCAATACCAAAGGCCGCCACCGCTGTAAAAATACAGAATATAACAGCCAGCCATTTCATATTCAATCCACGTTCCAAAGCATACATGGGTCCTCCCAGCATTGTTCCATCAGAAGTTTTTACCCTGTATTTTATTGAAAGTAAACCTTCTGAATATTTGGTTGCTATCCCCAGAACACCGGTGAGCCAACACCATAAAACAGCACCCGGGCCACCAAGAGCGACCGCAGTGGCTACTCCTACAATATTACCTGTTCCAATTGTTGCAGCCAGGGCAGTTGCAAGAGCACCAAACTGGCTGACATCGCCACTGCCGTCTTTGTCTTTGGTGACAGAGAGCTTGATTGCAGTGAATATTTTCCTTTGTGGAAATTTTAAAAGAATCGTAAGATAAATGTGGGTTCCAAATAAAAGAGCGATCATTGGCCAACCCCATAGAAAAGCACTTATGCTCTCTACAATTGAAGCAAAAGAATTCATAGTTAAGTAGTATATTTGCAAATATAAATGAAAAAAAATATATATACTGCTCTTGCTTCATTTTTTGTAGTGTTAGGTACAATCGGCATCTTTCTGCCATTGCTTCCTACAACACCATTTTTACTTATAGCAGTATATTTCTATATGAATTCCTCGCGAAAAAGACTGAAATGGCTGCTTAGAAACAGATACCTTGGTCCGTATATACAAGATTATCTATCAAAGAAAGGTATACCTCTGCGTCTGAAAATAAGGACCCTCACTATTCTATGGATTACATTGATATCAAGCATATTGTTTGCAACTGAAAATCTACATATGAGAATTTTCCTTGTAATTGTTGGTATTAGTGTTACGATCCATATAACAGTAAAAAAAACAAGAGAGGGCAGCATATAGCGGCCCTCTCCTCACATCATATGAAACAAACCCTACAAAAGCTTCCTAATTACCTCAATTGCCTTATCGTAATTCGGTTCTTCAATAATATCCTTTGTTATCTCTTTATACTGGACCACTCCTTTCTTGTCCACAACGACCACGCCTCTGGCAAGAAGCTGAATTTCCTTGATTAAAAAACCATACTCCAGACCGAACTTTGAAAACTTGTAATCGGACAGTGTGTGAATGTTGTTTATTCCCTCTGCGGCACAGAAACGTCCAAGTGCAAACGGCAGGTCCTTGGAAATGGTCAAAATGACCACATCTCCCGAGAGTTCTGTCGCTTTTTTATTGAACGTCCTTGTCTGTGTTGCACAAACAGGTGTGTCTATAGATGGGAAAACACTCAATACAACCACCTTTCCAAGAAAGTCCGATAGCTTAACATCCTTCAATGAGTTGTCAGAAACTACAATCTCAGGAGCGGTATCACCAACTTCAATCTGTTTACCCAGTAGAGTCAAAGGGTTCCCTTTGGAAGCAAAAATATTCTTTGTTTCAATTGATGCTAAATCTTGCATAATATATTGTATTTTAAAATTATAATCTAATATTGTTATTTCTATTAACAATAATTATTTTAAATTGTTTAATTTTGAACGAAATTTATACAACAATGAACAGAATGATCAAAAAAGCTGCGTTATTATTCTTTACAGTAACACTCTTTATATTTATTACATCATGTAAAAAACAACCTGAACCTTTACCGGAGATAGACCCAAATCCAGAACTGACTAAGGCAAAGACATATTTATATGAATTGATGAACGATGTTTACTACTGGTATAAGGATATGCCAAAAAATATAAATGCTAAGCCCATCACATCCATTTATCCCTATTTTGACACCCTGCTGGTATCGCAGGACAGATGGTCATGGATGATGTCTGGTGCAGATTATCTCTCATCAGAGACTGGAATATACCTCACATATGGAGCCAGTTACAGCCAACCAATTGAATATTACAATGACTACGGCATAAGGGTAAGATACATATTTGACAACTCCCCTTTGTCGGAGAAAGGTGTGAAAAGAGGATACCTTTTAACTCATCTGAACAACATACCTGTTATGGACCTTGTTACAGCCAATACTTTTAATTCTACACTTGCTCAGACAACAAACTCTTTTACATTTAAAGATTATAATGGTACCTCTACCACATTCACTGCAACAGCTCGTGAAGTAAGCACACGTTCTTCACTTAAGACAATGGTTATAAGGAGCACCGACTTTCCTAATCTTCCTTATCCAGTCGGTTATTTCAATTACTACTCTTTCAAGGCAGGTATGTTATCAGACATAGATGATGCTATGGCTACATTCAAGGCTGCAAATATTCAGGAACTTGTTCTTGATTTAAGATATAACGGGGGAGGTGATGGAAAGGCCACTTCACTGCTAGCCAATTACATTGCTCCGGCAAGTGCCGAGGGGAAAATCATTGCACGCCGCGAACATAATGACAAGCTTGCACAGTATGACAACGATCAGACAACAATGACAATCGTTAAAAGAGTTGCGAATTCACTGGATCTTAGGAGAATAATAATTCTTACCAGTAAGGGAACTGCATCCGCTAGCGAAGTTATCCTAAATGGATTAAAGCCTCTAATGAGTGTAGTGCAGATTGGTAAGACAACATACGGCAAACCTAACGGTATGTATGTATGGTTTTACCCAGAAGATAATCAGACAAACCCTGTTTACGTATTTCTGCCAATTGCTTTTTTTAGTGTAAACAGCGAGGGAGCGGGACATTACGAAAATGGTATAGTTCCTAATCACGACAGACCGGATGACCTATATCACGATTTCGGATTACAGGAAGATTGGCTAAAGGCCGCTCTCACCTTTATAACAACAGGACAATATCCTGCTTTGCCGGCTAAGTCTGCCGGGGTACAATCACTGACTCCGTCTTCAAGGATTTCAACTGACGAAGATTCCAGAAATTACGGAATTTACAAGGCTGAGAAACCGCTCTAAAAGCCATTCAGATTCATGAAAATTGTCGGTAACAGCAGAAGAAAACCTAGAATTGTAAGAATCAGAATAAAAGGCAGTATCAGTTTAAACCACTTGCCGTAGGGAACCCGACCAATAGCAAGAACCGCTATTAGTACACCTGATGTGGGAGTTATCATATTTGTAAAACCGTCGCCAAACTGAAATGCCAGAACGGTTGCCTGACGTGATACACCAATAAGGTCGGAGAATGGAGCCATTATAGGCATTGTTATAGCGGCTTTAGCGCTGGCAGATGGTATTACAATATTTATCATTGTCTGAATAGCATACATGAGTCCAAGAGAACTTACCTTACCTGCCTCGTTCATCGCCATCGACATTTTATATAACAAAGTATCTATAACCTTTCCCTCTTGCAGAATGACCACTATTCCAGCAGCAAGACCTACAACGAGTGCAGCAGAGAGAATATCTTTTGCCCCCTCTGTAAGCTTTGCTACAATTTCATTCGAACTATAGTCGGCTGCAATTCCACTTAGTATGCCAAGAGCCAGAAACAATGCTGAAATCTCCGAAATGTACCAACTATATCCCATAACGCCGGCAATGAGGAAAATTATTGTAAAAAAGAGAAGCGTCAGAACATAGAAGTGCATCGATTTTTTAAGTGCCAGATATCCAAAAATTGCAAAAAGAGCTGTGAGGCCAGGGATAAAGAAAGGGATATCGGCAGAACTGTTACCAATTTTTATTGTAGTCTGAGGGTAAAATATTGAGAAACCAATCAATGCAACCAGTGCAATGAAATAACTCACCCAAGAAGATTTAGGAGTATAGTAGTCAATTACCTCAGAACGTTCGCTGTTCTTCTCTCTCCAATATGAATCTTCATTAAATAATGGGGATTTTTGAGGATTCTTCTTAACTCTGTTCGCGTAAATCAGTACAACTGCAATTGTGATAGTTGTGAGAACCACCCAGCAGAAGAAACGGTACTCTATTCCAGAAAATAGTGGTATTCCTGCTATGCTCTGTGCAATTCCGATAGTGAAAGGATTCAGGATTGCTCCTGCAAAACCGACATGGGCCGCTACATAAACCATTGCGATTCCTACTATGGAGTCGTATCCCATAGATATTGCGAGAGGTATCAGGATAATAGTGAAAGCAATTGTCTCTTCGCTCATTCCGAAAATCGCCCCAAACAGGCTAAACATTGTCATTATCAATATAATTACAATGTTATTAACGCCAATGCGTTTAAGCATTCTGTTATTTTCCAGCTTCTTTGTGAACCTGAGGAAAGAAAAAATACCGGCATCTATGGCCTTACAAGAATTCACTACCCAGAATGCCGCCCCTATAACAAGTATAAAAACAATTATTCCCGCTTGCTTGGTAAATCCTGAATAGAATGCAGAAAGTATCTGCCAGCTTTGAGGATGATTATCAACATATTTGAATTCTACTGTCTTAATCTCTGTCCCGTTCTCGATAACGCTCTTTTTTACATACTCACCTCCGGGTACAAAAAATGTCACTAGCGCGCTGATTACTATCAACGCGAAAATTATAACAAAAGTGTGTGGAATTTTAAATTTCTTCATATTTGCTTCAACTATTCTCTATTGCATCCAATGGACAAATATCCTCACATTTTCCACATCTGTAGCATTTTTTTTGATCAATTTCTGCCTTGTATACCTCAGCATCAATTGCATTTTGGGGACAAAGAGGGGCGCATATCCCGCAACTATTACATAAAGAAGTGTTTATCACAGGATCTGAATATGAAACAGGCAGTACTTTATAAATGGCATTTTCGGGACAAACCGGAAGACACTTTCCACATCGGGTGCACACTGTCTGTTCAATATGCGGTTCGGTTCCGGACAGCGCCCCCTCTTTCTTAATCCCGTTATATTTACATATTAAATAACATTTGTCACACTGTGTACACTTGCTCTGTATTAGCTCTACAGCGGACCTGGTAATGGCTGCATAGTTACATCTTGGCAGACATTTTCCGCATTTAGTGCATTTACTCGTGTTAATACTTGCTTTGCCGTTTACCTTGGTTATTGCATTGTCGGTACAAACCGACGAACATCTTTCCACACAACCATGGCATTTAGATGTTACAATGGAATATACAGAAACTGTATAGGAGATTGCCTTCCCTTGTGAAAAACATGCATCTACACATTTTCCGCATCCCACACATGAACTTGTTATTGTATATTTAAGCGATCCTGTGGGAAGTTTTATCGAACCTGGTGAACATACAGGTATACATTTTCCGCACCTTGTGCATGACGAAGATTTTATAAGGTAATCTGTAGTAGAGACACTTATTGCATTCTCTTTACATGCATATTTACAGATACCGCAATCTGTGCACTTTGTCTTTATTATTGTGTAGCGACTGAGGGTGGGAAGTATTATGGCCTTGTAAGAGCAAACAATAAGACATTTGCCGCATCCGTTACAGTCGGTCTGAACGACCTTGTATGATGAGTACAACCAATCATCTTTACATGCATTCAGTACCGGGGCCGTCAACAGTAAGGCAGTTCCCTGAAGGGCTTTTATAAGAAATTCCCGGCGTTGATATGTATTCAGTTTCATATTTCTGATTTGTATGAGGTTTAAAAATAAAATCTGAATTCTATACGTCCAAGAATTGCCCGTTTTTCCAATAGAGGGCTATTGACCACTGCTCCTAAGGCATTCACCTGAAGATGTTTCATAAATTTCTTTCCCAACTCCAAATCGAATTCCTGCATGGCATTTTTTTTTGTCTGTGCCGTATACTGTATTTTTAAATGTGTCCTGACCGGTCGGACCGAAAATTTTATACCAGCCTGAATAAATGGCAGGTCACCGGTGTCAATACGTAAGACATTCCCTGCAAACATATTACTGAATGAGTTCAGAATTTTTGCATTTTCATCAAAGGCTGAGAAACCGGTATATCGCATATTGATGCTGGTTCTTAATTTTTCTCCGTTTATCAGTTTTTCCAAAGAAAAAAGATAAATAATTGCTTTGTTATCCTGTGCTGACTGATATAGAATTTCAGGTTTGAATGTTATACCTCCCGGCAGGCTAAGACTGGAAAACAGCCCCCCTGTCAAAACAGGTTTTTCCACCCAAGAACCGAATTCGTAGTAGACAGCAAGACCTACATGATCTATAAACTTAGAGGGTGAAAATTTAATAGTAGTTGCAATAAGGTTGGTCTGTCCCGGTTTGTTGCCAAGCAATGCAATTTCCCTTCCCGGGACAAGATCGTAGAGGTAACCGACGGCACAGAAGGTACCATTTCTTGCAAAGGCCTTCATTACTGTACCACCGGTAAAATTGAACGACCACGGACCACTTGAATACTTATAATTCAATCCTAACATCCTTTCGTTAAGTAAATAATCGTCATCCAGCCTCACGGATTGAATTCCTGCCGTCACCTTACCAGACTTGCCTCTGTATTGGAACAGCAATTCTCTTATGCCTAAATGAAAGTTGTTTAAATTTTGCTTCGTGTCCAAATCATAAATATCCCAGAATTTATACCCGCCTTCTGCATAAATGGTCCACTTTTTACCTGACCTGTCCAGACCTATTAATCCCATACTGTTGAAAATGGCATTATTATTAAGAAAGCCTGCACCTGCGGTAATTTCCGAACCCCAGAAAATTTTGCTTTTTCCGATTGGTTTGAGTGAGGCACCAAGAAGACTGGGACACTCCCATTGAGCAGACAAATCTGAGATTGAAAACAAAATCAAGACAAAAATGAGTATCCCCTTCTTCATTTATCCGACTTTTTAATCTTTAATAATCCCATTCCTCCATCTGCACTGCACTTTCTTACTATTTTCAATGATGCATCAGGATTGCCGTCCTGCAATAATGTTACCTTTAAGTCCTTTGAATATGTACCTGGCTGAATCTCTTTCCACTCGGTTGCTTCTACAATTTTCATTCCGGCACATGTTATTCTGGTATCAGAGAGTTCCAGTTCACAGATCCGGTGGATATATGTTACTGTTACATTAATAACTATGACATCCTCTGCTTTGTAAGTTTCTTTTTTTTCTCCGGCAATAACCAGTTTTATATCACAGGCTTTTCCAACAATCATGAATTCGGTTACAAATAGCAAGATTAAGAATAATTTTTTCATGTTTCGAAATGTTTTTTTTGTAGATATATTTCTATACCGATTTCCGGGGTAAATACCCTACCATAAAAGATTAATAAAATTTAACTCAATATTTAATTTGCTAAAGTAAATAATTTCTATGGGAAATAAAAAAATTACTTTAAATGATTAATTTTGTACAAACTAAATTAAAATGAAAATATCTTTTCTTTATACCTCACTGCTCTTTACTTTGCTGTCTATTGCTCCGGCAATTGCCCAAGACATGAGTGTTGTAGACAAAATCATTGAAATTGGCATTAAAGATAACAGAACTATGAATCACCTGGATGTACTTTCTAATAGGATTGGCGGCAGATTGCTAGGTTCAGATGCCTATGAAAATGCAACTTACTGGGCTGCCGGGCTATTCGAAAAATGGGGTATGGAGGTTGAGATTCAAGAGGTTGGAAGTCTTCCGATAGGTTTTAACAGAGGACCTTGGTTTGGCAGAATGCTGAGTGACGACGGTTTTGTACTCCATTTTGCAACTCCGTCATATACATCTGGAACCAAAGGAGTTCAAAGGGGGCAAGTTTTAATAGAACCAAAGACTCAGGCAGAATTTGACAGAGTAAAGGGTAAATTGAATGGGGCGTGGGTATTGATTACAGGTGAGAATGAAGGCTGGCCGATAGATTTTTCTGAATATGCCGATGTTGAAAGAAGCCTGATTATAGAAGAGAATCTTGTTATTAAACGCTATAATGACTCTATAACCAATCTAAACAAGGCGTATCCAAAAAAAGAGCCGAAGCCTTTAAAAGCACTTAAGGATGCTCCTGCACTCTTTTACAAACAAATGAGAGAGGCTGGTATTCTCGGTATCATACAAGCTTCAAAGTTACCAATCAGGGCTTTGTATGACCGGAAGAATATCGAATACATGAGTTTTGACTCTCTTCCCACCTGTCCCGACATAAAACTGGACGAACATCAGTTCAGGATAATTGAGCAAAAGGTTAAAGAGAGACAATACTTTTTGCTGGAGTTTGATATAAGAAACCATTTCAAGCCCGGTCCGGTAAAATATCATAATGTAATTGGGATAATAAGAGGAAGTGAATTTCCTGACGAATATGTGATGAGCGGAGGTCATCTAGACGCCTTTGATGTGGCAACCGGAGCAGTTGATTGCGGAACAGGAGTGGCTCCAAATCTTGAAGCAGCAAGATTGATAATGGCCGCCGGTGGTAAACCAAAAAGGTCAATTCTTTTCTGTCTTTGGGCAGGTGAAGAGTTTGGTTTGTGGGGGTCAAAATTCTGGGTGCAAAGCAATACGGACAAGCTTGATAAAATATCAAACTACTTCAACCGTGACGGCGGCCCTACTGTAGCAAACAGTATTACAGTTCCTCCAGCAATGTACAGCGATTTTGAGAAGGTATGCGAGCCGCTAGACAGGATAAACAAGGATTTCCCATTCAAGCTTAACAAAAGAACAGGTGAGGCAAAACCTAAACCGATTACAGCCGGAGGATCTGATCATGCCTATTTTGCAATGAACGGAGTGCCGGCAATCAGTTTCGGCACCGCAGACCCAAAAGGATACGACTTCAACTATTCAGAAATCTGGCATACAGAGAGAGATACATACAATATGAGCATTCCTGTATATATGAATCACACTGCAATTGTGAACGCAATTGTTCTGTACAATCTTGCAAACCTGGATCATCTCCTGCCTAGGGACGGGTTATATAATCTCAATGTCAAGTGATGTTATCCATCCTTGTCTCCCATCGGCAAGTTCGATTCTTTTCCACTCCCCAATCTCCTCAAGAAGCTCTAATTTTGTTCCTTCATGAAGAATAAAGAGACTCTTGCCCGAGTCATCCGGCGAGCTCCTTACTGTACTAACAGGCTTCATGACAATTGCAGTATTCTTAAGACTGTACCTGTATCTCTGGCTAAGTGAGAAATATCCTGCTACAAAACCAAGCAGGAGAGATGCCATTGCAAGAAAGAATGATATCTTCCTCAACCTTGAACTTGAACCGAACCTGAAGTTAAGCAGCAACAATGTTGTGACAGCAAAAAAAATCAGGGCAAAATAGCTCCATGTATCTGAAGAGAATGAGTAGTTGATATCCTCAATCCATGTTTTGAGGATAAAATCCGGAACATCTTCAATTTTGTCAAGTGAAAAGTCCTTTGCCAGGCTAAGGTTATTTAAAAGATCTTCGTCAGATGGGTTTAGCTTAAGTGCCCTTTCGTAATACAGGATAGATTTTCCAATCTCATTAAGCTTGAAGTAACAGTTGCCAAGATTATAGAAAAGCGACTCTGATGCATATCCCGACTCTTCAATTTTAAGGTAGCCCTGTAAGGCATCGGCATATTGCGCCTTAGAATACATATTGTTTGCACTTGTCCAAAGCTCCTTGGGTGTTTGTGCGTTTACCGACGATAAAACCACAAAGAAATAAAAAAGAAATATTGCTCTTTTCATAATTATACCTCCAGATCTGAAATAAGTCTTATTGCTCTCGAATAATTTTTGTCCATTTCCACACCTCCCGGATCCGGTGCGTAACGGGCATACTCACATGCCTCAATAAGAGATAGTAGCTCCTGAATCAAATCAGGCTTAACAGACTTCTTGGTCAAAGATTCAGCAATCTTTTCCCGTGAAAGGTCGGAGAGAGGTAATGCAAGTTTATCGGA
Organism: Bacteroidales bacterium; assembly: GCA_041659025.1. GTDB lineage: Bacteria > Bacteroidota > Bacteroidia > Bacteroidales > UBA932 > Bact-08. Next base: position 115,951 of record JBAZZA010000006.1, on the reverse strand, counting down.
ACAATACCCAAGTATTGCCCTGTGCAGTTCTTCATAAAACCCGGTATAGAGCTTTTGTTTTAGAAAAGATTCTGCAGTCTTGAGCCTTGCCCTTGCAACCTTGTTTGCCCTGCGGTTTTTAACTCCTGCAATATCTCTGTTCCTCTCGATTCTTTTTGATAAGAATCTGTTGGTGACAAAGTAGAGAGAAATCATTAGTACAAGAAGTGCGTAGAATGTAAATGATGCCACAAAAAACTGGTTTCCTCTTTTAAGATGAGATAGTCCTGTATGTATGTATCTTATATCGTTTGTCAGACTTTTGACTGCTTGCTTGTTGACTCCAAGTGAGAGAGAGGAGCTCATTCCTGAATTGCCCCCTTTGTCTTTACCTACTTTAAGTGTAAGATCTCCCGAAGAAAGTGTTATATAGTTCTTTGAAGAGATATCATAGTAGCTGAACTTAACCGGACCTAGTACAAAGTGGCCTGACCCTCTCGGTATTATCGGAAATTCAAACTCCTTTATACCAGAAGCCCCTTTGTTGGTTTTATTGCTTTTATCCGATATCTTGACATCATAAACCTCAAAATCGGCAGGAAATTCAATTTTTGGTGCATCAATCAGGTTTATGTTTCCTGTCCCACTTATTGTTACAATTAGAGAAACAGCCTCATTAGCACTTACAGTATCTCTGGTTAGTTTTGCAGACATCTGAAAGTCACCCACACCTCCTGCAAATGTAGCAGGAGCACCGGCAGGCAATGCATCAACCATTATATGTATTCCCGGAGCTGTTATTCTCTTCTTGACTGTCTGGTAGCTTTCAAAAAAATCGTCAAATACAGATCTCTGTCCACCACCGGTTGGCGATTTTATCTGAATGAGACATATCATTTCCGATGGTTCAATAGTGAGACTGCCCGTCTGTTGCGGAACAAGCATATATCTTCTTAAAACTGCTGCATCATATATCTTGCCGTTTACCGATTCTCTAACGAACTCTATGTTTGATGGGGTCTCAATCTCCTGGCTCCAGAAACCGTTGAAAGTGGGGAATTTTACATTTTCGAATCCTGCTATAGGAACTTTAGTGTAAATCTTCAAAGTTGCTACAAGGCTCTCTCCTTTTACAACCCGTCCCTTACTTATGCTCATCCGCATGAAAATATCATCGCTCGATACACTACCTGTTGCTTGTGCCGACCGTTCTGAATTTCCGGCTGCACTTCCGTCACCTTTTACAACTTCAATCGTTATTGGGTTTGATGTATATCCTTTTCCCCCAATGACTACCGAAGCTGATGGAATAGTAAACTTACCCACCGATTTTGGCTGAAGGACATATGTGTAGCTCACCTGAAAACTTTCGGTTCTTTTTCCGTTGATAATCTGCGTGCTGCTCATTGTAGAAGCAGAAGGACCCGCCAGCACATCAAAACCCGAAAATACAGGTGGGTTAAAGCTTGTCGGTTCTGAGTTTGCAGTAAAGACAAGTCTGAAACTCTCGTCAAGCTCCACAACCCTTGGAGCATCAACTGTAAAAGCACCCTGGGCCATACAAGCCATGCTTATCACAAGTGAGCCCAGCAGCAACATCACCCTTTTAAGATTCATAACAATCATATTTTTTCAATATTTTTTTCACCAATTCTTCTCTTTTTGCCTGCCTTCCAACACCTTCACCTTCTCCCTATTAACCTTTTCCTGAGTCTCTTTCTCCTTGTTCTGAATTGCCTGCAACATTTGCTGCGCTGCCTGTGGAGTTATTTTTGGAGGAGGTTGCTGCTGTTTATCTTTATTATCCTTGTTTTGATCTTTGTTTTGATCTTTGTTTTTATTCTTGTCCTGATCCTTCTTGTCGTCTTTGTTCTGGTCTTTGTTCTGGTCCTTTTTCTGCTTATCCTGTTCGTTCTTAAGCATTTTTTGTGCGTATGCCAGGTTTGATTTTGTCTGCATGTCGCCTGGATGTATCCTTAATGAGTTTTTGTATGAATCAACAGATTCCTTGTATTTTTTCTGAGCGAGACTAAAGTTACCAATATTATGGAATACATCGGCCTTCATGCTTTGATCTGCTACAGAATCTGCAACCGGGGTTAAAACTTTTTCTGCCTCAGGAGCGTTGTTGAGCTTGTATAATGCATTACCCAGATTATATTTAGCCTGAATGGAGTTTGGGTTCTTCTCAAGTGCTCTCCTGTAATCAATCTCTGCTTTTTGATAATTTCCTTTTTTATAGGCAGAATTTCCTGAACGAATCTCCCCCTTCTCAACCTGTGACCAGGCTGTATTTATTAAAAAAGCAAAAATTATCGTCAATATAAAACCTCTCATATTTATCTGCTATTTAAAAAATATTTTTCCTTTTCTGTTCAAAATTATAAATTCCAGCAGAAAGAAGAATAGAGCAATTGCAAAAAAGTACATATACTGCTCATCAAAATCTTCAAAAACGACTGATTTGTAGTTCTGCTTGTCCATGTTGTGTATTTTATCCACTATTGCATCTAGTCCAAAATCGCTGTTGCCAGCCCTTACAAAAACTCCACCACCCGCTTCGGCAACTTTTGCAAGTGTCTCCAGATCTAGCTTAGTAACCACTATATTACCGTCCTTATCCTTGAGCAACTCTCCTCCGGGCATCTGTATTGGTTTTCCGGTATCGGAACCTATACCCAGAGTAAATATCCTTACACCCAGGTCATTTGCTGTTTTTGCTGCACTAACAGGGTCATCTTCATGATTCTCTCCGTCTGTAATAAGAATAACGGCTCTGCTGTTCTTGCTGTCAAGACTGAAACTCTTTATACTTGCGTTGATTGCCTCAGCCAGAGCTGTTCCCTGTACAGGAACCGACTCACTGTTTATATTATTGAGAAATATTTTGGCTGAAACGTAGTCAGTTGTTATTGGCAATTGAACATAAGCCTGCCCTGCAAATACAATCAATCCTATACGGTCCTCATTCAACTTGTCTACAAGACGAGAAATTGCAAGCTTGGCTCTTTCCAGCCTGTTTGGTGAAAAATCTTCTGCAAGCATAGAATTTGAAACGTCAAGAGCTATCATTATCTCCACACCCTTGGTTTCCACCTCTTTAAGTTTTGCCCCTAGTTGAGGTCGAGCCAGTCCGAGTGCGAAGAAGAATAATCCTAAAGAGAAAATCGATATTTTCACCCATCCTCTGCTCCTGGAAACCGTTGGCATAAGGCTTTCAATAACCTCTTTCTGCCCGAACTTTTCCAGTCTCTTTCTTCTGCCTCTTCTGGAGAAAGCATAAAAGAGAAACAGAAAAGGTATTACAAGTATCAGCAATAAATATTGTGTCTGTGCAAACTGTAACATATTCTATGGTATTCTACGTGAAACAAAAAGTCTGAAAATAACCTCAAGGGTAAGAGCAAAAAGAGCAATTAATGCAAAAATCATAAAAAGCTCCTTGTAGATAGGGAATGAGTCCACATCTGTCCTGCTCTTCTCCATCTTGTTTATCTCCCCGTAAATCTCAAGCAGCTTTGTATTATCTGTGGCCCTGAAATATTTTCCGCCAGTATCATTTGCAATCTGCTGTAAAAGAGGTTCGTCTATTTCTACCTGTACTTGTTGTACATCAACTCCAAACGGAGTCATAACCGGATATGGTGCCATTCCCATTGCACCTACCCCAATTGTGTAAACCCTCACTCCATAGGTCTTGGCAATTTCCGCTGCCATAAGTGGGGCAATCTCCCCCCTGTTGTTAACTCCGTCTGTCAAAAGAATTATCACCCTGCTTTTTGCCTGTGAATCCTTAAGGCGGCCAACAGCAGTGGCAAGACCGTTGCCTATTGCGGTACCATCCTCTATAAGACCTGTTTCAATCTCCTTCATCAGGTTTATAAGAGTCGCCCTGTCTGTCGTAAGGGGACACTGTGTGAAACTCTCACCGGCAAAGACTACAACTCCCATCCTGTCATTCGGCCGCTGAGCAATGAACTCAATTGCGATATCCTTAGCTGCACTAATCCTGTCGGGTTTGAAGTCACGGGCAAGCATGCTTGTAGAGATATCAAGAGCAAAGACAATATCTATGCCTTCTGTGTTAACTTTTTCAAAATCCTGCGATGAACGAGGTCTTGCAATTGCTGCAATCAATGCTGCAAAAGCTATAAACCTTAAAAGAAAGGAGAAGTGTCGTATTATTTTCTTTGAACGCCCCCCCTTTCCGCTCCATGGAGCAGATGTTGATAAACGTATTGCCGGTACCGAACCTCTTATCTCTCTCCAGATATATAGAGCCAGAACAGGTATAAGCAACAATTCTAAATATAGTAAATTTGGATATTCAAAAAACATACTACCTCCCTTTTTCTTGTTCCATTTCCTGTAAAAAAGTCGCATTCACAAACCGCACAGCAACCGGTATTGCATTTTCATTCTCCTCCTGTGTCGCTTTATATTTCGCAAACTTTACCAGATCCGACAATTTGAGGAGTTCACCAAGATTCTTATACTCTTTAGGTTCTATCTTCTCTTTTGAAAGTGCTTCCAGAATCTCTTTAGAGGTCATCTCCATTGTCTGGACTTTATATCTCTTTTCTATATAGATTCTAAGAGTATCAATAATATTTGTATAGTAAAGCTTCTCCTGATTGTTCTGCCATAGTTTCTCGGCTCTTATCTGCTCCAGTGTTCTCAATGCCACTATGTGCGGAGGATCTGTAACCACAGGTTTGCCAAACAGTGATCTCTTCTGTTTCCTGTTTTTAATAAACCTCCTTATAAGATATCCAAGAAATACAATTAATACAGCCAGTGCAAACCACGGCAAAAACTCTTTGACAGTGTACGGATAGGTTATCTGATCCTTGACATCAAAGGGTTTGAAGGTTGCAGTGTCAATCTGAATTGTCTGAACTTCAAGCTTACCACCATCGAACCAGACGGTATCTACAGAACCGTCAAGTTTGCTGAGATACGCCGGGAATTTTGGCAACACAAAGGAGCCGCTGTCAAATGAGGTAACTACAATTTTTGCCTCAAGATTCAATTGACCGTTAACCTCGGAGAGTGTATCTATTTTTGGAGCCCCAACAATCTCCACACCCTCTGTAATTGGGTTGGATGGCGTAGGAAAAATGAACTTTGTTCCCTTTGGAACAGTAGTTTTAAAGCTTAATATAGTCTGATCTCCAATTAGTAATGTATCCTTTCCATTCATACTTTTCTACCTTTTATTAAAAAGAGCAATTAAACCTTTCACAAAATCTTCGTTTGTAGAAATACTCACTGAGTCTATCTGATATTTTCTGAGACACTGCTGGGTGTAGAACAGTACCTTTTTGTTCCAGTCATCGAAATATTCCCGCACATCCTTACTGGATGTGTCAACCCACTTCTCCTTGCCGCTTTCTGAATCAACAACCCTTATAAGACCAACATCCGGCAGTTCCCGTTCCCTTGGGTCGTAGACAGAAATTACTGATATATCGTGTCTGTTTGCAGCAATTTTAATTGCATCCTCATATCTTGGCCTGAACTGAGAATCCACATCAATAAGGTCCGACAATAAGAATGCAGTACATCTTTTTTTGATTGCATTTGTCAGGAACCTCAACGCTTCTCCAACATTTGTTCCGTTGTCTTCCGGTTCAAACTCCAGTAACTCTCTTATAATTCTCAGTAAATGACTCCTTCCCTTTTTTGGGGGGATGAACTTCTCAACCTTAGAACTGAAAAAGAGTGCACCAACCTTATCGTTGTTTGCTGAGGCCGAAAACGAAAGTACTGCTGCAATCTCCGTTATCAGCTCCTTCTTCAGCTTGGCTGTAGTACCGAATGTCCTGGACCCGCTCACATCTACCAGCAATACAACCGTTAATTCCCTCTCCTCTTCAAAAACCTTGATATAAGGTGCATTGAGCCTGGCAGTCACGTTCCAGTCCATACTTCTGACATCGTCGCCATACTGGTACTCCCTCACCTCGCTGAATGCCATACCCCTGCCTTTAAAGGCTGAATGGTACTCACCGGCAAAGATCTGTCTGGATAACCCTTTGGTTTTAATCTCAATTTTCCGGACCTTTTTTAGTAACTCTGTTGTTGACATATTAAGGAACTTCTATTGCGTTCATTATCTCTGTAATAATATTCTCTGTTGTGACATTTTCTGCCTCAGCCTCATATGTAAGACCTATCCTGTGTCTGAGTACCTCGTAGCAGACAGCCCTTACATCCTCTGGAATTACATATCCTCTCCTTCTTATGAATGCATATGCCTTAGCTGCCATTGCCAGATTGATGCTGGCCCTTGGTGATCCTCCGTAAGATATGAGATCCTTAAGGTTTTTAAGTCCGTACTCTTCCGGTGTCCTTGTTGCAAAAACAATGTCAACTATATATTTTTCAATTTTTTCGTCCATGTAAACCTCTCTCACCACCTCTCGCGCACGAAGTATATCTTCCGGTTTAAGAACCTTGTTTGCCTTGGGGAAGGTTCCGCTGTTATTCATTCTGATGATAAGTTTCTCCTCCTCTTTCTTTGGATAGGTTACAACCACTTTAAGCATGAAACGGTCCACCTGAGCTTCAGGAAGCGGATATGTACCCTCCTGCTCTATCGGATTCTGTGTTGCCATAACCAAAAACGGCTGAGGGAGCTTGAAACTCTGGTCGCCGATTGTCACCTGTCTCTCCTGCATTGCCTCCAGAAGTGCAGACTGAACTTTAGCCGGGGACCGGTTGATTTCATCGGCCAATACAAAATTTGCGAAAATCGGTCCTTTCCTTATTTGAAATTGTTCACTTTTCTGACTGTAGATGAGCGTCCCAATGAGGTCGGCCGGCAACAGGTCGGGGGTAAACTGGATACGGCTGAACTGTGAGTCCACAATTGATGCCAGCGTATTGATTGCAAGTGTCTTGGCCAGCCCCGGAACACCTTCAAGAAGAATGTGACCGTCTGCAAGAAGCCCAATCATAAGGCTCTCTACCAGCTGTTTCTGTCCGACAATAACCTTGTTCATCTCCAGAGTGATCATATCTACAAAGGCGCTCTCTCTCTGAATTCTTTCGTTTAGTTCTTTGATATTTACGGTTTCCATATTAAATGATTTTGTATTTTTGTAGCATTCAAATCTTACAAATTTAACTTATTTTTAAGAATGCGTTACTTTATTTCTCTTTCTTACAGAGGTTCCTCTTACTGCGGGTGGCAGATTCAGGTTAGTCAGGCCTCTGTTCAGGCAGAGCTGGAAAGAGCATTCTCAATTTATCTTGGAAGCGAGACAGGAATTACTGGAGCCGGTAGAACAGATGCCGGAGTTAATGCAATCAACTATATTGCCCATTTCGACTCCGCTAACCCTATACTCGTTCAGGATTTCCCAAAGCTGATTTACAAAATAAATGCCATTCTGCCTTCTGACATTACACTTCATGATATTTGTCAGGTTGCAGGTGATGCACATGCCCGTTTTGACGCTGTCAGCAGGACATATAAATATTTTATTCACACTAAAAAAGACTCATTTCTGGATGGGTACTCATATTTTTTTCCATACCAGATCAATCTTGAAAAAATGAACACGGCAGCTGTCAGCCTACTGGGTGAGCGTGACTTTACCTCAATGGCTAAACTTCACACCGACGTTAAGACAAATATCTGCACAGTGACCGAAGCACTGTGGACCCCGGACTCACCAATGAATATTTCTCTGACAAATTCCTCTTTCTGTTTCACTATATCGGCAAACCGTTTTTTACGAAATATGGTGAGGGCCGTTGTTGGATCTCTGCTGGAGGTGGGCAGAGGCAAACAGGAACCTGAATGGATAGCTGAGATACTGGAACAAAAAAACCGTTGTGCAGCCGGCAGCTCTGTACCCCCTCACCCACTCTTTCTAACAAACATAAAGTATCCGTATAAAATAATGGCTGATAATGAATTGGATTTTACTTTTAATAGCAGGACTATTTGAAGTTGGCTTTGCTACATGTCTTGGTAAAGCCAGAGAGTCAACTGGAATAGTTGTTACATATTGGTATATCGGATTTTTCATATGTCTGACCCTTAGTATGTATTTGCTTGTCAAGGCTACACAGGAATTACCTATCGGAACTGCCTATGCTGTCTGGACAGGGATTGGTGCGGTTGGAACTGTATTAGTGGGGATAGTCCTATTTAAGGAACCGACCGACTTTTGGAGACTCTTTTTCATATCAACATTAATTGCTTCAATCATTGGTCTTAAAATGGTATCTCATTAAACATTATTAATTATGACAACCAATAGAAGAATTTTAAAGTCGGTGTTTCCGGGCAAATATTTTCAGGGAGAAGGACTGATTGCCGATATTCCGGAATTGATTAAATCCTTCGGAAAAAAAGGATTGATAATATCTTCCCGCACAGCTAAGAAAATTATTCTGTCTGATAATCTGAAAAAATTTACTGGAAATGACATCTATCTGGAAGAGTTCAATGGAGAGTGCTGCGAAAATGAAATAAAACGGTTGTACGATATTGTTACTGGTAATAATATAAATGTTGTGGCTGGTGTGGGAGGCGGAAAAGCAATAGATACTGCAAAAATTGTAGCTGACCGTGCAGGAGTACCGGTAATTATAGTGCCGACAATTGCCTCTACAGATGCCCCCTGCAGTGGATGTGCCGTAATCTACTCCGACAACGGAGTATTTGAATCGGTGTATTATCAGAAGATGAACCCTCAGGCGGTTGTGGTGGACATGAATGTTATTGCTCAGGCACCTGTCCGTTTCCTTATCGCCGGAATGGGAGACGCGTTGGCCACATGGTTCGAAGCCAGATCTTGCGAAAGGAGTCAGTCAATGAACGAATGCGGTGGTTACAGTACAATGACCGGATTGAACCTGGCAAAGCTGTGCTACGATACAATTATAAGTTACGGAGCAGCTGCAAAAATGGCATGTGAAAACAAAATAATCACAGAAGCATTGAATCGTGTTGTTGAGGCAAATATCCTTTTAAGCGGAATAGGGTTTGAAAGTTCGGGGCTGGCCACTGCACACTCAATACACAATGGATTGTCTGCTCTTGAAGAGACCCATTCATTCTATCATGGCGAAAAAGTAGCCTTCGGCGTTCTGGCAGGACTACATCTTACAGATGCTTTACCTTCTGAAATTGATACTGTGTACTCATTTTGTGAAGAGATTGGTCTGCCGACCACATTTGCAGAAATTGGAATAAATAATACAGACAGATCAAGGCTTATGAAAGTGGCTTTGAAGGCAGTCGTTCCGCAAGAGGGAATACATCATGAAGCAGTGTGCATAACACCTGAGAAAGTACTATATTCGATGATTGCAGCTGACGCAATGGGAAAAAACAGAAAAAACTGTAATGGAATTGGCAAAATATTGAAATCACTTTAAAACTTGAATATTTTTGAGATAAACTGTGTTAATGCTTTACATAAGCTTAACAGGAAAATACCGTATGGTTGGGACCTGAATATCTACAGAGGCTGCCAGCATGGTTGCAAATACTGTTATGCAATGTATTCTCATGAATTTTTAAATGACGATGATTATTTCAAAAATGTCTATGTAAAAACCAATATTGTAGACCAACTGGAAAAAGAACTTAGTGACAGCTCGTGGAAAAGGGAAGTGATTAATATTGGAGGTGTTACAGATAGCTATCAACTTGCCGAAGCCAGGTACAAATTAATGCCGGAAATATTAAAGCTCCTTATAAAGTATAAAACCCCCGCCATAATCTCTACAAAATCTGACCTTATTCTTCGTGATTATGAATTAATTGACCAGTTATCAAGAATAACATACGTTAATGTGGCCACTACAATAACCACTACCGATGAAGAACTCAGGAAACAGATAGAGCCTGAAGGATGCGAAACACAGAAACGTTTTGAAATGATAAAGACGTTTCGAAGGACAAATGCCTCCACCGGACTACACGTTATGCCCATTATCCCATTTCTTACAGATAGTTATGTAAACATCGAATCAATATGTATCAAGGGCAGGGAGGCCAACGTTCACTATATGTTGACTGGTGCCCTCTATCTGCGAGGAAAAACCAGGAACGTATTCTTTGACTTCATTGAAAATAAATACCCCCATCTTTACGATGATTTCAGGATTGAGTATAAATCCGGAGGAGCCTCAAAAGAGTATAAGGATAATCTTTATAAAATGGTTAATAAACTCCGTAATGAGTATGGATTATCGGGTTGCTACACAAAATCAATGAAGGAAAAAATGCATGCTAAAAATTAGGGTAAAATCGTTTTCAACTGTATATATATTGATACATAAACAAATATTTTATTGGAAATAAACCATTTTTGCTAATGTAATATTAGGAAAATCCAATAAGAGCGTATATTTGTAAACCTTTTTCCTTAATAATAGTCAAATACCGAAACAAACCCTATAAAATATTATATGAAAACAACATTATTTTCACGCTATGCAGCTATCGTGCTCTTGATTGGAGTATTCACTGCCTGCAACAATGAACCTAAAAGTTTTAGTCTTAACGGTACGCTTGCGGGAATCACAGATGGCAAAGTCATTCTTATGTCACTTGAAAACAGAGACATCCCGGCAGACACCGCAATCATCAAAGATGGTAAATTTACTTTTACCGACACTATTGCAGAACCTTCCCAATACTATCTTATGATTGAAGGAAAAAGAAGCATGACTTATTTCTATGCAGAAAATGCAGATATGACACTTACGGGACATGTAGATTCATTGAATAATGCTGTTATCGCCGGCGGAAAAACCCAGGACGCTGCCAATTCTCTTAGAAGTAAAACTAAGGAACTTTATGAACAATATAAGCTTGAAGAACTTTATAAAGAGCTCTATCAAAGAGTAGACTCACTTAAAGCTACCCCAGCGCGCGAAGCAGAAATCACTGCAATTATTGAAAAGTATCAGGAGGAATCTAGACAACTTTCTGAAAATTTCGTGAAGGAGAATCCAAAATCTTATTATTCAGCAATATTGGTTGGTCAGTTGACATCTGGAAAAAGTGCTGCTGAAATTGAGAAATATATAAATATGCTCGATCCTAAAATTGCAGCAACATCAAGAGTTGCCAAAATGCGTGAACAAACCGATGAGATGAAAAAGACAGAAGTTGGTCTTGATTCATTAATCACCGATGCTCATGATTTAGCATATGTGGTAGATGCCGGTTTTACAGGAAAGGACCATCAGGAAGTTATCTACCTGTCAATATTATCAAATGACAATATCTGCGCACTTAAGAGTGACGGTAGTGTTCGTATAATTGACGCAAAGGGTACCAAAGTAAGTGAATTCAAAACTAAAATGACATCCAAAGCTTCTGCAATTGCAGTTGACAAGAGTGACAACATTTATGTTTTCGGCACATTGATGGGCAAAAAGAAAGTAGAATCAAGAGGCACAACAAGAGAGATAGATGCTCCTGTAGGTGTTGAGTGCGTGGTATTCAACGCTAAAGGTGCAAAAGTAAGGGAAATGAAGCTTGCTGACATCATAAGTGCAACCGGCGCAAGAGTTGCTGACGGCAAAATCATGGTTGCAGACACAAGAACCAGGATGATTGCAATTTACAATGCCGAAACTGGTGAGAAAACATCTGCAATTGAAAAATTACGTACCTGCTGTGGCATTCTGGATTTCAGCATCCGTAACAATGAAATTCTGGTGGCAAATCTAGGAGCTTTCAGGGTAAACGGATTTGATTTTGCTGGTAAGCCAACCATATCATTTGGTCAACGCGGAAACGGCATCGATGATTTCCACGGTTGCTGTAACCCTGTTAGCGTAGCCTTCCTTTCAAACGGCGGTATCGTTACAGTTGAGAAGGACCCTACACGTATAAAAGTATACAGCAAAGAAGGAGCAAAAAAAGTAGAGGGAATAGAGGAACTGGTTAAAGGTTGTGCATACATACCAATGGCAGTTGACACTAAAGACAATGTATACCTTGCTTCAAAGACAAGCGGTATTGTAAAATGTATACCAACCAAATAACATCCGGAATTTGAAAACATCAACCTTAATTAAAGGAATCCTTATAATTGTTGCAGTCTGCGCTCTTTTTGCAGGCTGCAACAATAGTAATGTGACAGCAGGTAAATTTGACGAAACCGCATTTGAACCTACAACAGGAACCATCGCATCTGCGAGAGACTCAATGTTAACCATTCATCTGGCGGTTAGCGAAACTTATTGCAAACTGACAGCTTGCTCATGCATTCATGATCTGGCAGCAAGAGAGTACGAAGATCTACAGGACACCCTTAAATCTAAATACAACATAGACCTGCAGATCAGCTATTTTATTGAAGAGTATGAGTTGAATGATTCATTAGTAGCACGTAAATTTGACGGTGTCATATGCAAGCCATGGCTGGCATACATGATAACACCGGGTACTGACATCAAATACAAACGGATTGCAGATTTACTTGACCCATCGGGTAAACAATGGCTCACCGGGTTATTCATAGTCAAGAATGACTCCGATGTAAAGACATTGAAGGATATCAACGGAAAAACGCTTGTCGCTGGACAGCAGGACTCTTACGAGAAATACCACTCTCCCTTTGCAATGCTTGAGAAAGATGGTATAGAGCCAAAAGAGATAACCAACAAGGCAAGCTGCACCGAGTGTATCAATACTCTTTCCGACAACCTTGCCGAAGTAGCAATAATCTCCGATTATGCCCTTACTGCAAGTTGTGCGGTAGATTTTGCGCAGCCTGATGATTTCAGGGTCATAGGGAAGACGGAGGAGATTCCACTCTGTTCAGTGATTCTCGACATGTCTAAAATTAGTGAGGCAGACGCCCTCCGTCTCCAGAATGCACTTCTTGATATTTCAGGTGAAGGTGCGCCAAAGGGTTTGTTAAGCAAAGGGTTTGTTCTTCCTGCCAAATGGGCACCCATCCCGTTTTTAAAGGATAAAAAGTAATAAAATTTATATCACAATGGACAGACGTAAGTTTTTGGTGAATTTCGGTAGGGCAACATGTGCACTCGCTATTGGTGGTGTTGTCTACCGTGTTGTGAGCAAGCAGTTAAACCCAGAGGAGGCCGGACCACTCACAAGGTATGTATGGGCAATCGACCCGGAAAAGTGTAACGGTTGTGGCGCATGCGAGACTGCATGTGTCCGCAACCCTTCGGCAGTGAAGGCAGTGAACGACCAGAAGAAGTGTTCTTACTGTGTTGTATGCTACGGGCACATAAGCAACAAGAACATAGAGTCGGACAAGATAATGACCGAAGGTATAAGGGTATGCAAGTACAATGCTGTTAAACGCGAAAACTATTCAGGAGGTCAGGACGGCTCATTCATCTATACAATCGATGACAAGCTCTGCACGGCATGTGGCAAGTGTGTCAAGAACTGCAACGAAAAAGGCACTAGATCTATGTTCCTTATAATCCGCCCCGACCTTTGCCTGGCGTGCAACAGCTGCAACATTGCCGCTAAGTGCCCGCAGAAGGCTATAGACAGGGTATACATAGGTCCGGAGGATGATTTCAAGGGGGAATACAGCCTTGAAAATGGTGGAGAATACATTTAAACACGATCAAAGGATGAAATTAATATCTAAGTTGTTTACAGTCATAATGGTTGTCATGCTCCAGTTTGTCTCTCCAGCTGTTGCTGCAGTCAGCAGTTTGTCTACTGCTCAGCAGGAGGAGGCACAACAGACCAATCAGTCAGTTCAGGACGCCAACGACCCAAATTGTGTAAAGGAGATAGATCCAAACGGAAATGTCGCCGAATTCCGTGATAGTTATGTTCCCGTACAATACAATCCAACTCCGGAATACATGGTGTTCGTGGATATGGGTGTTCTAATAGTGATAATGCTTGTCGGGGTGTTCTTCGTAATGAAGAGGAAGGCTTCATGGAAGCTCAGCATGCTGGCAATAATTGCACTGGCTTATCTGGGAATAATTCGTGGTGGCTGTATATGCCCTGTCGGGGTGATAACAAACGTTACAATGGGAATGGTCAGCCCGAGGATGGTGGGGCTTGTCACACTTGTAGTGTTCCTTTCGCCTCTCATTGTGGCACTTTTTGCAGGAAGGGTGTTCTGTACTTCGGGATGTCCGCTTGGAGCAATGCAGCATATTTTCCAAAAGAAAAAGAAGCTGGTAAAAATACCTCAGAAACTTAATACCATAATCAAGATTTTCCCTATTGCACTACTTGTCGGAACTATATACTTCGCTCTCAAATCGAGTTATTTTCTGGCATGCGAACTGGAACCATACAAGGCTGTCTTCTTCATAGGAAAGAGCTGGTTCGAGCAACTGGTGGCATTTATTGCAGGTCAGCCAATGGAGGCTAAGTTACTGTGGTCATTCGGCTTTTTCGCATGGGGCTATCTACTTGTGATGATGGTAATTGGATACTGGTTCCCGAGACCTTTCTGCAGGTTCATGTGTCCTTACGGGGTGTTGCTGGGAGTGTTCTCATTCTTTTCGGTAAAGCAGCGCCGTATAGACAATTCAAGCTGTATCCATTGCGGTGCCTGCCAGAAGGTGTGCCCTACCCAGGCAATTGTGATAGATAGGAAGACCAAAATATCCTCACTGTCAAATTACGATTGCGTACAATGCAACAAATGCACCGACAGCTGCAAGTCAAAGGCAATAAAATAAAATGGCCTACACTCAAAATTTACAGAACCTGTCTGTCAAACCAAAGGGATATCATGTACAGACCCGCCCGGAGATGATGAAATATATCCCTGATACAGCCAAACGAATATTGGATGTTGGCTGTGGTCAGGGATTATTCGGTTATCAGCTTAAACAAAAACTTAAAGCAGAAATTTGGGGAATTGAAATTGATAAAGATGCAAGTGAGATAGCCAGATCAAAAATTGACAAGGTTCTTACAGGTGATCTTGCAGATTTGGTCGACTCATTACCTGAAAAATACTTTGATTGTATTATCTTTAATGACGTACTTGAGCATCTGGTTGACCCATTCAGTATCTTAATGTTGATAAAAGACAAGATTGGCCAAGATGGTATTATTGTCAGTTCTATTCCTAATGTAAGATACTTTTACAACCTTAGAGATTTGCTGTTGAAAAAGCAGTGGAAGTATGAGGATGCCGGTATACTGGACAAAACTCACCTGAGATTTTTTACTCAGAGAAGTATTATTGAAATGTTTGTCTCTTTAGGCTTCGAGATTATAACAATAGAAGGGATTAATCCCATAAGGTTATGGAAATTCAATCTCCTGAATTTATTGTCTTTCGGATATCTTTCAGATACTCGATACGTACAGTTCGCTTGTGTGGTTAAACCCAAATAGCCACTCCTCTTTCCGCAAAATCATTTATTAGCATTTTTCATTCATTTTTTATAAATTTGATTGAAATTGCCAGTAAATATTTATGAATGAATTAACGGGTGAAATTAAATGGCAAAATCTGGTACAAGCTCTACCAGATTATATTGCCTTATATGACCGTGATGGGAAATATATCTATCTGAATCACTTTGCTAAAGATTTCTCAATCAAGGATATTAAGGAAAAATCTTACGCCGATTTTCTCTCAGAAGATTCCATACACATTTATGACCAAGCATTCAGCAATGCAAAACAAACCCGGACTACCCAATTTGCAGAACATTCCGCATTTGGCGACAACAGAACATATCGATATTACGAGAGTTATTTTGTACCGATATTTGAAAATGATCTCTTCGTAAATATGATGGTTATCGCACGTGACATAACTGCTCGTAAGGAGACCGAGAAGCGGCTCAAGGAGAGTGAGGCCAATGCTAGGGCAATTATGGAATCGACAAATGACATATTTATTCTGCTCGATAAAGATGGCATTGTGGTTGATTGCAATGAGGCTCATGCAAAAAGGTTTGATACTACTCGTGAAGAATTGATTGGGAAAAATGTTTTTGACCTTTTACCAAAAGATATTGCAGAGAGGAGGAAAAAACTTGTCGATCAAGTTATTTCTACTGGAAAGACTGTAACCTCCGAGGATTTTCGTGCAGGATATTGGAATGAATCCACCTTTCATCCTATTTTTATTGAAAATGAGATAACAGACAGAGTTGCTATTTTTTCAAGAAACATTACAGATCGAAAAAAAGCCGAAGAAGAGTTACAAAAAACAAAAAGGGAATTGGCTACATTAATGAATAATATGCCGGGAATGGTATATTCATGTATAAATGAACCCGAATGGACCATGAATTTTGTCAGTCAAGGCTCAGTTGAACTAACAGGATATTCTCCTGAAGAACTAATTAAAAATAAAACAATAACTTTTAATCAAATCATACATCCGGATGACAGGGAGATGGTCTGGGAAACAATTCAGAAAGCTCTTGATAAATACATTTCATATGAATTAGAATATAGGATTATTACAAAATCCGGAACAATGAAGTATGTATGGGAGCGCGGACAGGGTTTTTATGGAGATGATGGCATTTTGAATCATATTGAAGGTTTCTTAACAGATATTTCTGAGAAAAAAAGATTTGAACAGGAGTTGAAGGAAAGTGAGGAACGTCTTAAGATTCTTAATGCCAGTAAAGACAAATTCTTTTCAATAATAGCTCATGATTTGCGTAGCCCCCTAAATAGTTTTCTCGGGCTGACACAAATTATGGCAGATGAGTTGCCAGATCTTACAATGTCACAGGTTCAGGAAATAGCTGTCCAGATGAGTAAATCGGCGAGAAACCTAAACCGTCTGATAGAAAATCTTTTGCAATGGTCGCAAATTCAGAAAGGAGCAATCTCTTTCACTCCTGCATTTTTTGAATTAAAGCCACTTGTAGACGAATGTATTGAAATGATGCAGGAGTATGCAAAAATAAAGGGAATAGATATTTATGTGAATATTCCGGATAAGTTGGAGGTTTATGTAGATAGTAATATAATAAAGTCTGTGGTCCGTAATCTATTATCAAATTCCCTTAAGTTCACTTCCGATGGCGGGAAAGTAACACTTTTGACAACTGCCGACAAATACAGAAATGTAACTTTTTCGATCAGGGACAACGGCATTGGTATGAACAAAACAATGATTGACAGCTTATTCACGATTGACACACTTAATAATAGAAAGGGAACTAAAGACGAGCCCAGTACAGGTCTTGGATTATTGCTTTGCAAAGAGTTTGTAGAAATGCATAGCGGTAGAATATGGGCAGAAAGTAAAGAGGGAGAAGGGAGTACATTTAATTTTACAATTCCATATAATAAATGAATAAATGGAAACAATACTATTACGAGAAAATGAACGATACCCGGACAATCTGGTTTTAAAAGATTCTTTGAAAGAGTTATATTCTGTATACGATCATCTTATATCTGTAATATCGAATGAGCCTTATTCTCTGGAACACCAATGGAACTACTACAAAGACGGAAAATCATGGCTCTGTAAGGTTACATACAGGAAAAAAACCGTATTTTGGTTATCGGTATGGGAAACATGCTTTAAAATAAGTTTCTTCTTTACAGAAAAAAACAAATCAGCAGTTCTTGACCTTACAATCAGCAACTCAATCAAACAATCCTTTTCTAATAGTAAAAACATTGGCAAATTGATTCCTCTGGTAATAGATATTGCAGATATCAACCAGATTGAAGATGCCTTGAAAATAATTGAGTTCAAAAAAACAATTAAATAATATGAGTATTACTTTCAGGGGGCGTTTTTACAAGAAATATCTTGATGATCTTAAAATAAATCAGAGTCAGGGAAAATATTTCTCAGATGGAAATTTGAATGAAGAAGATATGCAGCAGTTACCAGAACCTGTAAAAAGATATCTTCGCTACACTGGTTCTGTCGGCAAACCCAAAGTGAACAAATTTAAAATCGTGTTTACGGGGGGAATTAGAAAAGACGAACAATCTGAGTGGATGAAGTTTGAATCGGAACAATACAATTTCATGCAAATCCCTACTCGCCTGTTCTTTATGAAAGCCACTATGAAACATCTGCCAGTTACAGGTTATCATTGTTTTAACAATGGCAAAGCCTATATGGATATAAGACTTTTTTCACTATTTAAAGTACAGTATCTGGATGGTGAAAACATGAATATGGCAGAAACTGTTACGTTTTTCAATGACATGTGCTGCATGGCACCTTCCACTCTCATAGACAAGCGGATAGACTGGCTGGAGGTTAACGGCAATATTGTCAAGGCGTCATTTACAAATAACAATATCACAATTTTTGCCTGGCTCCATTTTAATGACAAAGGAGAACTTATTAACTTTATTTCAAACGACAGATACGCGGCAGATGCAGGCAAGAAACTTCCCTGGGCAACACCTTTAAAAGATTACAGGGAGATAAACGGGTACAGACTTGCTGGATACGCAGAAGCAATTTACACTTACCCCCAAGGGGACCTTTGCTATGGGACTTTCTCTCTTAGCAATATAGTTTATAACTGAATCCTCAATTGAGACATGTCCGATAAATTATTGTAAGTTTAGAGTTTAAAACCAAGAAACATGCAAGTAACCGTAAACCGAAGGAAATTTGTTTTTTATCCAGACTCTACCAGAGTAATCGCCCGTTTTCTGTATCTCGATGACGAGAGATCTGCCGATATAATAAGGAAGGTTTTGGCTATGCCCGAAAAAGAGATAAACATTGCAATGAGTCAGCTGCTGAGAGGGTATTCAAGACGTCACAGGAATATCTCACGTATATTTGAAAAACATTTTGCCAAGCTTGCTCCCATATTTGATAAGATTGAAATTAACGAAGAAGATCTTAGTGAATCCCAGAAGGCACTTATTGGGTCGTATTTTACAATGGAATATTCCATTGAATCCGCTGCATTTTTCAATCCGTCAATTATAGATAATCCCGATCAGTCTGAATTAGGGTCCGATGAAAAAAGGGTGATCTTCAGTTTTCGTGCCACAGGTGAAGGGCATATATCGTCAGTTGTTTTCCGTTCAGGGGTGCTTGATAAGAACAATAATCTTACTCTTGAACCTGTTGGAAAGATGCTTGCAGAAGCAGATATAATCAAAAGGCATATATATGACAAAGTTTCCTTTCAAAAAAAACTGGACGAAATGCAGGAACAGGTCAATGTAGTTCCACCTTCAAAAGTAGATCGACCAGACAAGCTACAAGATCAGGATAAAGTCTTTACTCCAATAATAGAAACCCCTGGCACAACTCCCATTCAGGCGATTCATACGACACCTGAATTCATACTGGATAAACTAGAGGCAAATTTCACTTATGGCGATTTAATGAGGGTTCTTGTAATTGCGAGAACAGAACCAAACCTGACCGAAGATAAGTTGAAAATAATCAATCAAATGATGTGGCTGGCCTCATCACATTATGAGATAAATTTTTCAATAGACTCTGCCATATCAGAAAGAGTCATTTTCCCAATATCATCAACCGAACAAAAGGGAATTGAGGATGCGCGTTTCGTTAAATTTACCGATGATAATGGAGAAATAACATATTATGCTACCTACACCGCATATGACGGTAATGCCATACTCCCTAAGTTAATCAAAACAACTGATTTTTATAATTTCAAGATTTTGCCAATAAATGGAGAGATAGCTCAAAACAAGGGTATGGCACTTTTCCCCCGCAAAATTAATGGCAAGTATGCCATGCTGTGCAGGATAGATGGTGTTAACAATTATATTGCATATTCCGACAGCATAAATATATGGCGTGAAGCTAAAATCATACAGAAACCCATATACCCTTGGGAGCTGGTTCAAATTGGCAATTCCGGGTCCCCGATAGAGACAGAGGAAGGCTGGCTGGTTATCACACACGGAGTTGGCCCTATGAGGGAATATACACTTGGTGCTTCGCTTTATGATCTCAAGAATCCAGAGATAGAAATAGGCAGGCTGAAAACACCTCTGTTGGCACCAAACGAACTTGAACGAGAGGGGTATGTTCCTAACGTTATATATTCTTGTGGGTCGATGATACATAACAAGGATCTGATTATTCCTTATGCAATGTCTGATCACTCTTCTACATATGCAACTGTTGATCTGAAGGAACTCCTTGATGTGCTAAAGAACTCCGGCAACTCTTAAAACCAGACCAAACAATATGACAAAGGTTTCATCTAAACTTTTCCGCTTTTGGAAAATACTTGGACCAGGACTTGTTACCGGTGCAAGTGATGATGATCCTTCAAGCATTGCAACCTATTCACAGGCCGGTGCCGCATTTGGCCTTTCAACTCTCTGGACAGCACTTATTACATTTCCGCTTATGGCATCTATTCAGGAAATGTGCGCAAGAATAGGTCTGATCACTGCTCCTGTTTTAATTGGAACCATACTTCACATATCAAACAACAAATAAATAATGGAAAAAAACACAAACAGTAAAATGTCCAACGTACTTGGGTTTGCGGCGTTGACTCTTATGACTGTTTCGGCAGTGGTTTTAGTATATATGCAATTCTCGGGAAAATGATGACCGAAATGCAACCAAGAATCACAAAATCAACGGGTGCAAAAGACTTTCCTGTCGTTTGCGTTGGTGGTTCCGCCGGTGGTCTCGACGCATACATCCGTTTACTAAAGAATTTACCAGCCGATATGGGTGTTGCCATCGTTATTGTAAATCATTTGAGAACTGTTGCCACCCAGCTCCACAAGATTTTACCACTATATACAGAGATGCCGGTCGAACTTATTTCAGATAGACTGGACATACGGCCCAATCATGTGTTTATAATTCCAGAAAAGCGAGACCTGCATGTTCTTAATAATGAGTTTCGCCTAAAGCCAATATCAAAGCCAAGAGGATGGCCCGACGTGATTACAGTTTTTCTTCGCTCCATAACAAAAAACTGGGATGGCAAACTTATTGCTGTAATTGTTTCCGGTTATGATGGTGATGGTGCAGCGGCACTATGCGGAATTAAAGAAGCAGGAGGCATTACGATTGCTCAGAAACCGGATACTGCCCTGCAGCCTGATATGCCGCTGAGCGCTATAGCAAGCGGGTGTATAGATCTTATTCTTTCGCCCGAGGATATTGCAAAAGAAATCAAACGAATTGCTTGTAAAAAGTAAGCGAAACATTAGTACTTGTTTTATGACTAAAAGCCCGTTAATTGTACTTATAATCATAATTTTATCGTTAATAAATACATCTGTTTTTTCAAATAATCACGAAAAAACTGATCGTAGGGTCAAGAGTTATCCCGTTTCCATATCAAATCCTAATCAGCTTGTGAAGCTAATAAACAGGGATTTTGAACTGCCGGAAGATAAGGCAAGAGCTATTTATACATGGATAGCTACCAATATTGTTTATGACATAAAGGCACTTAAAACCGGTCCAAAAATCATTCATTATATGTATTTCTCCGATGCAGAAAAGGTGTACAGGGAACAAAAAATAATGGAGGAACTAGTATTGCGTACTTTAGGTGAAGGAAAGGCTACGTGTCAGGGATACTCTACATTATTTAAACATTTGTGCGACCTGATTCCTTTGGAATGTGTTGTTATTTCAGGTATTTCTAAAACCAGAAAGTCAGATATAGGCATTATTCCAGCTACAAATAACCATTCCTGGAACGCAGTAAAGATAGATGAAGAATGGAAACTTATAGATGTAACGTGGGGGGCAGGATATTTAAACGAAAATTCAGATAAATTCATTCCCGCTTTTAATGATAATTTCTTTTTTGCATCACCTGCCAGGTTTTATTTAAACCATTATCCAGATGATCAGTCCGGGTTAATAAGAACAATGTCAAGAGAGACTTTTGTAAATTTACCTCTTTATTATCCGGGTTTCGGAAAATCATATATTGAGATAACTGAACCTGAAACAGGAATTATAACAGTATCAAGGAAGGGATATATATATTTTTCATTAAAAAACATAACTAATGAATCGGTTTCAATTAAATTTGATAATGAAAAAAACGGCATAAACGTTTATCCGGAAATTAAGGATAAATATCTTTACTATGAAATCTCATACAAGAAAAATGCAAATACCTATATGACCGTTTTTATTAATAACATATCATTCGTTACATTTAAAATACAAAGGAGATGAAGGTATATGAGTTACTTTTTTGTTGCTCAAATAAGAATTTATGATAATATCGAATATCAGAAATATATCGATAATGCCGGAAATATTTTCAAAAAATATAAAGGGGAGTATCTGTCAGTAGATAATACTCCTTTGTTGCTTGAAGGTAAATGGGACTATACGCGTATGGTTCTCATAAAGTTTGACACTATGGACGATTTTAATGAATGGTATAATTCTGAGGATTATCAGAAAATATTAAAGTACAGATTAAGTGCGGCGGATTGTGATACTGTCTTAATTAAGGGAATTGAATAAATACATACAATATGAAAAAACAATAAAGAATGATTAGACGCGCCATTGTATTTGCTATCATCTCTCTCCTTTCTTGTCATGTATATGCTCAGGAAAAATTCACTATAAGTGGTAAAATCGCCGATTCTCTTACCGGTGAAGATCTTATTGGAGCAACTGTCTATAAAGAGGGGACAACCACAGGATCGGTATCAAACACGTATGGGTTTTATTCACTTACACTTCCCCGCGGCAATCATAGGATCAAGTTCAGTTATTTAGGTTACAAAACAATCTTGAAAGATATTACCCTTAATAGGGACATAATTTTGAATATTGATATTGAGCCCTCAAATACAAATCTTGGCGCAATCGTAGTATCTCCCGAAAGAAGGGATATAAATATAAAATCGGTTGAAATGGGGGTTGAACGACTTAATATAAAGCAATTAGAGACTATCCCCGTATTATTTGGAGAAAAGGACATTCTTAAAACCATTCAACTGCTGCCGGGGATAAGTGCGGCATCTGAGGGGAGCAGCGGATTTACTGTACGTGGTGGAACTATAGACCAGAACCTTATCCTTTTGGACGAAGCTCCTGTTTACAGTGCATCGCACCTGATGGGTTTCTTCTCCGTTTTCAATTCTGACGCCCTTAAAAATATTTCAGTTTACAAAGGGGGTATTCCTTCGCAATATGGCGGCCGGGCCTCTTCTGTCCTTGATATTACCATGAAAGATGGCAACAACCAGAATTTCACAGTATCGGGTGGTCTCGGATTGATTTCATCAAGGCTGACTATCGAGGGACCCATAATAAAAGACAAGATGTCATTCATCGTCTCCGGAAGAAGAAGCTATGCAGATCTGGTGGGAAAATTATCGGGGTTAGTGAAAGAGGATATGACTCTTTACTTTTATGACCTAAATGTAAAACTTAATTACAAATTGAATGACAATAACCGTTTCTTCCTTTCCGGGTATTTTGGGAAGGATGATTTCGGATTTGGAGAATTAGGTATGGGATGGGGTAATTCCACAACTACTTTGCGCTGGAACCATCTCTTCAGCAAAAGACTTTTTTCCAACACAACATTTCTATACAGCAACTACAACTACGGATTCAATATCGGAAGCGATGCAAGGATGAGTTCAGGGATAGTGGATTTTAGCATAAAACAGGATTTTATATGGTATAAGAATCCCGATAACACATTACGTTTCGGGTTATGCTCCACTCATCACACTTTTAATCCCGGCAAACTGATAACAGGCAACAATATAAATTCTGAGATAATTCTTGAACAGAAACAAGGAGTAGAAAGCGCAGCATATTTCTCAGATAATCAGAAGATAAGCGGGAATCTCTCTATTGAATACGGATTGAGGATATCGATGTTTAATCAGCTAGGTTCCGGCTGGAGCAATGTATATGACAACTATAACACAAAGGTAGATTCTGTATACTACGACCAAGGCGAGATAATGAAAACCTATACGGAGCTAGAACCCCGTATTTCGTTGAATATGAAAACAGGAGCCAGCAGTTCTATAAAGGCTTCATACAATAGAATGGCACAATATCTCCATTTATTGTCCAATAGCACCTCCGGTCAGCCTACCGATACATGGATACCAAGTTCAGCAAATATAAAGCCGACTATTGCTTCACAATATTCTCTGGGATATTTCAGGAATTTTTATGACAATAATTATGAACTATCTGTAGAGTGTTATTACAAGGATATGAGAAACGTGACAGACTACGAAGATGGTACAGATATTATGCTCAATGAGAATATCGAGGCAAACATACTTCCTGGCAGGGGAAGAAGTTATGGTGCAGAGTTCTATGTTAAAAAGAGGGTTGGCCGCCTCAACGGATGGTTGAGTTATACACTGGCGCGCACAGAGAACAAAATTGAGGGAATTAACGATTATGACTGGTATCCCTCAAAAACTGACAAGGCCCACAACCTCTCAATTGTTGCAAATTATCAGATAACAAAGCGATTGTCAGTTTCTTCGTCCTTGGTATATTATACAGGTAATGCTGTGACGTTCCCAAGCGGAAAATATGTATACGACAGTCAGATATGGGCATATTACACCGAGAGAAACGGATACCGTATGCCGGATTATCACAGGTTTGACCTAAACTTCCACTTGAACGGTAAAGAGAAGAGCAGGTTTAAATCGAGCTGGGATTTTTCTATTTATAATCTTTATAACAGACATAATGCATATATAATTAACTTTCGCGAGAGCGAGACAACACCCGGAACCACAGAGGCAGTAAGGTTAAGTCTGTTTGGAATTGTACCTTCAATAACATGGAATTTTACATTTTAAAATTAATATTATGCGCTTTGTATTAATTTTCGTTCTTGCATTTTTGCAAACATCCTGCGAAGAGGTGATAAGTATCGATCTCAAAAGGGCAGAAAAGGTAATAGTTGCAGAAGGATTAATTGAGCTTGGATCAAATGGATGGATAAGACTCAGTTATTCATCAGAATACTTTGATGGGAATAAACGGGATTATATTGATAATGCTTCAGTATCTTTGTCTGACAATAACGGAAATTCTGAAATCTTCCAATATAAAGGCAATGGACTGTATCTGGGTAATTTACTCAAGGGCAAACCAGACAAGAAATACACTCTAAAAATTACTATTGGGAGCAGAACATACACTGCAGAATCTACTCTCTTCCCTCCTGCCCCCATTATTTCGGTAAATTTTGAAGAACAGCTTTTTCAACGTCCGGGCGATTTGACCAAATCATACTCTGTGGTTCTTAAATTCATGGACAATCCATTTATTGATAACCACTATATGATTCAGATACAACTTAACGATACCCTGGAAAACAATAGCTACATACTTCTTAGAGACAGCTATTACACCGTAAACGGCACCATAGAATATAAGCCATTAAGACACAGGTTTGTTCAAGGAGATTCCCTTATAATTGGTTTATATTCCATAGACAAAGATACCTACACATATTACAATCAGCTTAATGATTTGAAAGAGGCCGGAATGGGAGCATCTTCGACACCATACAATCCTCATTCAAATTTCGGAAATAATGTAATGGGCTACTTTGCAGCATATTCCAGTTCTTTCCAGGCTGCAGTTGTCAAATAAATGAAATAATTTTAACAACCTTTAAAATATGAAGAGAATAATTTTAACAGTAATACTATTTGCCCAATTTTCAGTTTATGGGCAGGATGTAAAAATGAACAACGATTGGGCCAACTTTAAAAAATATGCAGCTGACAATGAGCGACTGAAATGTAATAAAACAGACGAAACGCGTGTTGTTTTCATGGGCAATTCAATTACTGAATTATGGAAAATGTCTGACAGCAGCTTCTTTGCAGGCAAGTCATATATAGACAGAGGCATCAGTGGTCAGACAACTCCACAGATGTTGCTCAGGTTCAGAAAAGATGTTATTGACCTGAAGCCAAAAGTAGTCGTGATTCTTGCCGGTATAAATGATATTGCAGAAAATAACGGACCAATATCTCTTGAGGATATATTCGGCAATATTGTATCAATGGTAGAAATTGCCAAAGCTAGTAAGATAGTTGTTGTACTTTGTTCAGTTCTGCCCGCATTTGATTTCTCCTGGCATCCTGACCTGGAACCGGCAGAAAAGGTTGCAAAGCTTAACAGCATGTTAAAATCTTATGCATTTAAAAACAAAATTATATATGTTGACTACTACTCTGCTATGGTTGACGAAAGGAAAGGTCTGGACAAAAGGTACACTTACGACGGGGTACATCCAACATTGGCCGGATACAAGGTCATGGCACCTTTAGTAGAAAATGCAATTAAAAAAGCGTTGCAATAAGACAATGAAAATCAACACAAATACGTGGAATAAAATAAGATACACCCTTTATTCCCCCGGATATGACATGATAGCCGGATATTTTAGAAATACTCGAAAAAAATCTATAGAATCTCTCGGGATAAAAAATAATGAACGTGTACTGATAATTGGTGCCGGAACTGGCCTTGACCTTGAGTTCCTGCCCAAAGAATGTGAAATTGTTGCGACAGACATAACACCTTCGATGGTACAAAAAATAAGAAAACGAAATGACACACTAAACCTGAATGTCAAGGCATTGGTTATGGATGGACAGCAGCTTGAATTTGAGGACAATTCATTCGATATGATAATCTTACATCTCATTCTTGCTGTTATGCCAGATCCGGTAAGATGCATCAAGGAATCTGAAAGGGTACTTAAGCCGGGTGGTTATATTACAGTTTTTGACAAATTCCTTCCAGAAAACAGGATAATTTCTACCAGACGTAGATTGACAAACATATTTTCGAATTTTTTATTTTCCAACATTACCCGTAATTTCGAATCAATTGTCAATAAAACACAATTACACAAAGTTTCGGATACTGATGCCGGTTTTGGAGGCAATATGCGACTAATTAAATTGACTAAGAGATGAATGATACAGCTGAAGATAAGTATGACCGTCCCCAACCAGTCAGTACCAATATTGAAGTTTTCCCTTACGAACAAAGTATAGACCCGGAAATTGCTGTAAAGGTCCTTCTTGACGGAGACTATGTTTTAATAGAAGATTTATACAGTAGTGGACTTACTGTATTGAATTGCCTAAAAAATAATTTAAAACAGACACTTCCTGACCAGTCATTCAAGGGACAGCGTGATTCCAGGTCAGAATTCCATGATTTATCCAATAAGCTGCTGCTTTTGATCAGAAATAACAGACTGACAGTAAAAAAAGCTCCGGAAATAGGCTGGTTAAAAATTCTCTACCCAGGCATGGATGAGTTTCTTCTGCCTTTTCCGCAAGTTCAGGGACTAAACAGTTCATGGCAATGGTACCAAAACGGAATTTCTATACCCGGTCTTGGAAAAAAAATATATCCATTCTATGGCACGTATTTTCCGACGCGTTTTGAACATCTGAAACTATTCGACGATTGGTTGAAACAATACAGAGGAGATAAAAAAACGGCAATAGATATTGGGATTGGTTCAGGAGTACTCTCATTTATGATGTTGAAGAGTGGGTTTAAAAAGATATACGGAACCGACTCTAACAGGAATGCCATTGCCGGAATTAAAGAAAGAGTAGAAAAAGATGCTCTGCAATCAAAAATTGAGTTTATTCACGGTGACCTCTTTGCCGGATTAGATATCAAGACAGAATTAATTGTCTTTAATCCACCATGGCTGAATGCAAACCATAACTACGAAGGTCTCGACAATGCAATTTACTACGATAACGAACTTTTCCCCCGTTTTTTTTCCGAAGCAGAAAAGAATCTCCTGCCGGAGGGGAGAGTTCTTCTGCTCTTCTCTAACCTTGATAAGATTACGAGTGTAGGCAGTACACATCCAATAGAGATAGAATTGTCAAAAAACAAGCGATACACCAGGGAACTGTATCTGCAAAGAAATGTTGGTCCCGCATCTGAAAGTACAAGAAGGAACCAAACATGGCGCAATAAAGAAATGGTTGAGTTATGGGTGTTGCGATTAAACAAATAAGGGCACGTATTTTGTCTGTGTTTCACTTGTATTTGCTATGTTACCGCATTTTTTTTAAATTTGTGACATTAACATTTTGAAATAATTTTACAATAATTATGATTTTCCAAATTCTAACAGCTATAAGCCAGGGGTCTATCGAGGCTGCTGCACAGGTTGGCGCTCCCGTAAAGTCGGAGCTCTCATTTTCATTAATCGATATGGCATTTAAAGGCGGGTGGCTTATGATTCCTCTTTTCATACTGTCAATTTTAACTGTTTATTTATTTGGGGAGCGATGGTGGGCGATAAGGAAAGCATCTCAGATTGATGAGAACTTTATGCGAAATATCCATGATTATGTGCATGAAGGAAAGATAAAGGCAGCAGTGAACCTGTGCCAGTCGCAGGAGACTCCTATTGCAAGGCTTATTGAGAAAGGAATCGAAAGAATTGGCAGACCATTGACAGACATCCAGACAGCTGTTGAAAATACCGGTAACGTCGAAGTTGCAAGGCTTGAAAAGGGACTTCCATTCCTGGCCACCATAGCAGGTGGAGCTCCTATGATAGGTTTTCTTGGTACTGTAATTGGTATGATCCAAGCATTCTATAATATGTCCCAGGCAGGAAACAATCTTGATATAACTCTTCTTTCCGGAGGTATTTATACTGCAATGGTAACAACTGTCGCCGGTCTGATTGTAGGCATAGCAGCCTACTTCGGTTACAACTTTCTGGTTGCAAGAATCGACAATATTGTTTATAAAATGGAGAGTTACACAATTGAGTTTATGGATCTGCTCCACGAACCCGCAAATAAATAGAAACTATGGCTTTAAGACGTCGGGCAAAAGTGGAACCAACATTCAGCATGTCGTCTATGACAGACATCGTGTTTCTTTTACTTATTTTCTTTTTGGTAACATCAACATTGGTCAACCCCAATGCTCTCAAGCTTTTGTTGCCAAAGAGCAGCAATCAGGTCTCTGCAAAAGCGGCAGTAAGTATATCTATCAAGCACTATCTGCCGTCAAACACATTCTCCTATCATATCAATGGCATAAACGTGCCTGTACCATTTGGTGAGATTGAAGGGCTCATTCAGCAGCAATTGAAAAGTGTAGAGGATCCTACAATTTCTCTGAATGTCGACAAAACGGTCCCTATGGAACAGGTTGTAAATGTTATGAACATTGCCAAGAGAAATCAATACAGAATAATACTGGCTACGGCCCCGGAATAACATGTATAAGGCACCAAAGAAGAGCGGAAAGGAAGAGCAGAGAGCCAAGGTAATTGGTGCTGGCATGACTATAGCTATTCATCTTCTTGCACTTGCTCTTTTTTTCTCTACTGGATTCAACGTTGTCTACCCCCCTCCTGTCGAACTGGGTGTAGAGGTAGAACTGGAGATTGAACCTCCTAAAATAATTGAAGTAAAATCCGGCAATGAACCTCGTGTGGAAAAACCAAATCCGGAAAAGGAGATACGATTGGTGCAACGTTCAGAGGCTGCAATTAAAGGGAGTCTTGCAAACAAGGGTTCTGAAAGTACTATGGGTGACAAAGGCGACGTGGAACAATATGAGGCTCCCCGTCCTAAACCAATAAACAAGCGTGCTCTTTTCCCAAGTTCGGCAAATGCCGATTCTACTTCGCCCCAGGTTGCAAAAGAGATAAGTGACCGTCTCTCTGCAGGACACCCGGAAGGGAACACAAGAGTCGGAAGTCTTGAAGGGGAACCCTCTGCAAGACTTGCAGGCAGGAGTCTTATGGGTAATCTTCCCGAGCCGGAATATGCAGTAAATAAATCTGGAAAAGTAATTGTCAGGATATCTGTCGACCAATATGGGACTGTTATAAGTGCAACCCCCGGAATAAGCGGGACCACTGTTCAGGACAAGACTCTTTGGGAAGCTGCAAAGAAAGCCGCTTTAAAGGCAAAATTCAACATCAGTTCAGCCTCTCCTGTGGTTCAGGAGGGTACTATAACTTATATTTTCAGGCTTAAGTAGTAGAAGAAACTGTTTCGGCTAGGTTATTCGTATCTGAGAGCCTCAATAGGGTCAAGTTTGGATGCTCTTACGGCAGGAATATAACCCGATGCTACACTCACGATCAGGCATACCATAACACCGAAAAACATCCATAGCCACGGAATTACAAACGGACTTTTCATTATGGCACCTGTAATGTTTCCTACAATAATGCCAAGTATTATTCCAAATAAGCCTCCAAGTTGACCAATTACAATTGATTCAAAAAGGAACTGCTGTTTAATGGTTTTAGAATTAGCACCCAAAGCCTTGCGGGTTCCAATCTCTCTTGTTCTCTCCTTTACTGAAACCAGCATTATGTTCATCAGACCTACTGCAGCTCCCAAAAGGGTAATGATTCCTATTATAAATGCTGCTATAGTTACATAGGACATTATCTTCATAACATCTTCCATGGTTGCATCCGATTTTGCTATTCTGAAATCAGATTTGTCCATTGGACTTAACCTTCTTACAGATCTGAACAACTGCTCGGCTTCATCTATTGCCTTAACCTGATTGACACCTTCGTTTGGAATTATTCCTATGATATAAAAGGAATTGTCGTTCAAAAACGTAGTCCTCGCATTCGAAATCGGAATCCATACCTGATTATCTATACCACCACCAAAGGTGCTCCCTTGTGATTCAAGTGTGCCAATAACCTCATACCTTACTGCTCCAACAGATATTATTTTGCCGATAGGATTAACACCCTTGAAAATTGACGTAACAACACCGGAACCAATAACTGCGTTAAATGAGGCTGCCTCTATATCTCTGACATTCATGTTCCTTCCGCTTTTGATCTTTGCTCCTACATAACCTATATATCCGTTATCCACAGCACTTACCCTGAAGGTTGGATTGGTTTTATTTGACCCGTACTTAATAGTTGCATTATTTACCGCTGTAGCATATATTGTTGTTATAGCTGGTATTGTGTAATTAGAAACAAAATCTGTTGCCTGTGTATATGTGATATTCCTTCTGTTAATAATCCTTGTTCTTCTGTCACCCGACTGGTCATCAGAAAATTGTGACCTTATTGAAAACGAGTTAGCCCCCATCTTGCCGAAATTCTCCTTCATGAGAGCCTTTAATGAGTCTGTGGCTGTAAGAATACCTATTAGAGAGGTTATTCCAATTGCAATTATCATAATTGTGAGAATTGACCTCAGACGACTGCTCAATATTGACTTAATAGAAACGTTGAAGTTCTCTTTTAAAAGAGGTGTAAAACCGAGTTTACTGACAATTATGGATTTGATTGATTGCATTAAAACGTAATTACACTAAATAAGTATGTAAAAGTAGGAAAATATATCTTATTGACCTAACTTTGCCACCGAATTGTATTTAAATGAGAAATAATCCAAAACCAAGTCGTGCCGGAGCTAAGCCTTCAGGCAGACCAAAAAGAGCCTATGGCAGCCGTGATGGTAAGCCATTTGACAGTGAAAGACCAAAAAGATCCTCTGATTCAGAGAGACCAAAGAGAAGTTATGGCAGCCGTGATGGTAAGCCTTTCGACAGAGAACGTAAACCATTTGATGGTGACAGACCTAAAAGAGCATACGCACCCCGCGAAGACAAACCTTTTGACAGAGAACGTAAACCATTTGATGGTGACAGACCTAAAAGATCGTTTGATTCGGACAGACCTAAAAGAGCATATACCCGTCGTGAAGACAAGCCTTTTGACAGAGATCGCAAACCATTTGATGGTGACAGACCTAAAAGATCGTTTGATTCTGACAGACCAAAAAGAGCATACGGAAGCCGTGAAGACAAACCTTTCGATAGAGAACGCAAGCCATTTGACAGAGATCGCAAACCTTACGACAGCGACAGACCTAAAAGATCGTTTGATTCTGACAGACCAAAAAGAGCATACGGAAGCCGCGACGACAAACCTTTCGATAGAGAACGCAAGCCATTTGACAGAGATAGCAAACCTTACGACAGCGACAGACCTAAAAGAGTATACACTCCAAGAGAAGACAAACCGTTTGATTCAGAAGAGACAACTTTTGATGCTGAAAACACACTGGTTGAAGTTGAGAGAACTAAAAGAAAATATACCCGTCGTGAAGACAAACCTTTTGATTCAGAAAACCAATCATCGGAACAAGAAAGCAAACCATACGAAGGTGAAAAACGCAGAAAACTCTTTGGAGAAGATCATGCAGAGCGGCCTCAAAGGGATTATCGTCCTAAAGCAGAAGAGTATATACCAAAACCAAGAAGACGCAAGGCAGTTGACGAAGTTGGAATTCGCTTGAATAAGTTTATTTCAAACTCCGGCGTTTGTTCACGAAGAGAGGCCGATGACTACATCACAGCTGGCTTGGTAAGTGTTAATGGACAGGTAATAACAGAATTAGGAACAAAGATACAGGCTTCAGACGATGTCCGCTTCAATGGAGAGAGATTAAAAGGCGAGGAAAAGGTTTACATTCTGATGAATAAACCAAAAGACTTTGTAACCACGCTTTCTGACCCTAATGCAGAGAAGACTGTAATGGACCTTATAGCAGGAAATTGCCCTCAGCGAGTTTATCCTGTTGGCAGACTTGACAAGTCCACAACAGGTGTCCTTCTTCTCACAAATGACGGAGAGATGACAGAAAAACTGTCACACCCCTCAAACATGAGCAAGAAGATATATCATGTATTTCTGGACAAGAACCTTAGTGGCAGTGATTTCAAGGCATTGCTCGACGGTGTTGAACTGGAAGACGGACTGATCAACGCTGACTCCCTCTCTTATATAGACGAAGACAAGACCCAGGTAGGTCTGGAACTTCACTCAGGAAGAAACAGAGTTGTAAGAAGAATGTTCGAACACCTTGGTTACAGAGTTAAGAAACTCGACAGAGTCTTTTTTGCGGGCCTTACAAAGAAAAACCTGCGCAGGGGACAATGGCGCTTCCTTACAGATCAGGAAATTGCAATGCTACGAATGGGTGCATTCGAATAGTATGGAAAACAATAAGATACACAAAGCAGGGTTTGTCAACATTATAGGTAACCCTAATGTTGGCAAATCTACGCTTATGAACGCACTTGTGGGCGAGAGAATCTCCATTGTAACATCTAAGGCACAAACTACACGACACAGAATCATGGGAATTGTAAACGGAGAAGACTATCAGATAGTCTACTCCGACACCCCTGGTATCCTGGTTCCTAATTACAGGCTACAGGAGAGTATGATGCAGTTTGTAGACACAGCAATCGGCGATGCAGATATTATACTTTATGTTACAGATGTTGTGGAGAAAAGCATGAAGAATTCTGATTATATAGAAAAGCTTCGTAATGTGGAATCTCCGGTTCTTTTGGTAATTAACAAGATTGATCTTACCAATCAGGATGCCTTAGAGGAGATTTACAAGAAGTGGCAGACACTTGTTCCAAAGGCAGAGATTTTTCCTGTATCGGCAACAGAAAAATTCAACCTGGACTCTCTGTTCAACAGAATACTTGAGTTAATTCCTGAAAATCCTGCATGGTACGACAAAGATGTTCTGACAGACAGGAACCTCAGATTTTTTGCATCGGAGATTATTAGAGAGAAGATCCTTCTCAACTACAACAAGGAGATCCCCTATTGCACAGAAGTGGTCATAGAGAGTTTTAAGGAAAAAGATGAAATTATCCATATTGAGGCTTTGATAAATGTTTTGCGAGATTCTCAAAAAGGCATAATTATCGGAAATAAAGGCTCTTCCCTCAAAAAAGTAGGTACTCAGGCAAGAATTGACATGGAATCTTTCTTTGAAAAAAAGGTATTTTTGCAGATATTTGTAAAAGTAAGCCAGGACTGGAGAGAGGACAAAAGAAAACTTAAACAGTTTGGCTATATCTTAGACTAGATTAGAAAAACAGAAAGAGAATGAGTATCCCGGACCTTGATTTCGAAATGGAAAACGTCGATTCTGCAGACAATTCCGATTCAGCAGAGAGCAGTAAATACGACAAACTAATAAACGAGGGAGACAAAAAGTACAAACTTACGGGTATGTACAAAGAGTGGTTCCTCGATTATGCCTCTTATGTAATTCTTGAGAGGGCCGTTCCTCACATCAATGACGGTCTCAAGCCTGTCCAGCGAAGGATACTCCATTCCATGAAAAGAATGGATGACGGCAGATACAACAAGGTTGCCAACATCATAGGTTCAACCATGCAGTTTCACCCTCATGGCGATGCCTCAATTGGAGATGCCTTGGTACAACTCGGGCAAAAGGATCTGCTGGTTGACTGCCAGGGTAACTGGGGAAACATACTTACAGGGGACAGTGCAGCGGCACCAAGATATATCGAGGCAAGGCTAAGCAAATTCGCCAATGAGGTACTTTTCAATCCAAAGACAACAGTCTGGATGAACTCCTATGATGGCAGGAATCAGGAGCCAGTAAACCTGCCTTCTAAGTTTCCTCTTTTGCTGGCACAAGGTGTAGAGGGAATTGCAGTGGGCCTTGCGTCAAAGATACTTCCTCACAATTTTAATGAACTGATTGATGCCGCGGTAGCCTACCTCAGCGGTAAAGAATTCATACTTTATCCCGATTTCCCTACAGGAGGACTTGCAGATTGCACAAGGTACAATCAGGGTTTGAGGGGTTCTGTTATAAAGGTGAGGGCAAAAATTACAAAGCTGGACAAAAAGACACTTGTAATAACAGAGGTCCCTTTTGGCCAGACAACATCGAAGCTTATTGAATCCATAATCAAGGCAAACGATAAGGGAAAGATAAAAATCCGCAAGGTCGACGACAATACATCAGACGGAGCAGAAATAGTGGTCCACCTGCACAACGACATCTCTCCTGACAAGACAATTGATGCTTTGTATGCTTTTACAGATTGCGAGATATCCCTGTCACCCAACTCATGCGTCATTAAGGACAACCATCCACAGTTTCTGGGAGTGGACGAGATTCTAAGACATAATACAGATTATTCCAAATCTTTATTGCAACAGGAGCTGGAGATAAGACTCGCAGAGCTTGAAGAGTCATGGCACTACACGTCGCTTGAGAAGATATTCTTCGAACAGAGAATATACAGAGTACTTGAGCAGGAGTCAAAAGACTGGTCCACACAGCTTAAGTCTGTTGAGGAAGAGCTTTTGAAATACCAACCACTTCTCCGAAAGGAGATTATACCTGAGGATATTCTGAAGTTAGTTGAGAAACCTGTAAGAAAAATATCCGTTTTTGACGTAAAACAGCTTGACGAAAATTTAATAAAAATTGAAGCCGAGATGGAAGAGGTAAAGAATAACCTTGAACATCTTGTGCAATATGCAATCCGTTACTTCACCCAGCTAAAAAAGAAATACGGAGCAAAATTCCCGAGAAAAACAGAACTGAGCAACTTTGAAACAATACAGGCATCAAAAGTTGTTGTGGCAAATTCAAAACTCTATGTCAATAAATTGGAGGGATTTGTTGGAATGGAACTCAAACGTGACGAAAATGCCGAATTCGTATGTGAATGTTCGGACATCGACGATATCATCATCTTTTTGAAAAGCGGAAAATACTTCGTCACAAAAATAAGCGAGAAAGCATTTATCGGCAGGGACATTATTCATATAGACGTTTTCAGCAAAAATGACGAAAGATGCATCTACAATGCAGTATATAAAGATGGAAAAGGTGGAGACATCTACGTTAAAAGGTTTGCAGTCACCGGTGTGACTAGAGATAAAGGATATGATCTTACTCAGGGTAAGGAAGGATCACAAGTGCTTTGGTTCACTGCGAATCCGAATGGAGAGGCAGAGGTGCTTAAAATATTCCTTAAACCAAGACCTAAACTCAAAAAACTGATATTTGAATTCGATTTCTCAAACCTTGCCATTAAAGGAAGGTCGTCCATGGGTAATATCCTGAGTAGAAATCCAATTCATAAAATCCAGTTGAAATCCATTGGCGTATCGCAATTCGGCGGGCAATCAATTTGGTTCGACCAGGACATCAACAGACTCAACACAGATTCAAGAGGCATGTTCCTTGGCGAGTTTCTTAACCACGACCACATTCTTGCAGTATGCAGGAATGGCGAGTATTATACTACTAACTTTGATCTCAGCAACCGCTATCAGGGAGATATTCAGTTTATAGAAAAGCTAAACCCACACAAAATATTTACTGCAATTTATTTTGACGGCGAGCTAAGTTGTTTTTATATAAAGAGATTCTCCTTTGAACCAAATGACAACATAGTAACTTCGTTCATAAGTGATTCCCCCGGATCTTATCTTCACAGCATTTCAACGGATATATACCCTCAGGTCGAAATACGGTTTGCGGGCAAACATTCAAAGCGTCCTTCCGAAAGAATTGACGTGGAGGAGTTTATTGCCAGTAAAAGTTTCCGGGCCAAGGGCAAGAGAGTGACTACATTTGAGGTTGGAGAAATATGTTTTGTTGAACCCCTGATAAAAGAGGAAATAAACGCCGAAATTCTGGACATAAACGGCGACGAACCGGAAATTTCTCCGGAAGCACCAGAAACACCTGAAATTTCCCCAACTCTTTTTTAAAATGATTATATCCCTTACAGGTTTTATGGGGGTCGGAAAGAGCACTGTCTCCGCAAGGCTTGCAAAACATCTTTATTGCAAATGTATAGATCTTGACAAATATATCGAGACAAAGGAAGAGCTGTCAATAGAAGAGATTTTTCGTCTGAAAGGTGAAGCCTATTTTCGTGAGAGGGAGGAATTCTTTCTAAAAGAGCTATTGACCGAAAATCGTGAAAAAGTATTGGTGCTGTCACTTGGTGGCGGCACTCTTATGTCAGGCACTAATCAAAAGCTTGTTAAGGAAAAAACGCTGTGTATATACCTGAAGTCCACGCCCGAAACAATGGCAAAGAGGTTGTCTGTAAGCAGGAAAACACGACCGGGAATACTAAAGCTGACTTCTGAAAATTATGCAAAGGGAGTAGAAGATCTTTATGAAAAAAGAAGGGAGGGTTACGAACGATGTAGCTCTCTGGTAATTGATGTAGATAACTGTACGGTTAAAGAGATTCTTTCTTTGATAATAAGCTCTATATAGTATCCTCTATCAGTTTTATATCTCTTACCCTTAACTGAAGATTTGCTATGCCTCTGTAATAATTCTCAGCAATGGAATAGCATATGTCCACAGGATTTCCCGACTTCAGATGTTCAAAATGCTCCGATCTGTTGAATGCTATAGCAGAGATATGACGGTGGAAATCATCTTCCTGAATAAGCTCAAGTTTTAAATGTCCCGACTCTGAGCCCACCTTTCTTCCGTTTCCGTTATCATATACCCTTTCCGAAATAAACACAGGAGATAAATTCCCCGGGCCAAAAGGCTGGAACTGCTTGAGTACGTTAAAAAATCGCGGGGTTATCTGTTTGAAATCCAGAAATGAATCTATGTTAATTACGGGAGTCAGAATTTCATTTGTGATTTTATTAGCTACAAAAGCTTCGAATTTTTCGCAGAATTTCTCAAAGTTTTCCTCTTTGAGAGTGAGTCCGGCAGCATACATGTGCCCACCAAAATTTTCCAGAAGATCGGAACTATGTTCTATTGCCTCATATAGGTCGAATCCCGGAATGCTTCTGGCAGAACCGGTTATAAGACCGTTTGAACGGCATAACACTATTGTTGGCTTATAGAAAGTCTCCACTAGCCTTGATGCCACAATGCCAAGTACACCCTTGTGCCAGTCCGGATTATATACGACTGTAGATCTCTTTTCAGAAAAATTTATTACCAGAGCAGCCATTTCGCTTGCCTCAAGAGTTATCTTTCTGTCTTCGTTCTTTCTGTCGTTATTGTGAGTGTTTATTGTATCCCCTATGGTCTTGGCATCTACATCGCTTCTGGAGGTAAGAAGGTCCACTGCAGTCTTGCCCGATTCCATCCTTCCCGCTGCATTAATCCTTGGCCCTATCTTGAATACTATATCATCAACCGTAATCATGTGCTTTTCAAGTCCGGCCAGTTTGATTATTGACAGAAGTCCCTTCCTTGGAGACAGGTTAAGCTGTTTTAACCCAAAATAGGCCAGAACCCTGTTTTCTCCTGTTATAGATACAAGATCAGAAGCTATGCTGACGGCAAGAAGGTCTAGAAGTGGAAGTATCTCTTCAAAAGGAATTCCTTTTGTCGTCGCAAAAGCCTGCATGAATTTAAAACCTACGCCACATCCCGAAAGATCGTCGAAAGGATAATTGCAGTCATTTCTTTTAGGGTCAAGTACCGCAACAGCGTCAGGCAGGTGTTCGTCAGGAAGATGATGGTCGCAGATAATGAAATCGATACCCCTCTCCTTTGCATATTTAACCTTTTCAACAGCCTTTATACCGCAATCGAGTGCAATTATCAGAGAAAAACCATTTTCATGCGCCCAGTCTATACCTTTGTACGAAACTCCATAACCTTCTGTATATCTGTTAGGTATATAATAATCTAGATTATCTTCGCTATATCTCGTGAGAAATGTATAGACAAGCGTTACGGCAGTGGTTCCATCCACATCGTAATCTCCGTAAATAAGAATTTTCTCGTTTTTATTGAGTGCCCAGGTAAGTCTCTCTACTGCTTTATCCATATCTTTCATTAGAAATGGGTCATGCAGCTGATCAAGCTGGGGCCTTAGAAATGACCTT
This sequence comes from Bacteroidales bacterium, assembly GCA_041659025.1. Classification (GTDB taxonomy): domain Bacteria; phylum Bacteroidota; class Bacteroidia; order Bacteroidales; family UBA932; genus Bact-08. The sequence goes on along the minus strand of JBAZZA010000006.1, from coordinate 77,314 downwards.
GCCTCCGATTGTGATTTTATGTTTCTCTGGACTAAAAGGTTTGCCAACGTCTGGTCTATCCCCAATTCAGAAGACAACTGACGTACTAATGCCGGGTTGCCCGGTTCTCTTACTATCCACTTTTTATCTAAGGCCATATCCTCGCAAATGTACTTAATATTTTCAGAAGTTGATAAAAAAAGTTATTTTTGCGACTCATTAAAAAGATTGATTTCATGGAGCATTCAGAACTAAACGAGCAAGAACAGAACCGACGGGATTCACGAAGGGCAATGCAGGAGTTGGGTATCGATCCTTATCCGGCAGAGGCTTTCGAAGTAAATATAACCAGCCAGCAGATAAAAGATCAGTACGACCCGGAGAAAAAGAATCTTCAGGATATAAAAATAGCCGGCAGGATCATGACTCGCAGAATAATGGGTGCCGCTGCATTTATTGAGCTTCAGGACGAAAAAGGGAGAATACAGATATATATTAAAAGAGATGAAATTTGTCAGGGAGAGGATAAGACTCTGTACAACACAGTCTTCAAAAAGCTTCTTGATATAGGGGACATAATTGGCATAAAGGGTTTTGCATTTATTACCCAGACAGGTGAGTTGAGCATACATGCAAAAGAGATGAAGGTGCTGAGCAAGTCGCTAAGGGTGTTGCCAATTGTCAAAGAGAAGGAAGATCAGGTTTATGACGCCTTTGCAGATCCTGAACTAAGATACCGTATGCGCTATGTAGACCTAATTGTCAATCCGGCAGTGAGAGACACTTTTGTAAAGCGTACCAAGATTATCAACACAATGCGCAACTTCTTTAATGAACATGAGTATCTGGAAGTAGAGACACCTATTCTTCAACCAATTCCCGGCGGAGCAAATGCAAGACCATTTATATCACACCATAATGCACTGGATATTCCTTTGTACTTACGAATAGCTAATGAGCTTTATCTTAAGAGACTAATAGTTGGCGGGTTTACTGGTGTATACGAATTTGCAAAGGACTTCCGGAATGAGGGAATGGACAGGACACATAATCCCGAATTCACAGTTCTGGAGATTTATGTTGCATATAAAGACTACTTCTGGATGATGGAATTTGTAGAGAAGATGATTGAGAAGGTGGCCGTGGCTCTTCACAACAAAACACAACTCACATTAGGTGACAAGGAGATTGAGTTCAAGGCCCCTTACAGAAGGCTGCCTATGCTTGATGCAATAAAAGAGTATGCAAAGGTAGACGTAGCAGGAATGAGCGAGGATGAACTGAGATTGGTGTGCGAGAAAATTAATGTCCCTGTAACAAAAAGCATGGGCTATGGCAAAATGATTGATGCAATTTTCGGAGAGTATTGTGAACACCACCTTATTCAGCCTACATTCATAACAGATTATCCGGTAGAGACTTCACCACTTACAAAACGACACAGGTCCAATCCTTCACTTACTGAGCGCTTCGAACTGTTTGTCAATGGCAAGGAACTGGCCAATGCATACAGTGAGCTCAATGATCCTATCGACCAGCTGGAAAGGTTCCAGGACCAGATAAGGCTTAAGGACAAGGGTGACGATGAGGCCATGTTTATTGACATGGATTTCGTCAGGGCCCTTGAATACGGAATGCCTCCTACATCGGGTATGGGTATTGGCATAGACAGACTGACTATGTTTATGACAAATTCCCCTTCTATACAGGATGTACTTTTCTTTCCTCAAATGCGTCCGGAAAACTTATAATATGTTTATAGACATCCTCTCTTCCACTAAGAATCCAAAAATTAAGGAACTTATTGAGCTTCAGGAAAAATCCAGGGAGCGCAGGGAGAAGGGTTTGTTTATAGTAGAGGGAGTCAGAGAGGTGGATGCTTGTATAAGAAACGGGTACGAAATAGAATCGCTCTTTTTCTTCGCTGCTGAGTATCCCGAGGAACTTGCCACCAACATATCTTGTGACCATCTTTATTCAGTGACATCTAACGTTTACTCAAGAATTGCATACAGAGGAGGAACAGAAGGTGTCACTGCCATAGTACGTGAGAAAAGACTTAAACTACAGGATATAAAGCTATCTGCCAATCCGCTGATAATTATATTGGAATCGGTTGAGAAACCGGGTAACCTTGGAGCTATTCTGAGAACAGCAGACGCTGCAAGGGTTGATGCCGTTATTATATGCGACCCACTTACAGATCTTTTTAATCCCAATGTAATAAGATCGAGTCTTGGGGGCATTTTTACCAATCAGGTATGTAGTTGTACATCTGATGAATGTCACGCATGGTTAAAAGAGAAAGGAATAAAAATATTCACGGCAGAACTTCAGGCAGCCTCATGGTACCATAAAACCGACATGACCTCCCCTGCCGCAATCGTGATGGGCAGTGAATCAGATGGATTGAAGCCATTCTGGAGAGAGAGAGCAGATACCAGAATAAAAATTCCAATGAACGGAACAATTGATTCTCTTAACGTATCGGTTTCAACAGCTATATTATGCTTTGAAGCCCTCAGACAGAGAGATTTTAAGTAATAGATTCTTTTATGCGATTTGCCTTAATAGGAGACCCTATCTCCCATAGCCTCAGTCCTGCCCTCTTCCGGGCAGCTTACAGCAGTTCACAACATTCTTATGAACTCCTGTTTGCATCCACAATAGAAGAGGCTGTAATGAGATTTCACAATGAAGGTTTTGACGGGTTGAATGTAACGACACCATATAAAGAGAAGATTCTCAGATATGCCGACAAAAGAGATCATCTTACAGATATCATTGGGGCATCAAATCTCATACTTAAAGAGGGTAATCAGATATCTGCCTACAATACAGATTTTTACGGTGTAAAGGAGAGTATCGCAAGTTACATAGGCAAGGGTGACAAAGTTGTAGTACTAGGATGTGGCGGGGCAGGAAGGGCTGCAGCGATAGCTGCCAAAGCCGGAGGGTGCCGTGTTACAATCGTGAACAGATCAGAAAGCAAGGCCAGGGTCTTTTCTGAATCTGCCGGAATTCATTATAAAAGCTTTGAACAGCTACAAAACGAAATAAAACAATGCACTCTTTTTATAAACACTTTATCCATCTCTATTGATATTCTGAATAAAATCGATTTTACCGGAAAAATTGTTTTTGAAGCCAACTACAGATCTCCTCAATTATCTGATCTGGAAAATCATTACAACTCGAAATATATATCAGGCAAATATTGGTTGTTATATCAAGCTGTCCAATCATTTCAGCTATTTACATCCAACCCTCCCAATCTTGACTCAATGCGATTAATGTTAGATAATATTTAAAGTTTTTTATCTTTGCAGATAATAAAAAAAGAACGAGTTATGTCGCTAAACAAGGTAATGTTGATAGGAAATGTGGGTAAGGACCCTGAGATCCGTCATCTTGAAAATGACTCTGTCGTTGCCAGCATTGCTCTTGCTACAACTGAACGATACAAGGACAAAAACGGAGAGTGGCAGGAGCAGACGGAATGGCACAACATAGTATGTTGGCGCGCCCTTGCTGAGAGGGTGGAAAAGTATGTAAAAAAAGGAACTCAGCTCTATGTTGAGGGTAGAATTAAAACGAATAACTGGGTGGACAAGGAGGGTCAGAAAAGATATTCTGTTGAGATACTTGCAGACTCAGTTCAATTACTGGGGAAAAGGCAGGATTCACAGCAGACACCTCAGACAATTCAGCAAATTGTGGCACCGGCAGAATCATACGGTGAAGATTTACCAGACGATCTGCCTTTTTAATAAATTTTAAATATAATTATGAAAGTTGATGTTATTCTAGGACTCCAATGGGGAGATGAGGGGAAAGGAAAGATTGTAGATGTTCTTGCCAAAGGATATCCGGTCATTGCACGATTTCAGGGAGGGCCAAATGCCGGTCATTCGCTTCAGTTCGAAGATAAAAAATTTGTTCTTCATTCTATTCCTTCAGGAATTTTCAGAAAAAACACACAGAATATCATTGGCAACGGAGTTGTGCTAGATCCGGTAATCTTTATGGAAGAGTGTAACAAGTTGTTTGAGATGGGAGTACCTGTCAAGGAACGCCTGCTTATATCCAAAAAGGCCCATCTTATATTACCTACACACAGAATTATTGATGCCGCCTCAGAAGCCTCAAAAGGCGCCTCAAAGATCGGGTCGACTTTAAAAGGAATAGGGCCCACATATATGGATAAAACAGGAAGGAATGGTGTAAGGGTTGGTGACATTCTCTCTCCTAACTTTCAGGAAAGGTTCTATGCCCTCAAAAACAAGCACATAAGCTTTCTCAAACAGTTTGATTACCCTTGCAACATTGACGAAAATGAATCTCAATGGCTGGAATCAATAGATTTCCTTAAGCAATTCACTCTTATTGACGGAGAATATGCTATAAATCATATGCTGGAAGAGAACAAACGTGTACTTGCAGAAGGTGCCCAGGGTTCAATGCTAGATGTCGACTTTGGTTCATATCCATTCGTTACATCATCAACCACAACATGTGCCGGGGCATGCACCGGTCTTGGCATATCACCTTCAAGCATAGGAACTGTATCAGGAATCTTCAAGGCATACTGTACCAGAGTAGGCAGCGGACCGTTTCCAACCGAACTTAACGACGAGACAGGAGAGAACCTTCGCAAACTGGGCTTCGAATTTGGAGCAACTACAGGCAGACCAAGGAGAACAGGCTGGCTGGATCTTGTTGCACTTAAATATGCTGTAATGATCAACGGTGTGAGCCAGTTGATAATGATGAAGGCAGACGTGATGGACACGATGGATAAAATAAAAATTGCTGTATCATATAAAATTGACGGCAAGATAACAGATCAGGTACCTTACGATACATTTGCAGAAATTGAACCTGTATATAAGGAGTTCAAAGGATGGAAAAGGGACCTTACAAAAATCACAAAAGAGGATGACCTGCCTTATGAATTCATGACTTATGTCCGCTTCATAGAAAAGGAGACCGGCATTCCGATCAATATCATCTCACTCGGCCCGGACAGAGAACAGACAATAATAAGATAAAGTAAAAGAGGCCAACTAAAAGTGATTTTAATTGGCCTTTTTTATTGTTCTCTTAGACGGTTACCATTATCAGCAAAGGAAAACATTGGCTCCCGAATAGGGAGGGGACCCACCGGTCAGGTGGGGAGGATTTTCCGTGCTGATACAGGTAACCGCCTAAATAAAAAAGGCTGTCATTTAGACAGCCCCTTTTAACTATTTCTTTCGTTTGTTAGGCAAATCAATCATAAGTTGCGGATTCTGTTGTGAAGATCTGCGGAGCATAAATGCAACTGCAATAGCCACTAATGAGAGAGCAACAAAGAAGTACTCGGCGTTGACTGCCGATTGCAGGCTTGCTGCAGCCTTATCTGGAATTGATTCAGTAGTCTTAGTTATGATTATCCCGACAAATATCGGCACAACCAGCATTCCCATATTCTGTATCCAGTAAATAAGCGAATAGGCCGTACCAAGGTTCTTTTCAGGGATGATTTTGGGAACTGTAGGCCACATAGCTGCCGGAACCAATGAATAGCCTATGCCAAGTATGGCTACTCCAAGATATCCGAAAAACTCAATACCCGGGGCAAATCCTATAATAAGATGAGATATAAGTACCAAAAACGACCCCAGAATCATAAAACTGCTCGCCTTTCCTTTTGAATCTATAAGTGAACCGAAAAGCGGAGTAAATATCATGGTTGCGAAAGGAATCAATGATACCATAAGAGATGCCACTTCACCTTCAATTCCGAAACGAGGGATAATTATTGTAGTTGCAAACCGTCGGAAGGATATTATACAACAATAGAAGAACACACAAAGCAAAGAGATAAGGATGAATTGCTTGTTACCCAGGATCCTTAAAATATCTGAGAACTTGAATTTCTCATCCTTCTCCTTTACAACATCATTCTTTCTGTCCTCTTCTGCATTTTGTCTGTCGTACTTGTGGTCCATGAAAACAAACATCGACCATAATACAAGAGCGACACACATTAGAATCAAAGCCACAAGAGCCGGTTTACTTGTTTCCGAAAATGGAATGTATGCCTGATCCAGGTTAACTATCCTCGGAACAACTATAAGAGCCGTCGCAGTACCCATACGTGCAAACGCAAGCTGGAGCCCCATCGCCAGAGCCATCTCCTTACCTTTGAACCATTTTGCTATAGAACGGGTTACAGCAACTCCGGCAATTTCGCTTCCCAGACCGAATATGGCACATCCGGCATAAGCCAGTGCCAGTGATGGTTTATTGAATACTTTGGCCAACAAAAGATATAATCCGCTGTGTGCAAAAGTTTCCGATATAGCATAAATAACGATGATTGAACCAATAACCATTAACCCAACAAAGAGAGAGCCGGTAAACCTGACTCCCCACTTGTCCAGCAACATACCGCAAATAACCAGACCTCCCCAAACACAGAGAAGTGAGTAAGCGCCTCCATAAAGACCATAGTCACTCAGGTTCCATGCGAGATCGAGATTTTGAGGATTATTAAAGATATGACCGATTCCACTAAAGAAATCGTCGAAGAAGTACGAAGCGAACATCGGCAGGGAGAGGCTAAGCAACACAATCCACCGGGCACTTCTGGAGTTTTTTAGTAATTTTAAAGTAGAATTCATAGTTTGTAACTTATCTGAGATTACTTCTTGATATTAGGAAGCTCCAAACCGTAACCCTTCTTTTTATCTTCTGCTTTGAGCCATATTCCAAGCACGAATGCCAAAACACCCAAAGATGCAAATATGAGCATAGGTACAGTATAATTATACTCCATAGGATTTGCAACGTCTTTGTTTGTTACTGTCAACGACCATCCTATCAACATAGGGAACAACATCAGACCAATATTCTGTATCCAGAAAACAACCGAATAAGCAGAACCAAGAAAACGGTTTTCAACCAGTTTAGGTACTGAAGGCCAAAGAGCAGCAGGGACCAGCGAGAAGCTCACGCCAAGAATAACTATCGCAGAATAGGCCACGACTTTTGTAAAATAAGCAGCAGGAACCAAAGCAAAGATCAAATGACATGCAATCATAAGCAAGGAGCCAAGAATAAGCATTGTTGCTGCTTTTCCCTTCCGGTCAAGGAAAGCACCCAGGAGAGGGGTAAGTATCATTGCGCCTATAGGGAAGTATGAAAATATATCACTTGCCTCTGTGTTACTAATATTCAGACGACACTCAAGCATGTTTGCAGCAAATTTCTGGAATGGGAAAATTGCAGAATAATATAAAACACAAAGACCGGATACAATCAGGAATGTCTTGCTTGTAAACAATATTCCCAGATCTCCAATCTTAAATGGTTCTTCAGGCTCATCTCCTCTCTCTCCAAGTTGTTTTTCCAACTTCTTGTCAAAGAAGTAATATGTCATAAAACAGATTAAACCAATAAACAGCAGAATAAGGACGAATAACACCGGTTTACTGATATCTCCGTAATAATCAGCTATCCTTGGAGATATCCTGAATACTGCAAACACACCAAGACGCGCAATAGCCATTTCAATACCCATGGCCAGAGCTAGTTCTTTATCTTTAAACCACTTAACAATTCCTTTAGAAACTGTGATACCCGCCATTTCAACTCCACAGCCGAATATCATAAAACCAAGAGATGCCAGCTTTGCCGATGCAGGGAACGATGTCCACCATGAGTTAAGCCAAAGCTCAAGGCCTGTTCCTGCAAAAGCAGGACTTACTGCATAGAACTTAATGGCAGCACCTGTAACCATAATGATTCCGGACACTAGAGCTGTTGCACGAACGCCTATCTTGTCAAGGATTACCCCGGCAAAAATCAGGAATAGAGCAAAAACATTCAAGAAATACTCTGAACTCGCAAATGTTCCGTAAGTATTAGGTGTCCAACCTCTACCTGTTTCCAACAAGCTTTGCAGCGGTGATAAGACATCCACAAACATATACGCAAAGAACATCATCGATGCCAGCAAGATAAGTACCGTCCAACGGACTCCGGCCCTATCTCTTAGCAGTAGTAATTTTTTTTCCACAGTTAAACTATTTTAAGTGATTATTTGTTATAAAAAGGTCAGCAAAATATACTATTTTCTTCAAATGGCAAAATAAAATTTAAATTCTGCCATATGGCAAATATGTTGTAACTTGCTACGTTTTAAATATAGAGAACTTTAAAGTGGAAATTCTTGATAAAATAAATAGTCCCGCAGATCTCAAAGATTTGAATAATAATGATCTACAAAAAGTCTGCAACGAATTAAGAGAGTATATCATTGAATGTTGTGCACAAAATCCTGGTCATATAGGAGCAAGTCTGGGTACAGTAGAATTGACGGTAGCCCTGCATTATGTATACAACACTCCAAATGATAAACTTATATGGGATGTCGGCCATCAGGCATACTCTCACAAAATTCTGACAGGCAGAAGGGATCAGTTTGTAAACAATCGCAAATATCAGGGAATAAGCGGATTTCCAAAAATATCTGAGAGTCCTTATGATGCATTTGGCGTCGGGCACTCATCTACCTCAATTTCTGCGGCACTGGGAATATCAGTAGCATCTCATCTGCAGGGGAAAAAAGATAAAATAATAGCAATAATTGGTGATGGGGCACTAACAGGAGGGTTGGCTTATGAGGGACTTAACAATGCAGGTGCCCTCAAGTCAGATATTCTGGTCATTCTAAACGACAACCAGATTTCAATTGATCCAAACGTCGGGGCAATGCACAACTATCTTTTGCGTCTAACAACATCACAGTCATATAACAGGTTCAAAAACAAAATCTGGGAAACTATCGGTTCAAAATGGCTCAGGAGCATAATTCAGAAGTTTGTGTTCAGTACAAAGGCTGCCATATTTAAAAGTGGCTCCATATTTGAGTCCTTGGGATTCAGGTATTTCGGCGCAATTGACGGTAATGATCTTGGGCAGCTTATCACAACTCTCTCCAGTCTTAAAGAGATAAAGGGCCCAAAACTGCTTCACATTGTTACAAAAAAAGGAAAAGGATTCAAACCTGCAGAGTTGGATCAGATTGGCTGGCACGCACCCGGAACATTCGATAAAATCACAGGTAAGAAGAGTGCAGACCAACAAGAGACGAGAACAAAATACCAGGATGTTTTCGGAGAGACACTTTTAGAGCTCGCCAAAGAAAACCCCAAAATTATCGGCATCACTCCGGCAATGCCTTCGGGCTGTTCTATGAATATAATTATGAAGGAGCTACCCGAAAGATCCTTTGATGTTGGAATTGCAGAACAGCATGCAGTTACATTTTCCGCAGGACTGGCATCGCAGGGCTTTCTCCCCTATTGCAATATTTACTCCAGTTTTATGCAAAGGGCATATGATTGTGTCATCCACGATGTTGCCCTTCAAAATCTAAAAGTGGTTTTCTGTCTGGACAGAGGCGGCCTTGTCGGTGAGGACGGTGCGACTCACCATGGAGTATTCGATCTGTCATATTTCAGATGTGTTCCTAACCTTACCATATCGGCACCAATAAATGAAAAGGAACTTAGAAACCTGCTATATTCGGCACAGTTTCCGGAATATGGATCAACAGTAATCAGATATCCGAGAGGGTATGGCGAAGGACTGGAATGGAAGGGTGAATTCAAAATGACAGAGATTGGAAAAGCCACTCTTTTGACAGACGGGGAAAATATAGCAATCCTGAGTATAGGTACAATCGGAAACAGGGCAGCTGAAGCTGTACATAGAGCAGTAAGCATAGGCATCTCTGTAATGCATTACGATATGCGTTTTCTAAAGCCGATTGACCTTGATGCGCTAAAAAATGCAACTAACAAATGTAAAACTATAATTACCGTAGAAGACGCATCTGTCATAGGAGGGCTATTTTCTGCAGTCAGCGAGTATATAGCATCCGGCGCTCTTGCTGTAAAGGTAATAGGTCTCGGAGTTCCGGACAGATTCATCGAACAAGGAACAATTCCTGAGTTGCAGGCCGAGTGCGGATACGATGAGGACAGCATTTACAAAACAATACTGAATGTCGCACAAGAATCATAAAAATACAGAGATAAGGAACTTCAAAGAGTTCAGGTATCATAAGGAGACCAAACACAAAAGAAGAATTTCAGATCATGATACAAAAAAGCTTGATTCTTTGTTCACGCATCCTTTCTGGGGACTTATTATTTTCATATTCATAATCTGGCTTATCTTTTTCTGCACCTTCCGTCTTGGAGCCTACCCTCAGGCCGGAATTGAGTGGCTGATGGATAGCGGTGCAGTATTCATCCACAATAATTTATCCGAAGGATGGATCAATGATTTTCTAAGTCAGGGGGTTATAATGGGAGTGGGAAGCGTTCTTGCTTTTCTCCCCAACATCCTGATCCTGTTTTTCTTCCTGTCACTATTGCAGGAGACGGAGTATCTTCCGAGAGCAGCTACTATTATGGACAAATACATGCACCGGATAGGACTGCACGGAAGTTCTTTCATACCATTGCTTATGGGTTTTGGCTGTAATGTTCCTGCAATCATGGCCACAAGGACAATAAAGAGAAAGTCCGACAGGATTCTGACAATGCTCATGATACCATATATACCATGTAGTGCCAGAATCCCCACATTTCTTCTATTTTCAGGTATTTTTTTTCCTCAAAATCAGGTTCTAGCACTAAGCCTTCTATACTTCGGAGGTATCCTGACAGGTATTCTGATGGCTATCATATTCAAAAAGATATTTTTCAACTTTGGTATAAAAGACTACGAAATACCACTTCCTCTGTACAGAAAACCCTCATTGAAAGGTTCAGTAAAGAATATGTGGGATGCTGCATGGCAATACATAAAAAAAATAGGCACTGTTGTTCTGCTTGCAGTAATTATAGTATGGGCCCTCGATTACTTCCCGCTTAAGGATAAGAATAATCCAGACGTTAATCGCGTTTCGTATCTGGAACAATTCGGAAAGGTTGTCCAGCCAACAATGGCTCCCCTTGGTTTCGACTGGAAGATGAGCGTGAGCCTCGTAACCGGAATAACAGCAAAAGAATTTATAATAAGCACATTAGGAGTTGTGTACCACGCCGAAGATGAACGACACGCAAAAGTCAGGGCAAATACCTCATTAATGAGCAGGATAAAGGAAGAGAAGGTTTTCAACAAAGCAAATGCTCTCTCATTTATGATTTTTGCCCTGCTGTACATGCCATGTGTAGCTACGGCATATACCATAAGGAAGGAGACAAATACATGGAAATGGGCATTGCTGTCAATTTTCTCCACTATTGCAGTAGCCTGGATAGCAGGGTTTTTTGCATACAGAATAGGGCTTATGGTATTTATGTAGACAATTTTCGATTATTTGATAATTTTTTTTGGAGTTTAAGCAAAAACCTATATCTTTGCAGTCCCTTAAATGAAAAAGGGGTTAGGCAACAATGCCGATGTAGCTCAGTTGGCCAGAGCAGCTGATTTGTAATCAGCTGGTCGGGGGTTCGAATCCCTCCATCGGCTCTTAGTTTTTTGAAGAAATGTAATAATGGGGAGATACCAAAGTGGCCAACTGGGGCAGACTGTAAATCTGCTGGCTTACGCCTTCGTAGGTTCGAATCCTGCTCTCCCCACTATTTTTTTATTGCGGAAGTAGCTCAGTTGGTAGAGCATCAGCCTTCCAAGCTGAGGGTCGCGAGTTCGAACCTCGTCTTCCGCTCTTAGTAAGCCAGTGTAGCTCAGAGGTAGAGCGCTTCCTTGGTAAGGAAGAGGCCATGGGTTCAATTCCCATCACCGGCTCTACAAGTGTGTAAATAATTCATTATAAATTAAATTCTATTATTATGGCAAAAGAAACTTACAAAAGGGACAAGCCGCACGTAAACATCGGAACCATTGGTCACGTTGACCATGGCAAGACTACCTTGACTGCTGCTATCACAATGGTTTTAGCACGTAAAGGTCTTTCTGAGATCCGTACATTTGACTCTATCGACAACGCTCCTGAAGAAAAAGAGCGTGGTATAACTATCAACACTGCACACATTGAGTATTCTACTGCATCACGTCACTATGCACACGTAGACTGTCCGGGACACGCCGACTATGTTAAGAACATGGTAACAGGTGCTGCCCAGATGGACGGAGCAATTATAGTAGTAGCTGCAACTGATGGTCCAATGCCCCAGACACGTGAGCATATTCTTCTTGCCCGTCAGGTAAACGTTCCTAAGATAGTTGTATTCCTAAACAAAGTTGACATTGTTGACGATCCTGAGATGATTGACCTTGTTGAGATGGAAGTACGCGAACTTCTTACATTCTATAAATATGATGGAGATAATGCTCCTGTAATCCGTGGTTCTGCACTAGGTGCACTTAATGGTGACCCACAGTGGGAAGCAAAAGTAATGGAACTTATGGATGCAGTAGACTCATACATTCCAATTCCTCCTCGTGAAAACGAAAAACCATTCCTTATGCCTGTTGAGGACGTATTCTCGATTACCGGTCGTGGTACAGTTGCAACTGGTCGTATTGAAACTGGTGTTATCAAAACAGGTGAAGAAATTAATGTGATTGGTCTTGGCGAAGAGCCAAGAAAATCGGTTGTCACAGGTGTTGAGATGTTCCGTAAGATTCTTGACAGAGGTGAGGCTGGTGACAATGTAGGACTTCTTCTTCGCGGTATTGACAAAAAAGACATCAAACGAGGTCAGGTTATTGCCAAACCAGGTACCATAACTCCACACAAGAAGTTCAAGGCTGAAATTTACGTACTTAAGAAAGACGAAGGTGGCCGTCACACTCCATTCCACAACAGGTATCGTCCTCAGTTCTTTATCCGTACATTGGATATTACTGGAGAAATCATGCTTCCTGAAGGAACAGAGATGGTAATGCCAGGTGATAACGTTACTATTACAGTTGAACTAATCTATCCAGTAGCTATCAACCAGGGTTTGCGTTTTGCAATCCGCGAAGGTGGCCGTACAGTTGGAGCAGGTCAGGTAACTGAAATCCTAGACTAATTACAACAAGTCAGCCAACTTTAATCGGGGAGGCTGACTTGATATATTAGGGGCATAGTTCAAGGGTAGAATAGCGGTCTCCAAAACCGTTGATGGGAGTTCGAATCTCTCTGCCCCTGCAATACTGGGGGTTACGCTCCAGTAGTAAATAATCCGGATGAGACAGAAATTGCTTCCTTTGTTTCAGACGATAATCAAAAAAAAATGAACAAGATTAAGTTGTATCTTCAAGAATCGTACATTGAACTGGTAAAAAAAGTTAGCTGGCCTTCATGGAGTCAGCTGCAAGGTTCGGCTATCGTTGTTATGATAGCTTCACTTATTTTTGCTTTGGTCATTTTTGCTATGGACCTTGGGTTCAGAAACATTATGACTTTTATTTACAAGATGTTGTACTAAACTTATGAGTGAAATTTCCAAAAAATGGTATGTCATCAGAGCTGCCGGTGGAAAGGAGAAAAAGGCTAAAGAGTACATAGAGAACGAGATCAAGAGATTGAACCTCCAGGACTATGTATCCCAGGTACTTATTCCCACAGAGAAAATTTACCAGGTAAAAAATGGTAAAAAAGTTAGCATGGAGAGAATTTTCTATCCAGGCTACATTCTCATCGAAGCTGCACTGACCGGAGAGATTCAACATCTCATAAGGAACCTGCCTCATGTTTCGGGCTTTCTGACAGAAAAAGCTGGAAAAGACAAAGAACCTGTTCCACTTCGTGTGTCTGAAGTCAACCGCATTTTAGGACGCGTAGACGAGCTTGTAGATATGGAGGAAGAGAATATCACTCCTTTCATCACAGGAGAAGCAGTGAAGGTTATAGATGGTCCTTTCAATGGTTTCGATGGAACTGTTGAAGAGATAATCGAAGACAAGAAAAAGCTGAAGGTAATGGTGAAAATTTTTGGAAGAAAAACTCTTTTGGAGTTAAATTTTGTTCAAGTAGTAAAAGAATAAACAATAAACATTATGGCTAAAGAAGTTGCCGCTCTCATCAAATTGCAGATTAAAGGCGGCGCAGCTAATCCCTCACCACCGGTAGGGCCCGCTTTGGGTTCGAAGGGTGTAAACATAATGGATTTTTGCAAGCAGTTCAACGCTCGCACCCAAGATAAGGCAGGTAAGATATTACCGGTCATTATCACTGTTTACAGCGATAAGTCCTTTATATTTATCGTAAAACAACCCCCCGTTGCCGTACAGTTGAAAGAGGCTGCGAAGATCCAGTCAGGATCTGCCGAACCTAACAGAAAAAAGGTAGGCTCTGTCACTTGGGAACAAATCCGTGCTATAGCAACAGATAAAATGCCCGATATGAACGCTTTTACCCTTAAGTCGGCCATGTCTATGGTTGCGGGTACAGCAAGAAGTATGGGTATAACTGTTTCAGGAGCATTCCCCGACGATGTTAACTAATAAATCCTGCGAAAATGAGTAAGCTAACAAAAAATCAAAAAGTAGTATACGCAAAGGTAGACCCTTCTAAACAGTATAAGTTGGCTGAAGCTTGTGATTTGGTAAAAGAACTTTCTTTCACCAAGTTTGATGCTTCTGTTGATATTGCTGTCCGTTTAGGAGTAGACCCTCGTAAAGCGAACCAGATGGTACGCGGCGTCGTAACTCTTCCTCATGGAACAGGCAAGACAGTTCGCGTATTGGTACTATGTACTCCGGACAAGGAAGCAGAGGCCAGAGAGGCCGGTGCTGACATGGTCGGACTTGACGACTATATTGAGAAAATCAAGAATGGCTGGACAGATATAGATGTAATCATTTGCACCCCATCGGTGATGGCTAAAATAGGCGCAATTGGTCGTATCCTGGGTCCACGTGGCTTGATGCCAAACCCTAAAACAGGTACTGTAACCATGGATGTTGGTAAAGCTGTCACCGAGGTAAAAGCCGGTAAGATAGACTTTAAGGTAGACAAACAAGGTATAGTGCATGCAAGCATAGGTAAGGTTTCATTCCCTCCTGCCTCACTGGTAGAGAATGCGATAGAATTCTTGAATACTGTTGTCAAATTAAAACCACAGGCATTGAAGGGAACTTATGTAAGGAGCATCTTTTTGTCCTCAACAATGAGCCCTGGTATAAATATCGATAGCAAGACTATAAGTGCTGCTGAATAATAAATATGTTTTATGAAAAAAGAGGAAAAAAAACAAATTATTGAGAGTCTGGCAGCACAATTAAAGCAAACACCTAATTTCTATTTAACTGACATATCTGGTTTAAATGCAGATAAAACAGCTAAATTACGTCGTGCTTGCTTTGAGAAGCAAATCAAGTTGGTTGTTATAAAAAACACCCTCCTTCGTAAAGCTTTGGAAAAAATGGCCTTGACTGACGCTGAGTTACTATTCCCTGTACTAGAAGGTCCTACAGCAGTTATGTTCACAGAGGCAGCAAGTGCCCCTGCAAAACTGATCCAGGAGTTTGGCAAGAAAAATGGCAAACCCATCCTTAAAGGAGCTATGGTACAAGAATGCGCTTATGTTGGTGAAAATCAGCTTGACGCATTGGTATCTATTAAATCACGCGAAGAACTTATCGGTGACATTATCGGTCTTCTTCAATCTCCTGCTCAAAATGTTATCTCTGCACTTCAATCAAATGCAGGTGGTAAGATTGCAGGTATTGTAAAGACCCTATCAGAAAAAGAATAAAAAGAATTTTAAACGTTTTAAAAATTTATAACCATGGCAGATATCAAAAAATTTGCAGAAGAATTAGTTAACCTATCTGTAAAAGATGTACAAGAATTGGCAAAAATCCTTAAAGATGAATATGGAATTGAACCTGCAGCAGCTGCCGTAGCTGTTGCTGCTCCGGCCGCTGCAGCTGCAGCTGTTGAAGTAGAACAGACTCAGTTCGATGTTATCCTTATATCAGCTGGTCAGGCTAAACTACAAATCGTTAAAGCTGTAAAAGAAATTACAGGTTTAGGTTTGAAAGAGGCTAAAGACTTGGTTGATCAAGCTCCAAAGGCTATCAAGGAAAAAGTATCCAAAGCAGAAGCTGAACAAGTAAAAGCTCAGTTAGAAGAGGCAGGCGGAGAAGTTGAAGTTAAATAACTCCAAAATCCCGTTCATCGGGCACACTAACAGGTTTAGAGCCATTTAAGGCTCTAAGCCTTTTTGTCGTTATTTTAGAATATTTTCAACCAATCCACAAACAATGTCGCAAAAAACAAATAATCAGCGGATTACATTCGCGACTTCCAAAGCCCTCCTGGATTATCCAGATTTCTTAGAGGTGCAGCTGAAGTCTTTCAAGGATTTCTTCCAACTTGAAACTACTCCGGAGAATCGTAAGAACGAAGGCCTTTTCAAGGTTTTTCAGGAAATCTTCCCTATTACAGATACCCGTAATAATTTTGTTCTTGAGTTTATTGACTATTTTATTGACCCACCTCGCTATTCAATCGAGGAGTGTTTGGAAAGAGGTTTAACATATAGCGTTCCTCTTAAAGCAAAACTCAAACTGTTCTGTACAGACCCGGAACATGAAGATTTCGATACGGTTATTCAAGATGTTTATCTCGGGACAATTCCATACATGACCCCAAGAGGTACATTTGTAATCAATGGTTCAGAGAGAATTGTCGTGTCACAGTTACACCGCTCCCCTGGTGTATTTTTCGGACAGAGCGTACACGCAAACGGAACTAAACTATATTCAGCACGAATTATCCCATTCAAGGGATCGTGGATCGAATTTGCAACAGACATCAACAATGTGATGTATGCATATATCGACAGAAAGAAAAAATTGCCCGTTACAACCCTTCTCAGAGCAATCGGCTATGAAAGTGATAAGGATATCCTTGACATTTTCGGCCTTGCCAATGAGATAAAAGTAACTAAGGCCAACATTAAGAAATGCCTGGGAAGCAAACTTGCAGCAAGAGTGTTAAAGACATGGAACGAAGATTTCGTTGATGAGGATACCGGAGAGGTAGTTTACATTGAGAGAAACGAAATCGTTCTGGACCGTGAGACTGTCCTTGATGAGCACCATTTGGATATTATTCTGGAATCGGGTGTAAGTACGATCCTTGTTCACAAGGAGGAGGCTAACATCAGTGATTTCGCCATTATACATAATACATTACAGAAAGACCAGTGTAACTCTGAGAAAGAGGCCGTTTTCTACACATACAGACAGCTTCGTAACTCTGAACCACCAGATGAGGCAACAGCCAGAGATGTCATTGACAAATTATTCTTTTCGGACAAGAGATATGACCTTGGAGAGGTAGGAAGATACAGGTTGAATCATAAACTTAATCTTACAACTCCTGATGAAACCAGGGTTTTGACCAAAGCAGATATTATTGAGATTATACGTTACCTTATCCAGCTGATCAACTCAAAAGCAACTGTTGATGATATTGACCACTTGAGTAACCGTCGTATCAGAACAGTTGGAGAACAACTGGCCAATCAGTTCAGTGTAGGTCTTTCTCGTATGGCACGTACTATAAGGGAGAGGATGAATGTAAGGGACAATGAGGTTTTCACTCCTATAGACCTTATTAACGCAAAGACGTTGTCATCCGTAATCAACTCGTTTTTTGGCACCAGTCAGCTGTCACAGTTCATGGACCAGACCAATCCTCTTGCAGAGATGACCCACAAGCGTCGTCTTTCAGCTTTGGGACCAGGAGGTCTTTCCAGAGACAGAGCAGGTTTTGAGGTTCGTGACGTTCACTATACCCACTATGGCCGTCTGTGTCCTATTGAAACTCCTGAGGGACCAAACATCGGTCTTATATCGTCTCTTTGCGTTTATGCAAAGATCAACGACCTTGGATTCATCGAGACCCCCTACCGCAAGGTGGAAAACGGTGTTGTGGACATGACTGTTAAAGGTTGCGTTTACATGAGTGCAGAGGAGGAAGAGGAGAAGATGGTGGCTCAGGCAAACGTTCATATAGACGAAAACGGGAACATGACCGACGAGAGGATCAAATGCCGTTTTGAAGCAGACTATCCGGTAGTTGGTAAAGAGGATGTCAACCTTGTTGACGTATCGCCTAACCAGATTGCTTCAATAGCTGCATCGCTGATTCCTTTCCTGGAGCATGACGACGCTAACCGTGCTTTGATGGGATCAAACATGATGCGCCAGGCAGTTCCGCTTATCAAGCCTGAAGCTCCAATTGTAGGTACAGGTCTAGAGGGGCCGGTTGTAAAAGACTCGAGGACCCAGATCAATGCCAGAGGCAAGGGCGAGGTTGTATATGTAGATGCCCGTGAAATTCACATAAGATACGAACAGACAGAAAGCGAAAGGTTTGTAAGTTTCGATCCTGAAATAACAGTATACAAGCTTCCGCTTTACAGAAAGACAAATCAGAACACATCAATAACCCTTAAGCCAATTGTAAGAAAGGGAGATAAAGTTATTGGAGGTCAGATAATGACAGACGGATACGCAACCCAGAATGGCGAACTTGCTCTGGGACGCAATCTTAAAGTGGCATTCATGCCATGGAAGGGATATAACTTTGAAGATGCAATAGTTTTGTCTGAAAGACTTTTGAGAGAGGACGTTTTTACTTCTATACATGTTGACGAATATATAATGGAGGTCCGCGATACCAAACGTGGTATGGAGGAACTCACATCGGACATTCCTAATGTAAGCGAAGAGGCAACCAAAGATCTTGACGAAAACGGAATTATAAGAATAGGTGCAAACATCGAACCTGGTGATATCCTTATCGGCAAGATTACCCCTAAAGGCGAAAGTGACCCTTCTCCGGAAGAGAAACTGCTCAGGGCCATCTTTGGCGATAAAGCCGGTGATGTTAAGGATGCTTCTTTAAAAGCATCTCCTTCATTGAGAGGAACTATAATAGATAAGAGACTATTCTCAAGAGTAGCAAAAGAGAACAACAAGAAAGGAAAATCTGTTTCCAAAAATCAGATACAGCACGCAGAAGAGAACTTTAACAGAAAAGCAGCAATTCTTCGTCAGAACTTCCTCGAAAGACTCTTCTCAATTCTTGAAGGAAAAGCCTCTCAGGGTATAAGCGACCTTTATGGCGTTGAAATCATTGGCAAGAATGCTGATTTCAAATATGATGTAATTGAAAAGATTGATTACGAAAACATCAATCCTGTCAAGTGGACAGCAGACAAAAATACAAACAACCTTATCAAGCAACTGATAAACAATTATCTTATTGCACACAAGGAGTATGATGCCGAGCTTAAGAGAATCAAGTACAATCTTACAATTGGTGACGAGCTGCCAACAGGCATAATGCAATTGGCTAAGGTATACGTTGCCAAAAAGAGAAAGATCAAGGTTGGAGATAAAATGGCAGGACGTCACGGAAACAAAGGTATTGTAGCCAAAGTTGTAAGAGACGAGGATATGCCTTTCCTGGAAGACGGTACTACTGTAGATATCGTACTTAACCCATTAGGTGTACCTTCCCGTATGAACCTTGGTCAGATTTACGAAACTGTTCTGGGTTGGGCCGGGGTGGAACTAGGTCAACGTTTCAGCACTCCTATCTTTGACGGAGCAACACTGGACGAGATCTGTGACTTCACCAGCAAGGCAGGTGTTCCAAGATTTGGAAAATCATACCTGAGGGACGGTGGAACAGGGGAACTGTTTGACCAGCCTGCAACTGTAGGTGTGATCTACATGCTTAAACTCGGACACATGGTTGATGACAAAATGCACGCCCGTTCAATTGGTCCTTACTCTCTTATTACTCAACAACCGCTTGGTGGTAAAGCACAATTTGGTGGTCAGAGATTTGGAGAGATGGAGGTATGGGCACTTGAAGCATTTGGAGCTGCCAATATCCTTCAGGAGATCCTTACAATCAAGTCTGACGACGTAGTTGGCAGATCAAGAGCTTATGAAGCAATTGTAAAGGGCGACCCTATGCCGACACCTGGCATACCGGAGTCATTGAACGTGTTGCTGCATGAACTGCGTGGTCTCGGGCTCAGCGTTACACTGGACTAATTTGTTAATAGTATTTGAAAATTTGATAACACAATAATATGTCTTTCAAAAAAGAGATTAAGGTTAAAAGCAATTTCAACCAAATTACTATAGGCTTAGCTTCGCCGGAGGAGATCCTTGAGAAATCCTCAGGTGAAGTCTTAAAGCCAGAAACAGTAAACTATCGTACCTATAAGCCAGAGAGGGATGGTCTCTTCTGCGAGCGGATTTTTGGTCCTTACAAGGACTATGAATGTCATTGCGGAAAATACAAGAGAATCCGCTATCGTGGAATTATTTGTGACCGATGTGGTGTTGAAGTAACTGAGAAAAAGGTACGTCGCGAGAGAATGGGTCATATAAACCTTACTGTACCGGTTGCTCATATCTGGTACTTTCGCTCAACTCCAAACAAGATAGGATATCTTCTTGGTATCCCTTCCAAAAAACTGGAGGGTATTATCTATTATGAGCGCTACGTTGTAATACAGCCGGGTATAAAAGAGAAAGATGGTATTAAGACAAATGACTTCCTTACAGAAGACGAGTATCTTAATATCCTTGATTCCCTTCCAAGAGAGAACCAGTTGCTGGACGATATGGATCCCAACAAATTCCTTGCAGGAATGGGCGCCGATGCCATTTATAAGATGTTAGCAAGAATAAACCTTGACGAACTATCTTATGAACTCAGACACAAGACTGAAACCGAAACATCGCAGCAAAGAAAAGCTGATGCGCTAAAGAGATTAAGTGTAGTTGAAGCCTTCCGCGAATCAAGGGAGATAAATAATCCTGAATGGATGATTATGAAAGTCATCCCTGTTATTCCTCCTGAACTTCGTCCTTTAGTTCCATTGGATGGAGGTCGCTTTGCAACATCCGACCTGAACGACCTTTACCGCAGGGTAATCATACGCAATAACCGATTAAAGAGACTTATCGAGATTAAGGCTCCGGAGGTTATTCTCAGGAATGAGAAGAGGATGCTTCAGGAAGCAGTCGATTCACTTTTCGACAACTCACGTAAGTCCAATGCTGTTAAAACAGAGGCAAATCGTACACTTAAGTCTTTATCCGACAGCTTAAAAGGTAAACAAGGACGTTTCCGTCAGAACCTTTTAGGTAAAAGGGTAGACTACTCGGCACGTTCCGTAATTGTTGTTGGACCCGAGTTAAAGATGCATGAGTGCGGTATTCCAAAAGATATGGCGGCAGAACTTTTCAAACCATTTGTAATCAGAAAACTGATTGAAAGGGGAATTGTAAAGACAGTAAAATCTGCAAAGAAAATCGTAGACAGGAAAGATCCAGTAATATGGGATATTCTTGAGAATGTAATGAAGGGTCACCCTGTTCTGCTGAACCGTGCCCCTACCCTGCACAGACTCGGTATTCAGGCTTTCCAGCCTAAACTGATAGAGGGAAAGGCTATTCAACTGCATCCTCTTTCATGTACAGCGTTCAACGCCGACTTTGACGGTGACCAGATGGCTGTCCACCTGCCGTTAGGCAATGCAGCAATCCTTGAAGCACAGCTTCTTATGCTTGGTTCTCACAACATTCTGAACCCTGCCAACGGAGCCCCTATCACCGTACCTTCACAGGACATGGTTCTTGGTCTTTATTATATTACCAAATCGCGTCCGGGAGTAAAAGGTGAGGGAATGAAGTTCTATGGTCCGGAAGAGGTTGTCATTGGCAACAACGAAGGTAGATTAGGTCTTCATGCCGAGATTGAGGTGAGGTTACCAATAGACTTTATGGATCTGTCAAAAGGTTATGCACTTAGAAAAACTACTGCCGGAAGAATCTTGTTCAACCAGGTTGTTCCAAAGGAAGTTGGTTATATAAACGAGGTTTTGACAAAAAAATCTTTAAGGGATATTATCGGAAATGTGCTTAAGGTAGCCGGAGTGGCAAGAACCGCACAGTTCCTTGACGATATCAAAGAGATAGGTTACATGATGGCGTTCAGGGGAGGACTCTCCTTCAATCTGGATGATGTTATCATTCCTGCAGAAAAACAGGGACTTGTTGAAGAGGGTTACAAAGCAGTAGAGAACATCATGTTCTCATACAATAATGGTCTTATAACCAACAATGAGAGATATAATCAGATTATTGATATCTGGACAACCACCAACTCAAGACTTACAAACATAGTAGAGAAGAGGATTGCAGAAGACAATCAGGGATTCAATCCTGTTTATATGATGCTTCACTCAGGTGCCCGTGGATCAAAAGAGCAGATCCGTCAGCTCTCAGGTATGCGTGGTCTTATGGCCAAGCCTCAGAAATCAGGATCATCAAGTGCCGAGATTATCGAGAATCCAATCTTATCCAACTTCAAGGAGGGTCTTTCCGTTCTTGAGTACTTTATATCTACCCACGGAGCCAGAAAGGGTCTTGCCGATACAGCTCTTAAAACAGCCGATGCAGGTTACCTTACCCGCCGTCTTGTTGACGTATCGCATGATGTGATTATCAATGAGGATGACTGCGGGACACTTCGCGGTCTTGTGGCAACAGCAATAAAGAATAAGGATGAGATTGTAGAATCGCTGTATGACAGAATTCTTGGAAGAACTTCGGTTCATGATATTTACAATCCACTCACAGGTGACAGGGTCATTGAAGCAGGAGAACAGATAACAGAAGATGTTGCTTCACTTATACAGTCACTTCCAATCGAACAGGTAGAAATCCGTTCGGTACTTACATGCGAGTCACGTAAAGGTGCATGCGCAAAATGTTACGGACGTAACCTCTCCACCGGTAGAATGGTTCAGAAGGGTGAAGTTGTTGGTGTAATTGCTGCTCAATCTATTGGTGAACCTGGTACACAGTTGACACTAAGAACATTCCACGTCGGTGGTACAGCATCAAGCATTGCGTCGGAAAATGAGATCATTGCAAGATATGATGGTCGTCTTGAATTTGACGAGCTCCGTACAATATCAAGAGTAGCCGACGGCGGCCTTCAAGAGGTTGTCATAGGCCGTACAGCTGAAATGCGTATTGTTGACCATAATACAGGAATTACTCTTTCACAGCAGTTTGTACCTTATGGTGCAACACTTTATTTTAAGGATAGTGACCATGTTAAAAAGGGTGACAAGATTTGCGAATGGGATGCATACAATGCAGTAACCATTGCTGAGACTGCCGGTAAAGCTGTATTTGACAGTCTTATAGAAGGTGTCACATACAGAGAAGAGGCAGCCGATGAATACTCACTGCACAAAGAGAAGGTGGTTATTGAATCCCGCGATAAATCGAAGAACCCTACCATTAAGATTATGGATGACAAGATTGACCTCAAGCAGTACAACCTGCCTGTTGGAGCTCATATCATGGTTGAAAATGGGAAAAGGGTAAAGATTGGTGATATTCTAGTAAAGATTCCAAGAGCTATCGGTAAGTCGGGTGACATCACAGGTGGTCTTCCTCGTGTAACTGAACTGTTTGAAGCCCGCAACCCGTCTAACCCGGCAATCGTTGCCGAAATAAACGGTGAAATCCTTATGGGCAAAATCAAGAGAGGTAACCGCGAAATCGTTATCAGATCCAAGACTGGAGAAGAGAAACGCTACTCGGTTCCACTTTCAAAACAGATTCTGGTACAGGAGAACGACTATGTAAGAGCAGGTATGCCTCTTTCCGATGGTGCTATCTCTCCTACAGATATTCTTGCAATCCAGGGTCCGACAAAGGTTCAGGAATATATCGTGAACGAAATTCAGGAGGTTTACCGTATGCAGGGTGTGAAGATCAATGACAAGCATTTTGAGATAATTGTCCGTCAGATGATGCGCAAGCTTGAGATAGTAGATCCGGGCGATACCCGCTTCTTGCCTGAACAACTTGTGGACAGATGGGACTTCATGCATGAAAACGACAATATATATGACAAAAAGGTTATTCTTGACGCAGGTGATTCTGCCGAATTAAAACCGGGTCAAATAGTTACTGTTCGCAGACTTCGCGACGAAAACTCAATACTTAAACGTAAGGACCTTAAGACAGTTGAAGCTCGTGACGCAATGCCTGCTACATCAAATCAGATACTTCAGGGTATAACACGCGCCGCTCTTCGCACAACCAGCTTCATGTCTGCTGCATCATTCCAGGAAACTACAAAGGTTCTGAGTGAAGCAGCGATCCATGGAAAGAAAGATTATCTGGAAGGACTCAAGGAGAACGTTATTTGCGGACACTTAATTCCAGCAGGTACCGGAACCAGAGAGTTTGAAAAGGTTATTGTAGCTTCTATGGATGACTATCAGAGGATGGTTAAAAGTAAAAAAGAGTAAGTTAAGTACAAACAAATTTTTGGTGTAAGAAGGCCGGTTCAAATTGAACCGGCCTTTTTATTTATCATTATCAGATATTTCTCTTCGTTGGCATAATTATCTCCTAATAAAAACAGGAGGAGCGAGCGGAACAAACAACAACGGATTCACACTCTTTGTATAAATCATTGCGGCATTTACAGGCATCTTCTGTACATCCAGCCGTATAAATTCGTCCAGATCGTATGTATAACCGGAGTTTGTAAGAATTTTCCTAACCATTGCCTCCCTGCTTGGCGCATTGTAATATTGTTCGTTGTGTATCATACAACTCGAGACTTCAGGTCTCCAGGCACCGAATGAGTAGTAATAAGCTCCCTGATAGATTCCGACCCTTCCTCCCATTTTTTCGTCATATCCCTGTCTCTTGAAGAAGTGTTTCCATTTGACAGTTGTTGAATCTGATGTCACCTCTATATTGGCAAAAAATCCATAACTACTCCAGTTGATTGCCTCTGTTTTGTTCGCAGCCGGCAATGTCTGATTAGTGAAATTAATATACTCGTCACCCAATCCTCCGAATCCGTGTCCACCTGCTTCATGCCATATTACATTCTTAAACTTGCTACCCTCCGAGGCCGACTTGCTTACAGGGCAAAGTGCCACTGCAGTTCCATCACTCCACATGAAAGTGGTTCCTGCATATCTGTCCTGATTGATGACCAGTATAATCAGCATCTTTTTAAGCCTGGCATCATCTACACCGGGAATCATTTTCGCATATCGGAATACCTCATCATTATTTGCAGAGATTGATGACCCTCCATTGAAGCTTGAGCTGAAAGCCGTATTTTTTGTAATGTTCTTATCTACCTGTGTAACCCCGCTATTGTTTGAATATGCTGCCTGTTTGTACACCCTGAAGTAATTTTTGTAGCTCTTGTATGGCTCTATACTAAAAAAGTGGTCTATACCCTCTGTTATGTTCTGTTCAAAGAGTCCGCCCTCCTGAAAATCTGCAGCTGTGTAGCCATCTCCAAGAAACAATATCTCTGCTGCCTTTCCATTTACACCTAATGCTGAATTTAAGTGAATCCTGTACTCGCCGTCGGCATACCCGCTTTTAAGGCCTGTAGTGAATGTAGCAACAGCGGATGTGGAAGAGGCACCCTCGGAATCGGTTGCCTTTACCTTCCAGCTATAGAGTGTATTCTCACTAAGATGTGATTTTATATATAATGATGTTACTGTAGTTGTGACATCCGTCCAGTTAACATTGTCTTTTGAAAATGACACAGTATATGTTATAGGGTCATTATCAAGATCTGTAGACGCAGTCCATGTGAATCCGGGGATTGTCTTAGCGTTTGTTGCCCTGTCTGCCGGAGTCAATGTGGCCGGAGTAGTCGGAGCAGTATTCTGGCTCTTGTTCTGCGACACATTAATCACTTTCTGAGTAGAACCATACTTGATGATTACGGTTGTGGCCCTTGATGGACCTGCTGTATTTGCCGGAACTGTAAAATTAACGACTCCGTTACCTTCGCCATTTGTTATATTGGCCGTTAGCCATGAAGCGGTTGCCGACATGTCCAATTGCCATTTTGTATTTGAAGATATTGTTAAGGTTTTGGTACCGGCCTCCCTTACAAAAACCAGATTCTCCGAATCCACTGTCAACTGAGAAGAGCTCTGGCTAATAACGGTTGTTTTTTTTAGCTCCTGACAAATTACCTGAAGAGAGGCAGTCCTTGATTCTGATGAGAAGTTGTCCGATGCTGTTATAGTAATAACACCATTACCATTGCCGCTTTTAGGTGTTATTGTGCACCAAATGTCAGATATAGTTGCGGTCCAGTTTGTATTTGATGTTACAGTAATTTCAACTTTACCGTCAAAATTTGCAACATCTGCCTGGTTAGCCGATAAAGAAAGCGTAGGAGGTATATCTTTTTGACAACTTATTAAAAAAAGCGATATTAGTAAAGAAGATAATATAAATATATTGATTTTCATTTTCATGCATCTATTTGTTGTTAGTAAAACGAATTTAGACAAAAATAGTTATAAATAGTTTAATCAAAAAAGATAAATATTGTCAGTTTATGGCTCATGGGCTGTTTGTACTTAGAAAAATTTTTCTTATATTCGCATACAAATCCTTTTAAATTAGGGGGATTTCCCAATATTTGAAACGATTATTTTTTATACAAACCTAAATTTTTTAATTATTAACCAAAACTTATCTAAATGAAAAAAATCAGATTACTTCTCGCCACACTGCTTTTAGTGGCTGGGAATGTGCTCTCGGCACAGACTCTTCAGGTGACAGGAACTGTTACTGATGCAACTGATGGTTCTCCTATTATCGGGGCATCAGTCAGGATTCAGGGAACAACGTCAGGAACTGTTACAAACCTGAACGGAAAATACACAATAGCTGCAACCCGTGGTGCAATACTCGAGTTCGCTTTTATTGGTATGAAAACAGAGTTGGTTACAGTTGGTAATTTCTCCGTTATCAACGTAAAATTACAGCAAGATGCAATGTTACTGGAAGATGTTCTTGTAGTTGCTTATGGAACAGTTAAGAGATCATCTTATACTGGTTCTGCTGCTGTAGTTAAAAAAGAACAGATTGAAAAGATTCAGTCGACAAACCTTACCAAATCGCTTGCAGGTGCAGTTGCAGGGGTTCAGGTTGTAGGAGGTTCGGGTCAGCCCGGTTCTTCTGCCTCAATCCGAATACGTGGTATTGGTTCAGTAAATGCGTCAAATACTCCACTTTATGTTGTTGACGGTGCTGCTTACGATGGTGATATCAATGCTATCGGAACAGATGACATCGAATCAATCAGCGTACTTAAAGATGCTGCTGCTGCTGCTCTTTATGGAGCTCGTGGTGCAAATGGCGTTATAATGGTAACTACTAAAAAAGGTAAAGTAGGTAAAGCAAATGTTACTGCAAAAGTCAATATCGGTACAACCTCAAGGGCTATTCAGGAGTATGACAGGGTTAATCCTAAGGAATACTATGAATACATGTGGGAAGGCTGGAAAAACGCCCGTGTAATTGCCGGTGGTATGACTGACGCTGCTGCCCGCGCACAGGCAAGTGGAGCAACTACTAGCGGTATTGTAGCTAAATTAGGTTACTACAATCCATTTAATGTTGCTGCTGACCAAGTTGTAGGAATTGACGGTAAGCTTAATGCAAGCGCAAAATTACTGTATCAGGACGACTGGATTGACGCTCTTTCTCAAGCTGGTCTCAGACAAGATTACAATGTTGCCATAAATGGTGGTGTGGAAAATACAACTTACTTCACCTCTTTCGGTTACATCAATGAAAAAGGTCACGTAAAATGGTCAGAATACGACAGGTTCACCGGTCGTGTAAGTGTAACTTCAAAAATAAACAAATGGTTCAAGACAGAAGCCAGCTTGTCAGGTTCGTCTTCAAATCAGTCAAATTTCCTTGCTGAAGGTACTTATACAACCAACCCATTCTACTACGGAAGGATGATGGGACCTATCTATCCTATTTACCAGAGAGATGCAGAAGGCAAGATTATCAATATGTCTGATGGTTCTCCTGCTTATGATATGGGTGGTGGATCATCGGTTTATAAATGGGCCGGTCACACAAGACCTTATGCTCCAAATTCTAACCTTATGGTTACTCTTCCTCTGGATAACAGATCAAATACCAGAAACCAACTATCTGCCAGGGTTTCAGGCGAGTTTACTTTCCTTAAGGACTTCTCTCTTAAAATTTCCGGCAGCACAGATATGAGTAATATTTACTACACTGTATATCAGAACAACCAGTTCGGTGATGCTGAAGGTGTTTCAGGAAGATCTACTAAAGAGTATTTCAAATCAAAATCATATACTTTTAACCAGGTATTAACCTACAACAAAACATTCGGCGAACATAACATCAACGTTCTCGCCGGTCACGAAAACTATCAATACGACAACAATGACCTTTGGGCAACAAGAACAGGCTTCAAGATTCTATCAAACGAACTTGTAGCGGGCTCTGTAGCAGAAGGTTCTGCTTCAACAAAGAACATCTATACTCTTGAAGGATATTTTGGTCAGGCAAGTTATTCACTAATGAACAAGTACTTCCTTTCAGGTTCATATCGTTATGATGGATCTTCAAGATTTTCAAGTGAATCGCGTTGGGGAGGTTTCTGGTCAGTTGGTGCATCATGGAGACTTAAACAAGAGGCTTTCCTTGCAGATATTAACTTCGTTGATGATTTGAAATTCAAGGCATCATATGGCCAACAGGGTAATGATGATATCGGAAACTACTATGGATACCAGAGTTTGTATTCAATTGACGACAGAAACAACGGTAACTTCAATGGTTCGCTTTACAGTCAGCTTCCTAACCCAAATCTTAAGTGGGAGAAAAACGCTAACCTTAACGTAGGTATCGAATTCTCTTTATGGAACAGATTACGTGGTCAGGTTGAATACTTCCAAAGACAATCAAGCAATCTTCTATTCCAGGTTCCACTTCCTCAATCTACTGGTATCAGCACAAAATGGGCAAATATCGGAACAATGAAGAACAACGGTTTTGAGGTTACACTATCTGGTGATATAGTAAAAGCCAACAACTTCAAATGGACAATGGATGTAAATATGACCGGCTACAAGAATGAGATTACAAAAATGCCTCTTGACCCTGCTGGAAAACCTCAGGAGATTATTTCAGGAACAAAGAAACTTTCTATTGGGCACTCAATTTTTGATTTTTGGCTGCGCGATTGGGCAGGTGTAGATGCTACTGATGGAAGTGCTTTGTTTTACAAGGACATTAAGGACGTTGATGGCAATGTAACAGGAAAAGAGACTACAAAGGACCAGAATGCTGCATCTTATTATTACAAAGGATCGTCTATTCCTGATCTTTATGGTGGTATCACCAATACATTCAGAGCATACGGTTTTGACCTGTCTGTATTTATGACATATCAGCTTGGTGGTCAGATTTACGATACCAACTATGCTGCTTTGATGCATCCGGGTGCATTCGGTTCTGCAATGCATGTTGATATTGCTGGTCGCTGGACTCCAACTAATACTAAGACAAATGTTCCTAGATTGCAAAATGCTTACACTGCTCCTCCTTCTCCATCAAGTCGTTGGTTGGTAAGTGCAAGTTACCTTTCATTGAGAAACGTAACTTTAGGTTACACCCTTCCTGCAAGTCTGCTTAAAAAGCTTGACATTGCCTCTGTAAGAATTTATGCTACAGGTGACAATCTTGCACTGTTTGCTGCAAGAAAGGGACTGGATCCACAACAAACCTTTAACGGAACTGCTGACCACACCTACATTCCTTCAAAGATTGTTTCTCTTGGACTTAATATTACATTTTAACTGACATAAATATGAAAAAATATATACTAGTATTATTACTCGCTACTCTAAGCCTTGTCTCTTGTAACAAAGAGTACTTAGAGACAGCTCCATCTGCAAGTATAGCAGAAAAAGACCTTTTCAGCACACTTACCGGAGCCCAGACACTGCTCGAAGGTATACACAGGGCAACTTATTACTATTATGGCGCTCATGACAAGTTTGGCCAAAAGGCATGTGACTATATCAACGAAGTTCTTGGAGAAGACTTTTATTCAACAGAAAGAGGTTACGGTTGGTTTGTTAGCTGGTACCAATATATTGAACACCGTAATATCAACTCAGCTAACGTTGAGTATGTATGGTCATACTACTACGATCTTATCAACAACTCAAATCTGCTTCTGGCAAATATTGATAAAATATCTGTTTTTGATGCACAAAAACCAAAAAGAGACAATATAAAGGCTCAGGCTTTAGTTTACAGAGCTTTTTCTCATTACAATCTGGTTCAGTATTATGCAGACAGATATGTACCGGGCGGAGCAAACTCTCACCTTGGTGTTCCTCTTGTATTGGTTTCAAATTCTGAAGCACTGCCAAGAAGTACTGTAGCTGCTGTCTATACTCAGATTAAAAAGGACTTGACTGATGCTATCACTCTTCTTACAGGTAATACTACATCAAGACCTAATGTATCTCACATCAATCTGAACGTAGCAAATGCTATTGCTGCAAGAGTAGCTTTGACAACTGGTGATTATGCAGGGGCTGTAACTTACGCAAAAGCAGCAAGAACCGGCACTTCACTTGAGGCTGATTACAACTATGGTTTCAACAAAGCCTCTACTGAGTGGATATGGGGTGCTGTTCTTATAGATGAACAACAAACCAGTTATGCATCTTTCTTCTCGCATATCGACCCTTACTTTGGTGGATATGCATCATTAGGAAACCATAAACTTATGAGTACTGCTGTTTACAACTTCATGAGTAGCTCTGATGCAAGAAAGGCATGTCACTATACAATTTCCGGAAAACCTAGAGTTGGTGACAAATTCTCTGGTTGGGGAGAGTGGACTAACGACTACCTGTATATCAAAGCTGGTGAAATGTACCTTATCGAGGCAGAAGCTGAAGCACGTCGTAGTGGCGATGCTGCTGCTCAGACAGTATTGTTCAGTCTGATTTCAAAGAGAGATCCATCTTATGTTAAATCTACACTTACAGGACAGGCTCTTATAGATCATATCGTGATGCACCGCAGAGCTGACCTTTGGGGAGAAGGACAAAGATTCTTCGATATCAAACGTCTTAACAATGGTCTGGACCGCAGAGGCCTTGGTCATACAGAATCATTGTGGAACGCCGCATCAAACTTCCCGGCTGGTGACAAGAACCTTGTGTTCTTAATACCTAAACAGGAGATTGACGCTAACCCTAACATGGTTCAGAATCCTTTATAAAGTATTTTACTGCATGAATCTAAGCTGTCCGGATAAATTCGGACAGCTTTTATTTTTATATTGCTTGAATATTAGTCGGTGACTATGCAACATATTCCAATCTAATCGCATCTTACTAATATGAAAACTCCAAAATTAATTTTCGCTATTATTTGCATGAATATTATCTTTTCATCTTCTTCTTGCGAAAAAAACACAAAAACCGAGGATGAGAAGAGAGACCCAATCGAAATTGTATTGTCTGCTTCGGAGAATAAAATGGCAGTCTCAGACAAGTCTTTTGCTCTTAATATTTTTGAATCTGTTTGTAAGAATGATGCAGGCAAGGAAAATATCATGATTTCTCCTTTCAGTCTCAGTTCTGCTCTCGCAATGGTTTGGAATGGAGCTGACGGTCAAACTAAAAGTGCCATTCAAAACACAATTGGCTTTGAGGGATACCAGGAGAAAGAGGTGAACGACTATTTTAAAAAAATGAGGGAATCACTTATATCTACCGATCCTTCTGTAAAACTGGCTATTGCCAACTCTATCTGGTACAGGACAGGCGCAAAAATCAATGACGTCTTTGTTAAGTCGAATAAGATGTTTTATAATGCTCAGGTACAGGCTCTTGATTTTTCATTGCCATCTGCAAAGAACACAATAAACAACTGGTGTTCAGATAATACCAATGGTCTTATTAAGGATGTAGTTAAGGAGACTCCTCCTGACGCTCTGATATATCTTTTAAATGCCTTATATTTTAAAGGAGAATGGAAAAGCGGGTATGGATTTGACGAAAAAAATACAAGAAACGGGACATTCAAATGTGATGACGGTAAAACAGTGTCAGTACAAATGATGAATAATGTAAGGAAAATTAGCTATTTCGAAGACCAGACACTGTCTGCTGTTACATTACCTTATGGGAATGGAGCTTTTAATATGGTAATATTGTTACCAAAAACAAATATTTCAACCGGCAAAATGATTGACGCTCTCAAAAATGAACAATACTGGGGAAATATACTCACTAAATGGACAACAAAAGAGGTAAGCATGCAGGTTCCCAAATTTAAGTTCAAATATGAAATTGACCTCAACAGTATCTTAAAAGCGATGGGAATGGCAGTCGCATTTGATCCTTTAAGTGCAAATTTCTCAAAGGCTTTTACCGACAACAACTTTTTTATCTCTCTGGTAAAACAGTTTACTTATATAGACGTAAATGAAAAAGGGACAGAAGCTGCAGCAGTAACTGTAATAATGGGTGTAACCTCTGCCGGTCCTGCTGAACATGTCAGTTTCATAGCAGATCATCCATTTGTTTTCGCTATAGTAGAAAACTCTACCGGATGTATCCTGTTCATGGGAAAGGTGGGAAATCCAAGCTAGCTACCAGGGGACGCATATTGTGTACCCTTTTTCCCTATAACAAAAAAACCGCCAGTTCAGGCGGTTTTCTTTTTTGTACTTATTTGTCAATTGGGTACACAATATGCGTCCCCATGTTCCCTTAGCAAAGACCTTGTTCCAAAGTAGCCTGGGCAACCTTCATGAAACCTGCAATGTTAGCTCCGTTTACATAGTTGATGTAACCATCTTTCTGTGTTCCGTATTTAACACAAGCGTCATGTATGCTTAACATGATTTGTTTAAGTTTTGCATCTACTTCTTCTGCTGTCCAGCTGATATGCATTGCATTCTGAGTCATTTCAAGACCGGAAACAGCAACACCACCTGCATTTACTGCCTTACCAGGAGCATAAAGAACCTTAGCATTTACAAATTCTGCAATAGCTTCTGGTGTGCAACCCATGTTAGAAATTTCACCAACACATGTAACTCCGTTTGCAATAAGTTGTTTTGCATCGTCACCGTTAAGTTCGTTCTGGAAAGCGCAAGGAAGAGCTATGTCAACCTTAACGATCCATGATTTTTTGCCTGCGATGAATTTTGATCCAGGGAACTTTGTTGCATAAGGAGCAACAACGTCGTTGTTAGTTGCACGAAGGTCAAGCATATATGCAATTTTCTCTTCAGTCATACCAGCTTCGTCAATGATAACGCCATCTGGACCGGAAAGTGCAATTACCTTGGCACCCAGCTCAGTTGCTTTAAGGGCAGCACCCCAAGCAACGTTACCAAAACCAGATACTGATATAGTTTTGCCTTTGATATCTATTCCTCTTGTTTTAAGCATATGATTTACAAAGTAAACACCACCAAAACCAGTAGCTTCAGGACGGATAAGCGATCCACCCCAGGTAGAACCTTTACCTGTCAAAACGCCTGTGTTCTCACGGGCTAGTTTCTTGTACCAACCGTACATGAAACCAATCTCTTTTCCACCAACTCCTATGTCACCTGCAGGAACATCTGTGTCAGGGCCAATATTACGCCACAATTCAGTAATAAAAGCCTGGCAGAAACGCATGATCTCTGCGTCAGATTTGCCCTTAGGGTTGAAATCAGAGCCACCTTTTGCACCACCCATTGGAAGAGTAGTCAATGCATTTTTGAATGTCTGCTCAAAACCCAGAAATTTAAGAATTGAAGGAGTTACTGATGGGTGAAAACGGAAACCACCCTTGTATGGGCCGATTGCATTGCTGAACTGAACACGGTAACCAAGGTTAGTCAGAACTTCACCTTTGTCATCTTGCCATGTTACACGGAATGTGAAAATACGGTCCGGTTCAACCAGTCTCTCTACAATTTTAGCTTTCTCAAATTCTGGATGCTGATTGTAAATTGTTTCGATTGATTCTAAAACCTCGTGAACTGCTTGTAAATACTCTTTTTCATGACCATACTTTTTCTCCAGCGAGGCCATAATCTCTGCTACCTTCATAATAGATTTAATTTTAATTTATTAAGTTATTTGTAATATTATTTGTGGAATCTCTATTTTACTTCCCAAGTTGCTCCGCTGCGAAGAAGCTCGTCCATATTGTGAATCTGAGCATGCTCCCTTACATCTATAACCTGATCGCGGACATTGTCGTCGTAGGTCTTGTCTTTTACTGCACGTATTACTCCAAGTGCCACCGGAAATTCAGGATATTTCATATCTATCAGCATAGAATGCATACCGGGATTCTCCTCTTCGGCATCGTGCACCATAAGATCTTTCTCTGTAATTCCGTTCTCGCCTAATTTGACAACCTTGAGTTTTATGCCATCCAGCATAAGACCTTTGTCTCTCTCCTTGCCGAAAATCATAGGTTCACCATGCTTAAGCACAATTGTTCTGTCTGCACGATAATCTTTATCAGTTATTTCTGCATGAGTCTTATCGTTGAAGATAACGCAGTTAACAAGTACTTCTGTTACAGCAGTTCCATCATGTTTTGCACAGGCAACCATAATATCTTGTGTCAGCTTTATCTCCACATCGATGCTCCTGGCAAAGAAAGTTCCTCTTGCCCCCAGGATCAATGCTCCGGGATTAAAAGGGTGCTCAACTGTACCGTATGGAGAGGTTTTAGTAACAATTCCCAGTCTTGAAGTGGGAGAATACTGACCCTTTGTAAGTCCGTATATCTGATTATTGAACAGGATAATATTGATGTCGATATTCCTGCGTATTGCGTGAATAAAGTGATTTCCTCCAATTGCCAGAGCATCTCCATCGCCTGTTATCTGCCATACTGTAAGAGTAGGATTTGCAACTTTAACGCCTGTTGCAATTGCAGATGCACGTCCATGAATTCCATGGAAGCCGTAAGTGTTCATATAATAAGGAAAACGCGAAGAGCAACCGATTCCGGAAACAAAGACAAATCTCTCTCTTGTGTAGTTCAAAGCTTCGCAAATATCCGGCATAGCTCTCTGAACCGAAGCAAGTATTGCATAGTCTCCACAACCGGGACACCATTTAACCTCTTGACTGCTTTTAAAATCTTGCGGTGTATATTTCATCTCTTTAAATATTTCTTGTTAAACCAATTAGAGAATTGCATTTACTGCGTCAACAATCTCTTTTACGATAAAAGGCTGACCCTGTACTTTGTTGCACTGATGATAAGTAAATTGCTGATGTCTGGTCCTGAGATAATCAGCGAACTGTCCACTATTCAGTTCACAAACAATAATCTTCTTAAAGTTTGTAAATATGTCTGCTGTATTTTTTGGCAGAGGAAAAATATAGTCGAAGTGCGCCAAACTTACCTTTTTACCCTCTGCATGAAACTCTTTTACTGCAGTATACAGATGTCCGAATGTTCCACCCCATCCAACAATAAGTACATCGCCTTTCTCTTCACCAATCACTTTCTGGTCAGGAATGAAATTTGCCATTCTTGCCACCTTCTCTGCTCTCTCGGCACACATCCTTTCATGAACTAAAGGGTCGGAAGATACACTTCCGTTGTTATTCTTTTCAAGACCACCTATTCTGTGCTCAAGACCCAATGTTCCCGGGAATGCCCATCTTCTGGCCATTCTCAGTTCATCTCTCTTGTAAGGCCAGAATGGAGTCTCCTGTGGTTCTGTTATAATAGGAGGGTTTATTTCAGGATAGTCCTTCATACTTGGAATTTTCCATGGTTCAGATCCATTTCCAAGGAAACCTTCGGTAAGAAGTATTACAGGCATCATGTGTTCCATTGCAAACTTTCCTGCATAAAATGCTGCATCAAAACAGTGAGAAGGAGAATGAGATGCAATTACAGCTATGGGACACTCCCCGTTTCTACCGTAAAGAGCCTGGTTAAGGTCCGTCTGTTCGGTTTTAGTTGGTATACCTGTCGAAGGGCCACCTCTTTGAACATCTACAATAACCAGAGGAAGTTCGGTAATCATCGCCAAGCCGAGAGCTTCGCATTTAAGAGAGAGTCCGGGGCCCGATGTTGTGGTAACAGCAAAGTTTCCGACATAAGCAGCTCCGATTGATGTACAGATACCTGCTATTTCATCTTCGCACTGAAGTGTCTTTGCATTAAGGTCCTTACGGAGGGCAAGTTCTTCAAGGATACTTGTTGCCGGTGTTATAGGGTACGAGCCACAGAAAAGCGGCCTTCCCGATTTTTCTGATGCTGCCAGAAGTCCCCAGGCTGTCGCCTGATTTCCGTTAATATTTCTGTAAGTGCCTTTTTCCAGTTTTGCCGGCTGAATTGTATAAGTATTAGGAATTGCCTGAATATTAGACGCATAATTATAACCATCTTTCAGAACCTTTTTATTGGGTTCAATCAGTTCAGGTTTCTTTCTGAATTTTGTCTCAAGATACTTGAATGTAAATTCCATCGGACGGTTAAACATATAGTAACACATACCCAATGTGAACATATTCTTTGAACGAAGGATTGTTTTTGCATCAAGTCCGCTATCTTTAAGACTCTCTTTGGTCAATGATGAGATTGCTGCAAATATTATGTTTCTGTCCTGAATATTCAATTCTGTAACAGGGTCCATTGTCTTGAATCCTGCCTTTAGAATTCCTTTTTCGTCGAAGGTGTCTGAGTCAAGAATTATGGTGGCAGTAGGTTTTGTCCATTGGGCATTTGCTCTTAATGCAGCAGGGTTCATCGCAACCAGAACATCACAAAAATCACCCGGTGTGAATATTTCGCCACTTCCAATATTAACCTGAAAACCTGAAACTCCTGAAACAGTACCTTGAGGTGCACGAATTTCGGCCGGGAAATCTGGAAATGTGGAGATATCATTTCCGAACAGTGCAGACGCATCGGCAAACAGAGTTCCTGTAAGCTGCATTCCGTCTCCTGAGTCTCCAGTAAATCTTACTACAACTTCTTTAGTATCAATAACTTTGTGTTGCATATGAAATGTTTTATCAAATTTATCCACAAATGTAGATATTATTCTTGTTCAAAAAACCTTTTTCTTCTCAAATGTTAAATTAATATTAAATATTTACTATATCATAAGATATCATAAGCAAATTACTCTCTAATACTAATAGATTTACAAGAATTAAGCGAATTTAACTAATTTGCCAATTATAATTCGTTATCATAAATTTGTATATTTGTTAAATAATCAAAATCAATGTCGGTAATTAGAGAATTAAACGGAATAACACCTGTAATAGGGAAGAATTGTTTTATTGCAGAGACTGCAGCAATAATAGGAGATGTCGTTATAGGAGATGACTGCAGCATATGGTACAGTTCAGTTTTAAGAGGTGATGTTAACCCGATTATAATAGGTGATCGTGTCAATATCCAGGATGGTGCGGTATTACACACCCTCCACAAGAGATCGGTAGTTGAGATTGGGAATGATGTATCGGTAGGTCATAATGCAATAATTCACGGAGCAAAAGTAGGAAACAATGTACTTGTGGGAATGGGTGCAATTTTAATGGATAATGCAGTAATTC
This sequence comes from Bacteroidales bacterium, assembly GCA_041659025.1. Classification (GTDB taxonomy): domain Bacteria; phylum Bacteroidota; class Bacteroidia; order Bacteroidales; family UBA932; genus Bact-08. Next base: position 39,839 of record JBAZZA010000006.1, on the reverse strand, counting down.
CCGATAATACAATAATAGCAGCAGGAGCAGTTGTTCTTAGCAATGTTGTACTTGAACCCGGTGTCTACGCAGGCATACCTGCAAAAAAGGTAAAAGAGGCATCTCCCGGGATTGGAGAATCTGCACATAAAAATGCGCAGGGTTATCTAATGTACAAGAGCTGGTACCTTAATGATGAACCACAAAACGAAAAATAATTTCCATCCAGAATATAACCAACTTCTTAAAACAAAAATTAAATGAAAAAATTACTTATTCTTGCTGCTGTATTTGGCGTTGTTGCCTGTACAGCTCCAAAAAACGATGGCTATACCATCGAAGGAACCGTTACCGGAGACAGTCTGACAACCGGTAAAGTATATCTGACCAACTTTTCACGAACAGAAGCTATTAAAGACACTGCCGATCTTGTTGACGGCAAATTCGTTTTTGAGGGAAAGGTTGTAACCCCTGAGACTTATGCAATATCAATTGATGGCAAGAAGGGCAGGATTACTTTGTTCCTCGACAATTCACAGATTAAAATTGAAGCTTCCGTAACTGAGCTGGGAAAAGCTGTTGTTACTGGTGGCGTTACAAATGACCTTGTAGTTGCTCTAAAAAAACAGAAAGATGAGGTTGTTGCCAAGTTCGGTCTAGATTCTCTGATGAAGGAATACTATAAAAAAGAGACTACAGTAGAGAGGAAAAAAGAAATTTCTGCAATCTACGACAATTACATGAAAGAGGTAAAGGTACTTGATTCAACTTTCTTGGCAACTAATCCAAACTCGTTCTACTCTTTGACACAATTCACACAAAATGTAGAAGATTATCCTATTCCTGATATGGAAGCTAAAATAGCTGGTTTCAAAGCTCTTCCTGAATTTACAGGCAATCGTTACCTTACAGAACTTGAAGCAGCTATAGTAACACTAAAGGGTCTGGAGCCTGGAATGCAAGCACCAGAATTCACACTTAACGATCCAAGCGGAAACCCTGTTTCACTATCAAGCGTATATTCACAAAACAAGATTACAATGATTGATTTCTGGGCAGGCTGGTGTGGCCCTTGCCGTAATTTCAATCCTACTCTTACAGGCATCTACAAACAATTCAACAAGGCCGGTTTTGGTATAATAGGAGTTTCTCTTGATAAAGACGCAGAGCTTTGGAACAAAGCAATTAAAGAGGACAAGCTTACCTGGACACAGGTTTCTGATTTACAATACTGGGATTGCGCACCTGCAAAACTATATCACGTAAGATACATCCCTCAGAATATCTTTATTGACCAAAACGGAAAAATCGTCAAACGTAAAGTATCTGAAGATGAGATGGTTCCTTTCCTGAAGGAGTACTTAGGCGTTAAATAGATATATGGCGACGTGCATTGTGTAACTTTCCCTGAAAAGGGGAAGGGAGTTTTTGAAGCGTTCACCAGATTTACCCACTTTGCGCTCACTACGCTAAAAAATTGAGGCGGAAACCAAGAGTATGCTAATGCAAATAGGCTCAGGTTTCCGCTTCCAATTTTTATAACGCTCCATTTGCTAAGTGGGTACCCAAATCTTTCTTGAAAGCTTCTCAAACTCTCTTCCCCTCTTCCAGAATTATGTAACACACAATATCTCCCAATAATAATGTGCGGCACATTACTCACTTAACCGCTGTCAGTCAAAAAATAAGAAGTGTGGAGTATAACCAAAATCAATCGGTTTTACTCCACACTTGTTTTTTCAATGGGTACACAATGTGCGTCCCCGTATACCCTAGAATATGCTGTAAGCTACGGTAAGGCCGGCCATAACGATGGCTACCATGCTCATTAGTTTTATAAGGATATTCAATGATGGACCCGAAGTATCTTTGAATGGATCACCTACTGTGTCGCCTACGATAGTCGCTTTATGGCTATCTGAACCTTTGCCTCCAAGATTACCTTCTTCTACATACTTCTTGGCATTATCCCATGCACCACCTGCATTTGCCATGAATACTGCCAGTACAAAGCCGGCTCCCAAACCACCTACCAAAAGACCCATAACACCTGAAACACCAAAAATAACACCTGTTACAACAGGAACAATAATTGCAAGCAGCGAAGGTAGCAACATCTCTCTCTGCGCACCCTTAGTAGATATCTCAACACATCTTGCATAATCCGGAGTGCCAGTACCCAGCAGGATACCAGGTATCTCCCTGAACTGACGGCGTACCTCTTCAACCATTTTTTGAGCCGCACGACCAACTGCATTCATAGTCAATCCGCAGAAAAGGAACGACATCATTGAACCGATAAACACACCTGCCAGAACTTTAGGATTCATAAGGTTAATCTGATAATATTCCATAAAATCAGGAATAGTAGCCTCCGCAACATTTACTATTCTGCCGGCAACATCTATTGTTGTTTGTCCAATATGAGCTAATCCAATCTTCACCTCTTCTAGATATGAAGCCAAAAGAGCGAGAGCAGTTAGAGCAGCAGAACCTATTGCAAATCCCTTACCTGTAGCTGCGGTTGTGTTGCCCAATGCATCAAGAACATCGGTGCGCTTGCGAACCTCAGGATCAAGCTTGCTCATCTCAGCATTTCCGCCTGCATTGTCTGCAATTGGACCATAAGCGTCTGTAGCAAGTGTGATACCAAGTGTAGAGAGCATACCGACAGCTGCTATACCTATACCATAAAGGCCAAGGCTAAGATTATGAGCAGTAAGCATCCCGGTTACATCAAAATTGATTGCACACAGAAAAGAGATAATTATGGCCGCAGCAATAGTAAGTACAGGAATTGCAGTTGAGATCATACCCAAACCAATCCCGGAAATGATTACAGTAGCCGGACCTGTATTTGAACTCTCAGCAATCTTCTGAGTAGGTCTGTAAGAGTGTGAAGTGTAGTATTCTGTTGACTGGCCGATTATTATACCTGCCACAAGACCTGTTACAACCGAGAATGAGATACCCATCCAGTTGTCTATCTGCAAGATATATAGTATTCCAAAAGTTGAAAGAGCAATAAGTACCGAACTCAGGTTTACACCAAATCCGAGAGATCTGAGAAGTTCCTTCATTCCGGCACCCTCCTTTGTCTTAACTACAAATATTCCAATAATTGAAAGAATGATTCCGACAGCGGCAATAAGCATAGGTGCAAAAACCGCCTTCATCTGAAGGTCGGGTGAAATGTAGAATGCCGATGCTCCCAATGCTGCGGTAGCCAGGATTGAGCCACAGTATGATTCATAAAGGTCTGCACCCATACCGGCAACATCACCTACATTATCACCAACATTGTCCGCAATTGTAGCAGGATTGCGGGGATCGTCCTCAGGAATACCTGCCTCAACCTTACCAACAAGGTCTGCTCCGACGTCAGCAGCTTTTGTATATATTCCACCACCCACTCTCGCAAAAAGAGCCTGTGTAGATGCACCCATTCCAAAAGTAAGCATAGTTGTAGTGATTACAACCAACTTTTGAGGTCCTGTGGCATCAATGAAATGATCAAGAAGCAAATACCATAATGATATATCCAACAGGCCAAGACCCACAACAACAAGACCCATAACGGCCCCTGAGCGAAAAGCAAGTCTTAATCCACTGTTAAGTGATCGCATGGCAGCATTGGCAGTTCTGGCAGAAGCATATGTAGCAGTCTTCATACCAATAAAACCAGCAAGTCCCGAGAAAAAGCCTCCTGTAAGGAAAGCAAATGGTACCCAAGGGTTCTGAACTCCCAGACCATAGGCCATAAATGCAAAAAACAGACTGATTACAATAAATACAATTATAACCACCTTGTATTGTTGCTTCAAGTAGGCCATTGCACCCTTTCTGACGTGTGCCGCGATCTCCTTCATGGTATCTGTCCCCTCGCTCTCCTTCATCATCTGTTTAAAAAAATAGTAGGCAAATGCCAGCGCCACTAAGGCTGCCACCGGCACAAAATAGAATAGAATTTCTGTTGTCATAGAATATGGTTTTAGAATGATTTTTCTACAAATTGCTCGTCAGGAATTGCATTAAGGATGCTTTTCGCGACTCTCATCAGGTTTTCTTTAGGTCCAGTTGAATAAAATATGGTTTGAGTGAGTGGATCGGGCTTCTCTTCCGAAACCACCCCATGTTGTTGTAAAGTATTGTATGTATGCAAGGCTACGGCAGGTGCAGGATCGACTATCACCACATGGTCACCGGTAATTTTTCTGATTTCATCTGTCAGAAATGGATAGTGAGTACATCCAAGCACAATATGGTCGGCACCCTCCTTAAGCATAGGCTCTATATAGAGCTTCAGAAGGTCTATGGTTTCCGGAACAGATGTCTTACCTGCCTCAACCAGCTCCACAAGCCCTGTTCCTGCCTTTTCTATGACTTTTATATCGGAAGCAAAGCGTTCCAGTGTCCTGTGATATAATTTGCCGTTAAAAGTCCCTAAAGTGGCAAGGACACCAATAACTCCGCTTTTTGAGTGAAGGGCCGCTGTCTTGACAGCGGGCTCCATGCCAATGAACGGGATATCATAGTTCAATCTCAGTGAATCTATTGCTGCCGCAGTTGCTGTGTTGCACGCAACCACTATAAGAATGGCTCCTTGTGAAATAAAGAAATCGGTAATTAAGGAGGTGCGTGCGATTACCTCCTCCTGAGGTCTTGGACCGTAAGGACAATATGCATTATCGGCCAGATATATAAAATGAAAGTCAGGCAGAATTGCAGTGAGCTCCCTCCAAACAGAAAGCCCCCCTACTCCGGAATCAAATATTGCTATTAATGGTTTACCTGCCTTACAAATTTTCATAAAAAACGGCCGCCCTATTAAAGAGCGGCCGTAAAGTTAAAAAAAATCTTATAAAACCATATTATTTGGTTGATTTTGTCTGTCCCTGTTGAGTAGCAGTCTTATCAGCAGGAGAAGGAATAGCCATAGGTTTCTTGTCTGCAGGGATCTTAAGCATTGTTTTTGCCATAGGCATTACATCTGTGCTTTGTGCTTCGTTAAAGAAAGGAATAGATCCTGTCGAAATATCAAAAATATAGGTAAATCCATTATCCTTACCTATTTTTATCAAGGTCTCATTTGCTTTCTGATATACAGGAGCATAAAGTAATTGCTGCATTTGCTGATACTCTTGTTGAGCGTTAGCTTGAAATGCCTCAAATCTGGCTTGGATCTGTTGAAGCTCCTTTTGTCTATCTTCCAGAACCACTGCTGTCCATGTTGCTTGTTTTTGCTGATAGATGTTCATTTTTGTCTGGAATTCAGCTTGCATGTCGTCCATATCTTGCTGAAGTTGTTTTCCGTATATATCCAGTTTAAGAACGGCGCTGTCTCTGTCAGGCATAAGAGCAATCAGCTCCTGAGAATTTATATGTCCAAATTTGAACGTCTGTGCAAAAGATGTGCTGGTCGCAAAAACAAAAAGAATCAGTAAAAATTTTGAAAAATGTTTCATATAGATAAATATTATTGGTTTCTAAAGTATGTTTAATTTCTTTAAAACTTTGGGTGTCAAATCGTTAGTGGGATTATTATAAATAATACCCTGAGCTGTTGCTATGTCAAATACCAAAATTATGCCACCCTCAACAGCCACCTTTTCAATAGCTGCCTGAACCTTGTCTTTTAAAGGAGTTAAAAGTTCCAGAGATCTTTTTGACAACGCCCCTTCCTGTCCGAAAAAGGTCTTTTGCAACTCTTTGGCCGATCTCTCTTTTTTGATGATTTCTCCCTCTCTGACTTCTCTTTGAGAACCTGAAAGGGTCTGTTTTTCTGCCTGATATTGGTTGTACATACTCTCTACAACCTTCATCTCGGCATCAATTTGTGCCTCGTATTGCTTTTTAAGTCTGTCGATCAGTTGTTGGGCATTTGTATATTCCGGGATAGCCTGAAGTATTTTTTCTGTGTTTACATATCCGAAAGTCTGCGCTTTGACAATTACCGATGAGGCAAGAATTACAAGAGTCAATAAAAATAATTTTCTCATAATATATTCAATTAAGCGTTATTAAAACTGCTGACCTATAACAAAGTGGAAGTTGCTGCCGCCTTTAGCCTTACCTGCAACAGGGTCGAAACCATATCCCCAGTCTATACCAAGCATCCCAACTATAGGTAGTAGAACCCTTACGCCGAAACCTGCGGACCTCTTGATTGAGAAAGGATTGAAGTCCCTAATGTCTGACCAGGAGTTACCACCCTCAAGGAACAATAAAGCATATATAGTTGACTGAGCCTGCAAAACAAGCGGGTATCTCAACTCGAGGGTGAATTTGTCATATACGTTTCCTGCATAAGCATTGTTCACCATAGGAGTAAGAGAAGAGTTTGCGTATCCCCTCAGACCAACAACCTCAGAACCATAAGTATTGTAACCCGACATTCCGTCGCCACCCACTACGAAACCTTCGAACGGCGAGTAACCCAGATTACGGTTGTAAAGACCAAGATAGCCGAAGTAAGCACGGGTCATAAGAACCAAGTCACCTGTGAGTGATGTGTACTGTGTGCCCTTGAATGTCCATTTATGATATTCTATCCATTTATACTTCTTGGCATCTGTCATGTTCTTGTAATCTGTATCTGCAGCTCTGAATGCTGAGTAAGGTGGGGTAATCTGCAGACCAAGCTGGAAATCAGAACCGCTTCTCGGGTAAATGGGCTGGTCGGTAGAGTTTCTCTGGAGTCTTATCTTGTAACTTATATTATTCGAAAGTCCGTCTGAGAAAAGGAAGTTGTATTGCCAGTCGGTGAGCTTGTAAGATTGAGCACTTAATTCATTGTACAATACGAACCAGTTATCCGGCCATTTCAATCTTGTTCCTATTCCAATAGTTGCTCCAAACACCTCCATACTCTGATTCGAGTTCTGATAAAAATAAGATGAGTTTGTCTGCCTTGTATAGTACGTAGATACATTCAACGATGTTGGTTTGTTGCCGAACAGCCAAGGTTCTGTAAAGCTTGCTGTGAGAGCTGTATAATAAGAACCGTTTGTCTGGAACCTGATAGCTAGCTGCTGACCATCTCCAAGAGGAACTGGCCGCCATGCCGATTTCTTGAACACCCTCTTAATGGAGAAGTTGTTGAAGCTAAGCCCCAGAGTTCCCACAAATGTGTTTCCACCCCAGCCACCGGCAATCTCGAACTGGCTGTTTGACTTCTCCTCAACATTGTAGGAGACATCAACAGTATTGTTGTTCTGATCCGGGATAATGCTTATTGCATTTGGTGTGCTTAGTTTTTCCGGCTCGAAGTGTCCCATGGAAGCAAGTTCCCTTAATGAACGCTCCACCTCCGATTGACTGTAAAGATAGCCCGGTTTTGTAAAGAGTTCCCTTCTTGCTATCTTTTCATGGGTAATGCTGTTACCGTTTATTATAATACGATTGAATGTAGCCGGTTTCCCTTCGTAAATTCTCATCTCAAGATCTACAGAGTCGCCGTCTATCTTAACCTCAACAGGAGATACACGGAAAAAGAGAAATCCGTTGTCGGTGTATAGTTTGGTAACGTTACCCTCCTCTGCACTAAAAAGCCTCTTCTCCATAGACACCACATCATATACGTCACCCTTCTTAATACGTAGGATACTATTCAGATATTCTGTTGTAAAGATTGAGTTGCCTGTCCAGACTATATCTCTGAAATAGTATCTCTGCCCTTCATCAATTTTGAACTTGATTGCCATCCTTCCCTGTTCGATATAGTATATGGAATCCTTGACAATCTTTGCATCTCTGTAACCTCTTTCGCTATATTTCTCAATAAGAAGGCCTTTGTCCTTGTCGTACTCCTTTTCGTTAAATTTCTTGCTTGAGAAAAAGTTCCAAAGTCTCATGTCTTTTGTCTTTTTCATTGCAGACGCAAGCTTGGAACCCTTTATATTGTAGTTTCCCTCAAAAATTATGCTTTTGATTTTGACTTTTGTTTTTCTGTCCACACAGAATGTAACCTTGACGGCATTCTGGACAGTTGTATCGGTCTGCTGTTTAATGTTAACCTCTGTCTGAAGGAAACCTTTATCAACATAATACTTTCTAATTATTTCTGATGTTGAGCTTACCACATAGTCTGAAAGTTCGCTTCCCCTTCTTAACTTGATCTTTTCATCAAGATCAGACTTCTCTGTGTTCTTTATACCCTCAAATTCCCATCTGGAAACCCTTGGACGCTCACGCAAAAAGATATTCAGATAGGCTGTATCCTTTACTGTGTAATCTATGTACAAAGATACATCTGAGAACCATTTAGACATCCATATTCTTTTAATAATAGCCGAGACCTCTTCACTGGGAATCCTTACGGTATCGCCAACGGCAAATCCCGTATATGACAAAACCTGTTCAGGTCTGAGGAATTGTATTCCCGAAACCTTGATTCCTCCAATGATATAATCTTTTGGTTGATTGTAATCTACGACCGTAGATCTTACAATTGAACTATCCTGGGCTAATACCTTGTTAAAAGGCGCAATTATTGCTACTAGTAAAACTACTGCTAACGACTTCATTTGCAATTTCTGACTGTGAAAACGCAAATATAAGCTTTTATTTGTATTCAATGCCTGTTAATTTAGATTATTTACCTGGTCTCCTGTTTTTCCAAATCTTCTCTCTCTTTCTGAAAAGTGGTCAAGAGCTTTCTGAAAGTCATTTTTGCGAAAATCGGGCCAAAGAACATCTGTGAAATAAAATTCGGTATAAGCGGTCTGCCAGAGAAGGTAATTACTTATCCGCTGTTCTCCGCTTGTCCTTATAAGAAGGTCAGGATCAGGGATCCCATGGGTACTAAGAAGTGTATCAAAATAATCCGGAGTCAGTTCGGGCACCGGGCTGTTATTTTCCTTTGCTTTAATTACTTCATCGGCATACTTACCAGTTGCCTGAAGCAGGTCCCATTTGCCGCTGTAACTTAAAAAAACAATCAGGTTAAGTCCGTTGTTATGTTCAGAGAGCTTTTCGGTCTGTACAATTTTTTCCTGCAAGGTTTCTGAAAGTTTTGAAAGATTGCCTACAACCCTGAATCTCACATTATTTTTCATAAGCGTGGGAGTCTCTGCAGCAATAGCGTCTATCATAAGTTCCATCAATCCCATAATCTCGTAATTTGGTCTGTTCCAGTTTTCCTCAGAAAATGCAAAGAGACTCAGAAAGCCTATCTCATTTTCGGCAGCAAATTCTGTAACTGCCCTTACAGATTCAACCCCCTCCTTATGTCCGTAAAGTCTGTCAAGACCCTTTTTCCTGGCCCATCTTCCGTTTCCGTCCATAATTATTGTCACGTGTCTTGGTATCTTGTTCATCTGCAGATATTATTTTAGTTGTTTCTCCTGTCTTCCCCCCATCTTAGCTTGTCCTTGAGGGCACCAATAAAGCTGCTGGATGGAAATGATATGTAGTTAAGGTCGTATTCTGCCTTAGATATTCTGAATGAGTCCCCGGAGGATATTGTCAATGACCTGTTGTCCATGCTTAGTGTAACCTCTGCCAACCTCGACCATACCGTGATATCTATAACGGAATCTTCAGGCACGACCATTGGTCTCACATTAAGGTTATGAGGAGCAATAGGTGCAATTATAAGTATCTTTGATGCAGGCATCACTATTGGACCTCCGGCACTAAGCGAGTACGCAGTGGAACCTGTAGGACTTGCAACCAGAAGTCCGTCCCCCCAGTAAGCAGGCAGTTCATGGTTGTTGATGTTCACATTCACAGAGAGCATAGATGGTCCCTTTCTCTGTACCGACATCTCATTTATTGCATAAGGATAAAAATCTGCTGGAAGAACCGAAGACTCTATCTTTAAAATTGTCCTTTTCTCAATTTTAAAATTACCAGCAACAAGATCATCTACCCATGAAAAGCTTGGTTCCATATTAGTGCTGGTAAGAAATCCCAGGCGGCCAAAGTTGACACCTGCTACCGGAATCCCCATGTCCCTTACTAAGGTCAGTGACTCCAGGAAGGTACCATCCCCTCCGAAACATAAAAATATATCTGTATCTTCCGGTAATTCATTATGGTTAGAAAAAGTATCTCCGTGAGGAACCTTGAGATGGTACTCATCCTTTACCTTTTCATAAAATGTCTTGTAATAGCAAAGCACAATGCCTTTTCCTTCCAGCGCCTTGAAAATATAACATAGCCTGTCCCTCCAGGCAACATCAATCTCTCTTGCAAATATTGCGATCTTCATGATTTTGGTATAATAATTGTCAAAAATACATAAATTTGCAGCCACTATGACAAAATTAAGCGTAAATATAAACAAATTCGCCACGCTCAGAAATGCCCGCGGAGGAAACCTGCCCGATGTCATTCAGGCTGCAATGGATTGTGAAAGGTTCGGGGCACAAGGTATAACCATACATCCAAGACCGGATGAAAGGCACATCAGATATAGCGATGCCAGGAATTTAAAACCAATTCTCACAACAGAGTTCAACATTGAGGGCAACCCAATAAAATCATTCATAAAGCTGGTTCTTGAACTTCATCCTGATCAGGTTACCCTTGTTCCGGACTCACATAACGTAATTACATCCAACTGCGGATGGGACACAAAAACCCATAAGGATTTTCTCACAAAAACCTGCAAACTTTTCAGAGAGGAGGGTATAAGGACATCCATTTTCACTGACCCAGTGGCAGAGATGATAAAACATGCTGCCGACACAGGCTGCGACAGGGTTGAACTGTATACGGAGTCCTATGCAACACTTTTTAACGAGAACAAGGAGGCAGCAATTGAACCTTTTGTTATAGCAGCAACCGAAGCAGAAAAGGTGGGACTTGGCGTGAACGCCGGCCATGACCTTAATCTTGAGAATCTTAACTACTTTTTTAGACATATCCCCAACCTGCTTGAGGTATCAATCGGCCATGCCCTTATCTGCGATGCACTATATCTTGGATTGGAAAATACAATCCAGTCTTATATTAGACAGTTAAAAAATTATTAATTATATTTGTCGCATTAATATCAAAATTCAAATGAAAAACGCCTCTTTAATAACCAATGTGGTTCTATCGGTAGCAGTAGTTGTACTGTTTATTTTACATTTCACTTCCAAGTCCGGTTCAACTGCTTCAACCCAGGAAACCGGAGAAGCAGTAGCTGCATCGGGCAGTATTGTTTACATTCAGATCGATTCTCTGGTAAATCAGTTTGACATGTTCAACGACCTTAAGTCTGAACTGGAAGCTAAGGCACAGATAATTCAGGACGATTTAACCAAAAAAAGCAGAGCCTTCGAACGCGATATCAAAGATTTTCGTGATAAGGTTCAGGGTGGTCTCATTACCCGCGCACAGGCAGAGGCCCAACAACAACAACTCGGGGTCCGCGAGCAGGAACTTCAGAACCTGAGTCAGCAAAAACAGATGGAAATGCAAGAGGAGCAACAAGTTCTCTTCAGAAGAGTAATGGATGCACTTGACAAATACCTTGCCAAATACAACGAAGACAAAAAGTATTCGTTGATTCTGAACACTTCCGGTGCAACCAACACAATCCTCAAGGGTGACTCTACATTAAACATTACCAATTCAGTTGTAAGCGGACTTAACGAAGAGTACGTGGCAACCAAAGGAAAAAAATAACAAGTATTGGGTGAGAATTGCAATATTATCCTGCTTTTACCCTTACAGAGGTGGTATAGCCCAGTTCAATGCCAATATTTTTCAAGAACTAAGTAAATCCCACGAGGTAAAGGCTTTCAACTTCAAACGACAGTATCCCGGTCTCCTGTTTCCCGGCAAAACACAATTTGTCGGGAAGGATGATCCGGCGATAAAGGTAGAAAGCACTTCACTTCTGGACACAATCAACCCGTTAAGCTACATATCTACAGCCAGGACAATTCGCAAATGGGAGCCCGATCTCCTGCTGATGCGTTACTGGATGTCGTACTTCGCTCCCTCTCAGGGCTATGTAGGCAGAAACCAACTTAAAAAGACAAAAGTCATCTCCATACTAGACAATGTCATTCCTCACGAACAGAGGTTTTTTGATGCCCCTTTCACCAAATATTACCTCGGCTCAAACGATGGATTTGTAGTACTTTCAGATTCTGTCGGAAAGGATCTCCTTTCATACAGACCGGACGCAAAGTTCATAAGTACCCCCCACCCTCTATACAACCACTTTGGCGATAAGGTTGACAGAGAAACAGCTATAAGAGAGCTCGGTCTGGAGAGTGGAAAGAAAAACATACTTTTTTTCGGACTCATAAGAGATTACAAGGGGCTGGATATTCTGATTGAAGCATTTTCAAAGCTGGACGACACCTATCAACTCATAATTGCAGGAGAGCCATACGGAAGCTTCGGGGGCTATCAGGAACAAATAGACAAATCGCCCAACAGACAAAGAATCAAACTATTCACAAGATATATAAGCGACAGAGAGGTTCCACTGTTCTTCTCGGCCGGCGATGTCTGCGTACTACCATACAGGTCGGCAACCCAGAGTGGAATAAGCGCAATCTCTTATCATTTTGATCTTCCAATGATTACAACTAATGTTGGGGGATTGAAAGAGGCAATTGAGGCCCCCGGAACTGGCATAGTTGTTGATGCTGGAGAACCATTGACCATCAAAAATGCAATTGAAAACTACTTTGACAGGGGACTTAGAGAGAGTCTCGTTCAAAACATTATCAAAGAGAAGGATAAGCTCTCCTGGAGCGGCTTTTCCAATAAACTGTTAGATTTTTACAAAACCCTATAAATACTTTTTTATCACAATGAATGCAATTACCAGGACAGAATTCGATTTTCCAAAACAGAGCGGCAAATATGTAGGTAAAGTGAGAGACGTGTACAGCATCGGCGACGACTATCTGGTTATGGTAGCCACCGACAGAATATCTGCGTTTGACGTTGTCTTACCCAAGGGCATTCCATATAAGGGACAGGTGCTTAATCAGATTGCCTCAAAATTTCTGGACAGCACTGCCGACATAGTTCCAAACTGGAAGATAGCTTCGCCGGACCCTATGGTTACAGTTGGTCACAAATGCACCGGATTTCCTGTAGAGATGATTGTAAGGGCATATCTTACAGGAAGTTCATGGAGAGCATATAAGGCAGGCGCACGTGAAATCTGCGGTGTTACCATACCGGATGGCATGAAGGAGCATCAAAAGTTCGCCAACCCGATACTTACCCCCACAACAAAAGCTGAGATAGGTACACATGACCAGGATATCTCAAGAGAAGAAATTATATCAAGCGGACTTGTCAGCGAAGCTGATTATCTGAAACTGGAGGAGTATTCACTAGCACTTTTCAGCAGAGGGTCAGAAATTGCTGCAGAAAGAGGGCTCATACTTGTAGACACAAAGTATGAATTTGGCAAGAAGGGCGACAAGATTTACCTCATAGACGAGATCCACACTCCGGACTCATCAAGATATTTTTACAGCAGCAGCTACGACGAGCTATTTGCAAAGGGGCTACCACAGAAGCAGCTCTCCAAAGAATTTGTAAGAGAGTGGCTTATGGAAAACAATTTTTCCGGACAGACCGGACAGACCGTACCTGAGATGACAGATGAAATAGTAAAGTCAATTTCCGACAGATATATAGAGCTATATGAGCACATTACCGGCAACTCATTTGAACGTGCAGAGTATAATCAGGATATTTATGAGAGAATAGAGACAAACATTAAAAACATGCTCGCAAGATTATGAGATATCTTGTTACAATAATCTTTTCACTCTCCCTTTTTTGCTCTTCGGAGCTTTTTGGTCAGTTTACTCCTGCTGCGGTTGTTGTTTCCAAAGAGAGAACCGTACGGGACGGTATAGAGTTCTATGTCCATAAGGCAGAAAAGAACCAGACACTTTTCTCTATAAGCAAGTCTTATGGAATAAGTGCTATAACAATAATAAACGACAATCCTGTATTAAAAAGCGGGCTTAAGGAGGGAGAGACTATTTATATAAGGACAAGTGATCCAAAAGTTCAGAAAGAGACAACAAAACAGGGTTACAAGAAGCACATTGTAAGATGGTATGAGACCATCGAGTCCATTGCCAAAAAATACAATGTTTCCGTAGAGGATATTATAAATGCCAATTCCCTCAATGATAGAATACTAAAAACACGTCAGAAGTTGTTGATTCCTGTAGAGGCAGATATGGCCATCCAAGATGAGAATATTATTGTTGAACCTGTTACAAAAACAGCTACAGAATCCGTAAATGAAATCAGAAAAATGGCTGATACAGAGACCGAAAATGTTGTGCCTGCCAGGTCGGAGAGAAAGCAGACCTACGATGTTTCACTAATACTGCCAATCGGAAGCAACAATACAGAGGCCCCCCAGGACGGCAATAACAATTATCTCGATTTCTATCAGGGATTTCTTCTAGCGGCACAAGAGCTAAAAGCAGAGGGTATGAATGCGAGCATAAAGGTTTTTGACCTATCTGATTTTCAGAGTGGTAGCATTCTTGCACAGTCCGGCAGACTCGATGGCAGCGACATAATAATCGGGCCAGTATTTATGAACGAAGTGGAACCGATTCTCAACTATGCATCTGAGAGGAGCATACCACTAGTGTCGCCAATGGATCCAAAGACAGAAGCTCTGGCAAAGAACCACCCCGATTTTTTTCAGGCAAGTTCCAGCCCTTACAGCCAGCAACTTGCTCTACTGAGGAACCTCACACCCAGAAACTATGTGACCATTATATTTGAATCGTCAGATTCCGACAAGGAACTCGTGGATATGACAAAAGAGATACTAAACAATAAGCATATACAATACAATTCTTTGTCATACAATTTATTGTCCGGTAGATCAGTCGGTCCTCTAATGGCTGAGAAGCTGTCATTAGAAAACATGAATGATGTTATTGTGGTCTCTAACTCAGAAGCTTTTGTATCCGACGTACTAAGGAACCTCAACCTTCTTAATACACGAAGCAATTATCAGATAACTCTGTACGGAACCCACAGATGGAGAAGCTTCGAGAGCATAGACATAAACTACTTCCACTCGATGAACCTTCACATATCGCTACAGTATTATGTAGACTATTCAGATGAGAACGTAAAGAAATTTCTGGCAAGATACAGGGCCCTATACGGATCGGAACCCACCCCCTACTCTTTTCAGGCATACGATATTGCATACTATTTCTTGGGAGCCCTCAATACATTGGGAACCAATTTTTCAAGAAAAATTGACAGATACCGGAGGAACCTTCTCCAGACAGACATGATATTTGAACGGATCGGAAGCAACAACGGGTTTATAAACAATGCCTCAAGGCTGATTATCTATAACCCCGACTACTCAATCAATATCAGCCATCTTAGCCGCTAGCCACACTCTCTCCTTTTCGTCAAGCAAAGGAGAAATCTTTTCGTATACGGCAGCATGATAACTATTAAGCCAATCTGTTGCCTCTTTGCCAAGCAAATCCTTAATTATCGGCCGTTTGTCAATAGGAATAAGGTTCAAGGTTTCGAACTGGTAAAACACCCCATACTTGCTCTCTGTCCAATCGGTGCAAAGTATAGTGTTCTCGATCCTTATCCCATAACTCCCTGCCTCATAGACAGCAGGTTCGTTGGAAATGACCATCCCTGTTTCCAGGACAACTGGATTCTCCTCCATCCTTATGCTTTGCGGACCCTCGTGAACACATAGGTAGTGGCCAATACCATGGCCGGTCCCGTGAAGGTATATCTTTGCTTCAGAACAGATGGGCCCCCTGGCCAGAACGTCAAGCGAAGCACCTCTGGTACCCTTAGGAAACTTAGCCATGCTCAGATTTATCATACCCTTCAAAACCAGCGTATAATCTCTTTTCTGCTCTTGTGTAGGTTCACCCAAGGCAAATGTCCTTGTTGTATCAGTTGTCCCGAAAACATACTGGCCTCCGGTATCAATAAGCAGAATACCCTCCTTACCAATTACATCGTGCTCCTTAGAAGAGGGTTCGTAGTGCGGAAGCGCACCGTTCTTGCCAAAAGCCACTATTGGACAGAAACTCTCACCCCTGTAATGTTCCGACATCTCTCTTATGGATTTTATTTTACATGCCACGTCCCACTCAGTAAGTATCGAATTTTTATCCTTCATTGTCTCCTCCAGATACATCCATAACTTTATCCATGCTACAGAATCTAGAAGCATTGCCTTCCTGAATCCCTCAATTTCAGTATTGTTTTTCCTTGCCTTAAGGTTAGCAATAACCCCACCCCTCAGCTTGTCAGATACAAAGCTTGCCCCGTTTTTTATGGAAGCTGAATAGTTTTTGATAGATATCTTATCTCTCGATGCAATACGTACAAAATCTTTAGGATAGGCCAACATAAAGCTTGCAAACTTATCATAATCCTGAATCTCCACCCCTTGCGAATTAAGAAGGATCTCCAGCTCCTCGGAAACTGCCGACCTTTCTACAAAAAGGATAACAGCATCATTTGTAACAGCAGCATATGCCATTGCAAGAGTGTTGAACTCAACGTCACTTCCCCTTATGTTGCATAACCAGGCAATATCGTCACAGGAAGAGACCATGTATATGAAGTTGCCTTTATAGTCTATTGCATCAATGACACGCCTGTGTTTGGAAGAGGTAGACTCGCCACTGTATCTGGTATCGTAATATTTTATCTCATTTGAATAGGCTGCGGGCCGGTCACTCCATATCTGAGCAAAAGGATCGTCGCACAAAGTCAGCTCCAGCGGAAGCACTTGTTCCCTTAACGAGTGATAGTCTGCAACCGAGAATAGTCCGGCATATATCCCCACCTTCGAATTTGCAGGTAATCTGTCCATGAGCCATCTCTCCACAGATTCGGTGCCCGGCATCTTCATCTTTTTAAGCTGAATCCCCGACCCGGAAAGCTGTTTCTCTGCCTGCACAAAGTATCTGGAATCTGTCCAGAGAGCAGCTTCCTCCAATGTAACCACGACTGTTCCGGCAGAGCCGTTAAAGCCCGATAGCCACTCAAGACATTTGTAATGGTCCTGTATATACTCTCCGAAATGGGTGTCGTTTGAAGGGACTACAAAAGCCGACAACTGATTGTCCGACATATAGGAACGGATGAGTTCCAATCTACTGTTTTGCATGGAATGATATTTAAAATGTATTTATACAAATGTACAAATCAAACAAGAATTTTTGCTAAATTTGTGTCAGATGATGAATATTAATATTTAAAGAAATTTTTATGGAAAAAAGTATTAAAGGAACAAAAACAGAACAAAATCTTTTAAAGGCATTTGCCGGCGAATCACAGGCAAGGAACAGATACACATATTTTACAAGTGTGGCTAAAAAAGAGGGATTCGAAAAGATTGCCGATGTTTTTGCAGAGACTGCAGAACAGGAGAAGGAGCACGCCAAAAGATTTTTCAAGTTTCTGGAAGGTGGCATGGTTGAAATTACCGCCAGTTATCCTGCAGGAATGATATCTACAACAAAGGAAAACCTTGCAGCAGCAGCTGACGGTGAACACGAAGAGTGGTCCGATCTCTATCCTGAATTTGCAAGAATAGCAATGGAGGAGGGTTTTCCAAAAGTAGCAACAGCATTCAAGATGATTGCAAAGGTTGAAGCTGAGCACGAGGCAAGATACAGAATACTTCTGGCACGTCTGGTTGAAGACAAATTCTTCGAAAGGGAAGAGGAGATTGAATGGCAGTGCCGCAACTGCGGTTATGTGCATAAAGGAAAGAAGGCATTGGAAAACTGCCCTGCATGCGACCATCCTAAAGCCTACTTTGAGCCTAAGAAAAATAATTATTAAGAGTCTTATTTAACCTATATTTGCAGATTATTTCAAAATATGGAAAGATCTGCAAAACAGAGAGCAATTGACTCGGTAAAGGAAATACTGCCAAAAACCCTCAAGACTTGCCTTTGGCTCATTAAGGTAACAGTATTGATTTCATTAGGAATCCTTTTTCTTAGGTACCTGAACATTTTACCCTGGTTCTCTGAGTTGATAAGCCCTGTTTTCAATATTGTAGGTCTGCCCGGTGAGGCCGCACTTGCATTTGTAACAGGATATTTTGTAAATGTATATTCGGCCATTGCCGTAATAGTGACATTACATCTGGACATAAGGGCCATTACCATACTTTCGGTAATGGTCCTTTGTGCACATAATATCATAACCGAGACCGCAGTGCAGAAGAAGACAGGCTCATCTGCCGTAAGAATGGTTGTAATAAGGACACTCTCTGCATTCATTCTGGGGTTTGTGCTCAATATCATAATGCCGGGGGAGGTTGCATCGCTTTATACTCAGCCAAGTCTGGCAAATGTACCCCTGATGGATATGGCCAGAGAGTGGTTCAACTCCACAATAACGGTTGTAATAAAGATGACGGTCCTTATTTTCACACTCTCCGTAATGCAGCGATTGCTATCGGAATTTGGGGTAATTAGGTGGATATCAAAGTTTTTAAGACCTATACTTGCAGTTTTCGGTCTGCCGGCAAAAACCTCTTTCCTCTGGATAGTGGCAAATATACTGGGTCTAGCCTATGGAGCTGCTGTAATGATAGATGAATATGAGAATGGCAAGGTTACAAAAAAGGATATCGACCTGTTAAACCACCACATAGCTGTATCGCACAGCAACCTGGAGGATGTTATTTTGCTCTCTTCTATAGGGGGTATGGTATTATGGCTCCTATTTTCCAGATGGTTCATGGCATTTCTACTCGTTTGGGAATTACGTCTGGAGATGGTCTTAAGAAAAAAATTCTTACCTTTGTAGGTTGAAAGTCAAAACAAATAATTTATATGAGTGCAGAAAAAGTAAAATGTCTGATTATTGGCAGTGGTCCTGCAGGCTACACAGCCGCAATCTATGCATCGCGAGCCAATCTTCAGCCAGTATTGTATGAGGGAATCCAACCCGGTGGCCAGCTTACCACAACAACAGAAATTGACAATTTCCCCGGTTATCCCAAGGGCATTGACGGGCAGGAGATGATGAACGAGTTGAGGGAACAATCTTTGAGATTCGGAACCGATGTAAGATTTGGCCTTGTAACCAATGCCGATCTTTCTGAGAGACCATTCAGGATTGTGGTGGACGAAGAGAAGGAAATACTTGCCGAGACAATAATAATAGCAACCGGTGCAACTGCAAAATACCTGGGGCTTGAGTCAGAAGAGAAATATAAGGGACAAGGTGTCTCTGCTTGTGCAACATGCGACGGATTTTTCTACAAAGGCAAAGATGTTGCAGTTGTAGGCGGCGGTGACACTGCATGCGAAGAGGCAAGTTATCTTGCCGGTCTTTGCAACAAAGTTTACCTGATTGTGAGAAGAGATGTGTTAAGAGCCTCTATAGCAATGCAGGAGAGGGTAAAAAACACTCCAAACATAGAGATTCTCTGGCAACATAATACAAAAGAGATTACAGGAACACCTATGGGCGGCGTTAATGGTGCGATTCTTGTTCACAAAAACGGTACGGAGAAAAAAATTGATATCCACGGATATTTTGTGGCAATCGGGCACCATCCAAATTCCGAACTATTCAGCAAATGGGTAGAGGTAAATGAAGAGGGCTACATTTTAACCGAGGGTAAAAGCAGCAAGACAAAGGTACCGGGAGTGTTTGCAGCAGGCGATGTTCAGGACCCACACTATCGTCAGGCAGTTACAGCGGCCGGTTCCGGATGTATGGCTGCCATTGACGCGGAAAGATTCTTATCGGAAAATAAATAAAAGCCAATGAAACCAGGTAAAATTATTATTATCGTTTTGGCAGGATTTCTTGCAACTTCCTGCAAATCACAGTATGATGCACTCTTAAAGACAGCAGACGTTGAACTTAAGTACAATGGTGCAATGAACTACTACAATGCCAAAAAGTACCTAAAAGCAGCAACACTTTTCGATCAGCTGCTTTTACCACTCAAGAATACAGATAAAGATGATACAGTTCAGTTCTACCTGGGGCTAAGCAACTATAAATTCGGCGACGTAACAACTGCAGAGGCTAATTTTGAAACATTCGTACAAGTTTACCCAAGGAGCCCGTTCACAGAAGAGGCAAAATTCCTTCGCATTGAGTGTCTTTACGACGGAACCTACAGGTATGAGCTGGACCAGATGCCAACCTACAAAGCGATGTCTGCAATAAACGAATATCTGTATGAGCACCCCAACTCAAAGAACATCAAGCGTTGCCGCGATATGCTCGTTGACCTTCAGGAGAGACTCGACAAAAAGAGCTTTGAGGCAGCAAAGCTATATTACACAATAGAAGACTACCGCTCAGCCGCTTATGCGCTAAAGAACGTATTGAAGGAGAATGCCGACAACCAGTACCGAGAAGAGATTATGTACTATATAATTGCAGCAAACTACCACTATGCGAACAATAGTATCCCTGCAAAGCAGAAGGAGAGATTTATGGCCCTTATAGACGAGTACTACAATTTCGTAAGTGAATATCCGGAGTCGAAATATAAGAAAGAGGTAGACGGATGGTTTGCCATAGCACAAGAATATACAACTAAAAAATAGATATGGAAATTAAAAAACAGGTTCCTAACAACACCATTACAAGGGACCTTTCTAAGTTAGCTGCTCCCACAGGCAACATTTACGAGTCAGTAATAATCATTGCCAAGAGAGCAAACCAGATATCTGCAGAGGTTAAGCAGGAGCTCAGTCAGAAACTTGATGAGTTTTCGAACTATGCCGACACACTTGAGGAGACATTCGAGAACAGGGAGCAGATAGAAATTTCACGTTATTACGAGAAGCTTCCAAAACCATCCCTTATGGCAATCAGCGAGTTTGAAGAGGGACAAATCTACTACAGAAAGATAGAGGGATAGATGCTAAAGGGCAAGCACATATTGCTGGGGGTGACCGGCAGCATAGCTGCTTACAAATCTGCTGTTCTTGTAAGATCGTTGGTCAAGCAAGGAGCAGAGGTAAAGGTAATCATGACAGAGATGGCAAAGCAGTTCATCTCGCCCCTCACTATGGCAACCCTTTCTAAAAATCCAATTCTGGTTGAGTTCTACAATCCTGAGAACGGCGACTGGAACAGTCACATCTCACTGGGAATGTGGGCCGACCTCTATATAATTGCCCCGGCATCGGCGAACACCTTGTCAAAAATGGCAACAGGCATAGCAGACAACCTACTTCTAACCACATATCTGTCGGCCCGATGCCCTGTTATGGTGGCACCGGCAATGGACGTAGATATGTTTCTTCATACCGCAACACAGAACAGCATAGAGATACTTGCAAAGCGCGGGGTAAAGGTAATCGAACCTGCATCCGGTGAACTTGCTAGCGGTCTCGATGGCAAGGGGAGAATGGAGGAACCTGAGGTTATAGCAAAAATCATCGACGATTTTTTTTTAGCCAATAAGAGCCTTTCCGGCAAAAAAATACTCATAACGGCAGGTCCCACCCAAGAGGCGATAGATCCGGTTAGGTATATATCCAACCACTCAAGCGGAAAGATGGGATATGCAATTGCAGAAGAGTGCGCAGCCAGAGGAGCAGATGTGTTTCTTGTTTCAGGCCCAACCTCGCTCAAAATTGAAGGAAAAAGCATAACCCGCATAGATGTTGTTTCTGCAGAGCAGATGTACAAAGAGACACTTTCTTGCTTTAACAAAGGTATAGATGCTGCAATACTTTGTGCTGCAGTTGCAGACTTCACACCGGTAAAAGCAGCAGACGAAAAGATAAAGCGGCAGAAGGAAAACGAAAAGGAGAGCTACAATCTGGAACTCACTCCCACTAAGGATATTGCTGCCTCCCTTGGAGAATTGAAAAAAGAGGGGACAATCCTCATTGGATTTGCCCTGGAGACAAGTAACGAACTCTCCAATGCCCGTAAAAAACTGGAGAGGAAAAATCTTGATGCCATTGTGCTCAACTCACTAAACGACAAGGGTGCAGGATTCGGCTCAGACACCAACAAGGTGTCAATCATAAACAAAAGCGGGGAGGTTAATGAATATCCCCTTAAAGATAAGACTGAGGTTGCTAAAGATATTACAGATCTGGTTGAAAAGCTTCTTTTATGCTCAAATCGCTAAGTGTATCCAACTATGCTCTTATTGAGAGTCTGGAGATTGGATTTCCGGATGGTCTGGTTATTATCACTGGCGAGACCGGCGCAGGAAAGTCAATTCTGATGGGAGCAATTTCTCTCCTTCTGGGGGGAAAGGCAGACATGGCAATACTTAAGGACAAGAACAAGAACTGTATTGTTGAGGCGTTGTTCGAAATTGAGGGGGATTCCGATTTCCAAAGAATTTTTGAGGAGAACTCTCTGGAATACTCGCCATCACTCACACTTAGAAGAGTTGTCTCGCCCAACGGTAAATCGAGGTCGTTCGTTAATGACGAACCTGTCAGCCTGCAGTTCCTAAAGGACATTTCGGAGAAAATCATAGACATTCACGCACAGCATCAGCATCTGCTGCTTGCAGACTCAAGCTTTCAGCTATCGGTACTGGACTCATTTGCCGGCAACACCTCTCTGCTTGCAGAGTACCAGAGCCACTACACAAGGCTAAACCAGCTGATTTCACACAGAAATGAACTCAAGGCCAAGCTTGCCAGAGAGGAGAGCGAGGCCGAATACAATAGGTTCCAGTTCAATCAGCTGGAGGAGGCAAAACTGGCAACAGGCGAACTGGAGGAGCTAGAAGAGGAGTATCGCCTGCTCAGCAACGCAGAAGAGATAAAAGCATCACTTTTCAACATAACTGAGCTCCTCTCCCCTGCCGGTATACCGGTTGTGCAGAATCTAAAGGAGGCTGTTAACATATCAACAAAAATATCACATAACTTCAAGGCCATAGATTCAATTACGGAACGTCTTGAGGCGTGCCGCATAGAGCTCAAGGATATTGAGCAGGAGCTGGCAATAAAGGCCGACTCCGTTATGGTTCAGCCGGAAAGGGCAAAGATGCTCGAAGAGCGGATATCTGCCATTTACACACTTCTCAAAAAGCATCATGCAGAGAGTGTGGAGGAGCTGCTGGCAATAAAGGAACAACTAGACAGCAAACTGCTACTAAGCAACAGCTACCAGCAAGAGCTGGAAAAGGCAGATATTGAGATAGCTGAATGCCGTAAACTCAGGGACGAGTTGTCGGCAAGTCTGCATGAGAGACGCTCAAAGGTATCAAATACCTTCTCCTCTGAGATGAACTCTGCTATAAGGGACCTTGAGATGCCCCATGCAGTGTTCGAAGTTGAGATTAAAGAGACAGAGGCATACAATGTTTTCGGAAAGGATGCCGTTACATTTTTCTTCTCTGCCAACAAAAATATTGCACCTAGAGAGCTTTCTAAGGTAGCATCTGGCGGAGAGATTTCCAGAATAATGCTTTGCCTTAAAGCGCTAATGGCCAGCGGAAAAGGGATGCCTTCCATGATCTTTGACGAGATTGACAGCGGAGTTTCAGGAAGCATTGCAGATAAAATGGGAAATCTTATTGATGCACTTTCAAAAAAGATGCAGATATTTGCAATAACTCATCTGCCGCAGATAGCAAGCAAAGGAAACACCCATCTGCTTGTATATAAAGAGATTGACCACAGTGGCACAACTACCACGAAAATACGGGAGATATCTGATGGAGAGAGAGTTACCGAGGTTGCAAGGATGTTGAGCGGGTCGGAACTTACATCGGCAGCACTGGCAAATGCCAGGGAGCTGCTTGGAAACAGAAACTAAACTATAGAAAAATACCTAAAATACCTGACTATGCGAGTAATCATACAAAACTCTTACGAAGAGGTTTCACAATGGGCCGCGGCCTACATTGTAAAAAGAATCAGGGAATTTGCTCCAACGGAATACAAGCCCTTCGTGCTTGGACTTCCTACAGGATCTACTCCAAACGGAACATACAAGGAGCTTGTTAAATATTACAGAGAGGGACTGGTATCATTCAAGAATGTTGTCACATTCAACATGGATGAGTATATCGGCATCCCCAAAGAGCACCCGCAATCGTACTTTACCTTTATGTGGAACAACTTTTTCCAGCATATAGACATAAGAAGAGAAAACGCCAACATACTTGACGGCAACGCAAAGGATTTGTTGCTTGAATGTGAGAATTACGAGAAGAAGATGGCCTCCTACGGTGGTGTTCACCTGTTTATGGGTGGAATTGGCCCCGACGGACACATTGCTTTTAACGAACCGGGTTCTTCCTTAACTTCAAGGACAAGGATCAAGAGCCTGACTACCGACACCATAATAGCCAACTCCAGGTTTTTCAACAACGACATCCATCAGGTTCCTAAGACTGCTCTTACTGTTGGTGTGGGAACAATTATGGATGCCGAAGAGGTAATGGTTCTGGTTAACGGTCACCATAAGTCGAGGGCCCTTTACGAAGCTATCGAGGGTAGCGTGAACCACATGTATACTGTAAGCGTGCTTCAGCTTCACAGAAAGGGAATTATTGTTTGCGACGATGCCTCTACAGTTGAGCTCAAGGTTGGCACAGTAAACTACTTCAAGGACATCGAGCGTAACAACATTGATCCTAAATCGCTTATAAAAGAGTTAGCTCAGAAAGGCTGACGCTTTAGAGAATACCTTCTCAAACCAGAACTTCCTGTCGGCAGGGTCGACTTTTGGTCCTTCGGGAGGAAACGGGTTCTCATGAGAATAATCAAATGGAAAATCAAGTTCCTCAAGGCAGTTCATATGTATTTTGCCAAGAGCGGACTTGATTCCTGTTGTTGGTATCACCTTGTCTTTCTTTAGCGATATTGCCTGTATCCTATGGCTTATCTCCTCATAGAAGCTCTCTCGTTCCTCTCTGTTTATTGCGTAGTCTATATGGCTCACAAATGCCATCTCAAGAACGTCGCCCTTTAACCTGCTCTCGCTTTTGAAGAAAAGAAACTTGTTTTTGTAATAATCGAGCAGCGAATAGAACGACTCCCTGTCCATTATCATCTTTGACTCTCCGTCCATCTGGTCGAAAAGCGAGCCTCCGCAAAACATGAACAACTTGCTCTTTGTAAAGTAGTTGTTGGGGTTTGCAAAGAGTATCACCTGCGACATTAGGGCCCCAATCGAATATGCAAATATGTCTATTGTTGCTTTGCTGTCTATAAGCTTGTGTGTCCCTTTTTTGATTTTTCCAATAAGCTGGCAGACGTTGTTGATTGTCTCCCTGCCGGCAAGGTAGAATCTGTATGGGTCGGCCTTTATCCTGTTGCTGAGTGCGTAGTTCAGGAATGTGAGGTGCGACGGCTTTGGCTCTGTGTTCTGCTGGTCGGCCACGAACGGTTGCATTGCTCTTGGGTTGCTCCATTCTGCCGGGGCCCTGTTTATGTGGAACGCTGTTGGAAAAAGCAGAACCGGTTTTCTTGTGTGGTTGGCTATGTACTCTGCCCATGAGTAGTATTTGTCCCATGTCCTCTCGTTTAGTCCGTGAAACATGAGTATAACCGACGATGCCTTTCCGTTGGGCTCTCTGAGCATATTTTCGGGCTCTACTATAAGATATTCGAATGCCTGGTTTTCCTGAAATTCATCGTCGGTCTTCTTTAGGAAAACCGGAGTCTTGCATTTTTTCATGTCGTCCACTATCGCTCCTTTTCCCAAAACTTCTTTAAAAATAAATTTGTGCAGCTTCATATCTCTGTAATTTTTCACAAAAGAAATATTCCGCTCTGCGCTTGGCAAATAAATGGTTTAAAGGGTATGGCTTTGGGGCGAAATTGCGGAATATGGGGTGAAAATTTAATATGCGTGGCCAAATTAATTTGTTACATTTGCGAAGGAGATATGAACATACCAAAATACATAAACGAAAAACGGAATATTATAAAGCTGGTTGCCCTGACTGCTGTATTTGCGCTGGTCTTCATCAATATCTACAAACCCTTCAGCTCGTCGAGCTGGTACAAGGTTTCTGACTTCATGTTCTTTGTCTACTCCAGCCTTATTATTCTCACCGGGGTGCTGGTTGTTATCATCAGCCGTATCATTATGTACTTCTATAGTCGCAGGCATGATATCTCTTATCGTACTTATGTTATCTGGGTGCTTGCGGAGATTTTGTTCATGTCGCTCTTCTATACTATCTACTCTCTTGTGCTTAACCCCAGCCGGGATACTATGGAGGTTTTCAAGGAGTCTTCTAAGAATACTGCTCTTGTCCTTCTTCTCCCCTATCTTGCTTTGTGGTTCTATTTTGGGTGGCAGGAGAGTACTAGAAGGTTGCAGAAGATTGAGTCTGGTGACGAACCTGAGTTGAATCCGCTTAAGAGTATTACTTTTAAGGATGAGAAGGGTGCTCTTATGTTGTCTATTTTGCTGGAGGATTTGCTTTATATTGAATCGGCTGATAATTATGTTGTTATTCATTATGTTACTAATGGTAAGTCTAAGACGTATCTGCTCCGGAACAGTCTTAAGAACCTTGAATCTTTGTTGAGGAGGACGCCTGTTGCTCGTTGTCATAGGTCGTTTCTTGTGAATTTTAACAGGGTTAAGGTTATTAGGCGTACCAAGGAGGGGCTCATGCTGGAGATTGATGTGGCGGATTCGCCTGATATTCCGGTGTCGAAGAGCTTTCAGGGAGTTGTGAGCAGCAAGTTCCTGTGTGAATCGTAGCAGTAGCAGACTGGGTGCAAATTGTGCGTCACTCTTGGTATGGTGCATTATTAAAGATGCTTACAGCCGTATTATCTACTTCTTTATTTTGAATCTCTTTTTTTTATTGGTTGTGTTATTGCTTTCGGGACTGTGCATCGCGTTTACCCACTTCGCGAATTATACAGAGCTAATTATGCGACAATTTTTGGATAAGGTGTGGGTTTTCGGATGCGTGTTTCGGATTTATTCTCTTTGTTTTCTTTTTCATTTTGCTTCTATTTATTATATGGCTGTGTAATTGCCTTCGGGACCGTGCATCGCGTTTACCCACTGTGCTTTCGCTACGCTAAAAATCAAAGGTGGAAACCAAGTTTGCCAGTACAGATGGCTGCAGGTTTCCACTCTTGATTTTTTACGCTGCGCTCAATGAGTGGGTGCCCAAACGCTTATTGCAATGTCCCTCTGGCTATTACACAATCAAAAATTAAGAAGCAAAATGAATATGAGAATATATTTTATAAGCCTTAAGCATCTTCAAACTCCACACCTTATTACTATTAAGTCGCATAATTTCCTATAGTGTAATATGCGACAAATAGTTTATGCAATGCCCGTTCAGACTATTACACAATCAATCTTTTAATGCAAAATGACAGTAGAAAAGAGAATACAATTCTGCAAGCATATACTAATCATGCACCATATACTGTATTTTGTCACACTATTTGCGCCGAGTTCTGATACGTTTTCACGGATTCACTTCTGTGTATTGGTGCTGCTCAATAACTCCTGATGCGCTTACTTGGTAAAAATTAAAGGGTGTAATTGAGATAATCCTTCAGCAGAATAGCTGCCAATTTCCGCTCTTGATTTTTTATGCTACGCTCAATGAGTGGGTGCACAAACCTTTATAACAAATATCTCCCAGTTCTTGAATATTTCTGTTGTATTTCACAATTTTTGCCATGGTTTGATAATATGTGTAAAGGTTTCTTGTCTGTCTGGAGAATGGGTGAAATGAGCAAATTTGACTTAAATAGGCCAGAGAAATTCTGTAATTAGCTAAAGATTATCTGGATATAGAAAATTTATTTGGAAATAGATATTCTATTATTTAAATTTACTACGTTGCAGTTCGGGTGTATTTTTTCACTTTACCACATTGTATTCCATGCTAGTACTTCTTTTCATAAGAAATGCGCTGGGGAAATAAGGGATTTTATTCACATGTATTATTCAATAACGTTGAATATTATCAATTGAAATTGGTGAGTATATGTAATAAAGTTAAATATATAAACAAGTTATGGGTGAGTTGCGAAGGAATTAGATGTTTAAGATACAATTACTAAATTGTTTGCAGAAGGTGCTAATGGAAAATAAGGGATAGAATAACAGCGAAATAGAAGGGGAGCAAGAGGGAGAAGGTCAATATTGGAGAGGAAATATCATGTTGTAGCCAACCGGAAAAGAGATAATAGACGAGAATAACATTATGAAAGCAACCGCACCCATAACAGGCGTCACCGCCCATTAAAACGGGCTATATCGCCGAACCGTTATGTGCAAATTTAAACAAACATTATGGCATCAAATTTACCTTACTTAATGACACCTGGGACACTCACAAAGATTTTAACCAAAATCTGTGATGCTTCTGTTCCTGAAAATTTCAATAATGACTTCTTAGGAACTAAACTTGGATTTCCAGGTGGCAACCAAAGAATGTTCATTTCTTGGGCGAAAAAATGTAATTTTTTAAATAGTGACGGAACTCCTACACAGATTTACAAGGACTATAGAAATCCAAGCTATCGAAGCAAAACAATGGCAAAAGCCATAAAAATTGGTTACTCAGAAATATATGAGAGAAATGAATATGCCCAAGACCTATCAAGGACTGAATTAACAAAATTGGTGTCCGAAATAACAGGCTCAGCACACGATAATAGTACGGTTAAAGCAATCGCAGGTACTTTTTGGGCTGCAAAAGAATTAGCTGATTTCGAAAATTCAAAGGAAGACAAAATTGACATTGTTAAGCAACCAGAAATCAAAGAGGAAAAGGAAACTCCTATAGAAACAGGGAAAACAATCAAGAAAATCAACTTGGGTTTAAGTTATACCATTAATTTAGTTTTACCTAAAACAGACGACCCTGCAGTCTTTAACGCAATTTTCAAATCTTTAAAGGAAAATTTATTAAATGACTAATGACGATATAATTTCTAAAGTAAAGCTTTTTTGCTTGGCAAATAGCCTAACAGAAAATCGACTTGACAATGTAGAGATTGAAATAGGTTCTGATTTAGGACGTCAAGAAAAAGCACAAACGAAGGAAAAGGACTTTTACTTGCAATTTGAAGCTGAATTTAGAAATGAGGCGAAAGTAATGTCTAAACATTACGAGGTTTTTTACTGTCTTGAAAAATCAATTAGAAGGCAGGTTATGCTTTTAATGAAAGAAAAATATGGCGAGAACTGGTGGGTTGACAAAATAGATGAAGAAGTAAAGAAAAATGTAGATAAAAACATTCAACGTGAAGAAGATTCAGGATTTACAATCCGTTCACTAGAAAAAATAGATTATACAACATTTGGTGAGTTAGGTCAAATAGTTACAAAAAATTGGGAAGCATTTGAAAATCTATTTAAACGAGGACAAAGAGCGTTTTCAAAGATAATGACAAATTTAAATCAATTAAGAGGACCAATAGCACATTGCTGTCCTCTTGCAGAAGACGAAATTGTAAGACTTGAATTGACGGTAAAAGATTGGTTTAGATTAATGGAATAAAATCTGCACATAACAAGGGTTTTGCGTCAGGCGGGCTGAAGTGCAAAATCCAACGGCTGTTTTTCAATTGATTTTTTTTGCAAAACTGAACATTTGTGCTTCGATTTCCCGCCCGAACGCAAAGCCCCGAAACGTTAGCAGTTATAAAAAAAATAGCGATTATAATTAAAATAATGATGACAAATGAAATATGCTTTACCAAAGACATTATGGATTGATTTAATAGATAGCTGCAATAACAATTGCATTTGGTGCTATGTTAAAGACAGTGTTAATAATGCAAAAGGAACCGAAATTAATATATCTTTTATAAATAATAAAATAAAAATTTTCAAGGAAATTGGAATTAAAAATATTATTTTAATTGGAGGTGAACCTACTTTATATTCAAACTTATTTCGATTAATAAAATTGCTAGGTTCACATGATATGAAAATTTCTCTTGTTACAAACGGTAGAGTTTTTTCGGATATGAATTTCGCAAAAAATTGTATAGATTTAGGTTTGAAAAATATTACATTCTCCTTTCATGGTTTTTCTGAGGAAAATTATTACCAAAATACAAAGAAAAAAGATGTATTTAAAGATGTATTACTAGGTTTTGAAAATCTCACACAAATGGGATATAAACCTAACGCCAATATCGTTTTATCTAAATTGTCTTTTCAATATAGTTCAGAAATAATTGCATTTATTAATGACACTCTTAAATTAAAACATATTGCTTTTAACGTTGCTTCACCAGCTGTTGAATATGAAAAAGTTGATGATAGCTTTGTTTTATCATTTGAAGAGTCAGCCAAACATATAGTTGAAATTTTTAACTTATCCCGTAAAGTTGGTATTAAATCAACGTTTCAACTTAATATACCTTTTTGTTCTTTTCATAAAAATGATTTGAAAATGCTTCTAAACGCAAATGCTTTTATAACAGGTTGTCACGTTCGTTATGGTGGGGGTCTTGTATTAAAACATAATAAAAGTCTTGCAATTTGTAACCATTTGTTAAGTTATGAATTAATTACAGAAAATAGAATCAATGAAGTCTTAGATTCAAAAGTAAGCTTTGAACGATTTTGGTTTTCTGACTTAATGTCTGATATTAGAAAAAAATTAAATTTTTATCCTTACAAAAAATGTAGTTCCTGTGAATACTGGAACAATTGTGGCGGGGGTTGTTTAGTTAATTATTCATCTAAAAAAATGTTAAATTATGGAAAAGTTAATTGATTTTGTAAATTTAATTACAGCAGGTAAGGAATCTGCCGAGACTATTCCTACTGGCATTTATTTAGGGTCAACAGATGATGAACCTATTGATTGTAGATGTCATTGTGAATGTAATTGTAGGTGTGATTGTAAGTGTGATTGTGTCACTCCAGGGAAGCATTGGTAATTTATAAGTTTATTTCTATGATTTTCCAAAAAACAACCGCTAACATGGCATAAGCGCAAGCGGGCTTTTTTTGCTTAAACACAGGGCTGACGCCAAAAGCCCACCTTCGTCTATGCCTGAACGGTAAGCCATTTTAAAAAAGACAGATAATGAACCAAATTCAAGAAACGAAAAGCTTGTTAATTTTTGAAGAAATTCGAGGAACTTCTAAATTAATCTACCGACAGCATAAAGAAGACGAATCGGAAGAAAAAGTTCTTATTTATAAAGTCACAGGAGATAGCTATGAATATTACTTTGAAGGAGAATCAATTAAAACAATAGTGTTTGAAGGATTCAGCGAATTACCAAGCTTAATTATTCCTTTTGGTTATGGTTTTCAAGAAAAAAGCCTTCAAAATTTCTTTAGATATAATATAACAGGAGACCAAATCAATAAGATTGTTATTACTCAAAACTCAGGTTCCCGCAAAAGCCGTAAGACCTTGTATCTTAGGCTTGATGAATTAGAAGAATTGTTAACAGAAATTAATAGAGAACAGAGAGCATGTACGGATACAAAGCGAATACTAATAAAAAATTACCTTACTTCAGTAAACCCAAGTTTTGACTTTGACCATCAAGAGACTAATAATAATAAAGGTCTAATCCTAAGGAATTTGAATCAGAAATTAATTGAACAACTTAATGCTGACGAGATAGAAAAAATTGGAGAGTTCTATATTAAAGCTGCACAGAAATTTAAACGAGCAGATTTAACAAGAAGAATGTCATTCGGATTGCAGAAAAATGCTCAGATACTTACATTACAAGAGATAATAAACAAGTATGAAACTTTGCTTTCAAATAATCCAGCAGAAAGCGAATGGCAATTATTCTTCAATGAATACATTACTTTATTTGATTCACGATACGCTCATAAATTGGATTTCAAAAATATTGCAACAGGAGTAACTAAATACCCTGACTTAGTTTTGGTCGACATTTATGGTTACATTGATTTTTATGAATTAAAAAAGAGTGGAATGCCACTAATTCAATACGACACAAGCCATAAGACTTGGTATTGGACAAAAGATGTTGCTATGGTTATTTCGCAAGTCTCTGATTATTTACAAAAGGCCAAAGAAAATGGAGTGAGTTATTCAAGCACAATTAAAAAATTGACAGCTACTGAAACTCAAGATGGATTAGAGGTAAATATTATAAATCCAAGAGCTATAATAGTCGCTGGAAATTCAAAAATGCTTAATTCGGATTTAAAGAAAGACCATTTCAAGAATTTAAGAGAAAGCCTAAAGGACATAGAATTCGTATTATATGACGAATTGTTGGACAGATTAAAAAACCTTTTAGATTCAATAAAACTGAATTAAGCTTAATATGTTTAACGATTTGAAAATGAATAAAAAAAACGGCTTACAATAAATAGGACTCTGAGCGGTATGCAAGACCGAGCAAGGAGTCGGTGTTGAACTACACCCGCCGGGCCATAAGCTATGTACTTAAAGGCGGTTTTAATGATTTTTTGGAGTAAAACAGAATAAGAGTTCTTTGAAGTATTGCAGGTTTTTGTGCTTTTAAGTATTTTTTATAGGAATAATACCAGTCGTATGCGAGGAAGTATTGTGCACGTAGACCTTTTTTAGGCATAGATCTCCCTGTTGCGTAAAAGCGCAATTTGATAATGATCAATAATACAGAAGCCCTTATCCGCGGTAGTTCGCGGATTACCACCATTCGTCCGGCTTTGCACAACGGGCATTTGCAAGGGTTGACACCCGCTAGTCTTTCGAAGCGTTGCAGGCCGGTCTCCGGCGGATTTTGGTTGTTGATCAGGGCATTTAGGTCGGGCTTTTCCTAAGGAACAAACAACAACCCCAGGTGACGTTTGGCCGTATGATTATAAATACCATAACCTCTGGCCAGGGAAACAAGGTACTCGTTGATTTCTTCCGGATCGATTTGCTCGGGTAGGTTCCCGAAATGAACCACAAACAAGGCAATCCTCCTGATGTAATTATTCAGCGTACTCGTACTATAACCGCGTAAGGTAACTTGCTGCTCCAGCCTACGGACAACCTTTTCAAACTCAGGAACAAGCACGATAGCCTGCTCTACAATGGCAAAAACCCGATTTTTTCTCATAATCATTGATTTTTGTTGTTAATAATCAAACGATTATAGAAAATATCGGGGACTTTTGAAAACTGTAACGAACAGCTATCCGCGTAGGCGGATTTAGTTCAACTGCCACAAACCGTTAACACAAGATTTAAAGACTCAAATTTCAAATAAACGAATGTTACTAAAATGAGTACTGAGAATACAACAAAGAAAGGAGATGCTTTTGAAAATAAAGTGTTTGACATTATTCATGGATTGTTAATTACGGATGAATTTTATGTTAGTGATAAAAGAAGTCAAATTTTTAGAAAAAAAGGATATTATTCTGAGAGCAGAAAGGATAACATAACTGTAGATATTTCAATAGAAACTTACTTAAAACATTCTGATAAATACTCATTTTTATCAATTATTGAATGTAAAAATTATTGCACAAAAGGAATTCCTGTTGATGATGTTGAGGAGTTTGATTCTAAATTAAATCAGATTGGAGAGCATAATACAAAAGGAATAATTGTAACAAACTCTCATTTTCAAAAAAGTGCGATTAATCTCGCAATGTCTAAAAAAATAGGGTTAATAAGAATTAATGAAAATAATGAAGTTGATTGGGTAAATTACAGAAAGGATAGAAGATATGATTTTTCATTGAATTCAACCGAATCAAAACTTAGTTCTGAAATATTTAACTCCAATTTTATCGGATTTTATAATCAGAAAAGCTTTCTTGATATACCCAATGTTTTAATTGAAATAGGTGCTATTGATAAATATTTTAATAAACCACTATATATTAATTTGCCTTATCGTACGGAAACTGAGATTGAAAATACGATAAGAGATTTTGAATTATATAAATTTTATCCAGAAGGCAAACTGGATTCTGACCTTGTATGTAAATATCTAAAGGATAAGTACAAGTTATCTTTCAATTTTAATGAAGACTTGGGTTCTTTAAACTCAAGTAAGATTTTAGGAAAACTATCTTTTAAACCCCTTAAGATTTCAATTTCAAATGATTTATTATCTGATAAAAATAGATGGCGTTTCACTCTTGCACATGAAATTGGCCATTTTGTTTTACACTATGAAGATCTGAGGGGTTATTTTGACGAAAATTTTGACAATGAGATGACAATAGATTATAATATTGGTAACTTATTGCCATTTAATAATAAACGATTAGAAATTCAAGCAAATATTTTTGCCAGCAGATTGTTAATTCCCCAAAACAAATTTATTTATCATGTCAAGGATTATTTTGTTAGGGAACGAATAAATAAAGGGCATTTGTATTTCGATTGGCAGAAATGCAATATAGATTTAACTATGAGGCTACTTTTTGAGTTGGAAAATATTTTTGGCGTTTCAAAGGAGGCTTTGAAAATTAGATTAATTTCACAAGGATTACTGATTGATGCTACAGATACGTCTTTACAGAGAATTTATCAAAGATGATAAAGAACCAACAGCCTAAACTCGCTATATGAGATATGGTCTTTAGAGATTGGCAAGGTTGGTTATTGTAGACAAGTGTTGTTGCAGATTATACTATTAAGCAAGGGATGGGTTTGGGGAGGTTGAAAGAGGCCTTGGTGGGGTTGGTTGGTTTTGTAATTTCGTTACCATGAGGGATAAGGCGAAAAAATAAGATTAAATATGAATATAGCCACGTTAATAAAACTAGATGTTTTGTCCCTTTTCCCTATAAAATTATACTATATAGTAGCACCAATTAATGATAAAAAAGATAATACAAATTGTCACATTTTCAATAATAATTCAACAGTATTATATAAACCAACAAAAACAAATATTATGAAAACAAATGATTTTTTCAAAATTGCATTAATTGCATTATTTTTTTCTAGTTGTGGTAGCACTAAACCTACTCCAGGCTCTGATCGTATAGGTACCTCTAAAACATTACCCTGTGTTGAGAAATCTTATGATGATAACGAATATTTTAGAGGATTAGGAGTAGGCACAAGTCTTGAAATCCAAAAAGCTCGTGATAATGCGATAGCAGCAGCCAAACAGGAGATTAAATCTAAACTAAACGGGTACACATTTGGTTTGTCAACTGATTATTCTAGAATAACTTCTGATCCTGAAAGTGCACAAAAACTAATTGAGGGTGAGCTGAATACTTTAGTTGATAAGTATTTACAAGACGCCGGGAAAAGCTGTGAAGCATTAGAACAAGACGACAGAGGTAGATTTATTTCATATATTGTATATCAAGTTCCAAAAAAAGATTTACTTAAAGAAATGGAGGACTCACTTGCTGCTAATAAAGAATTAAAAACAGAGTTCAATAGAGAAAAATTTAGAAAATACGCCAAAGAAAAGGAAAAAGAAATGAAAAAAACTAAAGAAAATCTTTAATAACTAATGTATAAAGAAAAGATAAAATTACGAAATATGAATAAAAAAATAAGAATTCTCTTGTTTGCAATGTTTTATGGTACTTTAATCTTTGCTCAAAAACCTAAATGGATATATAATCCACCAAAATCTGGCAATGATACATATCGTTATGAAGTTGAATATGGAACTGACGTAACAGAAGATAAGGCTAGAAATAAAGCATTTCTAGGAATACTACAGAATGCTTCAAATTCCTTAGGAATCCGTTTTGATTCAAAAGCGGTAAATGATGCGATTTTAAAAGGGAAAGATATGGAAACAATTTCTGTTGAAAATGATATTCCTATTCATAAAGTATGCGAATTTGTTGAACGGATAGACTATTTATATACAGTATATATATTGTGTCAAGTGGCTAAAAAAGGCAATATAGAACCAATTTTTGATGAATTTAGGGCTTGTGATAAGATAGGCAATAATACACCGGCACTTTGGCGTTCAGCTTTAGTGCCGGGCTGGGGTCAATTCTATAATAATAAAACAGGAAGGGGAGTAGCTATATTGGCTTCTGAGGCGATATTGTTTACCACAACAATTTACAGCGAAATGATGCGGGCAGATAATATACGTAAATCAGCCGAGACACTTAATGTTAACGTTATTAAAGAGTACAGAAAAAGAGCAGATACATGGGAGGCTAGGAGAAATATTGCGTTGGGAGGAACCATATCAGTGTATGCTATTAATTTACTTGATGCGGCGCTGGGAAAAGCAAAGGTCAAATATGCATACATCCCAGATAATATTAAATTATTTGCTTCTAATGAAGGAAATATAAATCAATTTGGATTACGAATTAAATTTTAACCAATTAACCCAATGAAAAAAAATCCCTCAATTCGTATGTGTTTAATACTATTTGCAATATTAGTAGTTTTCTCTTGCACAACGGAAGATCCGATTGTTGTTATCGGCAACATTGAAGGAACAGTAAACAACATTGAAAACAATCAGGCAATCCAGGGTGTTAATGTCCATCTGACAAGCAACGGTAATTCAACTTTCATCGAACAAAGCAAAGAAACGGGCTCTGATGGCAAATTCAGTTTTAAAGATCTGGAAGCCGGAAGTTATAAATTGTCTTTTCAGAAAAATGGCTATGAGGATAATAGTAAAAACATTTCTTTACTTGCTGGCTATACAAGTTCTTCTGATATTGGGCTAACACCTGTTAAGCCAAATTTATCAGTAAATATATCATCATTAGATTTTAAGGAAGATGAAACAAATTTGACTTTTTCTATTCAAAATACAGGGAAGGGCTCCCTAGTATGGGAAGTAATAGAGGGTATTGATTGGTTGACTATAAATCCGAGCTCTGGAACAACTCTGACTGAAACAACACCCGTTTCTGTCAGGATTGTCCGAGGTAATGTGGAACCTGGAAATTACGAGAGGACTATTTCAGTAATTTCCAATGGAGGTAACGTGAATATAGTCATAAGAGTTGTAATCAAAGGTCCAAAATTGGAGGTTAATCCAATGAATCTTGATTTTGGATCAGATATTAGTATTACCAAGAAAACCATTCTGATTAAAAATACAGGTGTCGGAAGTCTCGAATATTCATTATCCAGTGATGCCAATTGGGTTTCTTCAATCATTCCAAGTAATGGGACTTTGGGAGCCAACGAAACTGATGCGATCGAAATAACGATTAATAGAAGTGGATTGAATTATGGCAATTATTCAGGGAAAATAAATGTTTTATCAAAAGTTGGAAATGTGGCAGTAGATGTTAAACTGATTGTCCCGGATCCCAATAAGCCCCAACTGAGTATTTCTCCCAAGACAATAAATTTTGGCGTTAAGGGGACAACAGATAATTTAACAATCAAAAATTCAGGGAGAGGTATACTTGAATGGAGTCTTACAGATAATCAACCATGGATAGTGGTTAGCGCGAATTCGGGCAGTTTGGGGACGGATGAATCAAAAGTATTAATTGTTACTGCCAATCGCAATGGACTAGCCCCCAATAATTATGCGGGGATTATTAATGTTGCATCGAATGGTGGGAATGAAACTTGTAATATTGAAATGGAAATCCCAGCAGAACCTATTTTGTCCTTCGAACCAAACACTTTAAATTTTGGACATGATAAAGAAAGCTTACCATTTACAATAAAAAATAATGGCACTGGTAACTTAAACTGGACCTTAACCCCGAATAAGACATGGATAACTCTTTCTGAAACCAGCAATACTAATCAATCTACTATCAATGTGTTAGTTAACAGAACTGCTTTAGAATACGGTGTTTATAGTGGCCAAGTTGGAATATCTTCTAATGGTGGGACCGGATCCATAGTAATAAACGTGGAAAAACGGAAGCCAAATACAGCACCTATTGTTGACTTTTCGGTTACACCTTCATCCGGATATCTTGAAACGAATTTTGCAATAAGTATTACTTGTAGCGATGATTATACCTCTGCTGCTAATCTACAGACTAGATGGAAATGGCAGGATGAAGATGCGTTTTCCAGTTGGTCTTCAAATAAGAGTAGTACTCATGTCTATACAACCGCCGGAACAAAAAGGATTACCGTTGAGGTAAAGGATGAAGATGGCTTAACTACCAGTATATCAAAATCAATTGTAGCGAATATAAATGAAAAACCTAATGCAACATTTTCTGTAACTCCCACATCAGGAACATTAAGCACGGTATTTACTGTTGATGCAAATGCTTCGTCCGATGACTTTACTTCAAAAGAAAATTTGCGAGTCCGTTGGAAATGGGGAGATAATCCTGATTTTACTTCTTGGACAACCTCTAAAACTGCATCACATACTTATGCCCTTGCTGGCAACTGGACCATTACACTGGAGGTAAAAGACGAGGCTGGGTTAGTAAATTCTACTACGCGAAATATTACTATTCTCGAAAGCGAAAAAGAACCTAATAATAGCCCTTCACAAGCACAGATTATTAATCTTAATAGCACAATTATTGGCACATTAAATAGTTCGGAACGGGATGATTTTTATACCTTTACTCCACAAGATAACGGCAATATTTCTTTATCAATCAAAAATAGTTATACTGGAACAGAATTAGGTTTTTTTGATTGTATGCTGTATAAATATACAGCTGAAACATTTTATTTAAATATTGATTATTTAATAAAAATATCTGTTGATAAAGATAGGAGATTGAATTCATCTATAGTACCTGTCAGCAAAGGAATTAAATATTTAATTTTATTATATGCTTATTATATCCCTGTGATTCCATACGAATTGACAACTATTTTTGACCCAATTACTACAACAGATAATTATGAACCTAATAATTTTTATAATCAGGCCATATCAATTAATCTTAATTCAAAAATTACTTCATTGATAGGATACTCTAATGATGACATGGATTACTATACATTTACCCCCTCAAAAAATGGGAACTTTTCCTTTTCTATTAAAAATCTTCACTCATCATCAATAACATTGGGAGATATTGGACAATGCTCTTTATCTGTATATGGAGAATCCGGGACTATCACCAGCACAACCGGTTCAATAAGTTCGGCAAGTACAAAATCTTCGGGAACTGTATCTCTAATAAGTGGTGTGAAATATTTGATTAAAGTCCCCCAATACAACTCTGGATATGCTGCACCATATGAATTAACTACACTTTTTCAATGATAATAAATTATAGAGAAACAGTCGATTATATTTTAATTATTAGAGGTTTGATATCATAAAGATCAGGATGCAACATACCGCATTTCGCATTAATATAAGTGGGATCACAAACAATAAATTTTTTCCCACCAATCAAGTAGTGCGTCCCGTCTTCTTCATTTGGCAGATATACTGCAATGGCAATGTGTTTCGGAAAGTTTAGAATTACAGTTTCAAGTCCTATATAATATTTTATTAGCATGGCAAGCAGGACTGAACGATCTTCACAATCAGTGAATGGATAGAAAAGGCTCTCTTCAGCAAAAAGGCAACGATCTTTTCCAAATTGCTCAATGTCTGATTTATATGCAAATGATTTTTGAATAAAATTCAATAAAACATTAACTTTCTCTCTGTCTGTTTTCCATCTAAACAAGGGAAGTAACAGCTTATTTAAAGATTGAATACTTTGTGCCGAAATCGGAGTTTTAAAATAGAGATCAATGGAACATGAAGGATATGTATTAAAAAAGTCAATTAATTTTGAATTTATATTCATATTCAATAACTGATTATTATAACCTATTTCACGAGTTACCTTTTTTTTATCAACAAATAATGGGAGTTCATTTAGTTCAAATGAAAAGTACTTCCCATTATTAAGTAATCCTCCTTCAAAAATTTTTATTTGCCCGGCGTTATTATATTTACTTTCGAATAAATAATATCTTCTCTGTATATTCCGGATCATCTTGACCCCCATTCCGTTTTCATTGTGACCCCCATTCCGGGCGATCGTGACCCCCTAAGTTAACCTGTTTTGATTAAGTTTGAGGCACACTCAAA
>JBAZZA010000005.1:0-220399 GCA_041659025.1 Bacteroidales bacterium | reverse complement strand
GATACAGCTTCTGGGGCTGCCCACAGAGGCAATTCATACTCCGTTTATGGCCGACAGGTTCCTCTCAATCGAGAACGCAAAATATATTTTTGGCAACATGAAGAACATTGGTGATGAAATTGAATACAAGGAGGGAGGGATAATCAAGTCAAGAGCAAAAGAGGTACTTGAAAATGCAATAGCGCTTCTTGAGAAGATAAATAATGAAGGACTTTTCTCTGCTCTTGAAAAAGGCATTTTCGGCGATGTAAAACGAGCAAAAACCGGAGGCAAAGGCCTTGAGGGAGTTGTCGAAAAGGGCAATAATTATATGAATCCATTTATAAATTTAATGAAAGGAGCACAATAATATGAGCGGAGGTCTTTATTCAATGCAGTCAAAGGAATTTGACAAAACACTGGACTTGACAAAAGTAAAGCCATACGGCGATACTATGAATGATGGAAAGGTACAGCTAAGCTTCACATTGCCAGTTCCTACAGGTGCAGAGGCGGTAGAAGCTGCCAGACAATTTTTAAAAATGATGGGATTCGAAAATCCTCAGGTTGTATTTTACAAGGAGCTGATGCCGGGATATACATTTTTTAATTGTTACGGTAGTACTGTCTATTCAGTGGATTATACAACCATATATGTACCAAAGGTGGAGTCCGATAAAATGGATATGCACCAGACTGATGATTACATAAGAGAGAATATTGGAAGACCATTGGTTGTGATTGGAGCAAGTACAGGAACAGATGCACATACAGTAGGTATTGATGCTATCATGAATATGAAGGGATATGCAGGACATTACGGACTGGAGCGTTATGAAATGATTGATGCATACAATCTTGGGTCGCAGGTGACCAATGAGGATTTCATTTCCAAAGCGATAGAACTTAAAGCAGATGCCCTTTTAGTTTCCCAGACTGTAACTCAAAAGGATGTTCATATCAATAATCTTGTTGAGTTGGTAGAACTCCTAGAAGCAGAAGGGCTGAGAGATAAGGTGATACTAGCATGCGGAGGACCTCGTATAACGCATGAACTGGCAAAGGAACTTGGGTACGATGCAGGTTTCGGCATGAATACATATGCAGACGATGTGGCGTCCTACATTGCACAGGAAATAAAAAAAAGGCAATCAGTTAAAAAAAATAAATAATATAAATTAAAAACACTGACATGGACAAAAATCAAATCAGAGAGGTAATTGCCAGAAGGGCAGCTCTTGAACTTAAAGATGGAGATGTTGTCAATCTGGGAATAGGTCTTCCCACACTTATCCCAAATTTTTTGCCTGAGGGTATAAAGGTAACCCTTCAATCTGAAAACGGCCTTTTGGGAATGGGTCCTGAACCGGCAGCAGGGGAGGAGGATAAAAATTTCACTAATGCAGGTGGAGGCTTTATATCCTATTTTCCAGGTGCATCTTGCTTTGACTCTTGCTTCTCTTTTTCAATAATCAGAGGCGGTCATGTAGATGTAACCATACTGGGTGCAATGGAGGTAGATGAAAAGGGAAATCTGGCTAACTGGATGATACCTGGCAAGAAGACTCCGGGAATGGGGGGCGCCATGGATCTGCTTGTTGGTGCAAGAAGGGTGATCCTTGCAATGGAACATACCGCAAAAGGAGCGCATAAGATATTGACAACTTGTAATTTACCTTTGACTGCTGAGGGTCAGGTAAATATGATTATTACCGAGATGGGAGTTATGGATGTAACCAGGGAAGGAATCGTACTGACCGAGATACATCCGGAGTTTACTGTTGACCAGGTACAAGAAGCTACTGGCGCCAAATTGATTATTTCCAATAATTTAATAAAAATGAGATCATAATTATGAAAAAGGTTTTTATAGTAGCGGCCAAAAGGACTGCAATTGGTAAATTTATGGGATCGCTTTCTTTTTTCAATTCAGGAGAAATAGGAGCTATTGTTATCAAAGAGATTATTAAAGAAACAGGTATCAATCCTGCAGATATTGACTCTGTTATAGCAGGTAACATATTGTCAGCAGGTCAGATGCAGGGTGTGGCGCGTCAGGCTTCAATCAAGGCCGGAATACCTCAGGAAGTTCCCGCATACTCCATAAATATGGTATGTGGCTCTGGAATGAAGGCCGTAATGAATGGTTATGCTGAAATTCTCTCGGGAGCTGCAGAGGTGATTATTGCCGGAGGAACAGAATCAATGTCAAATGCCGGATTCGTTCTGCACGGTTCTTTAAGAAATGGTATTAAGATGGGAAACATCCAGGCAGTGGACCATATGGTTTGCGATGGTCTTACTGACGCATTCAACAACTATCATATGGGAATTACTGCAGAGAATATTGCTGAAAAATATGGAATTACCCGCGAAGAACAGGATGCGTTTTCGTATCTATCTCAACAAAAAGCTATTGCAGCTGTAGATTCGGGTGCATTTTCAACGGAAATTGTTCCAGTATCGATTGTAAGCAAGAAAGAGACTGTAATATTTGACAAGGATGAATATCCAAACAGGGCAAGCACTGTTGACAAACTAGCCTCGCTTAAACCTGCCTTCAAGAAAGATGGCACTGTTACAGCTGGAAATGCTTCCGGGGTAAATGACGGAGCGTCATTTGTTATGATTGCAAGTGAAGATGCTGTTAAGAAATATGGTCTTAAACCAATTGCAGAGATTGTATCTGTTGGTCAGGGCGGAGTAGATCCGGCAATAATGGGTATGGGACCTGTTCCTGCAATTAGAATGGCTCTTAAAAATGCAGGTATGAAGTTGTCTGAAATCGACCTGATTGAGTTAAACGAAGCTTTTGCCGCTCAGTCTCTTGGCGTTATTAAAGAAATTACTACCGAACATAACGTAAGTCGTGAATGGATAGATCAGAGATGCAACATTAACGGAGGGGCAATTGCTTTAGGTCATCCAATTGGAGCATCTGGAAACAGGATAATTGTATCCTTGGTGCATGAGCTTAAAACAACCGGGAAAAAATTCGGGCTGGCTTCTTTGTGCATCGGAGGTGGTATGGGTACCGCTATTATAGTTAAGTCAGTTTAAAAATATGAAAAATAGTCTTTATCTTTTAGTTGTTCTATTCGCATTAATTTTTGCGAATGAGACTTTTGGGCAGAAAAACCCAAAAAGAGAGTTCAGAGGAGCCTGGTATCCTACTGTTGTAAATACGACCTGGAAGAACATGACAACAGAGGAGATAAAGGCCGATATCATATACAATCTGGACATTTTCGAGAAGCTACACATAAATGCTGTTATTTTTCAGGTAAGACCCCAGGCCGATGCACTTTTTGTATCGGCACTGGAACCCTGGAGCAGATTTATTACCGGAATTCAAGGGAAAGCACCCGAACCATTTTTCGATCCTACTCAATTTGTAGTAGATGAATGTCATAAAAGAGGAATGGAGATGCATGCCTGGTTCAATCCTTACAGAGTCACCTCAAGCAACAAGGAGGTTCTGGCGCCAGATCATCTTTATTTCAAACGACCTGAGCTATTTGTTACATATGGTCCACAAATCTATTTTGATCCGGGTAATCCGGGGTCAAGAGAACATACTGTTAAGGTGATTGCAGATTTTGTGAGAAGATACGATGTTGATGCAGTTCATTTTGACGATTATTTCTATCCATACAGACTTCCTTATCTGGAATTTCCTGACGAGGAATCATTTATCAAATATCACGATATTGATGGATTTGGACGTTTCGATAAAAACAACTGGCGAAGAAATAATGTCAATATTCTCGTCAAAGAGCTCAGTAAAACAATAAAAGAGATAAAACCATGGGTAAAATTTGGTATAAGCCCGTTTGGTGTATGGAGAAATATTGGTATTGATCCTACAGGTTCCGAATCATCATCGCTTCAGACAAATTATGACGATCTGTATGCCGACATACTTCTTTGGATGAAAGAGGGATGGATAGATTATACAGCTCCTCAGATTTACAAGGAGATAGGACATGCAAGGGCAAGTTATCTCCCTCTTGTAAAATGGTGGTCAAAAAACAACTGCGGAGTTAACATTTATATAGGCCAAAGTATAACAAGTCAGTTGGAGATAAAAAATTCCAATGGAGACCTTGTCAACCAATTATACCGGAAAATGGCAATGGTGAAAGATGATAAGAATATTCAGGGTAATATCTGGTGGAGCGGTCTTGGTTTTTCATCAAATAAAAAACTCATGGATAGTCTCATAAACAACTATCAGAAGTATCCAGTACTAATGCCTTTATATAAAGAGATTGATACTGTGCCTCCTAAAGCTACAACAGGACTGGTACTTAAAAAAGGCACTCTGGAATGGAATGCTCCTCTTGCAAAAAATGTAATGGATAAAACAATATTCTATTGTGTGTATAGATTTGAAATAAATGAGCCGATTGATATAAATAACCCTGCTAAGCTGATTGATATAGTTGGTGAGACAAAATTCATTACTGATGGATCCAGAAGAGTTAAATATGTAGTGACTTCTTTGGACAGAATGCAGAATGAGAGTATACCTTCAAATATTGTAATCAGGAAGTAATCCGCTTCTCTTTTTTATGTTTTTTATAGGCTTCTTCAAGAATCTTTGCTGTTTCACGAGCCTTTTCCATTGCCGGCAAGATATGAGGTAATATGTATTCCCGGCCTATCTCGTCAGCAAATCCTGAACTTACTAATGATTTCATTACATTTTCACTTACTCCTGAAAGCACAATCTGAATACGGGCCTTCTTTGATCTTTTCCACAGGTTTCTAAGGTTATTAAGGCCCGTTGAGTCCATGAATGGTACTTTTCTCATTCTTATAACACGAACCCTAACCTTTTTCTCCAGATCAGAAGTAATATCCAATTCATCTATCTTGTTTGCCAGCCCAAAAAAGAAAGGTCCGTCAATTTCGTAAACTTCAACTCCTTCCGGTATATCGAGCATTTCAATGTCGTTCGGAAATTCATGCAACTCAGTTCCTGCAATTACACCCTCTTCAATCATCTTAAT
The DNA here is from genome assembly GCA_041659025.1 of Bacteroidales bacterium. Lineage (GTDB taxonomy): Bacteria > Bacteroidota > Bacteroidia > Bacteroidales > UBA932 > Bact-08. The sequence goes on along the minus strand of JBAZZA010000005.1, from coordinate 215,405 downwards.
ACTTGATGTCTCTGATATCCTCTTGACAAACAGGATAATCGCCAGAATTACTCCCACCTCAATGGCAATTGTCAGATCGATTACAACAGTAAGGAAAAATGTAATAAGAAGAACGGCTACGTCTGCCCTATGTCCCTTCAATAAATATTTGAATGACCTCCATTCACTCATGTTGTATGCTACAATTATCAGTATGGCCGCAAGACATGAAAGTGGGATATATACAGCATAGGGCATAAGAAAAAGAAAAATCAACAAGAGTACCACTGCATGGATGATTCCTGCAACCGGAGTCTTTCCACCATTGTTTATATTCGCCATAGTTCTTGCTATAGCTCCGGTTGATGGTATTCCTCCGAAGAAAGGTGTAACGATATTCGTAATTCCTTGTCCGATAAGTTCTGTATTTGAATTGTGACGTTTTCCTGTAACACCATCTGCAACCATGGCTGCCAGTAGTGATTCTATAGCGCAAAGAAGTGCAATTGTTATTGCTGGTTGAAATAGAACCTTTATTGCTGCAAAATCAATCTTTGGAGTCTCTGGTCTTGGTAGCGGTATGCCTCCGGCAAGCTCAGGAAATTTGCTCCCGATTGTAGCAAAATCAATATCAAGATATTGAGAGAGCAATAGCGCTATAACCGTTCCTGCGACTATAGCCACAAGCGAACCAGGAACCTTTCTTGTGATTCTTGGCCAGAGGATAATAGTAAGTATGCAGAACAGCCCCAATGCTGCTTCCCAGTAGTTTATTGTAGATATATGGTTAAAGTAGCTTATCCATTTTGGTATGAATTCAGATGGCAGATTGTCTATGTTGAGTCCAAGAAGATCTTTAATCTGTGTCGAAAATATGACAAGGGCAATACCACTTGTAAAACCGACTACAATAGGATAGGGGATGAATTTTATAATGTTACCCAGCTTCAACAACCCCATTGCAACCAGCATTATACCTGCCAGAACCGTTGCTATAATCAGACCTGTTACACCATACTGAGTGACAATACCATAAATTATTACTATAAATGCCCCGGTAGGACCACCTATCAGAAAACTTGAACCCCCGAAAACAGATGTTAATACTCCTGCAATTATCGCAGTTATCAAACCTTGCTGGGGCGTGACCCCTGATGCTATACCAAATGCAATAGCAAGAGGTAGTGCTATGATACCAACTATTACACCGGCGATAAGGTCAGAAATGAATGTTTTTTTGTTGTAGGAATTTTTTTTAAAGAGGTCGAAAAACTTTGGTTTAAAGACAGAGGACAATTGAAACTTCATTGGAACTAAAAATTAAAAAAGAGATTCAACAGATTTTATAATAAATTCTGTATCTAAATTATTATCAATAACCATATTAGGTTTAAGGTAAAAAACCTTGTTCTCAGATTTGAATCGTTTTTCGCCACCACCTGTTATGTTGAGCATTATTATCTTTTCTCTCTCAACTTTACCGGAATTTATACTTTTGATCATTCCTGCAAGTGCTATTCCTGCTGCAGGATGAATATCAATACCCTCATGTTTTTCAAAAAGTGCACATGCCATCTCCATCTCTCCATTGTCTGCAACTTCTATATCTCCGTTTGTGTCAATGAGTGCATCGAACAATCCCCCTGGTATTGCATACGGAGGCCTTCTGTTTGAGAGAACTTTTGCTCCAATCAAAAGAGCCCTTTCCCGGGCATCATTTTCATCTGTTTGAATCAAATCTCTGCTTCCGACTTTCCATGCATCGTACATTGGCGTAAATGGAGAATTCTGAGAAGGAAGAAGCACCATCTTATGATTTCCGAATCTTCCGTCTTCAATAAGTCTTAGATTTGCTTCCCAAGCTGCAATTGTACCGGTTCCGCTTCCGATAGCCTGAAAATAATAGTCAGGAATTCTACCGATTTTTGTAGTTGCCGACAATACAGTTGTTCCCATTCCGTCTCTTCTTGCAACATTTTTAGCTCCACCCTCCTCAAAAAACAGAGGTGATTTACATACCTTTCCGGCAAGATCAATTGCATCGTAATAATCTGATCGGGCCGGAGAACAAATAAGCTTTACGCACTCATTTACGGGTGAATCGAACCATAGGGCATCTATATTGTCTTCAGGAACAACAATAAGTAAAGGTATATTGTTGTCAGAACAAACCTTAGCAAAGGCTCTGGCAGTATTGCCAACCGAAGCCACAACCATGACTTTATCTGATTTATCATTTAATCTGGCACATACAGAATAGGCCTCTGTCTCCTTGAAGGAACAGGTAGTCATTTTTGCATTCTTTTCCGGCCAATAGCCGCTAAAGCTTATGAATAGATTTTCAAGATCTAGGACGTTAGCTAACTGGACACTTTTATAGGTAATAGTAGGAGCAGAATTATTCAAGAAACGATTAATTGGCAACCAGTCGGAATATTTATAAAAACCTAAGGAATCATTCTGACAATCTATTTGCTTTTTATCATATATTGCTCTTATTAATGAAGGTTTACTATCCATCGGATCGGATAAGAGCCATCCTGTGTCATCGAACATCCTTCCGGAAGTAAAATTCTGAAGTTTATAGTTTGTCATAAAGCCACATAATTTATTTAGGGCAAATTTAGCTATTATATTAGGTTTTCAGAAACAATTTGTGCAATATCTCTGGTTGGTATGCTGTTATAAGTACTGAAACTCTTAAGACAAAGCGGACATGCAGTGATTAATCTGTCAGGGTTGTTCACTAATAGAGAGTTAAGTGATGACTTTGCAATTTGTTCCCTTTCAGCGAAAGAAAGGGTCAAACTCCCAAGGCTTCCTCCACAACATATGCTCATATTTTTTTCCTGGGCAGCTTCCTTGACAACTCCAATGGCAGAAAGCAACTCTCTTGGTTCATTGTAAATATCAGACCCTCTGCCCAATTCACATGGATCGTGAAAAACAAATGAATCGATGCCTTTCTGCAATTTAATCTTGCCGCGTTTTAACAGATTGTTTATATATACCGAATGATGAATAATCTCTATGCCCTCTAGTTTGTATTCCTCTTTAAAAATCTTATAACATATTGGACATGAAAGAATAAGTGTCTTACAACCGGAAGATCTTATAAGTTCCCGATTCTTATTTATGAGTTTTTCCGCACCCTCTTTGTCTCCTGATATAAATAATGGTCTGCCGCAACATATTGAACCTTCCTTATCTAAAAAGGTGTACTTAATACTGGCTTTATCCAGAATTTTAAAGAGAGATTTGTAAATAGCAGGGGTAAGGTGTGTCATGCAGCCTGCATAGTATAATACAGAATCTGGTTCTCCAACCTTGTTTTCAATGAATTTAAGATATTCGTGGTTTGTCTTGCTTCTTCCGGACTCCTCTTGTCTCTTAAGCAGTTTAAGTCTGGTAGAGTCAATACCAACCGGACATGCATCAACGCACTTGTTGCACATAAGGCATTTGTCTGCTGTTGCGAGCGATTCACCCGACCTGCGTCTAAGTAGACGAATATAATAAACAGAAGAAAATTTTATATTTCTTTTTTTCGTGGTCATCGGACAGGCATCTATGCATAAACCGCATCTTGAACAGGAATATATTTCGGTCTCTGCATATCCATCTCTGGATACTGAAGACTTAATTCCTGCATTTCTCAGGACAATCAGTAAAATCTCTGTGGGTATATGCATGTACCTGGAAAAAGGGAGTGCAAAAAGAAATAATCCTAGTGCACAGGAATATCCCCACCAGACAGGCAAGATATGATCGGGGTTTGTAACAAATGTGTTAAGCAGATGGTTTATTGAAATCGTAAGGAAGCTGCCACCACTAATATTTGCCGTAAAACTCTCTGCAAGAAGTCTTAACGGAAATATTGCCCATAATGAATATAAGGCTATCTTATCGCCCAACCTAAGTTTTGTAGTTCTTCTCATCCCAAGAATCCTTGAATGAAACCTTTTGTAGATAGCAAGCCCAATTCCAGTAAGAACAAGTAATAATGAGAGATCCATCAGAAAGAAGAAAAACGAGCCCCTTAGTGTTTCATGAGTCTCCATTACAAAATACCTGAAAAAAACGGGATAGTAGAGAACGCCGTTTCTTTGAGGAGTATAAATCATTACCTCAATGTGCCCTACCAGAATTAGCATAAACCATCCGAAAGCGATACTGAAGTGCATGTATCCAAGCAGGATATTCTTCTTGAATATTTTCACATGTATGAGACAATCAAGTATTATATCCTTTGCTGTTTTGAATAGGGTTGCCGGCATAAAGGATTTAAGGAGCAATTTCCTTTCATCATTATCTAATGCCAGTATGATGCGGACAGTACCTGTAAGCAGGTATAATATTATAAAGACCATTCCAAAAGTGAATGGAAGGACAAAAGGGTCATATCCGAAAATTAGTCGCTCTTTCAAATTATACCTCCTTGTAAATTTTAAATATATTACCAATCAGATTTCTTGTATTGATCCCCCTTGGACAAACAAGAGTACATTTACCGCAAAGCATACATCCCTCTATAAGGGAGACAGCCTCCTTTTCCAGACCTCTGTTTAATAGAAGAATAACCATCCTGAGGTTAACCTTTGTAAAATTACCCGCAGAACAAGAAGCAGCACAAGATCCACAAGCAATACACTTGAGAAAATCAGGTTCAGTGGTGGTGATTTTCTTTAATTTTTTTTGATCTATGTTGTCAAGCGAGATGCGGGAACTGGTTGTGAGTGAATAGCCAAAATCAATCATATCATTTCTGTTTAGACAAAAAACCATGAATAGCCAGTGCAGTTGCTTTTGCTTCATTTATTGATTCAGGCAGAGTCTTTGGTCCGGCAGAAGCTCCGGCAAAAAAGATTCCCTCACTCTCTCCCTCTGTAGATCTAAGAATTGGATTTGCTGACTGGAAGAATCCGTCGTCACCCAGCCTTGTATTCAGAAGTAACGAAAGTTTCTCATTATCTGTGTTTTTAACCATACCCACCATTAATACCAGAAGATCAAGAGTAATCTTTAAAGGTTTGGAAGATAATGTATCCTCGGCTTTTATTACTAGTCTGCCTGTCTCATCTTCAGCTACTTCGGACACCCGTCCCCTAATAAACCTTATCCCAAATTTGCTCTGCGCTTCCAGATACAAATCTTCATAACCTCTGCCGTACATTCTCAAATCCATATAAAAACAATATACATCTGCTTCAGGATAGAGTTCCTTTATTTCACATGCTTGTTTGACAGCTGTTATACAACAAACTTTAGAACACTGTCTGTTACATGCTTTTTCATCTCTCGATCCTACGCAATGAACAAACCCGATACTCTTTGGATCTTGTATCCTGCTGTCAGAACCGGTTTTGAAGAATTCTTCAAGATCTGCGCTGGTTATGACTCTGTTGTAGATATTGTATCCATACTCTTCTTTCTTTTCGGCGGGAAAAAGAGAAAACCCTGTAGTTACAATAATCGAAGAGACAGTAAGTGTGGCATCGTTCGACAATTGAACATAAAAGTGTTCACCCGTCTTGCTTACAGAGACAACTTCGCAACATAAAAAAGTTGTAATATGTACAACAGGTTCCAGCAATTTATGCAATGTCTCAGCCGCGGAGATGCTATCTGGAAAAAGTCTGTCCCATTTGAGAAGATGCCCTCCTAATTTATCGCTTTTTTCAACAATGTATACCTTATAGCCAAGATTCTCAAGCTGACCGGCAGCTTCCAGACCCGCCGGACCGCCCCCGATAACCAATACCTGTTTATTCATTTGTTATAGTTTGTATTTGTCAGCTTTGTTGTACACGATTCCCATCTTGTCGAGCAAGGGTTCAACTCCTGTTTGGTGTATCTGCAGGCCAAGATCCCACGGATCATATCCAAGTACCAGTCCTGCAATCTCTTCGTATGTAAAGACCGGGATTCCCTGAGAGTTCTCACCATAAGTCTTACCCTCCATTTCAGAAATGACATACTGCCATCTGTCAAGAAAGTAGGGACATCCAGGGCAGTTTGTTATTATCATATCTGGCTTGAAAGGTTTCATGGATTCAAATTTCTTGTGGGTATTGGATAGAGAGTATCCTCTGTTAGCCTTTACAAGATACTGTCTGAAACCAAAACCGCAACAGTGTCTTCTTTCCGGATAATCAATGATTTCACCACCCCATGCTTCAATCATTCCTGTCAATACATAAGGATACTCAGCTCCTCCTACTCCTTTTGAAGGGAACATCTTTGAATAGTGGCACCCGATATGATCCACCACCCTTAAAGGTTCACCTGTCTCTTTATTTACCAGCCTGTTAACAGAAGCTGTGGCAATCTTGCTTCTCAGTTTGTAAATAACATCACTTGCATGAGCAAGGTATTCAGGTTTGTTAAACTCTCTTTTTGTGACCTTCCACAAATTTTCCCTCACTTTTGCTTCAAGTTCAGGAAAATGTCTCCAGGTCTCAAGTATCTCTGTATAAATGCCAAATGAAGTTATGCAGGAGGCTACGTAATTCTTATATCCTGCTTCTGTCATCAGGGCAAATTGCCTTGCAACGATAGTCATCAGTGTCTCCATTGGAATAGTATCACTATGATATGCAATACCTCCGCATGTTGTATGATGCTCGGTTTCAAAAAAATCAAGCCCCAGTTTGTTTCGCACTATATCAAGAAATGTCTTTTCCGATGCAGGGAAAAAATTCTGTCTGATGCAGCTTCTTACGTAGAAATAATGATCATCCGGTATATCCTTCTGATATTCACTCCATATCTTTTGCTTTCCGTTAACAATCATAGGCTTAGTGTTGGTGATCAATTTCTGATTTAGTGAAAATATGTTCCAGATATTTATCCTGAGTAAGTCCCATCTCTTCTGCTTTTTTCATTGATATCTCCTCCACATAATCAAGTCTGGCAGTGGCACCTGTAATGTCAAAAATTGCTTGAATCTCATCTAGATCCTCCTTAGGGATCTTTCTTAAGATTCCGGGGCCATCTCCGTCCAGGTTTGAACCTAACCGTTTATGAACAGCTTCCAGATTATCCTCAATCCATTTTCCCACAGTTCCAGATTCAGGATGTTCGCTATGTTTGAATGTACGGGGATAGACGCAATAACCGTAATTAAGTATGTTTCCGCAAAGTACTTTTCCTAACACATATTGCTGTCTTCCCTTCTCCGATTCTATAAAGTATCCCATCTCAAGGGAAAGATTCCTTAAAGCCATGATTATAAGACCGGGAGCATTCTTTCTAGGGCATCTGGTTATACATGACATACACTCTCCGCAATACCAGATAGTTTCACTTTTCAATAGTGCTTCAATTTCAGAATCATCCTTATTCTGTACAGTATTTGTAATTGATCTTGGATCATATTTATAGAATTCTGCCGCAGGGCAAATGGCAGTACAGGTTCCGCAGTTGATGCAGGCAGTAAGGCCCTCCTTAAAACGATAATCCTCCATCAGTTTGTCGAACAACATACCCATATTTCAATTTTCCTCCTTAATTATCATATTATCAGACATTTTAGAAAGGACTTTTATAAATGTGTCAAGGTCCTGAATTGGTATATCTCTGATAATACTGTTTGTTGCCTCTAATGCTATCTCTGTTACCTTGTCTTTTATTTTCTGACCGCTCTCAGTTATGTGGATAAGATTCAGTCTTCTATCCTGTTTATAAGCAACCCTTTGCACATAATTCTTTTTCTCAAGTGCATCAATAAGCTTTGTAACCGAATTTTTGTCCTTGCTTATTTTAATTGCAATTTCCTGTTGAGACTGTACTCCATCGTCCCACAAAGTATCCAGTACTAGAAACTGTTCGGGGGTTATGTCAAACCCTTGGTTTTGGAAAAAAGTACTCATATATACTTTGAACCGGCAGTGAACCAAATTTAGAAAAACTCCAACTTTTTTATTTAGTATCATCTGTGATAGTATATGCTTTTACTATTGCAAATATAATAGTTTTTTCATTAATTTGTAATGTTTCATAAACTTTTTTCAACAACATTTCCACTATGAATATTTTGATTTTTATAATACTTATTGTTCTGATAATTATCGGGATAATTCTCATTGTTCCGGTTTATGCCATTGTCAACAAGATAAATTCATTGTTTGAAAATTTAACCAGACTGGAAACAAGAATTATTGATGATTTGAGGTATCTGCGCGAAGAGAGCATGAGGTCTTCCAAAGAAAACAGAGGGGAACTTTCTGAGGCACTAAAACAATTTTCTGAGCAACTATCTCAAAACATGAAAGCATTTCAGGATTCTTCCGACAAAAGTTTTAATTTATTGACTGAGATTCAAAAAGAAAAACTATCGCAAATTGAACAGCGGCAGAATGAGATGATCAAGAACACAGAAGATAAACTTGAAAAAATAAGGATAACTGTTGAAGAGAAGCTTGAAAAGACGCTCAGTGAGAGGCTGGGGCAGAGCTTTGAGACAGTTGGCAAGCAACTTATAGAGGTTCAGAAGGGACTTGGTGAGATGCAGATACTTGCACAGGATGTGGGAGGACTTAAGAGGGTTCTGAGCAATGTGAAGATGAGAGGAGGGATAGGAGAGGTGCAACTCTCAATGTTACTTGAGCAAATACTTGCTCCTGAACAATATGAATCCAATGTAAGGACAAAACCCAGTGGGAAGGACTTTGTTGAATTTGCAATTAAGCTTCCGGGGAAAGATGAGCAGAACAATCAGATATGGTTACCGATAGACGCCAAGTTTCCAAAAGAGGTTTATGAATCATTACAGGATGCTTACGATACAGGAGATATTGTAAAAATTGATCAGGAGCAGAAGACAATGGATAATGCCATAAAGAAGATGGCAAAGGATATCCACGACAAGTATGTTGACCCTCCATATACTACAGACTTTGCCATTATGTTCCTACCTTTTGAAGGAATCTATGCAGAAGTGGTGCGTAAAGCGTCCCTTCTTGAAGAACTGCAGCAAAAGTATAAGGTCATAGTAACAGGGCCCACTACACTTGCAGCAATTCTGAACAGTCTCCAGATGGGATTCAGGACCCTGGCTATAGAGAAGAGAAGCAGCGAAGTTTGGAAGGTCCTAGGAGCAGTTAAGACTGAATTCGAATCGTTTGGTGGCCTTCTCCAGAAAGCTCAGAAAAACATCCAGGGAGGTCTTGACGATATTGACAAACTGGTTGGTACAAGGACAAATGCTATCCGCAGAAAGTTAAAGGGCGTGGAGTCTCTCGACGAAGAGAGCTCCAGAATGATTCTGGGAGAGGGCGAAAAAATGATTATAGAAGATGAGTGAAATATATCTCGTTAAGATATATATTCATCCCAGCTTTTAATCTGAATATCTTCGATTGCAATTGTACAAAATGCAAATATAAAGGCCGATGCCAGTCTTGCATTGGTAATTAGCGGGATATTGAAATCAACAGCCGTCCTTCTTATCTTGTAACCATTGTCCAACTCTACCTGAGTAAGGTTTTTTGGAATATTTATTACAAGATCAATTTTCTTCTCCTGAAGCATTTTTATTGCCTGTGGTTCAAGCGAAGGTTCACTTGGCCAATAAACAAGTTCTGCAGGGATATTATTATCAATAAGGTATTTATAAGAACCCCCGGTTGCATATAGGCTATATCCCTTTTCTGCCAGTAATTTAGCAGCAGCAAGCATATCTGCCTTCTGTCTGGCATCTCCGGTAGATAACAGAATGTTTTTCTTAGGAATCTTGTATCCCACAGATAACATGGACTTTAAAACAGCTTCATTTGTATCGTCACCAATACAGCCAACTTCACCAGTAGAAGCCATATCCACTCCGAGTACAGGATCGGCCTTTTGTAGCCGTGAAAATGAAAACTGAGAGGCTTTGATGCCTACATAATCCAGATCAAAAGCATTCTTGGAAGGAGCCTCTACATCTTCTCCAATCATGGCAAGGGTTGCAAGCTCTATAAAATTGATTTTAAGAACTTTTGACACAAAAGGGAAGCTTCTGGATGCTCTCAGATTACATTCTATCACCTTTATATCGTTTTCCTTAGCCAGGAATTGTATATTGAAGGGTCCTGTAATGTTGAGCTCTTCGGCAATTTTCTTTGCAATCTTCTTGATTCTTCGAGCAGTCTCTACGTATAGCTTCTGAGGAGGAAACTGAATGGTTGCATCTCCTGAGTGTACACCTGCAAATTCGATATGTTCAGAAATCGCGTAAGCAACCATATTTCCTTTGTTGGCCACAGCATCAATTTCTATCTCCTTTGCATTCTGTATAAATTCTGAAACCACTACAGGGTGTTTTTTGGAGACATTTGCGGCTAATGTAAGGAACTGTTCCAACTCAGCATTATTTGAACACACATTCATGGCAGCACCTGACAGTACATAAGATGGTCTTACAAGAACAGGGAATCCTACAATGTCTACAAAATCATTTACCTCTGCCAGAGTGGTCAACTCTTTCCATCTCGGTTGGTCTATAAGAAGCCTGTCAAGCATAGAAGAGAATTTGTGTCTGTCTTCTGCATTATCGATGCTGGTTGCTGTTGTGCCGAGAAGCCGTACACCGGATCTATCCAGTTTAAGTGCAAGGTTGTTCGGTATCTGCCCCCCAACTGAAACTATCATTCCATGTGGATTCTCCAGTTCGTAAATGTCCATAACCCTTTCATAGGTAAGCTCATCAAAGTAAAGCCTGTCGCACATATCATAGTCGGTAGATACTGTCTCAGGGTTATAGTTAATCATGACCCCTCGCCATCCTCTTTTTCTGATTGTGAGCAGGGCATTAACACTGCACCAGTCAAATTCTACAGAACTTCCTATCCTGTATGCACCAGATCCTAAAACTACAATGGACTTATGGTCACCAAGATAATTGACGTCATTGTGAGTGCCGTTATAGGTCAGATACAGATAGTTGGTCTGAGCAGGGTACTCCGCTGCCAGAGTGTCAATTTGTTTAACAACAGGAAGGATTTTTAACTCCTTCCTGAAAGTTCTGACCATTGCAGCAGCTTCATCTACATCTATGATATCTTTATAGATTAATCTGCCAATCTGGAAGTCCGAAAATCCTTGATTTTTTGATTTTTTAAGCAACTCATAACTGACTTCATTCAAGTTGTTAATTTTTGATAATTCTTTGGATGTAAGAACTATAGTATATAACTTATCAAGAAACCATCTGTCAATTTTTGTCAGTTCCTGAATCTGCTCTACAGTGTATCCTTTTTGAAAGGCTTTTGAGATGACAAATATCCGGTTATCTGTAGGTTCTCTCAAAGCTTTATCTATGTCATCCACAGTTATTTCCCTGTTAGCTACAAAGCCATGGGCACCCTGACCAATCATCCTTAGTCCCTTTTGAATAGCCTCTTCAAAACTACGGCCGATGGCCATTACCTCTCCGACACTCTTCATGCTTGATCCAATTTCCCTTGAAACACCTTGGAATTTAGAAAGATCCCACCTTGGAATCTTACATACTATATAATCCAGTGCAGGTTCAAAAAATGCAGGGGTGGTTTTTGTAACTGAATTTTTCAGATCGAACAAACCATAACCCAAACCTAATTTTGCAGCAACAAATGCTAAAGGATAACCAGTTGCTTTAGAGGCTAGTGCAGATGATCTGCTCAAGCGTGCATTTACCTCAATAACTCTATAGTCCTCCGAGAGAGGATCAAATGCATACTGAACATTACATTCACCGACTATACCTATATGTCTTACAATTTTTATTGCAAGTTCCCTTAATAAATGATACTCACTGTTTGTAAGTGTCTGAGAGGGAGCAACAACTATACTTTCGCCGGTATGTATTCCAAGAGGATCGAAGTTCTCCATATTGCAAACAGTGATACAATTATCGAACCTATCCCTTACAACTTCATATTCAATCTCCTTCCATCCCTTAAGGGATTTTTCAACCAATACTTGAGATGAATGCGAGAATGCCTTAACAGCAAGAACGTTTAATTCTGATTCATTATCACAAAAACCGCTCCCCAAGCCACCTAGTGCATATGCTGCCCTTAGAATGACAGGGTATCCTAGGTTCTTTGCAGCCTCTCTGGCATCCTCGAGATTTTCGACAGCATGACTTTTAATTGTCTTCACAGAGATCTGATCAAGCTTTTTTACAAAAAGTTCTCTATCCTCTGTGTCCATAATTGCCTGTACCGGTGTACCTAGAACTCTCAGATTGTACTTTTCAAATACACCCGCTCTAAATAGTTCAACTCCGCAGTTAAGTGCGGTCTGTCCGCCAAATGCCAGAAGTATGCCCTGAGGTTTCTCTTTTTTTATAACAGCTTCTACAAAATGCGGTGTTACAGGCAAAAAATAAATTTTATCTGCCACACCTTCTGATGTTTGTACAGTTGCGATGTTCGGATTAATTAAAACTGTCTCTATTCCCTCTTCCTTTAACGCCTTTAAAGCTTGAGATCCGGAATAATCAAATTCGCCTGCTTCACCAATCTTTAATGCTCCCGATCCCAGAAGCAGAACTTTTTTTATACTTGTATCCATAGCTTTAATTTACAGTAATTTAATAAAATCATCAAAAAGGAATTCCGTATCTGTAGGACCACTCGATGCCTCAGGATGAAACTGACATGAAAAGAATGGTTTGCTTTTATGTCGGATTCCTTCGTTTGTTCCATCATTCATATTTATAAACAAAGGTTCCCATTCTTTGCCAAGAGTAGTATCATCCACGGCATATCCATGATTCTGTGATGTTATGAAGCATCTGTTTGTACCAACCATTCTGACAGGTTGATTATGGCTCCTGTGGCCATATTTCATTTTAAATGTATTTGCTCCTGTAGCTTTTGCCATGAGCTGATTTCCCATGCAAATACCAAAAATAGGAATATCATTGTTAAAGGCTCTCCTTATATTTTCTACTGCAGTAGTACAGAAGTCAGGATTTCCAGGGCCATTTGATATAAATAATCCGTCATATTCAATCTGGCTAAAATCATAGTCCCAAGGTACCCTTATCAGTTCAACACCTCGTTTTACAAGACATCTTATGATATTGTGTTTGACTCCGCAGTCAACCAAAACAACTCTTTTTGAACCTGATCCATATTTAATTACCTCTTTACAACTAACAACATCTACCTGGTTCAAAACATTAGGATCGTCATATCCATCTAGATAAGTACCTTCCGGAAGTATTTTCCCAAGCATAGTTCCACTCTCTCTGAGGACCTTAGTAAGCTCTCTTGTGTCTATACCGAAAATTCCGGGGATTTTAAATTCCTTTAGCCATGTATCCAGACTTTTAGCTGCGTTCCAGTGGCTATAATTAAAAGAGTAGTCAGATATTATTAGTCCTCTTACATGTATCTTTTCTGATTCGAAAAGAGATGAGAGATTGTCAATAATTGTGTCATTTGGTACCCCATAGTTTCCAACCAAGGGATATGAGACACATAAGATTTGCCCCGAGTATGAAGGATCTGTCAGACTCTCCGGATAACCTACCATTGCAGTAGAAAAAACGACCTCACCATCAATGGCTTGGTCGTATCCAAAAGAGAATCCTCTAAATTCTGCACCACTTTCGAGGAGAAGTGCTGCCGGTTTACTGTCGCCCATTATCAATTCGATTTAAAAATTTTACAAACTCGGCAAAGGTAGGCATTATTGAAGCAAAAAAAAAGAGGTAAACACCTCTTTTTTTTAAATATCATAGCAAAGACTTACCTACATACTCCTGGCAAATATTGTCCAAAGCTCAGATTTAAGCTCTTGCCATCTCTGCATTGTCTGACTTGCAAAATTATTTGTATAATCTGTAAGGAAAGCTTTTGCTTCCTGATTCTTTCCTTCTTTTAAAAGCCTGACAACAGTCTGTTCGACTAATGGAGCTTGATCAAACATCATATTTTCAAACTTCATTATCTGAGGCTCAACAAGATTTCTGGTTCTATCCCAGTTAATGGTTGCAATTCTGTTTGTTTCTCTAAATGACCATGCAGCAGCATCTTCGCGATATCTTACCTGTGCACATATTCCAAAACTCTTTGGAAGATACATAGTTCCTGAATAAATAGGTATTCTGGGGCTCTGGGCCGGATTATCAAATGCAAAGTATGCAATACCACCTACCTCATCGGGCAGCCAGTCTCTTAATTGTATTATATGAGAATATGCACACTGAATTACTGCTATACCCCTAATTCTCTCAGTTACTCCCGGTTTGATATTGTTAAGCAGCGACCGCATGTCGTTACTCATAAAATTTGAAACCGGTTTAATCTTCTCTTTATATTCACCCTTTACTGGATCTTTTCTGGTAACCTCAACGGACAAGTTCTTGGTTTGATCAAATTCCGTTCCCTCGTAGGTTTGCCTGTAAAGAGCCATAATATCTCTGACAGATACCTTATTATCCGGTTTAACGGAGAAAGGAAGTTCCTCAGAATCGAATTTCAAGCCAAGAGATGGAGCCAATGTGTTTAAGACAAAATACTCTCTGAATGAAAATGGTTTGCTTCCACCAACTATTTTCCAGAATTTAAATTCCGATATACCATCCCAAAGTCCTAATTTCTTTGTCCTCTCACGTATATCAGAACTATACATGAAGTTTTCCTTATCGGCGAAATTAACAACGGATATCCTTGGTATGTTAGCAGATATGCCGACATGTTCATCGGGTATTCTCTGAGCAACCCATATAGAACTTGGCTTACCTGGACCAGATCCGAAAATTTCCAGGTGCCAAACCTCTTTCTTGTCGGCAATCGTTATACATTCTCCTGAATCGCCATATCCGTACAGTTCAGCCAATTTACCAATAAGCTTAATTGCATCTCTTGCTGTAGTGCATCTCTGCAGAGCTATTCTCTCAAGTTCTTCAATTGGAAAAAGACCATTTTTGTTTACAAGGGTATCTTTACCTGTTATAGTTGTTTCGCCAATGGCAAGTTGCTTTTCATTCATGCATGGATAAGCAGTATTGAGATAAGCATAGGTCTCTGCGACTGCAGGAATTCTCCCTTTCTCTGTAACATTTCTCATATCCCATGCCTCTTCGTTGTGGAGAGTCCCCCAGAACACAGATTCTGTGTCTCCGGCTTTGGAGCTCTTCCGTTGTGCAATTTCAAGCCATGTTCTGTAGTTGGAATCACAAGTATGAGCAGTCATTACTGAGCCGTCGGTACTAGCGGCTTTTCCAACCATTATTGATGTACAGCTCTCTGTAAAATCAGAATCGTCAGGATTCACATAATAGGCAGAAGCTTGGCACAAAGCCACATTTACACTAAAGAAAAGTGAAGCTGCTAAAAGTAGTTTTTTGATTTTCATTAGATTATTATTGTTTATTATGAATTATCTGATTTTTGACGATTGTCGTCCTCAATAAGTTTGAGTAAAATATCTATAGCCTCATTTTCAGGAACTGCTCTTAAAACAGGCACCCTCCCTTTGTAAATAATTACCTTGTTACGACCTTCGCCAACATAACCGTAATCTGCATCTGCCATCTCACCTGGTCCGTTAACGATACATCCCATGACTGCAATGTTGTAACCGGTTAAATGGGCAGTTCTTCTTTTAACCTCATTAAAAACAGATTCCAGGTTGAATGTTGTCCTGCCACATCCCGGACAAGCAATATATTCCGGTTTGCTGAACACTCTTCTTGAAGCCTGAAGTAACTCCTCCCGAAATCTTGAGATATCGCTTTCTTCATATTTTTCCTCACAATCCAGCCGGATGTCAATATCATCAATTTTTTTATCCAGGAGTAATGGCCCCAAATCGCATGATGCCATTAAAATAAATTCCGACCATGTCTTGCATTTGTATGATGCAAGGGGTTTTTCAAATTTATTTTTACTGATATCAACCGAATAATCAGCTATGAACCTTGCAACAGGTATCTCATTTGCAGGATCTTCCGTCAAAGAAACCCTAATTGTGTCGCCTATACCATAATTAAGGAGTGATGCTATTCCTACCGCCGATTTTATCCTGCCATATTCACCATTACCTGCTTCTGTAACTCCAAGATGGAGAGGGAAAGCCACTCCTGTTTTTTCAAATTCTTGATGCAAAAGTCTGTATGCATCGGTCATTACTCTTGTATTGCTTGACTTCAATGAAATCACAATCTGGTCAAAATTGTTGTTCAAGGCCATATTTATCCATTCGATCGCAGACTCTTTCATACCTTCAGGAGTATCGCCATACCTATCAATAATTCTTTCTCCAAGAGAACCATGATTAATACCAATCCTGAGTGCTGTCCCATGTTTTTTGCAAATCTCCATCAGTTTTACAAACCTTTCTTCAGCTAAAGTATGATCTTTGCTGAAATTTCCCGGATTGATCCTTACTTTATCAGCAACCATTGCAGCAGCGATGGCAACATCCGGAGAAAAATGAACATCAGCGACAATTGGTGTGTCAATACCCTTTTTCCTGAGCCTTTCCTTAATAACTTTCAATGCTTCAACCTCTTTTATTCCCTGAGTTGTCAGTCGAATCATCTCGGCACCGGCATTGCTTAGCCTTACACATTGTTCAAACGATGATTCAATATCCTGTGTTGCTGTATTGCACATTGTCTGAATGACAATATGTTTGTTGTCTCCTATCAGAACATTCCCGGCTTTTACAACAATTTTTCTCATTCTTTTACAAATGTAAGTAAAGAGCCAGACTTAAAAGAAGCTGATGAGGGTAGGAGAACTGAAGGTCCGTATCACTGAACTTCCTCGGATTATAAAGATAGGAGAGAGAATACTGATAGTTTGCCTCCAGATGAAGTTCAACAGGTTTAAGAACTAATGCCAATCCTCCACCAGCAATGAATCCATAATCTAGTCTTATGTCAGAAGAATCAAATTCCTGTGTACTCGCCACTCTGTAACCCATAAAACCACCAAGATTAATCAAAAACCGCATTTTCCAGAAGTCTATATGGAACTGAGAGACGAGAGGAACCTCATAACAAGTGAGTCTGGTTAAGGTATCATCTATTCGGAACCCCTGCTCCTGATAAGAAAAAGATGCCTGAAAACCAAAATAGGGCATTGTTTTCCATAAATCGTGATAATACAGATATACCAGCGAGTAGTTTTTAAAAGTAGTAATACTTACTTCATTCATTGTTGGCTTGAAATCTACTCCGCTGATGTTATATGCGGCCTTAATGCCAATAAGGTGCTCCTTTATCTGCCCATGAAGGGACGTTATGGAAAATACCAGTATGAGTAATAATGAAATGGTTGTTTTTTTCATTTAAAAAACTCCTTTAGATTTATATTTTGCTCTAAATCAAGGCCATCTTTGAATAAGATTTCTGATGAACCGTTTTTCAAAAGATATAATCTTACCTTTTCCGGTTGTTTTTTCATTGGCAGATTACCGGTATCAAGTATTCCGTTTCCATTCAAATCCTGTGTTATCCTGATATTATATTTTCCCGGTTGAATATAAGGAAACTCAAGCCTGGAATCATGGCCAATCTTAAAACCTCTATATACTTTATCTCTTGTCTGGTTTGTGAGTTCTATCAAATATGAACCGTCAGCTCCAGAGATATTCAAAGTGAGCTTCGACAACTTGTCACTGTTTGGCAGTATGACACTTGTTCGTGACGAGTCATTTGTAAATTTGTATACATCTTTGAAAGTTCTCTCAGGTATCCGTAGTATATATTCATAACCCTGAAGCATTTTTATGTTCGGCTTAACGTAGAAAAGTCTTGTTTCTAAAGAGTCCTGTGTAAAATAAAAGGGTTCTTTTGCCAGCACACCTTTTGGTGTTTTTGAAAAAAGAGTTATTGAATCCAGTTTACTGCTAAGTACCGGTGCAGGAAAAGTGAGCTTGAATCCCTCTTGTTCCACCATGGACGGTTCCGCTTCAATCTTCAATTTTAACAAGTCGGCTCTCGGAGGTTTTATCTCAGTTGTGCCGGGGGTACGTCTTGCCGGAGGTGCTGGTTTTACTGTTTTGGGAGCCACTAGTGTAAGACTTTCTCTGCTTATGACAAGATTTGATAAACTGTCAGATTTATAGTATTTTATATCGAGCATAAGCGTATCGGACACTATCAGGGAGTCTTTTATCCATAGTACAAGACTATCCCTTGTGATATTATACTGTTTGATTATTTGAGTGGAATCGTATCCTCTGAATCCTATCGAATCTATTTTTACATACGGAGCGGCAAATGTAATGAAAGCCATTTTCCTCTCAGGTCGTTTTTTATCTTTTATATACTGCTTTTGTGATGCCTCCCGGAATAGATACAATTCGGTCTGAAATGGTCTGGCCAGAGCCTTGCTTGTATCTTTCATATCTACAAACCTTAACTCCTCAGACTCTTTTTTCATAACCTTCGAAGGAACAATAAGAGAGTCATAGAAGGCAATCATTTCATTTTCAGGATCGTACTGATTGTTGTTGTTAATGTCTTTAAAAGCATATAATCTGTAATGAACCGGTTTAAGGTTCATACCAACATAATACCCCCATTTGTCACTTTTTGCCAATACAGAAGGGTAAGTTTTGTATATTGCTGTATCTGAGAGATTGGAATAGAATCCCACAACAATGTCTTCCATCGGGAGGAGTGTCCTTGAATCCATAATCACTCCTGCACACATCATAGAATCTACGCTTTTCCCTGTAGAAAAGGAGTATACATAAGGGTAGAAAACATTTCCCTCGTTATTGTCGTTTATGGAAGTACCAAAATGCAAGGAGTATGTTAAAGAGGAGTCTAGTGTCTCAGGAAATGTTACCAAAATGCTTTTCCCGCGAATCTTTGTAGTCAGTCTCTTTTTTTGAGGCGGTGATAGGTAGACGAACTTGTTTGGCTCCTTAAGAACAACATATTCGTCAAACTTCATCTCAATCGTTCCCCCCTTTACCGGAAAATTCACTGAATTAGAGTCCGGCATTACCTTTATTAAAACCGGAGGTATTGTATCCTTTGGTCCACCGGTAGGTGGGGTAGACGTATTGGCACACGAGTGTACTATATAATAAAGTACAATAAATAAAACTGATAATTGAATCTTCCTGCTTTTCATTCCATTCAGTCCTCTTTGATTTCGGTTCTTATAACGCTCTCAATACCTTTTACTTGTGTCATTTGTTTTATCATTTTTTCAAGATCTTCAGTATTATGTACATACAGGTCTATGTACCCTTCAAAAATGCCATCATGAGTTTCAATGAATATCTTTCTTATGTTAACGCTTAAAACGAGTGTTATATATTGTGTCAGTTCGTTGAGAATTCCAATACGGTCTATACCTCTCATGCTGATTCTGGCTAGAAAAGATAAAACAGTGTGTTTGCTCCATTTTGCACTGACAATTCTGTCAGCATCCCTTGCTGCCATTAAAATAGCCTCCTGACAACTCTTTTTGTGAACAGTAACCTCTCCATCGTCACTCAGGAAGCCGATAACCCCGTCACCGGGTATTGGCCGGCAACATTTAGCAACCTGATAAGAAAGGGTTTTTTCCAAAGGATTTTCCCTTAGAAGAAAATCCTTCTTTTTGTCGATACTGGATAGTCTTACCTGCCGGGACTTCTGAATCTCAGATTCTTCGTCCTTCTCTTTCTGATCTTGTTCTTTATCGTCATAATCGTCATTTTCAGAGTCATCCTCAGAATCTCCTCCTCCAAATCTTGAAAACTGAAGATTCCAATATCTTACAAATTTGTTGCTGGAATTTTTCTTGAGCATTTTTGAAAGATCAGAAAGGTCAAGCATTCCTGCTCCGATTTTACTGAAAAGTTCCTCTCTGTTATTCAAACTATATGCTTCAGATAGTTTTTTGTATACCCTTGCCTGTGGTTTGATACCTAACTCTTTTAATTTTTCTGTCAATATTCCCTGTCCTCTTTTCAAATGGTCCTTGATTTCAGATTTTAAAGTATCCATTATTAAAGTTCTGGCTTTGGGAGTCTTTACAAAATCTAGCCATTCTCTTTGGGGTCGCTGTGATTCCGCTGTTATGATTTCCATCTGGTCACCATTTCTCAACTCGTAAGTGAGAGGTACCAGTTTAAAATTGGCTTTTGCCGCAATTGCCTTATTTCCAACCTCAGTGTGTATTGCATAGGCAAGATCCAATGCAGTAGCGCCTTTTGGCAGTGCTTTTGATTCACCTTTAGGAGTAAAGACATAAATTTCAGATGATAGAAGACCAGTATGAAATTTATCCAGAAAATCCAATGCATTTACATCGGGATTTTCCAAAACCTCCCGTACCATGTTGAGCCACTTGTCCATCTCATTTTCAGAAGGTGTTCCCCCTTTGTATGTCCAATGAGCAGCAACCCCTCTTTCTGCAAGATTGTCCATTCTGCTTGTCCGTATCTGAACCTCAATCCAGTTACCCTGAGGACCCATAACAGTACAGTGAAGAGCCTCGTAACCGTTAATCTTAGGAGTGCTTACCCAATCCCTTATCCTGTCCGTCTTTGACAGATACAGTTCCGTTATGAGTGAATAAATATGCCAGCATTGTATCCTTTCAGGTTCTTCACCTTTGGGTTCAAAAACTATCCTTACAGCATAGAGGTCATATATTTGCTCAAAAGGTATTGATTTTGTAGTCATTTTCCTCCAGATGGAGTAGGGGGTCTTTGTCCTTTTGCTGACAGTAAATTGATATCCGGCTTGCTTAAGACTCTCCGATATGGGTTCCATGAACTTCTCTATTGCACACCCTCTTTCTACCACTGTTTGTGCAATTTTTGATTGTACGGCTTCATATTCAGCCGGCAAGGTATGCATCAGCCAAATATTCTCAAGTTCCGATTTGATACCGTATAATCCCAGGCGGTGAGCAAGCGGAATGAAGATATACATTGTTTCGCTAAGAATTTTTGCCCTTTTGTATTCCGGCATAAATTCTATTGTTCTCATATTGTGGAGTCTGTCCGCGAGTTTTATGAGAATTACGCGGACATCATCATTAAGAGTAAGCAGAATACGCTTGAAGTTTTCTGCCTGACTGGTATGGCTGCTGTCAAAAGCGCTTTTAATTTTAGTGAGACCATCTACAAGAGAGGCAATCTTTGAACCGAAAAGTCTTTCAATATCCTCAATAGTGTATTCGGTATCTTCAACTACATCATGAATCAAAGCAGTTACAATGGATTTGTAACCCAGACCTATCTCCTGCACCACAATCTTTGCAACTGAAATTGGATGAATAATATATGGCTCTCCTGATCTGCGCCTGACACCATTATGGGCAGATTTGGCAAAATCAAATGCTTTTAAAACAATTTCATATTCATTCTGATTGGCACACCTTTTTAAGCTTGCAAGACGTAACTCTTCAAACTCTCTGTTTATCAATTCATTATCCCTGTCATTAAACATATCGTCTTAATAGAGAAGGTCTCTCTTTCCACTTTTAATCAATTCAATTTTTGCAGCAACTTCATCTCTCTTACTTTGATCCTTAATATTTGCCAACTCTCTCTTAATGAGCTCATATCCTGCTAGTTTTGTCTTTTCAGATGAGTAATCCTCCAGATATTCAGAAAGCGTAAGCATTGCATTTGGAGTACAAAAACTGCCGATAAAACCGGGAATAGCATATTCCATAAAATGTTCTCCTGTTCTGCCTACCCTGTAGCAGGATGTACAAAAGCTAGGGATGAAGTCTTTGCTTAGAAGCCATTGTATAACAGAATCCAGCTCCCTTGAGTCTCCAACCTGAAACTGTTCTCTGTTTAGATCCTGTCCCTTTTCCCTTGTTTCCTGATATCCTCCTATTTCCAATCTTGTACCTGCGTCAATCTGTGAGACACCAAATTCAATGACAGCATCTCTCACTTCTGAGGTTTCTCTTGCTGTCATGATTAACCCTGTGTATGGAACAGCCATTCTTAGTATTGCCACGAGTTGTTTAAAGTGTTCGTCTGAAACCTGATAAGGAAGATTCATGTCAAGTCCCTGAGCTGCTTTTATTCTTGGAAAACTTATAGTATGAGGTCCTACGCCAAATTTCTCCTGAAGATATATAGAATGCTTTACAAGTGCAAGAACCTCAAACCTCCAGTCATAAAGACCGAAAAGGGCCCCAATACCCATATCGTCTATACCACCTTCAAAAGCCCTGTCCATAGCATTAAGTCTCCACATATAGTCGCTCTTTGTAGTGGGAGCAGGGTGATATTTTGCATATGTTTCTTTATGGTAAGTCTCCTGAAATACCTGAAATGTTCCTATACCGGACTCTTTTACTATCCGGAATCCTTCTACAGACATTGGTGCAGCGTTTATGTTCACTCTTCTTATCTCTCCTTTGCCGACTCTTACATTATAAACTGTTCTTACAGTCTGGGCAATGTATTCAGGTGAATATTTAGGGTGTTCTCCATATACCATTATCAATCTTTTATGTCCCTCTTTTTCAAGTTGTGCTACTTCTGCAATCAGCTCTTGTTCTGTCAATGTTTTTCTGATAGCAGATGTAAGGCTGCTTCTGAAGCCACAGTACTGGCAGTTGTTTATGCAGTAGTTTCCAATATATAATGGGGCAAAAAGAACTATTCTGTTACCATATATTGACTTTTTTAGTTCCCTTGCAGTTTGATACAACTCCTCCAGACCTTCCGGTGACTTTATTGCAAGTAGCTGGGCAGTCTCCTCAAGAGTCAAGGCCTGTTTAGATTTACTCTTTGCAAAAATTTCACGTAAACGCGATCTGTCTTCCTTAGTATTTTCAATCAATGAATGCAACAAATCGTCGTTTATAAAATCTGTTGCGTCTTTTGTCAATGTTCTATCCATTTTCAATTTTATAATTATCTACATTCTGAAATGCATGTGAAAGTTCTGCCCCAAAAAGAATTAAGGTCCAACTAATATTAATCCAGACCAGAAATAGTGGAACAGCTGCGAACACACCATAAACTGCGTTTAACCCCGATACCATTAATTGAGTCTCCAAATAGAAAAACTGGACCACAATAAATGCAAAAGCAAGCAATAATGCAGAATTAAATGCAGCTGCAAATTTAACCTTTGTATTTGGGATTAAAAAATACATTATTGTAAAGACAATGCAAACAAGGGCATATATTGAGAACCATGTAAAAATGGATGTAACCGGTATAAATCTGTCTATTTCAAAACCAACAGATCTTAAGGCATTTGTATATATAAGGCCGAGTGTAAGAAAAATTAATATGATAAGTGGAGAGACAAATAAAAGCAGTGCATAATATGCTAGTCGTTTATGAAAAGAACGCCCATCGTCAACTTTCCAGATAACGTTAAATGATTTTTCTATGCTCAGCATTAGAAAAACCAGTGTTGATATAAGAAAAAGGAAACTTATGATACCGAAAATTCCATTTTTAAGCGTAGATATAATGTTGTAAGAAAATTTAAGTAAATACTCAATTATTTGCTCATTACCCTCGAAGTATTTGAAAAGAAGCTCCTGAAGTTTTGTATCGTATCCGAATCCATTTGTTATTGCAAATATTACTGCAAAAAAGGGAACCACAGACATGGCAGAAAGGAAGCTTAGATTTGTTGCCTGAAGAGCGACCCTGTCGGAAGCGAAATTTTTGATTGTAATCAGCAGCACTTTCAAATATCTGACCATACGAGCTTTCATAATACTAAACTCAGAAAGGTCGAGGTGCCAAATATCTGTAATAAGAAACTTGAGAACTCTTTGGTAGGTATGTTTTACTGCATATCTTTTCAAGATATATTGTGCATGTATTTGGCCGGGTTAATAATGTATCTCATATGTGTGCCTTTTCCGATCTCTCCTTGTTCGTCAAAAGCTACAACGCTAAATGTAAGCTTTTTACCTTCAATCAAAATAAGTTCTGCCTCTGCATAAACCTTGGTTCCCATAGGAGTTGCACGCGTATGTTTAACATTAACCTCAATTCCGACAGTATCCTGTGTTTCAGGTAATGAGAATTTTGCCAGAAGGTGTGCCGATTGCTCCATTAATGCAATCATTGCAGGAGTAGCAAAAACATGAAGAAGACCTGAACCGTAATAAGCTGCAGTATCAGTCTCTGTTACGAGCTTTTCAATAATTAATTTTTTCCCTATCTCCATAATAGTCATAATATTTTATTGGCAATATTTTGAAATCCTTCCATTTTTGCAACACTTGGAGAACCGATAAGATCAACAGGTTCACTAACAAGATTCCAGCTCATTTTTTCTGCAAAGGAGAGAAGTGATTTTAACCCGCCTCCGCTCCAGCTGTAGGATCCAAAAAGGGCGTAATTTTTATTTTTTGGATTAACCACTTCAAGTTCATGACAAAGTTGAACCATCATTGGATGCATTCCTGTATTATAGGCACAGGAGCCTAAAACAATTGATTTGTATTTCCATATATCGCTGATTATATATGAAATATGCGTTTTTGAAACATCGTAGATCTTAATATTCTTAATTCCATTTTCGGCCATCAGACGTGCTGAATAATCGGCCATTCTTTCGGTATTTCCATACATTGACGCAAAAGCAATAACAACACCCTCTTCGGAAATATGTCTGCTCCAATTGTCGTATAGTGATATTACCTTTGCCGGGTCTTTGCGCCAGACCGGTCCATGTGATGGACAGACAAATCTGACAGAAATACCATCAAGCTTGGCAAGGGCTTTTTGAACCATGTGGCTGTATTTGCCGACGATATTGGAGTAATAACGCCTCATTTCATCAAGCATATAGGGTTCAAAATTAATTTCATCGTCGAATATCCCACCATCAAGGGTTCCGAATCCACCAAATGCATCACAGGAGAATAATATCTGATCTGTAATATCATATGTCATCATTGTTTCCGGCCAGTGAACCCAGGGAGTTAGCACAAAACTCAATTTATGATAACCCAGCTCCAGAGTATCTCCATCGCTTACCTCAATGAACTGTTTTTTTGTCAGTCCAAAAAATGCTTCGAGCATCTTAAAGGTCTTTATATTACCGACAATTCTCAATTCCGGATAACATCTAAGCATCATTCCGGTCATGCTGGCATGATCAGGTTCCATGTGATTGATTACCAGAAAATCGAGTTGCTTCCCATTCAATATTCTATCAATTTCCTCCAGATAATCGCTTTTTGATCCAAACTCAAGGGTATCTATAAGTGCTGACTTTTCATCTGCAATCAAATATGAATTATAAGCGACACCATTTGGCAGAGGCCAATTATTCTCAAACAACTGTTTTTTACGATCATTTGTTCCTAAATAGTATACTTTATTACTTACAACGATATTCTTCATTACAAAAACTGCTTAGTCTACTTATGTTAAATTAATTAATTCCTAAAAATACTACTTTATTTTAAAAGTTTCTAAAATATACATCAAAAATCATAACATTTTATTAAAATCATCTTCACTAATAATCTTAATCCCCAATTTTTCAGCTTTTTGTATCTTTCCCGGACCCGGTTTTTCACCTGCAAGGAGGTAGTTTGTATTTGATGATACAGAACTTACAACTCTACCTGAATTAAAACTGATAATTCTCTTAATTTCTTCTCTGGAAACAGAAAAGTTACCTGTTACAACAATGTTGTTATCTCGTAGTTTGTCTGAAACGATACTATTGCTTTGGTCATCTTGTTCAAAAATCAAGCCTTGTTCCTTTAATTCGTTGATTAATTCTATATTATCAGTATTGCTAAAATAGTTTATCAATGACTCTACCATTATTTCACCCACCTCTTCTACATTTAGAAGTTCCTCTTTTGTAGCAGATATAATCTTATCTATGGTTTTGAAGTGATTTGCCAGATTCTTTGCAGTAGTCTCTCCAATATACCTTATACCCAAAGAAAAAAGAATTTTATAAAAAGGACTTTTACGTGATTTGTCTATGCTTTCAAGAAATCTATCGGCAGATCTCTCCTTCCATCCTTCCAGATTCATCAATTGATCCTTTTCCAGTTTGAATAAATCTGAAAGTTTTCTTATATAATTCAGATTGAACAACTGATCTATAGTAGCTTCTCCTATGAGGATGTCAAGAGCTTTCCTTCCTGTAAAATGTAAAAATCTCGCTTTTATCTGAGTTGGACACCCGGATTGATTAGGACAGAACTGTTTAGCTTCGCTCTCCTCTCGCACAAGAATGGTTCCGCAATCGGGACAGGACTCAGGAAATATTACAGTTTTCAAGTCGCTACCCCTTCTTGATTTGTCTACAGATACAATTTTTGGGATAATCTCACCTCCCTTTTCTACAAATACAAAGTCATTTATATGAATATCAAGTAGTTTTATCTGGTCACTGTTATGCAAAGATGCTCTTTTGACTGTTGATCCGGAAAGAAGTACCGGTTCCAGGTTTGCTACTGGGGTTATTGCCCCGGTTCTGCCTACTTGATAATCTATTGACAACACTCTTGATATTGCCTGTTCTGCCTTAAACTTGAATGCAGTTGCCCATCTGGGAGATTTTGCAGTAAAACCAAGGATCTTCTGATAGTTTAGGTTATCGACCTTAATGACAACTCCGTCAGTTGGATATGGTAAAGATTTTCTTTCTATATCCCAGTAATCCAGATAATCCATAACCTCATCTATACTCTTGCACAGTTTTGTATATGGTGAGACAGGGAGTCCCCATTGGCCGGCAAGAATAAGTGACTCAAAGTGGCTTTCGCAAAAAACGTCCAAAGTAACAATATGGTATAAAATTGACATGAGTCCTCTTTTTGAAATCTCATCAGAATCAAGAAGTTTAAGGGAACCGGCAGCTGCATTTCTGGGGTTTGCAAATACAAGATCCTCATTGTCGCTTCTTCTTTTGTTAATATCTTCAAACGCGCTCCATGGCATGAAAATTTCACCTCTTATATCAAATTCCGATGGAAATGAATCTCCTTTGAGCGAAACAGGTATTGAGGGTATCATTTTTACATTCCGAGTAACATCGTCACCAACTGTACCATCACCTCTGGTAACAGCACTTACAAGTCTGCCATTGATATATGACAGAGAGATTGCAGTTCCATCTATCTTCAATTCACAAACATAGTTGAAAGGCTTGTTAATTATTTTTTTAATTCTCTCATTGAAAGATAGTAACTCGCCTTTATCGTATGTATTGCTTAAAGATAGCATCGGATACTTATGATGTACCTGAATGAATTCTGCCTTGTCAGAAGTATCTGCTAAATCACTTCCAACACTATTGGTGGGTGATTTTTCGGTGGCAAATTGAGGATACTTAGATTCCAAAGCCTGTAAATCGGTCATAAGCACATCATACTCAAAATCTGAGATAACAGGCTTATTTTCTATGTAATACCTCCGATTATGAATATTAATAACCTCTCTTAAACGAGAGATTTTCTCCAATGCATCTGCTTCTGATTTTTTCATAATATTTCCCGCGAATTTAGATATTTTTTAATTATTACTACCTTTGCCAACTCAATTAGTAAAAAGATGAAAAAAACAATTGTAATTTTAACAGGAGGGGGACCCGCACCAGGAATGAATACTGTTGTAGGCAGCATTACTAAAACTTTTATTTCAAAGGGATACCGTGTTTTAGGCCTGCATGGTGGGTACAAAGGTATATTCTCGAAAAATCCGGATTATACTGAACTTGACTTTTTATTGGCTGACTCAATATTCAACAGAGGAGGTTCTTATCTGATAATGAGCAGATATAAGCCTAGTGCCAAAGATTTCGATGATAACTTCAATTTGAACTTCTTTGTAGAAAACAACATTAAGCTTCTCGTTACTATAGGTGGTGACGATACTGCATCAACTGCTAACAGGGTAGCTAAATTCCTTGAGGAACATAACCACAAGATTTCAAATATTCATGTTCCCAAAACCATTGACAATGACCTTCCTTTGCCTCTTCAGAGGCCAACTTTCGGTTATGAATCTGCTAAATCAGAAGGAGCAAGATTGGCAACTACAGTTTATGAAGATGCGAGAACCAGCAACAATTGGTTCGTAGTTTGTGCAATGGGGCGTTCTGCCGGTCATCTGGCTTTTGGTATCGGAGCTGCAGCTCACTATCCAATGATTGTAATTCCTGAGATGTTCAATAAAACACCAATCACTTTAGATAAAATCATTAAACTAGCTGTTTCATCGATAGTTAAAAGACTAATACTTGGAATTAAATATGGTTCAGTGATGATTTCAGAAGGTGTTTTTCATGAACTTAGCAGTGATGAGCTTAAAAAATCAGGAGTTACTTTCTCCTATGATGACCATGGCCATCCGGAACTTGGAAAAGTTTCAAAGGCCCATATCTTTAGTGAGATGGTAGAAAAAAGACTTAGAGAACTAGGGTTGAATACAAAAACAAGACCTGTGGAATTGGGATATGAGTTAAGATGTCAATATCCAAGTGCTTATGATCTTGTTTATTGTACAGAACTAGGTATTGGAGTAAACCAGCTTTTCAATGAAGGGAAAACCGGATGTATGGTTTATATTGATCATCTCGGAAAAGTCAAACCGCTATATCTTAAGGATATACAGGACCCTGTTACCGGGAAAATTCCCCCGAGAGGAGTAAGCCTTGAGTCTGACAGAGTACAGGCAATCATCAATAATATAATGCATTACATATGTAAAGATGATTATGAGGCAGCAAAAGAATTTTTGCCTGTTCCTGAGGATTACGATTTTAAAAAGATACTGAATTGGTAATATCTTCCTTCAAGGAGAAATTTGTAATCTATCAGGTTTTACCGAGGTTATTTGGGAATACAAATGAGAGTTGTATTCCCAATTCTTCTTTGTCAGTCAATGGTTCCGGCAAGTTTAATGATATAGATGTCAATACACTGAGGTCTTTAAAGAAGCTTGGGTGCACACATATTTGGTTTACAGGTGTAATTGAACACTCTACCAAAACCGATTATACACTTTACGGAATATTAAAAGACAATCCATCTCTTGTCAAAGGAGAGGCGGGTTCTCCTTATGCGGTTAAAGATTATTTCGATGTTGATCCAGATCTTGCTGTAGATGTAAATAACAGAATTTCAGAATTTTCTGATTTGATAAACAGAACACACAAGGTTGGTTTGAAAGCAATAATGGATTTTGTTCCTAATCATGTTGCCCGAGAATACTTCTCAGACAAAAAACCTTCCGGGATAGAAGATTTTGGAGCAAAGGACAAGAGTGACTACTCATTTCACCCAATGAATAATTATTACTACATATTAAATGAATACTTTAAATCACCTGTTGCGAATTCATTTAATGCATTAGAATATACAGAATTTCCCTCAAAAGTAACCGGTAATGACTGCTTCATGTCCCACCCTGATATAAACGATTGGTATGAGACTGTCAAATTGAATTATGGAGTCGACTATAACGATAATAACCGGACTTACTTTAATCCGGTTCCTGACACATGGAAAAAAATGAGAGCAATAATGGATTATTGGCTCGATCTGGGGGTAGATGGTTTCCGTTGCGATATGGCAGAGATGGTACCTGTAGAATTCTGGAAATGGGCAATAAAAAGTGTGAAAAAAAGCAATCCTGATGTCCTGTTTATAGCCGAAGTATATAATCCTGTTAAATATTCAGACTATCTAAATATCGCGGGATTCGACTACCTGTATGATAAAGTTGGATTATCTGACACTCTCAGGAGGATATTGACAGGAGAAGTACCCGCTTTTCATATAACAAGATCATGGCAATCACTAGGTGACATGCAGAGCAGGATGTTGAATTTTCTTGAGAACCATGACGAACAAAGAATTGCCTCTGATTATTATCTTAAGGACCCGAACCTGGCTATTCCGGCACTTACTGTTTCACTTATGTTCAATACAACTCCTTTTATGATCTATTTCGGACAGGAACTGGGAGAGAGAGGAATGGACGAAGAGGGATTCAGTGGATTGGATGGAAGAACTTCGATATTTGACTACTGGTCGGTATCAACAATAAGAAAATGGAGGCAAAAAAAAGAAGTTCCGGTATTACGTGATTTATATAAGAAATTGCTTAATACTGCTTTAAGTGAAAAGGCAATAAGAATAGGGCAGACTTTCGACCTCGGATACGTAAATAGCAAATCCGGATTTTTCGATCCTGATTATCACTTTGCTTTTTTCAGGTATTTTGATAAAGAGCTTATTTTCATAGTGGTAAACTTCAGTAATAAAGATTGCTTGCTAATGATAAATATTCCGAAACACTGCTTTGATTTTTTTAAAATCTCAGAGAATTTTGCAGATAGTGGCATGGATCTCATAACTGGAGAGAGGGTTCATGAGCTATTATCTCATACCTTTCCCTATACGGTTTCAATTATGGCAAATAATATAAGAATAATTAAATTTTTACTTCAATAATATCATCCCATGAAGTTGTATATCTTTTAGATAGATGATTTGAAAATGCCTTGATCTTTTCCAGACCCTGAGCAGCGGTAACGAGAGTGTTTCTCCCGTATTTAGTGTTGACATCATCTAAGGCAGACATTAAATTAGAATGTTTGGCAACATCAAAATCGCAGAAGATATTACCTGTTGTCTCTTCCTTTTTAGATATTTGTGATAATATCACACCGGCCTTTTTGTAACGGAACAGAGGACTGTAGATTTTTTCAAGAGCCCTGCATGAAGCTTTTACAATTTCCAGCGTACTGTCGGATGCCGTTTCAAGTGGTACGACTATGCTTTGATAGCATTGCGGCATATCTTCGCGAAAATAGTTGGTTAGGATAAATACCTGAATCTGACTGCAAACGCCATTTTGTTTCCTGAGTTTTTCTGAACAGTTACTTGCAAAATATGATACCGCCTGACAGAGCTCATCAATATCTGACAACTCTTTTGAAAAACTGCGGCTTGTGCAAATTTGTTTTTTGTCATCCACAGAGTCTTCAAATGACAAACAAGGTTCTTTATGCAGCTCTCTCCATGTCTTTAAACCCACAATACTCATTTTTGATTTTATCCATTCTGGAGGAGCCAGACTAAAATCCAGTGCAGTATTTATATTATTGTTTCTAAGCATTTTAGAATATCTTCTCCCAATTCCCCATACATCTTCCACCGGAAAAGTGCTCAATACCTTTTTTATGTCAGCATCTTTTTCCAGAAAACAGGAGTTGTTTAGTCTGGGATACTTTTTGCTCAATTTGCAGGCGATTTTTGCCAGTGTTTTAGTATGTGATATTCCTATACTTATGGGAATTCCTGTATTTTTTCTGCTTACCCTGGCGATTTCTTCTCCCATACTTTTAAGTTTGTCAGCGCTTATTCCGGTAAAGTCAATAAATGCCTCATCAATTGAATATACCTCTATGGCTGGAACCATATTCCTGATTGAATCCATAACTCTTCTGGACATATCACCATAAAGGACATAATTTGAAGAGAAAACAGTCACATCTGAATTTCTCACAAGATCCATTATCTTGAAAACAGGTTCACCCATTTTTATACCAAGTGCTTTTGCTTCATTTGAACGCGAAATCACACAACCATCGTTATTACTCAATACAACAACAGGCCTTCCTGCCAAAGAGGGTTTGAAAACTCTTTCGCAACTCACGAAGAAATTATTGCAATCGGCCAATCCAAACATATTACTTATGAAAATATTTCTTTGAGATGTATATAACTGTTATTACAATAGTTCCTGCAAGAATGGCAATAAAGTTTGACAGCATATCCTTAGGGTCAAAGTTTCTGGAAGGATTCAGTAATTGGGAAAATTCCGTGACTGCTGCCAGGACAAATCCAGAAGCACCAATCAGTACAAATGACCAGTTTGAGAACCTTTTAACGGTGGTCCTGCCAAAGGCAAGCCATGAAAAAACCGAATAAGGAAAAAACAGTGTGAAATGTACGAGTTTGTCAATCTCGATTCCCAGTAACTGTGCAGGTATCTCAACCTTACCAGGATTAATTGTTATAAGCATCAGACAAAATAAAACTGCCAGATAAATGAAAAACAGAACCTTATATAATATAAATCTCATATCAGAGAACTTTTTTAATAATGTATTTAACAACCCCCCAAACAAGAAAATCATTGTTTGCATCAACTTTTATTGGCTTGTACTTTTTGTTTGCCGGCACTAAATATATCGTCTGCTCTTTTATAGTGACCCTTTTCAGAGTAAACTCCCCATTAAGAAAGCATACAGCCAGACAACCGTCGAAAGGATCAACAGATTTATCGATAATAAGCAGATCTTCATCGTCCACTCCATCATCAATCATGCTGTCACCACTTACCCTTGCAAAAAATGTAGATGATGGATTCTTAATGAGAGCTTTATTGAGGTCCATGGTGTTTTCAAGATAATTTTCTGCTGGAGAGGGGAATCCGGCATGAACAATCGGGATTAGTTCAATATTTTTTGTTCTCATCAATCTTGTAAATATGCTTTAAAGAGCGGATATTAATTTTATCAAAAATACAAATTATCAGTAGAATAAGTTTGTTAAATTTTTATTTGATTTTGTTAAAAAAAAGTTTATATTTGTTCAGTATTTAAAAAAATGGTGGGAACTGTCACATTATTACTGCTATATGTCGGAATTTGTTTAATTTGGAATGAAAAGAAAATTGTTATTTTTTCTCTTTTTTTGGTCGGCTACCAATTGTCTGGCACAAACAGAAGTA
Source organism: Bacteroidales bacterium (assembly GCA_041659025.1). Classification (GTDB taxonomy): domain Bacteria; phylum Bacteroidota; class Bacteroidia; order Bacteroidales; family UBA932; genus Bact-08. Next base: position 182,768 of record JBAZZA010000005.1, on the reverse strand, counting down.
GAAAAATTTCTGGTGAGACAAGGGTTTGAAAATGTACGACATATTACCGATAATAATAAAGAGTTTTTTTATCTGGAAAGCAAAGCATTTCCAACAAGTGCAAGAATAATAGGCTCTATTTGTAAAAGCCTGGATTCCATAAGTTCCGGATTAAAAAACGATCAGATTGATATTGTTTTATTAAAAAACAGGTTGCCTGTTTTTCATATGCAGAGTAACCGCACTTTAAAGAATAAAAGTGAAAGGCTAATATGGAGATCCGATTTTCGTGTAAGCGAAAGTTACAAAGTTCTTAGAAATAATGGTTCAGGTAAGAGATTTCTCAATTCATCATTCGCTAAAATTGACCTGTTGTTTTATCCTCAGTTCAGATTCAAGAATGTAACCCTCGACAAGATGTATCTTTTTCAGATAAACATCAATCCTACTTTCGAGATTAGTTTATGGAAGGGTGCTTTACTTACAGCACAGGTTATTATCCCGTTATTAAACGAATATTCAGAAGAGGAGAGCGAGATAAGACCGGGGTTTTTAACCTTTAGTCAGGATTTTAAAATTCCCGGTAACTTTTTTGCAAGGGCTACAATTGGAAACTTCTGTCAGTTCAGAGGTGGTGCCGACTTAAAGATTTTCAAACCAATAGGAGAGAGAGTTGGATTGTATGGCCAGATAGGGATCACTGCTATGTCTATAATGTTGTTTGATACATGGTACTACTCAGATCTAAACAGAACAACATGGAGAGCAGGTGTCAATTATTTTGCAAAACCATGGAACCTGATGTTTAATTTTAGTGTAGGTAAATATCTTGCAGATGACTATTCAGTTAGAGGGGAGATAATGAGACATTTTAAAAATTCAACGGTCGGGTTCTATCTTCAGACAATTGAAATTGATGAATTTCCAGTCAACGGTGGGTTCTTTTTCTCTATTGCCCTTCCTCCATACTTTCAAAAGAGGACCAAGGGTTTCAGAATTTCACCAGCCCGATACTTTAACTTTGAATATCTTGCCAGACCATACCCTAACGAAGGTAGAATGTATCAGACTGCACCCGATGAGAGTACTACAGAAAACTTTTTTAATACAATGAGATTGAACCAGATAATAAAAACAACTAATTAAAATATGCAAGATTATGAATGCAAGAATTTTTAAAAAGATTATCAAAACAACTTTTGCCGGTCTTATGATTGTTGCCCTTGTCGGGGTGTCATCATGCAGAAAGACTGAGGAGCCGGCTCCAACTCCAGAGCCTCAACCTGCTAAATATACAATAAAGGGTACTGTTATAAATCAAGCTACAAATGCTGCACTTCCAGGAGTTTTGGTTACAATGGGGGCACTTACTGCAACAACTACTGCTACAGGCAGCTTTGAATTCGCTAATCTGACTACTGCAGGAAAATATACTCTTATCCTAACCAAAGCAGATTTCTTTTCAGCCACTTACAGCATTGAATTCCAGACAGCAGGTCCAAATCATACAATTGTTTATACAATTACTGCCACCATGGTTCCATTCGTTCCGGGAGTAACTCCTCTGAATCCAATAATCGGGGGTGTAATTCCTGTTACAGGCGGAGATATTGCCACAAGTCTCACAATTCCTGCAAACACTACAGTAACTGATAAAAATGGTGTTCCGGTAACTGGTAACATCAACATCACCGCAGTTACAACATCCGATATTGTAATTGCCGGAGTTAACAATAACCCTGGTTTGGTAGTTCTTCGTTTTGAACCATCTGGTTTACAGTTTAGCAAACCTTTACCTCTTGTTGTTGATAACCCTATAAGCGGCTATCGTTTTTCACAAATGCAACTGGAGTTCTTCAACGCACTTACAACTTTATGGGAGGTTCAGACACAGCCTGTTACATTTGTTACAGCTACTAATGATTATTCAACTTCCATTACTCACTTTTCATTATACAAATTATCATTTACACATGCCGTTACAGAACTGGCAGCTACAACTTTACCAATTATTGTTACAGATAATATAATTAGAAATAACTCTCTGGTAAATCTCGCTGTAACAAAGATCAGATACAAACGTAATTCAGGTTATTTGCTTGAAAAACCGATTTTGACCTCTCTTTCTGATGTTGGAATAACTGGAACCGATGCTACTGAGCTAGCTGAATTGATTCTTGAGGTGGTAAAAAATCATTTCAATGGAATAGCACCAGTTACAGCTTATACAGTTAGTGATGCAGAACTTGCTGTTGTAAGAACAGTACTTCCAAAATACAAATTAGTAACTATAGGAACCCAAAAGATTGTCAATAAACAATTTACTATCAGCTTAGTAAAACTTTCAGATTCAACAACAAAAACTGTTATTATTAAGGTGAATTCTGCAGATATGGTCACTTTATCTATGGATGATGTAATATTTGACGCTCACGACCATGAACTGGGTGGTGGTGGTTCAAATTAATCTTTACTAAAACGTAACACTATAGGTGTTTACAATTAAACAAAATTTTTGCATGGAGGCGCTAGGAGCAATTTTATTGCTCCTAGTTTCCTCTTATACTGTCTGTGCTCAATCAACTGTTGGTATTACGGGGTTGCTAAACAGTCCTTCTGCTGAGATGTCTCAGGATGGTACAGTTAAAGTTGGAGGAAACATTCTTAATAAAGAGATAACTCCTGATTATTGGAATTATCATACTATTAATTATTTCCTCAATATTACTTTTTTGCCTTTTTTTGAAGCTTCTCTCACAAATACTGCATTGGACCTGTGGAATGAGGGTAGATTCAGTAATGTTGACCGCTCAATAAACTTTAAATTACGACCGCTAATGGAGGGAAAATACTGGCCCGCAGTTGTTATTGGTTCAAACGATTTTATAACGACAAGTTCTGAACTTGTAACTCCGGTCAGTGGTAACAGGTTTTTTGGGAAGGTCTATCTTGCTTTATCAAAGCATATTGATATAAAAGGTCATATAATTGGACTCCATACAGCATACAACTACGTTACAAGCAGTTCTTTAGAAATTGATTTTCCGGTTTCCGGCGGAATATCATATTCACCGGCATTCTATAAAAAGATGAATATAATTGCAGAATATGATACTAAAAATTTTAATGTCGGAGCAAATCTTATTTTCCTGAGGTACATTTACTTACAGGTGCTTATGCAAAACCTTAAGTATATGTCAATTGGCGTCCACTTCCAGTTTACCATCTGATAATTATTAACCAATTCTTATATTTCTAAATGAAACGAAGTATTTTTACAGCACTTTTGTTTATATATTCCTTGACTCTTTACTCTCAAAATATTGAGGGAAGCTGGCACGGAGTATTGAAAATTCAGAATATTGAACTTCGTATTGTTTTCAATATTGAAAAAAGAGATACATCATTTATTGCAACTATGGACAGTCCGGATCAAGGGGCAATGGGAATACCTGTTCAATCAGTATCGTTTCAGAATACAGTTTTGAAAATCTCAATACCAAAGGCATCAATTGAGTATTCCGGTATGCACATGGGAGAAAGGATAATTGGGACATTTCATCAGTCCGGGCAGTCAATACCAATGAATCTCTCTAAAAAGGCCTCAGGGGGGCCAAAAAGACCCCAGAATCCCGTAAAACCCTATCCCTATTATACAGAAGATGTAAAGTTCAGGAACGAAAAGGCCTCTATCTCGCTTTCCGGTACACTGACCCTTCCAGCAAAAGATGGAGTCTATCCTGTAGTAATTTTAATTTCTGGCAGCGGTCCTCAAAACAGAGATGAAGAATTAGTGGGTCATAAACCATTTCTGGTATTGGCAGATCATCTCACAAAAAATGGTATTGGCGTATTGAGATTTGATGACAGAGGAGTAGGAGAGTCTGGTGGTGTCTTTTCTATTGCAACAACCCTTGACTTTGTAAGTGATGTGGAAGCAGCGATAGATTATTTGAAGAGCAGAAAAGAGACTGATGTAAAGAAAATCGGACTGATAGGGCATAGTGAAGGAGGAATAGTAGCTCCCTTGGTTGCAAATGATACAAAAGATGTTGCGTTTATAGTTTTATTGGCCGGGCCAGGAATCAAAGGTTCTGAAATTGTTCTCGCTCAGCAAGAATTAATGGCCAGAGTAATGGGAGTGAAAGAAGAGGATATAGAAAAATACAAGAAATTAAACCGTGATCTTTTCCAGACTCTGGATAAAGAGGAAAAAAATCCGGAATTGAAATACATTCTATCAAACATAATTAATGTCGCATCGGGAGGTGACGCGCAAATAGAGGATGTCAAGCTACAGATTGAGCAACTTACATCTCCATGGATGATGTTTTTTCTGAAGTATGACCCCGCCATAGCAATCAGAGAAGTTAAATGTCCCCTGCTAGCCATTAATGGCGATAAAGACCTGCAAGTACCTTCAAAGGTTAACTTAAAGGCTATATCTGACTCTTTTAATAAAGAAGATACTGGTAACAACAAAGTGACCAAAACGAACAACGATGTTACTACCATTGAAATAGAGGGTCTTAATCATCTTTTTCAAGAAGCTGTTACAGGAATGCCTTCGGAATACGCTTCTATTGAGCAAACATTCTCCCCTAAGGCCCTCTCAATAATTACTGACTGGATCATTAAAAGAGTCAGGTAGTTTTTATTACGGAATATAAATTACCTTGTCATAACCGGATTTTTCTTTTCCGTTGACAGCAATAACCAGATAGTTCTTGTTAGATGTGCCTGTAAAGGAGAGAGATGTACTAATCTGACATGTATGTGCATTCCAGTTTAATGTACTGCCATCTCGGACTAACTCATAAACGGCATAAAGTTTTGCATTTGATACACTATTCCACGAGATGATTCTCTGATTTAGTGATGTCTGAGGTGAGGCAGGGACCGACTCACTAAAATTGCCGAGCTTAGGCAATAAACTTGGTGACGGATACAAAGTACTCTCAATAAATGTACCTAATGAATTGTTCAGGAAATAGGCAACTCTGAACCAACAGTTGCCAGTGACGCTACTGAGCGTCCTGCCAAGATTTACCTCATTCTGAATCTCTTGTAAAGTGTAAAATGGGTATGCAGCGTCTCCATATTTATAAGCTGCCAGACCGGGAATTATTGGAACACTATTTGAGTTTGAATCCCAGTATTTTATCACTTGGTCAAAATCTGCAGTTGCATGACCTATTTGCCAGTAAATTTGTGGTGCAAGATAATCTAACCACTTTTTTTGCAACCACTCAGTAGCATCTGCATATACTGTCATTGAATTTTCCTGTTTACCTTGAGGAGATATCCCGAAAACTACTTTTGGATTTAACGATTTGATTAAGAGATTAACATCCCGTACCATATCATTGACATTCTTCTCTCTCCAATCATCAATAGTAAGTCCTCCTCCATATGTATCGAATGTTGGTTTATCATTAAAACCAAAAGGTGTTGTTGTTGACTTAGCACCAGAGGGGTAGAAATAGTCATCAAAATGAATACCATCAACATTGTAGTTGTTTATTATCTCCCTGATTACATCTTGAAGGTGAGTTTTTACCTCAGGCAATCCCGGGTTCAAGTAGCGGTTTCCTGAATATTCAATGGCCCAGTCAGGGTGAATGACGGCTGGGTGGTTAGTAGCAAGTGTATTTGTAGATGCTCCTATACGATAAGGATTGAGCCAAGCATGGAGTTCCATACCCCTTTCATGACATGCCTGGATTGCAACGGCTAAAGGGTCGAAGCCCGGATCTGCCCCTTGAATTCCGGTCAGATACATGGACCATGGTACTAAATTGGATCTATAAAATGCATCGGATGAAGGTCTTGCATGAAACAACACAACATTGAAGTTTAAAACTTTTAGTTTGTCTATCATAGCTATTAATGCAGCTCTTTGAGACTCTCCGGTTGCATTTTTCTGAGGCCAGTCGTAATTACCTACAGTGGTGAGCCATGCAGCTCTGAATTCATGCTTTAGTTGTACTTTTTCTGTTGCAGGATTATATTCAGGTGAACGTGCTGTTGTAAATGTTGCTTGGTAACTATATGCTGTTCCAGCTGCATTTGTTGCGTATGCCCTTAAATAATACGTGGTTCCTGTTGTAAGACCAGTAATCGAACTTGTAAAACTACCCGTTCCTGTACCATCTGTTGTTTTGTTCCCAGAAATAGTCGGACCCTGACTTGTACTCCAGCAAACACCTCTGGCAGTTATAGCAGACCCACCGTCAGAAGTAATGGTCCCACCAGACATCACTGTTGTCGTAGTTATATTGGTAACAGATGCTACTGTAATTTTAGGAATTTCAATAGTTGGTTCTTTTTGACAACCAACAACAATAGAAATTAAAAGGCCCACAAGTAGCAGGGAGTAGATTGAAGAATTGATTTTCATGAATTATGTTTAAATTAGGTTAGGTTGTTCAATAAATGCCGTTAAAGATAGGAAATATTCTTTTTTCCATATATTTGTCTGTATTATTTATTTAACATGAGGTTATTATTCATTATTGGTGCAGGAGGATTTATCGGATCTGTTTTGAGATATCTTACATCCAGATTGTTTCAGCAGCTCATGGTTTCATCATTTCCATATGGAACTCTAGCCGTTAATATAATCGGTTGTTTTGTACTGGGTGTGGTTTACGCTCTTGCAGAAAAAAACGCAATTGTTTCAGATGAGATGCGCCTGTTCCTTACAGTTGGGATTTGTGGGGGATTTACAACGTTTTCTACTTTTGCCAATGAGAATATGAGTTTTTTAAGGGATGGAGAATTTTTCCAGTTTGCACTTTATGCATCTGTTTCTCTTCTATTGGGGCTTATAGCACTTTACTTTGGAAATTTAACAGTCAAATTGTTTTAATTATGGTTGGTGAGAAAAAAGCAAAATTGCTTAGGATTTTTGTCAGTTCTACTGATAAGATTGATCACAAACCTCTATACGAGGAGGTTGTATACGCTGCAAAAAAGTTTGATATTGCGGGAGTAACTGTAATTAAGGGAGTCATGGGTTACGGTGCAAGCAGTCAGATATACTCTCAGAAATTATGGGAGGTTTCAGAAAAGATACCTGTAATTATTGAAATTGTGGACGAAGAGGAAAAAATTGAGAAATTTATTTCAAACATAATGCCCTTTCTTGATAATAGCGGAAAAGGTTGCATGGTTACAATTGAAGATGCTCTGATTATTCTTGCAAAAAAAGGGAAAAAGTAATTATAAGTACTTAGAAATAACAGAATATAAAACATCCTTTTCTATTGGTTTTGTAATATAATCATCGCATCCTTCAAGAAGAGCTCTCTCTCTGTCTCCAAAAACTGAATAAGCAGTCTGGGCTACAATTCTTATTTGAGGACATATTTGTTTTATGATTTTTGTTGCTTCAAGCCCGTTTTTTTCCGGCATGCTTATATCCATCAATATAAGATCAATGTCGGAAATTTCTTTGCACATATTTACTGCTTCTGTACCATTTTTTGCAAGTAAAGTCTTAATGCCGATTCTGGTTAACAGCGTTTTTAGCAATAAATAACTTGATTCGTCGTCTTCTGCTATTAAGATTAGCTTGTCGTGATAGTCCATATCCGAGATTTATAAAAGAATTTGACTTCAAATTCAAATGTAATGAAAATAATAAGAACAATGTTTACCTTTGCAAACAAATTTAACAAACATAGGAAAAATATGAGTTTTACACATGAAGTTGAAGGTATGATTTGTGTTGCCCAAGGCGCAAATCATGGACCTGCACCTATTCCTGAGGAGGGAAAATGGGTAAAGGCAAAAGAAGTGAAAGACATCTCCGGGTTAACCCATGGTGTCGGTTGGTGTGCACCGCAACAAGGAGCATGCAAGCTCACTCTTAATGTAAAAGAGGGGATTATTCAGGAAGCGTTGGTAGAAACCCTTGGTTGTACCGGAATGACTCATTCAGCAGCAATGGCATCGGAGATTCTTCCGGGTAAGACAATTCTCGAAGCACTTAATACTGATTTGGTTTGTGATGCCATCAATACTGCTATGCGTGAGTTGTTCCTTCAGATAGTTTATGGTCGTACCCAGACTGCGTTTTCAGAAGGTGGTCTTCCAATAGGGGCCGGTCTTGAAGATTTGGGTAAAGGGCTTCGCAGCGTTGCCGGTACCATGTACGGCACTGTGGCAAAAGGTCCGCGTTATCTAGAAATGGCAGAAGGATACATAACAAAAATCGGTCTTGACGGTGACAATGAAATCATTGGATACGAATTTGTTAACCTTGGACGAATGATGGATATGATTAAAACAGGTACTGATGCAAATGAAGCATTAAAGAAGGCTTCCGGAAAGTACGGCCGTATGGAAGATGTAGTAAAAATTATTGATCCACGTAAAGAATAGGAGGAAAAAGCAATGCCATTATTTGAAAGTTACGACAGAAGAATAAACCAGATAAATAAGGTTTTAAATTCTTATGGAATTGCTTCTCTGGAAGAAGCTAAAGCTATCTGCGACAAAAAGGGAGTAGATGTTTACAAAATAGTAAAGGAGATACAACCTATAGCATTTGAAAATGCTATGTGGGCATATATTGTTGGTGCAGCAATAGCAATTAAAAAAGGAGAGACAAATGCTGCCGACATAGCAGCAACACTTGGCGTAGGTCTGCAGGCGTTCTGTATTCCGGGTTCGGTGGCAGATGACAGAAAGGTAGGGTTGGGTCACGGAAACCTGGCAGCAATGTTGTTACGCGAAGAGACCAAGTGTTTTGCTTTCCTTGCAGGGCATGAGTCATTTGCAGCTGCAGAGGGCGCCATTGGTATCGCAAAATCTGCTAACAGAGTTCGTAAAGAACCATTACGAGTTATTCTTAATGGTCTTGGAAAGGATGCAGCAAAAATTATCGCGAGAATAAATGGTTTTACCTATGTTCAGACAAGGTTCGACTATGCTACAGGTGAATTGCATGAAGTTGCCCGTAAATCTTATTCTGTTGGAGACAAAGCCAAAGTAAACTGCTACGGTGCCGACGATGTAAGAGAAGGAGTTGCAATTCTTCACAGTGAGGGAGTTGATGTATCAATTACCGGAAATTCTACAAATCCTACACGTTTCCAGCACCCTGTTGCAGGAACATACAAGAAAGAGTGCATAGAACAAGGGAAAAAATATTTTTCTGTAGCATCCGGTGGCGGCACAGGCCGTACTTTGCATCCCGATAATATGGGAGCAGGACCTGCATCATACGGAATGACCGATACAATGGGTAGAATGCACTCTGATGCTCAGTTTGCAGGATCTTCATCGGTTCCGGCTCACGTAGAGATGATGGGCCTCATTGGAATGGGTAACAACCCTATGGTTGGCGCATCTGTTGCAGTCGCTGTAGCCGTTTCTCAGGCATAGAAAAACTATATATTAATTTAACTGCGCATACTCGGCCGGAAGGAGCAAAGCTCCTGAGGACGGATGATGCGCAGTTTTTTTAATAGTATATTCATTTTTTATATTGACAAAAGCATTGGCAATCACATTCATTACTCCGTCAACATCAAGCAGGTGACCCTCTTTGTATAATGAAGTCACAAACTCTTCATGGTTCCGTCCGTTTCTGTAATCCGGTTCCCGAGATGGATGTTTTAAATACCTTGAAATCAATTTTGCATCTTCATTTACATTAATTACTGCATGGTAGAAGAGTGTGCCGTTATTGATAAACATAGAAGAACCAAGTACTTTTTTCCCGTTAATAGACAAGTCAGAGATACCATTCATTGCCAGATTATATACACCTGCAGTTTTGAATGATGTTATTAAGCTTTCATTTATTTCATCAAATATCTGGCTCGGTTTTATTAAATGGTTAAATCTCTGTTTTAGTGAAAAAACGACCATTTTTGGACTAAGAACTACACTATGTCCTCCTGAATTTCTCTTTAGAATTTTAATTTTGTCCTCAACGGCCCTTTCCATATAAACAGAGTCCTCAGGGTTATTGGCCCTGCCAAGAACTATATAGGTTGAGTCAGGCTGCCATATATAAAAATCAAAATCCAAGTCCGAACCCAATATTTTTGAATCAGGAAGATCGTATTCAAGAGCAGATAATGAAGTATTCATCTCTAAATATGTATCGCCTTGTCTACCGCCATAAAACCTGCCTCCATAAATACTTCAGAGACTGTAGGATGAGTGTGCACCGTCTGCGCAATGTCATATACGGTGGATTCCAACTGCATATATGCCGATGCCTCATTTATCATATCAGTTGCATTGGGGGCAATAATCTGAACGCCAAGCACCTCTCCATATTTATTATCTGAAAGGATTCTCACAAAACCCTCGGTTGCTCCTTCGGTTTGAGCCTTTCCATTTGCAGATAAGGGAAACTCGCTGGATTTGTAATCATAACCCTCTGCTTTAATTTCGTCCTCTGTGAGCCCGATTTGTGCAGCTTCTGGAATTGTATACATGTTCATAGGCAATTTTCGAATATCCAGTTTGTTATTAATCCCTTTAAGTAAATTCACCACATGCAAACCTTGGGCAGACCCGATATGAGCAAAAGTACTTACACCATTTACATCACCTACTGCATAGATTCCTTTTACAGAAGTTTCACAATTTTCATCAACCTTAATGAATCCATCATGAAGTTCAATTTCTATGTCTGAATCTATCATATTTGCCTTCCTGTCCCTTGAGTTGATTATAAGGTCGCAGTCGATTTCCTGTTCTGCAACAGTCAATTTTCCATTGGACCAGATATTGTTGGTTGAAGAAACTACCGTGTTGAATATCAGGTTAATCTTGCCTTTTTTTAATGTATTCAACATGTAATCCCTTATATATCTGTCTGCCTTTGGAAGAATTCCATCGGAATCCGATATGATAGTCACCTTTTTGTCCATCATGCTTAAAGCCTGTGCCAACTCCACTGCTACAGATGTTTTTCCAACAACAACAATGTTTAAAGGTAACTCTCTCTCTTTGAAAAACTCCTTTGGTTCAATTACCAGCCCTTCATGGTTGTTATCTATAGGAGGCGAGGTAGAGCCTGTTGCTATTATAATGTTCTTGGTCTCTATATGGCGATTGTCAACAAGAATTGTATTGGCTGTCAAAATTTTAGCCTCTCCTTTTATTATGTCCACACCATTTTTATTTAAAAGGAACTCCACACCCCCTGTCAGCTTTTTTACAATACCGTCGGTACGTTTGATTGCTTTGTTCCAATTAAATGAAAGACTCTTTTTGTCTATGCCGTCTATGCCAAAACGAGAAGATTCCTTTACGATTCTCTTATATAGCTTTACACTTTCCAGAATCGACTTTGAAGGAATACAGCCCCAGTTAAGACACATTCCTCCAATCTGGGTTTTTTCAATTATTGCGGTTTTTAAACCAACTTGTCCGGCACGTATGGCAGCAACATATCCTGCAGGTCCGGAACCAATTACTATAAGATCATACATAATTATCCTGAGTTTAGTTGAATAGGATACTTGCCGGATCTGACAAATACCCCATAATGGTATTAATAAATCGTGTTGTCTCTCCTCCATCGGCAATTCTGTGATCGACACTAAGAGAGAGTGGGAGTATGAGCCCTATTGCAAGCTGATCATTCTTGACTATAGGTTTTTTTGATATCCTGCCTATACCCAGGATGCCTGCTTGAGGATAATTAATCACAGGAACAGCAAATAGCCCACCGATACTTCCGTAGCTTGTTATTGTGAATGTTCCGTCTTTCATATCATCAAGCGAAAGCTTTCCGTCTCTTGCCTTCTCTGAGAATAACTGTATCTGTTGAGCAATCTCCTTTATCGACAATTTATCGGCACCCTTTATCACCGGAACTACAAGACCTTTTTCTGTGTCAATTGCTATTCCTATATTATAGAACTTCTTGTAAATCATATTGCCGTTATCTGCATCCATTTCTGAATTCAGGGTCTTGTGTCTCTTCAACGCTAAAGCGGTAGCTTTTATAACGAAAGCAAGATAGGTAAGCTTAATGCCGTCTGCAGCCAGATTTTCCTTATACTTTGTTCTGATACGGTCAAGTTCAGATATTTCAACCTCTTCAAAAACAGTCATATGGGCAGCATTATGCTTACTCCGTATCATGTTTTTTGCAATTGTCTTTCTAATCTGTGAAAGAGGAACAATCTCGACACTATTTTCTGTCATGTTGTCAACAATTGGAGTTGCCGATGTTTTAATAGAATCCTTGGAAAAACCAATGACATCGTCTTTAGTAACCCTGCCAGCAGGACCTGTTCCTTTCACAAGGTTTATGTCAAGATTGAAATCTTTTGCTATTGCCCTGGCAACAGGTGTAGCAAGCGCCTTTTTGGAAACCGGTCTGTCGCTATCCTGCTGAACTCCCTCTTTGCTGGCCGAAAGCACAAAGCTATTACCCGCAACTTCAAGTGTGCCAACAACTCCAGCACCCTCTTCTTCCACTGCCTCTGTCTTTTTAAGCTCTGCGACCGGTTTATTGGCCTCTTCAACTGCCTTCTCTCCATCAACTCCTTCTATGTCAATCTCTACCAGAGCAGAACCAACATGAATGATCTCACCGGGTTTGCCAAATTTTGCAGCTATCACACCGTTTTTAGGAGAAGGAATAGCAGTTACTACCTTATCGGTCTCCATTGTTACCAGAGAATCGCCCATCTTTACACTCTGACCTTTCTCTACGTGCCATTCAACGATGGTCCCTTCGTCAAGTCCTTCGCCTATATCAGGAAATTTAAAAATATACCTCATAATTACTAATACTTTACAATTCGTTCAATTTCATAAAAGATCTTATACGGATCCTGCATATAGTGATGCTCACCCTTTGGCAGAGGAACAATCACATCAAAACCTGATACTCTGGATGGTGGAGCCTCAAGAGAGAGAAACGCCTCTTCAATGGCAATCTGACTAATTTCGGAACCCAGCCCAAAGGATCTTGGTCCCTCTGTTACTGTAATGATCCTCCCGGTCTTCTTTACCGACTTGGCAATTGTCTCTCTGTCTATTGGATAGATCGATCTGAGATCTATAAGTTCCACACTTATCCCAGCCTCCTTTGCCATAATCATTGCCTTCTGCACCTCTCTAACCATTGCTCCAAAAGCAACCACGGTAACATCTTTACCTTGTGTCAGAACATTAGCCTTTCCAAGTGGAATGGAGTATTTCTCTTCTGCAACCTCTTGCTTTATAGCTCTGTATATTCTTTTGGGCTCCATAAAGAGAATCGTATCGTTACTCTCTATTGCCGATATCAACAATCCTTTGGCATCATGAGGGGTAGAGGGTACGACAACCTTAAGCCCCGGTATATGTCCAAATATTGCTTCCATACTCTCACTGTGATGTTCAAGGGCATTTATTCCACCTCCGTAAGGCATCCTTATAACCATAGGGGTTTCAAAATTCCCTCTTGACCGGTTCCTCATGCGGGATGCGTGACTTATTATCTGATTGAATGCGGGATATACAAACCCGCAAAACTGCATCTCAACAACAGGTCTCAGACCGGCAACTGCCATACCAATAGCTGTTCCGACTATTCCTGATTCTGCCAGTGGAGAATCGAATACCCTCTCGACTCCGTGTTTCTGCTGGAGCCCTTCGGTTGCCCTGAAAACTCCCCCTTCAACACCAACATCCTCTCCATAGACAATTACATTCTTGTCGTCAGAAAGCTTTATATCCAATGCATCATTTATTGCATTGACCATGTTCATTATTTTCATTCCTGTAAATTCTTTAGTTGAATAATTACTTAACCTTAGTGGCTTTCCACTGTAAGAAGCGATCATATTGGCGCTCTTGCTCCTTTAGATCGTCCGGCATATCTGCATACAGATACTTAAACACATCCTCCTTTGGGTAATCGCCCCAGTTTTCTGCTTCAATGAATTGCCTGTCAACCTCTTCCTTGTATTGTGGCACAATCTTCTCTTCAGCCTCGTCGCTCCAGAGATTCTTGTCAATAAGGTAAGATTTAAGTCTTTTAAGAGGGTCCTTGCCATCCCATAGCAACTCCTCCTCCTTTGTCCGGTATTTTGTGGGATCATCCGATGTTGTGTGAGCTCCCTTTCTGTATGTAACCGCCTCAATAAGAACAGGTCCTTCTCCTTTTTTGCATAGTTCAACAGATTCCTGAAGAGTACGGTACATGGCCAGGAAGTCGTTTCCGTCCACCTGTATTCCTTTTACTCCGTATGCTACAGACTTGATTGCCAGCGATTCTGAAGCTGTCTGCAGTCGGGTGGGAGTGGAGATTCCGTATTGGTTATTCTGAATGATAAAGATTACGGGAACTTTCCATACTCCTGCAAAATTTATTGCTTCGTGAAAGTCCCCCTCGGAGGTACCACCATCACCAACAAAGGTGAAGACTACCTTATCCTCTTTCTTGTATTTTATTGCGTAGCCGATTCCTGCAGCATGAAGTATCTGAGAAGCAATAGGAACGCTCATCGGCAATGTGAACTTTGCCTTCTGGAACTTTGAGCCATCTTCATATCCCATAAAATAAAGGAACAATTCTTTTAATGTCACTCCTTTGGCCAGCATTGCACCCATTTCGCGGAATGCCGGAACCAGCCAGTCGTTGTCGGCTATTAATGCACCTGTTGCTCCTGCTATGGCTTCTTGTCCGTAATTAGGTGGGTAGGTATATATCCTGCCCTGTCGCTGATATGAAACTATCTGAAGGTCTGCGACACGTGCAAATAGCATATCCTTGTATGCTTTTAGCAGTGTTTCGTCGCCAATCTTAGGGAGCCACTCTTTATTGACAACCTTTCCCGAGTCATCAATAATCCGGAACATGGTTTTGTTTAACGGATTGTATTGGTCAAATAAAATATTATTCTTAATCATTTGTTTTTTACTTAAATCTTGTATAATTATAACAGAGCTGATGTGATTTTGTTGAACATTGATTATTTTTACAGCTAAATGAGAGTATGACAAAACAAGATATCATAACATTGCTTACAGCAGATTTCTACGAGGGATTTGCGGAACAATGTGGAAAGATAATAATTGAACTGCAAGGGGTAGATGCTCTTTTTGGATTGCTGACCGATACTATTGTTGTTTCCAATTTTGCGGATATTAAAAAAGAAACTTTGTCCAGAATTGGGTTTCGTGCTGCCTATGCACTTGATTACATCTATTTTTCCAACAACAAGGCATTTGACAAATATTATCAAAACTTCTTTTCCATTTTTCCATTGGTCACAAATGAGAGCACTAAGCGGCATTTTGCCAGAGTTATGGCTGATATATTAGCAAAAGACAACTATTTAGCGGAACTTGCAGACTATGAATCAGTAGCTTCGGCTTGTGTGGACTGGATAATAAATGAAAAAGTGAGGGTTGCAGTTCAGGTATGGGCCGTAGAGTGCCTGATTCTTCTGAAAGGTAGAGTAGGGTGGGTTCCCGATATATTGGACGATATTCTTGAAAAACTCAGTATTAATCCTTCGCCTGGTATGATTGTCAGGCTCAGGGGATGGAGAAATTCCTGAATAATATTTATATGTGATGAAGGATGTTTTGTTTAGAACAATTGGCACATACGCTGTATTCTTAACGACTCTATGTCAAAATTATAAATAAATCGCATACTATTATATCTTATAATTGATAAAATGACGCTTTAAAGATACCATCATATCTCTAAAGTATCTTAAGAAATCACCTGTTATTTTCCTATACAGAACTTACCGAAAATATTCCCCAGTATCTCCTCACTGTTTATTTCACCAACTATTTCACCAATGTGGTAAAGTGCTTCGCGGATATCCTGCGTAAGGAGGTCTGTAGGGAGCTCTGAGGATATTCCGTCCACTACCCTCAGTAGAGAGGTACGGGCATCCTGCAGGGCCTGATAATGCCTTAAATTGGTTACTAAAGTGGTATTTGAACCTATAGAGAGGTTT
The DNA here is from genome assembly GCA_041659025.1 of Bacteroidales bacterium. Taxonomy (GTDB): domain Bacteria; phylum Bacteroidota; class Bacteroidia; order Bacteroidales; family UBA932; genus Bact-08. The sequence goes on along the minus strand of JBAZZA010000005.1, from coordinate 166,839 downwards.
TTCTGGGTACCGGTCAATAAATCCTTCAGTTTGTCCAATCCGGTTTGGTTCTTGGCCGACACCGGAATTACTGAAAGAATTTTAACACCAAACTGTGCAGATATAGTCTCAATGCTATTTACCATATCTGCTATTAATCTGGAATTGTGTTTATTGCCTGCGTTTGCAGCGATATCGGTCTTATTGAGTAACACAATAACCTTCTGATTTTCCTCGTCGATATTTGCTTTCAGTTGCTTTATTCCATCTTCAAAACCTTCGGGACGGCCGGCGTCAAGCATTAATACAACAATACTGGCCGACCGTATCTTCTCAAATGTCCTCTCAATCCCAAGTATCTCGATGGTCTCCTTTGTCTGGCGAATCCCTGCAGTGTCAACAAAACGGAAGGCTACGCCGCCCATGTTTACAACATCCTCAATAAAATCGCGGGTTGTCCCGTGTATTTCTGAAACTATAGCTCTCTCCTCGCCAAGAATTGCATTAAGCAGTGTACTCTTACCGGTATTTGTAGCACCCACAATTGCCACTGGTACACCATTTTTAATGACATTACCTAATCTGAAGGAGTCGATAAGCTCTGAGATGTGAGACAATATCTCACTCAGAAGTTTATTAAGCTTTGTCCTGTCTGCAAATTCAACATCCTCCTCACTGAAATCCAATTCCAGCTCCATAAGAGAGACAAGGTCCAGAAGAGATCTCCTCATTGCCGAAAGCTCCTTGGAGAATCCGCCCTTCATCTGTTGTATAGCGATTCTGTGTGCTGCAGCGGTCTCAGACGAAATAAGGTCTGCAACTGCTTCTGCCTGTGCCAAGTCCATCTTCCCATTTAAAAAGGCCCTTTGCGAAAATTCTCCGGGTTTTGCCATCTTGGCTCCTTTAGAATGGAGAAGCATCAATATCTCCTGCTGAATATAATTGGAACCATGACAAGATATCTCCACTGAGTTCTCTCCGGTGAAAGAGTGGGGGTGTCTGAAAACTGATACGAGCACTTCATCAAGAAGTAGTTCGTCCTTATAGATACCTCCAAACTTTAAATTATAACCTGAAGTATTGCTTAAATCAGCGCCTCTATATGGTTTAAAGACAGAGTCTACTATTTTTATAGAATCACTTCCGCTGACTCTGATAACAGCAAGGGCACTGGTCCCTTGAACAGTTGCAAGAGCGCAAATGGTATCACTTTTATCCTTGTTTTTCATATTTATGATATAAGTTCCATTAAAACAACGTTCTCAAGGTGGTGAGTGTGTGGAAACATATCTACGGGCTGAACATTTGTAATCTTATACAAGTCTGACATAAGCGATATATCACGCGCCTGACTTGCAGGGTTGCAGCTGACATATATTATCTTACGAGGTCTTGCTTCAACAATTACTTTAGCAACATCTGGATGAATTCCTGCTCTCGGGGGATCAAGTATTACGATATCCGGATGTCCATTTTGGTTGATAAAATCTGCCTTGAGCATATCCTTCATGTCTCCGGCAAAAAACATACAGTTAGTTATATTATTCTCCTTTGCATTCGATCTGGCATCATCTATAGCTTCCGACACATATTCAATTCCGATAACTTTCCTGGCTCTGGAAGACAAAAACTGAGCAATGGTGCCAGTTCCGGTGTACAGGTCATAGACAATCTCGTCGCCTTTAAGGTCGGCATAATCTCTTACAACTGAATATAACTTGTACGCCTGGTCGGAATTGGTCTGATAAAAAGACTTCGGACCTATTTTAAACTTCAGGTTTTCCATGGTTTCATATATAGAATCCTTGCCTGAAAAGGTAGTATAAGGTAGATCTGATGTGTTATCGTTCTTTTTCCCGTTAATTATATAATTGATTGAGGTGATGTTCGGAAATTTCTCTCTTACAGCATTTAAAATAAGTTCTCGCAGCTCATGATCGTCATATGCAAATATTAAAATAAGCATAACTTCACCCGTTGAACTAGTTCTTACAACCATGTTTCTAAGAAGGCCTGTTTGTTCCCTCAAGTCAAAATATGGATAATTATGTTCGAGAGAGAAATCACGAATAAAAAGCCTTATCTCATTAGAAGGATCGGGCTGTAAATGACACCATTTTACATCCAGAACCTTGTCGAACAGACCTGATATATGAAAACCAAGTCCCGAGCGTTCATTTTCTGCGACTGTATTGATTTCGTCTTTAGTCTCAAGCCATCTCTTGTTCGAAAAGGTGAATTCCAGTTTATTTCTGTAGAACCGTGTTTTTTCCGAACCAATAATGGGTGAAATTTCCGGCAAATCCAGCTTCCCGATTCTAGTTAGCTGGTCAACAACCTGTCTTTGTTTGAATTCCAGTTGCATGGGGTAGGGAAGGGGTTGCCACTTACAACCTCCACAGACACCGTAATGTGAACAAAATGGTTCAATTCTGATGGGGGAGGGTTTAATCATGTTAACAACATACCCCTCCATATAACCTTTACGTTTAATATTCACCTGAACATCAACAATATCTCCAGGTATTGCGTTTGGTACAAATAAAACCTTGCCATTAATATGAGAAATTGCCTTTCCTTCTGCCGCAATCGTTTCAATTTCAACAGATTCAAAATATTCTTTATCTCTTCTTCCCATTATCCTTTTATTTAAGTTGCGAAATTAACTTTTTTTAACGGGAAACGTTAATATTGTATACAAAATTAGTATATTCGCTAATAGTAAAATAGAAAAAATCATGAAAAAAATCATCACTTTTTTTGTTTCTATTTTGATTTGCCTCACTGTAACTCTGGGAGCTCAGGAATACAAATCAATAACTGGAAAAGTACAGGATGCCACTACCAGAAAAGCACTTAATTTTGCATCAATCCAGTTGCAATCTACCAATATAAGCAATGTAACCAACTCAGAAGGCGTTTTTGTGCTTAAGTTCACTGCAAGTACGAAAGCCGATACACTGCTTATCTCATATCTTGGTTACAAATCACAAAGAATTCCTGTTTCAGCATTTGAAACAAAGGAGTTGGTTGTGAGAATGGAACCATCAATAAGCAATCTCAAACCAATAACAATCAGGCCACAAGATGCATCTACCATTCTAAAAATGGCCTTAGGGAGGGTAGATAAGAACTATATTACCAAGCCTGTACAGTTAACATCTTTCTATAGAGAGATGATAAAAAAAGGAAATTCCTATGTGTCTATTAATGAAGCAGTTCTCGATATTAATAAAGCGTCTTACATTGGTTATCGGGCTGACCAGATAGGTATCTACAAAGCCAGGGGGAACTATGATATTAACAGAATTGATACTCTGATAGTTAAATTTCAGGGAGGTCCAAATTCAGCACTTGATATCGATATTTTGAAGAGTCCTTTCCTGGGAGTAGATATACCAATGCTGGACGATGTTTATGATTTTAAATTTGCAACACCAGTCACTATTGATGATAAGTATTTCTATGTAGTTGAATTTAACCAAAATACAAGACAGACCGAGCCATTTTTCAGAGGAAAGGTATATATAGAATCGGAACAGCTTGCAATTGCAAGGGTGGAATTTTCTATGAATGTAGAGGATAATCCGTCAGCAAGTGCTTATTTTGTCAAAAGAAAGCCTCCAACACTTAAAATGGATGTAATTTATGCAAACTATATTGTGAATTACAAACAGAATAATGGATTGTGGTTTTTTGACTACTCAAGGACAGAATTAAAATTTCACGCAAAATGGGACAAAAAATGGTTTCGCAGCAATTATATAATTTCATCAGAAATTGCAGTGACTGACTTAAGCGAAACCGAAAGGAAAATTGAAGTTGAAAACAGAATAAAACCAAGAGACATCATTTCAAACAGAGTTAACGATTTTACCGATGACAACTTCTGGGAAGGATATAATATAATAGAACCTGATCAATCTATTGAGAATGTTATATCAAGAATAATTAAACAGCTTAGAAAACGAGATTAGTAATACAATTTATATTATGTTAAATAGACAGGTAGCAACTGGTTTTGGCACCCTTCTTCTCCTTTCCCCTGGACTGTATGCCCAGGATAGACCCAACATCATCTACATTATGGCAGATGATCATGCCTCAGCAGCCATTAGTGCTTACAAAAGCCGGTTGGCAAAAATACTTCCGACACCCAATATCGATAGATTGGCTCATGAAGGTGCAATTATGAATTCCTGCTTTTGTACGAATTCAATTTCAACACCTAGCCGGGCTGCTATTCTTACTGGTCAATACAGTCAAAAAAATGGTGTCTATACATTATCTGACAAACTTGACACAAACAAACTGACATTACCAAGGATTCTTCAAAAAAATGGATATACTACTGCCCTCGTAGGAAAATGGCACTTAGTTACAGAACCTAAAGGATTTGACGACTATTCATGTTTTATCGGTCAGGGAACCTATTATAACCCCCACCTGATAGAAAAGAACCGGACAGATGGAGTTGATTTCGAAAATTCTAAAGGAACTGTCTATGAGGGTCATTCAACCGATGTCGTAACTCAAAGAGCAATAGATTGTATCGCAAAAATGAAAGACAAATCAAAGCCTTTCTTTCTTATGCTCCATTTCAAAGCTCCACACCGGCCCTGGCAGCCTGCGGAGAGATTTAAGCATTTGCTTGACAGTGTTACGATCCCTGAACCTGAAAACCTTCTTGACGCCTATGAGACAAGAGGAAATTATACTGATTCTCTAACAATGAGTATGGAGCACATGGTTGCTACTGACCTGAAAACCCCTATTCCAACAAATCTTGGCAGAGAAGAGCACCGGAAATGGGCCTATCAGCTATATTTAAAAGATTACTTAAGATGTATCGCCGGTATAGATGAAAATATTGGAAAATTACTCAATTACTTAGACGTGAATGGATTAGATAGCAATACAATAGTCATTTATACTTCTGACCAAGGTTTTTTCCTTGGAGAACATGGGTGGTTCGATAAGCGGCTCATGCAAGAAGAGTCTTTCCGCATGCCGTTCTTAATCAGATACCCCAAAGAGATAAAACCGGGAACAGTTAATAACGATCTTTCGTTAAACGTTGATTTTGCCCCTACCCTGCTTGATTATACCAATGTTGGAGCCCCATCTGACATGCAAGGGAAAAGCTTCAGACAAAATCTTGTTGGTTCCACTCCCAAAAACTGGAGAAAATCTGTCTATTACCGCTATTGGATGCATAATGATTTCTATCACAGAGCTGTGGCAAATCTGGGTATACGTACCGACAGATACAAGCTGATATTCTACTACGGGGACCCTCTTGACAAGAAAGGCGCACGTAAACCCGCGTATGAGCCTGTATGGGAGCTGTATGATTTAAAGAATGATCCTGCAGAAATGCACAATCTGTATAGTGTACCAAAATATAAAAAGCTTATCAATCAATTAAAAAACGAAATCCTCAAGCAAAGGAAAGAGTTGGAAGATGAAGATAATCAGTCTTCATCTGTAATGAAGAAAATAATGGATGAATACTACTGGAGATAAACAATTAAACAGAATTCCCCTACCTGAGAGAATGAGGCCCAAAACTCTGGAGGATTATGTAGGTCAGGATCATCTTGTTGGACAAGGTTCAGTGTTGCGAAAAATGATTGAGTCTGATACTCTCCCCTCTTTCATATTGTGGGGACCACCGGGTGTCGGCAAGACTACTCTGGCGAAAATAATTGCCAATAAGCTGGAAAGACCTTTTTACATACTTTCAGCTATTAGTGCGGGGGTTAAGGATGTCAGGGAAATTATTGAAAAATCAAGATCTAATTCTCTTTTCAATAGGGCTAAACCAATTCTGTTTATCGATGAAATTCATCGTTTCAGCAAATCACAGCAAGATGCCCTTCTTGGAGCAGTCGAAGACGGAACTCTGATTCTTATAGGCGCTACTACAGAAAATCCCTCATTTGAGGTAATTACACCTTTATTGTCAAGATGTCAGGTATATGTACTCAAATCACTGGATGTAGAGGCATTGGATATTTTACTGTACAGAGCAATTAAAACAGACCCCGTTCTTAAGAAAAGTGAGATAGAAATCAGTGAAAAAGAGGCACTTTTCAGGTTTTCCGGAGGAGATGCAAGAAAGTTGTTGAATATCCTGGAGATTTTGGTTTCAGGAACCCAGACTGGAGAGAAAATTCTGATTGACAATAAACATGTAACAGAAAAGTTGCAGGAGAATATTGCAATATACGACAAGAACGGAGAGCAACATTATGACATCATATCGGCATTCATTAAGAGTATCAGGGGGTCAGATCCAAATGCTGCTGTCTATTGGATGGCCAGAATGATTGCAGGAGGCGAAGATCCTCTCTTTATAGCAAGGAGAATGGTTATTTTGGCTTCAGAAGATATCGGTCTTGCAAATCCTAATGCTCTTTTACTTGCATCAGCCTGTTTTGATGCGGTGCACAAAATAGGAATGCCTGAATCGAGGATAATCCTTTCTGAAGTGGCTGTCTTTTTAGCCACATCACTAAAAAGTAACTCTGCATACATGGCAATAGATGCTGCTCTGGAGGAGGTTGGAAGAAGCGGAGATCTTCCTGTTCCTCTTCATCTTAGAAATGCTCCAACAAAACTTATGAAGGAGTTGGGTTATGCAAAAGATTATAAATACGCCCATTCCTATTCAAATAATTTCGTCGATCAGGAGTTTCTTCCTAAAGAGTTGAATGATAAAAAATTTTACGAACCGGGAGATAATTCCAAGGAAAACGAGATCAAAAAGCGCCTTGAATCACTTTGGAAAAAGTACGATTATTGATTGTTTTTAACTATTTTTGCCCACATTATGATGATTGACAATATCCCAAATATCAGGTATACCAATGAAGGTAATTTTTTTCTTTTAGCAGGTCCATGTGTTATTGAAGGAAAAGAGATTACATACAGAGTAGCTTCAGAAATAAAGGAGATAACAGAACAGCTTTCTATACCCTTTATCTTCAAATCTTCATATCGCAAGGCCAACCGGTCAAAAGCAGATTCATTTACCGGTATTGGTGATGAAAAAGGGCTGGAGATACTTCAAATGATACGAGAGAAACTTAAGGTTCCTGTTGTAACAGATATTCACAGTCCGGCAGAGGCATTTTTGGCTGCCTCTTATGGCATTGATGTATTGCAGATACCAGCGTTTCTTTGCAGACAGACAGATTTACTTGAGGCTGCAGCTGAAACAGGTAAATACGTAAATATCAAAAAGGGACAGTTTCTTGCTCCAATATCAATGAAATTTGCTGCAGAGAAGGTCTCTTCAAAAGGTAATAACAATATATTCCTGACAGAAAGAGGTACTCAGTTCGGATATTCAGATCTTATTGTTGACTTCAGATCGATTCCGGAAATGAAGAGTTATGGATATCCTGTAATTTTAGATGTAACCCATAGCCTTCAGCAACCTAACCAAGCTTCCGGTGTCACTGGTGGAAGGCCGGATTTAATATCAACAATGGCACGCGCAGGAATTGCAACAGGTGTTGACGGGTTGTTCATAGAGACTCATCCTGACCCTGCGAATGCAAAATCGGACGGGGCAAATATGTTAAAATTGGATCTTCTGGAAGATTTGTTGAAATCATTGCTGTCATTAAGAAAAGTAACAAATTTGTTAAATAAGGTTTAAAGTTTGTATTATGATTGTAAATCAAGATTTTACTAAAAGGTATGAAAAAATACCAGTTGACATTTTTAGCGATTCGTCAGCTGCATCAATATTAGTTGCAAATAAGATTGCTGAAGCTATTAATTTAAAAAACAGCAATAATCAACCGTGTGTACTGGGACTTAGCACCTCTTCATCATCAATTCAGGTATATGAAGAGTTGGTGAAGTTGTTCAAGAAAAAAGAGTTGACATTCAAAAATGCACATATTTTTTCTCTGGACGAATTTTATCCCCTTAACAAAAATGAGATTCAGAGCCATTACAGGTTCCTGAGAGAGTATCTCCTGGACTCCATTGATATTCCTAAGGAAAACATCAATTGTCTTGATAGTGAAATTCCCAAGGAAAGTATTCACGATTATTTGGAAAACTACGAAAATAAAATTGCCAAACTAGGTGGTATAGATATTCTGGTTTTGGGTGATATGGGTTATAACGAACCCGGCTCTCACTATAATTCCAGGACAAGGCTTATTACACTCAACCACAACACCCGTGTTTCATCTGCCTCAGATTTCTTTGGTGTGGAATATGTTCCTTTTCATGCTCTTACAATGGGTATTGAGACTATTCTGGATGCAAAAAAGATATTCTATCTGGCATTTGGTGAAGGAACAGCAAATACTATTGCAAAACTTGTCGAAGGTGTGGTTAACGAACAAAGTCCGGTTTCATACCTTCAAGAGCACTCAAATATTGACATACTGATAGATTTACCGGCTGCAGCTGAGTTGACTAGAATAAAAACTCCTTGGCTCACAGGTTCTTGTGAATGGGACGACCACATGATAAGAAAGTCGGTATTCTGGTTATGCAGAAAATTGGAGAAACCTATCCTTAAGCTTACTGACAGAGATTATAACGATAATGGTATGAGTGACCTGATTACAGAAAGCGGTCCTGCCAGTAAAATAAACATAAAGGTTTTCAATAATCTGCAGCATACAATTTCGGGATGGCCGGGAGGAAAACCAAATGCAGATGACTCTACCAGGCCCGAAAGAGCAACTCCTTTTCCAAAACGTGCAGTTATTTTCAGCCCTCACCCCGATGATGACGTTATATCCATGGGCGGAACTCTTGCCCGTCTTTCCGAACAAGGTCACGAGGTGCATCTTGCTTATCAGACTTCCGGGAATATTGCAGTTTTTGACCACGATGCTATCCGGTTTCTTGATTTTATAAGAGAGAGCTCAAAAATTTTCGATTTTGATTACAACAAAAGCGATCTAATATATAAAACAGCACTTAAGGAACTTGAGAAAAAGCATCCAGGAGAGCCTGATACACAGAGTATAAGAGAAGTAAAAGGTGCAATCCGCAGAGGAGAAGCCAAAGCTGCCTGCAGGTATTTAAAGATTCCTGAAGATAGGGTTCACTTTCAGAATTTGCCATTCTACGAGACGGGCGGTGTAAAGAAGAATCCTGTAGGGCCTGATGATATTGCTATTGTTAAAGAACTGCTTCAGAAGGTAAAACCTCATCAGATTTATGCTGCAGGTGATTTAAGTGACCCACATGGAACGCACAGGGTATGTCTGCAGGCAATATTTGCTGCCATTGAAGAACTAAAAGGAGAGAGATGGTTGCAGGATTGTCGTGTGTGGCTATACAGAGGTGCATGGCAGGAGTGGGATGTCGCTGATGCCGACATGGCTGTTCCATTGAGTCCAGAAGAAGTTAACATCAAAAGAGAGGCTATTTTCAAGCATCAGTCGCAGAAAGACCGTCCTGTATTTCCCGGTTCCGACAAAAGAGAGTTCTGGCAAAGGGCTGAAGAGAGAAATCACAATACTGCGGTTCTTTTTGACAAGCTTGGGATGGCAGAATATCAGGCAATCGAGCTATTTGTAAGATACAACATCTAAACTTAAAAAATAATGACACAAAAGAAAAACTTCATCATCCCTCTGGTTTTCGTTGGCATGATGTTCTTTGCAATCGGGTTTGCTTTAGGAATCAACTCATTTCTGATTCCGGTACTAAAGGGAACACTTGGTGTTTCCTCGGGAGAATCATACCTGATATTAGCAGCCACGTTTTCGACTTTCATCATTTTCGGGTATCCTGCTTCAATGACAATTTCGAAGATAGGTTACAAAAGGACAATGGCGCTCTCTTTTCTGCTCTTTGCAATTGCCTTTGCTCTGTTTATCCCATCTGCAAAAAGCGAAAGTTTCATTCTTTTCCTTGTAGCTTCATTCATGAGTGGTATTGGCAACACATTTTTGCAAGCCTCTGTTAATCCATATATTACTATATTAGGACCAATAGAGAGTGCAGCAAAAAGAATGTCAATTATGGGAATCTGTAATAAACTTGCCTGGCCGGTTGCCCCTGTTTTTCTCGCTTTTGTCATTGGAAAGAATACAACTGACACACTCATCTCTGATCTGTACCTGCCATTTTACATAATTATTGGTGTATTCCTTCTTTTGGGTATTATATCATTACTTGCGCCTCTTCCTGAGGTAAAGGCAGTTGGAGAGGATGGTTCCAGTACAGATGAAAGTCTGTATGCTTCAAATAAAAAATCAATCTGGCAGTTTCCTCATCTTTTGCTTGGGGCCCTCACTCTTTTCCTCTATGTAGGAGTTGAAACAGTAGCACTTAGTACACTGGTTGATTATGCCGACTCTCTTGCACTGCCCAATGCATCGTCTTATGCCTGGATATCTTCTGTAGGTATGGTAGTCGGGTACATTTGCGGTATTATTTTCATTCCAAAATATCTTAGTCAGGCAAAAGCACTTGTTATCTGTTCTTTATTAGGTATTGCCGGAGCCCTGCTTGTTGTTTTAATGCCTGCTGCAATATCTATCTGGTTTATAGGACTTATGGCTCTTGGTTGTTCTTTGATGTGGCCGGCTCTTTGGCCACTGGCAATTGCAGATTTTGGTAAGTTCACTAAAGCTGGTTCTTCTTTGTTGGTTATGGCTATTGTCGGTGGAGCTGTCATTCCTACTATATTTGGTTTCCTTAAAGATATAGTTGGTGCCCAGAACTCATACTGGATTGCTTTACCTTGCTTCCTTTTCATCCTTTATTATGGTGTTTCCGGATACAAGATCAGGACTACTTAATGTTTCTTAAAAAAATAATTTGCGTGCTTTCAGTCATGCCACTTCTTGTTGCAAGTAGTATGACTGTAAAGCCGTTATTATTGAACAATAAAATGATAACAGTAAAAAAAATAGGTTTCCCTTGTAAGACCCCTCCTATTGCCCTTGTAGAGAAAATGCTTGATAGTTGCAAAGTTGAATTCAATCAGATAGATCAACTGAACTGGCCGGCGTTTCCATATAAACCCTATGTAAAATTCAGAATTGCATACTCAAGAGATGAAATTTATCTGCAATATATTGTCAAAGAGAGATTTATAAGAGCCCACTTTTCGGAAGATACAGGATCACAACCATATAAGGACTCATGCGTGGAATTTTTTATCATTCCGGCTCAGGACAATATATATTATAATCTTGAACTGAATTGCATAGGCACCGGGACATTTGCGGGTGGGCCCAACCGAAAAGAGAGAACCCGCTTCGGCTCAGATGTGACAAAGCAGATTAGAAGAAGTTCGTCCCTTGGCAATAACGGATTTGAGACAAAAGAGGGAGATTATGATTGGAAAATTACAATTGCAATACCTATTTCGCTTTTTTGTCTTAGTAATGTTCCAAAATTAGAAGGTAGAACGATTAAAGCAAATTTCTACAAATGTGGCGATGACTTGCCCGAGAAACATTACCTCTCATGGAATCCAATATTACTGAATAGCCCTGATTTTCATACACCTGCATTCTTTGGAGATCTTTATTTTCAAGATTAAAACGGGTAACCAACCCCAAATTGCAGACTATACGTGTTAGGTTTAAACCAGTTCTTTACTCCTATCCAGGATTTCAATAAAGGGTCATATGCAATCATACCAAGGTCCAGTCGGAGTATTACAAAATCAAGATTTAACCTTAAACCTGTACCCCAGTTAAAAGCCAGACTTTTATAAAAATCCTTAATTCTGAACAATGACTCTTCCCTACCCTGTTCAGCTTTGAGGTTCCAGATATTTCCTACATCGGTAAACAGTGCTCCCTCCACTTTCCAAAAGAGACCGAACCGATATTCTGCATTCAGCTCCAGTTTAAAGTCACCAGTCTGGTTTGGTATTGAAAAAGTTGTATCTACAGGTGATGATCCTGGACCTATTGATCTGGCTTGCCAACCTCTAAGACTATTAGCTCCCCCGGCATAAAACAGCTTCTCAAATGATACTGTCGCAGAATTACCATATGCGTGGGCAACTCCAACATTAAACCTAGCTGCAAAACTAGTCTTATTAGCAAATTTCCAGGTGTGAACCATCGATAAATCACTTCTGAAATACTGAGCGTATGCTGTATTTAAGATTGTTCTAAAGCCATTTGTATCCAATGGCATTGATTTATTGAACAGACTAAGCAGATTTCCGGAAATGTCGTTCATCCACCTAAGATAGAAATATGTTTTCTTTGGATTTGGTGATGCGTCGGTAGTATAAAACAGGGTTGCTCCCGATCCAAGGTCAAAATTGTTTTTGTATGCATTCTTCAGAAACGGATCCGAGAGATTTTGGTAAAAGAGAGGACTGAGATTTGACAATCTTATTACACTCAATTGTATTGGATTCACTTTATAAAAGAATCTGTCACCCATTTTCCAGTTGTAACCATAATTAAGAGACAATAAGTTTCTTGTGAATTCTGGTCTGCTTTGGAAATTGTAACTGATTGAAATATCTGTTCTTGGAATTGTGGTAGTAAAGATTTTATCCGGTAAAAGCAAAAAGTCCGGTATGGATAGGCTTGAAGATACACCAAGCTCGGAAGATCTTGCAGGGTCCTTTAGTTTAAATTGAAAATTGCCCATAAAGCCAAGTGAAAACCACTCCCCCCCCCTGAAAATGTTTTTATGGTAATATGAGATTGCAGGCGAAACTCCTAAAAGGTTGTTTGAGTTACTAGATGCTTCAAGATTGATTTTGTAACCTTGAGATTTTGAAGGGGTCAGACGAATAGTACAATCTACCTCATTTTTTTCAATATCTCCCTCATTTACTTTTTTCACCTCGTCAAATTGTACATTGACTCCAGAAAAATATCTTAAAGTAACGAACCTCTCATAAGTATTGTTAACAACACTTTCATTGTAAAGATCTCCGGGAACTATTTTATTCATTTTAGCCAGGACTGATGGCTTGATATTAAGCTTTCCATTGTAAAAAACATTTATATCTCCGAACTTAATGCTATCCGGCAGGGCTAATGTATCCAGTCTGTTAACAGTAGGGTTATAATCGGATTGAATCATTACTCTCCTTATATAATACTTGTTGTGAGGTCTTGATTCTTTTGTAGTCTCGTTCCTTGTATAGTTCTCAATTTTCATCACCAGATCTGATGTCCCGTCTTTTCTCAATGTGTCAGCCTCAAAGAATATGAAATTTTTTGTGAAGTTATAGTAACCCATATCTCTGAGTATTCCGGTTATTCTGTCATTCTCCTCCGAAAGAATTTTTTCTGACATAAAGTCATCCCTTTTGACCAGTGTATTTAAGGTGTCAGCAAACACTATACTTTTAATTACTGAATCCTTAATATCATACTTGATTTGATTAATCTTGAATCTTTCTCCCAGAAATATTGTATATACAACAGTTGTCTTTTTTGCTTTAGTCTGTGTAGAATGATTTAATACAGAGTTGTAATAGCCCAGATACTCCAGATGATTATTCAGATTCACTTCACTCTTAGCTACGAGAGAGCTGTCAAATATAACCGGCGCCTGACCGATGCTTTTTACAAGTCTGTTCCACCCATTGTCTTTGCCGTTACTCCAGTTATATATGTTAAGAAAAGGGTTTATTCCTATAAGAAATGTGGAATTGGGTTTTTGTCGTAAGTATGGCTCAAGTACAACTGTATTGAATTTTTTTGAGTTTTCAATAACGATTTTATTACTTTTCAATCTGCTCGTTCCAACAGGCAATACCCTTACTGTGCTGCACGATATAACAAACAGAGCAATAAAGACAATTCCAAATACTTTAAGGGGAGGGAGATTTATCATTCTACACTACATTTAGTACAAATTTAATAAATTATCTATTGTTTTTTTTAATAAAATAAAAATAGAGATATATTTGCATTCATTAATAATCCAACTCGCCTACATTGGCGATATTTATACAAACTAACTCACTTACTTTTATAAAATGAAGAATAAATATATCGATTTGATTGAACAGTCTTTTGAATTTCCACAAGATGAATTTAAGGTAGGCGATGGAGAACTGCTTTTTCACAATATACCAGTAATGGATCTTATAGAACAGTACGGTACACCTCTAAAGATTACATATCTTCCAAAGATCTCTTCACAAATTCAGCGTGCGAAACGAATGTTTAATGTTGCGATGGCAAAAGTTGACTATGATGGAGATTATCATTACTGCTATTGTACCAAGAGTTCCCATTTCTCATTTGTTCTGGAAGAGGCGCTAAAAAACGACATTCACATAGAGACTTCATCTGCTTTTGATCTTAATCTAATTGAATCATTACAAGAACAAGGTATTGTAAATCAAGATCTCTACATTATTTGTAACGGTTTCAAGAAGGACGTATATATAGAGAATATTGCCAACCTTATAAATAACGGATGGAAAAACACCATTCCAGTATTGGATAATATGAAGGAGTTTGATGAACTGGATCTTTGCGTAAAAGAACCATGCAAGATAGGTATCCGGATAGCTGCAGAAGAAGAACCAAAATTTGAATTTTATACATCAAGATTAGGTATAAGGTACAGTGATATAATTCCTTTCTTTGAAGGCAAAATCAAAGACAATACAAAATTTTCCCTTAAAATGCTGCATTTCTTTATTAATACGGGCATTCGTGACAATGCATATTACTGGAATGAACTGAGTAAGTGCGTGTCTGTATATTGTGATCTTAAAGCGATGTGTCCAGAACTTGATTCATTGAATATCGGCGGAGGATTCCCTATCAAGAATTCACTTGCATTTGATTACGACTATGAGTATATGGCAGAAGAAGTAATTGCACAGATTAAGAGTATATGTACGCAACGTGACATTCCTGAACCACACATTTTTACTGAATTCGGAAGCTTTACCGTTGGCGAAAGTGGTGCAACAATTTACCAGGTTCTTGACCAAAAACAGCAAAATGACCGTGAAAGATGGTACATGGTAGACAGTTCATTTATGACAACACTTCCAGATACCTGGGGAATCAAACAAAGATTTGTACTCCTTCCTATTAACAAATGGAACGACGAATACCAAAGAGTCTTTCTCGGAGGATTGACATGCGACAGTCAGGATTATTATAATGCTGAAGCTCATGCCAATGCAATATTCTTGCCTACAATAAACGGAGATGAACCTCTGTATATTGGGTTCTTCCACACCGGAGCATATCAGGAGTCAATTGCCGGTTTTGGTGGGATTCAACATTGCCTACAACCGGCACCAAAGCATATAACAATAGACAGGGACGAGAACGGTGATTATATAACACGGCTTTTCAGCAAGGAACAGACATACAAATCTATGCTTAAAATATTGGGATACTGATGCTTTCTAAAGCAGACATAAAATTTTTAAAATCTCTCTCTTATAAAAAAACAAGGGATGAACTTGGATTATTTATTGTAGAGGGTGAAAAAATGGTGGAAGAGGCAAAAAAATCTGATTTTCTTCTTGAAAGGGTGATATATATGAAGGATATTGGTGAGGTTGATATGTCAAAAATCACTCTTCTCTCCTCCCCTTCTCCGGTTTTTGCAATTCTAAAAAGAAAGGATTATCCTGAAAGTATCGCGATAGAATCTGATAAAATTTACCTGGCCCTTGATTCTGTACGTGATCCGGGTAATCTTGGTACGATTATCCGTCTTGCAGATTGGTTTGGAATTGAAGCAATTATTGCTTCGGAAGATACAGTTGACATGTATAATCCAAAGGTCATCCAGGCTTCAATGGGGGCCATTTTCCGAACTAAGATTGTTTATACAAACCTCTGTGATTTTATTAGCAAAAATTCAGATAAGACAGAGATTTACGGGACATTTCTAAATGCTTCTAACATCTACCGGGAATCACTTTCCGGAAGAGGGATAATTGTTATAGGAAGTGAATCCAACGGAATTTCTGCTGATGTAGAAAGTTTGATAAAAAAGAAGCTGTTTATCCCTTCATTTACGGGAAAAGCCGGTTGTGGCTCAGAGTCGTTGAATGTAGCTATTGCAACGGCAATTGTCTGTTCGGAATTCAGACGTTCTTCTGTCTGACAGCTTCAAACATTACAACAGAAGCGGCAACCGATACATTTAAAGAACCAATTGCACCTAACAAAGGAATTCTGGCCTTCTCTGTTGCAAGGTTTAAAACCGAATCGGAAATGCCCTTATTTTCTGAACCCATAATTATAGCAGTAGGCTTTTTGAAATCTACCTCATAGATGCTGTTTTTTGCCTTTTCATCTGCTGCCACTATCTGGAAGCCAGACTCAATGAGATAATATATAGCAACCCTAAGATTCGCCACCTTTGATGTTGCTATCCTAAGTAGCGCTCCTGCCGATGTTTTTATAGCATCTGCATTGACAGCGGCTCCTCCTTTTGCAGGAAGAATGATCCCTGCAACACCTGCACATTCGGCAGATCTTGCAATTGCACCAAAGTTTCTTACATCACTTACTCCGTCAAGTAGTATAAACAACGGTGCTGAACTCTTTTTCATGGCATTCTCGACCATCTCCTCAATAGGAATATATTCGACCTGAGATATGAATGCAATAACACCCTGATGATTCCCGTTTGTAATATTGTTCAGTTTTTCTGCAGGTGCAAATTGTACAGGAATCTCTTTCTCCTGAAGTCTCTCCACTAGCTGGCGAAATTGTGTTCCCTCCAAACCCTGTTTAAAAAGAACTTTTTCAATTCTCTTATTGCTTTCCAATGCCTCCATTACAGAGTGCATTCCATATAGATAATGTGTCTTTTCTTCCATTTTAGTCTTACTTTTTGTAAATATAGCTTAATTTTAGCTCTGTAGCGTGGCCCACTCCTCCAACTTCAAATCCAGTTCGAGTTTGTAACCGTTATACTCTTTCAAGATTTCATCAAGGGAATCGTTTTTTGGAGGATTAGCAAGGATTATTTCAATTTCCGCTATCTTTTTTTCCAACCAGTCGACTCTTTTCTCACAAACCTCTATTGAATTTCTTTTTTTACGAGACTCTTTTTCAATCTCCTTTTGTTCCTGATGTGACAATATCTCTTTTTTGTTCTCTTTGACAGCACCGGTATCTTTTTTATCGGGTGAATGATATTCAAGTTCTCTCAAATGCTCCAATTTCTTTCTGGACAAAAATTCCATTACACCTCCAAGGTGTTCTTTTACCCTGCCATCCTGGAATTCATATACTTTATTAACAAGTCCGTCAAGAAAATCTCTGTCATGAGAAACCAGTATCAATGTGCCATTAAAATTTGCAAGAGCCTGTTTCAAAACATCTTTTGATCGAATGTCCATATGGTTTGTAGGCTCATCCAGTACCAGCAGATTACGTGGTTTAAGTATGAGCTTTGCCATTGCCAGCCTTGCTCTTTCGCCTCCGCTGAGAACGGCAGTTTTCTTGTTTACATCCTCTCCCTTAAACAGAAATGCTCCTAGAATATCTCTAAGTTTTGTCCTTATGTCCCCCACTGCAATTTTATCCAAGGTCTCAAGTACAGTGTCTTTTTTATCCAGTAAATCCTCCTGATTCTGTGCATAATATCCAAGTATGACATTGTGTCCAAGTTCCAGAATACCGCTTCTAGGGCTTATTTCGTTTGCAATTAACCTTATGAATGTAGTTTTTCCCTCACCGTTTCTTCCTACCAAAGCAACTTTCTCTCCTCGTTCTATTGTGATATTAGCTTTATCAAATACAACCTTTTCTCCGAACTGCATTTTTAGGTCCCTAGCATTTATTACAACCTGTCCCGACCTTGGAGATGGCGGGAACTTGACTGCCAGAGATGATTTATCCTCATCGTCAATCTCTATCCGTTCAATTTTATCAAGTTGCTTTATTCTAGACTGTACCTGATTGGATTTTGTCGCTTTATATCTGAACTTTTCAATAAATTCTTCAGTCTTCTCGATTTTCCTCTGCTGATTGTCATACGCTGCTCTTTGTTGCTCTATTCTCTCTTTTCTCAGTTCAAGGTATTTGGAATACGGCACCTTATAGTCGTAAGCCTTGCCAAGCATAAGCTCCACAGTTCTATTTGTTGCATTGTCAAGGAATTTTCTGTCATGGGAGATCAGTACCAAAGAACCATAATAGTTTTCCAGATACTCCTCTAGCCATTGGATTGATTCTATATCAAGGTGATTGGTAGGTTCGTCCAGCAACAGGACGTCAGGTTTTTTAAGCAAGACTTTAGCCAGTTCTATTCTCATGTTCCATCCCTGACTGAAAGTATGTGTGGGCCTGTCCAGCTCGTTACGGTTAAAACCAAGTCCTATAAGTGTTTTCTCCGTCAAACCTTCAGGATTTTCCGACCCGTAATAGTGTATTTTGTCGTTTATATCGTTTATACCAACCATTAGTTTATGGTACTCTTCACTCTCGTAATCATCTCTGTTTGCAAGTTCATGACTTATTCTCTCCATCTCTCTTTGCAAATCAAAGAAATACGAAAATGCAGTAAGAGCCTCCTCAAAAACAGTCTTGTCCTTTGCATGCTCCATCTGTTGTGGAAGATAACCAATCGATAAGCCGGCAGGTTTTACCACAAGACCTTCAGATGGTTTGTTTATGCCCATTATTAACTTGAGCATTGTAGATTTTCCGGAGCCGTTTTTTCCTACCAGTCCTATTCTGTCCTTCTCGCTGATATGAAAATTGATATCATTAAGTAGCGTAAACCCGCCAAAGGAAACGGTAAGGTTATTTATCGATATCACGACTTACAACTATGCTAAATTCATATAAAAGATAAAGAGGCGCTCCTACTATAAAAAGAGTAAAAGCGTCGCCGCTTGGTGTTATCACAGCGGCTAAAATTATAAGAAACACAAAAGCATGTTTCCTGTATTTCTTAAGAAATGACTTGTTTATGATTCCCATTCTTGAGAGAATGCTTGCCAGAGCAGGCATTTCAAATACAATTCCCATTATAAGAATGAGCCAAGTGAACATTGAGATGTACGACTTGAGTGAAATCTGGTTAACGACCCAATCGCTCACCTGATATGTTCCTAGAAATCTTACAGTTAAAGGGAAAACAAAAAAATATCCCACTAAAACGCCAATAAAAAAAAGGATTGCGGCAAAAGCAAAGGCTTTATTTATTGCCCTCCTTTCCTTTTCGTACAGCCCTGGTTTTACAAAATTCCACAACTGATATAAAATATAAGGCACTGCAAGAATAAATGCCAGCGTCATGGAGATATTTACATGAGTAAAGAACTGAGCAGAAAGCTCTATATTGATCAGGGTCAGATGGAAAGGTTCCGGAGCAATTGCCGGATATGAAAGCAACACAGAAAGTGCTCCAAACCATTTATATAGTATGAAATCAGAGTCAATAGGTGCAAAGATGATCTTATCAAAAACAAAATTCTTGTTCAGAAATATTACAACCATCAGAACAATAACGACAATGGCAGACCTGAACAAGACCTTTCTAAGCTCATCCAAATGTTCCCAAAATGTCATTTCGCCACTCACTGCTTATCTTCCTTTTTCTCTTCGTTAATGGTCTCTTTCATATCTTCTTCGACTCCTTTCACCCCATCCTTAAAGCTTTTCACACCTTTACCAATGCCCTTCATTAATTCAGGGATTTTTTTCCCTCCAAAAAGAAGAAGCACTATAAGAGCAACAATAATTATTTCTGTGGCTCCCACTGTTCCAAAAAGTAATAGATGATTCATATTAAAATTATTAAGTGATTATTTTTCAAAATAAGATGCAAATTTCTCTGCAATATATACGGGTACCCTTGTGGGTTTCCTGGTGTCTTTGTGAATGAAGCCTAATGTAACACTTCCCTCACAAACAATTTGATTTGCCTCATTGTAAATTATTGTATCAATGACAATCCTTGCTTTTGGAGGGTCTGTCACTGTGCTTACTATCCTTAACTTCTCTCCTTGTCTTGCAGGCACCTTATAGTTACACGTCACATTTACCACCGGCATCATTATACCAGCATCCTCAATCATCTGGATAGGCAGTCCAAGATCTATAAGTGCCTGATTCCTGCCACATTCGAAGTATCTGATATAGTTAGAGTGATGAACCACCCCCATCAGATCAGTTTCATAGTATCTTACTTCAAGAATCATCTCAGAAACAAACATAATCTATTTTTTTAGTTCCTGTTTTAATTGATTCAGTTTAGAAATCTTTGTCTGTGCATCACTCTGTTTTTTATATTCCATTTCAACTACATCCTTTGAAGCATTTGCTACAAACTTTTCATTTGAAAGCTTCTTATTTACTGAAACAAGAAAACCTTCCAGATGTTTTATTTCGGCTTCAATTCTTGTTATTTCTTCGTCTATATTGACCAGATTACCCAATGGAAGGAAAAACTCCACTGTACCTACCATAAAAGAGGCCCCATTAAGATTTTCCTCTTTTTCTGAATATTGCTTTATGGCATTAATGTTGGCCATCTTCCGGATTATGCAGTAGAGAGTTTCTGAAAAATTTCCCTTAATGTACAGATCAAGTGATTCTTTTGGAGATATTCCTTTTGACTGCCGAATGCTCCGGATGTTTACAATCGTGGCTTTTGCCTGCTCTACCTTTGCGATAAGATCGGTCGAGTATTTCTCGGTTTTTGGCTGTTCAAGAATCATTATACTCTCACCATCTTTACGATAACTGAGGTTTTGCCATAACTCTTCGGTAATAAATGGCATGAAAGGATGGAGAAGTTTCAATAATTTTTCGAAATAGACCAAAGTGGCCCCATGGGTATCCTTATCCATAGCTCCACCCTGAACTGGTTTGATTATCTCAAGATACCAGGCACAGAAATCATCCCAGAAAAGTTTATATAAAAGCATAAGTGCATCCGAAAGACGAAACTTTTCAAAATGGTCGTTCATAGTCTCAATTGACTGAGAGAGAAGATTATCAAACCATTCTACAGCAATTTTACCTTGAGGCGATGCCGTCAAGGAGTCGTCAACCTGCCAGCTCTTTATGAGTCTGTATGCGTTCCATATCTTATTGGAGAAGTTTCTCCCCTGTTCTACCTGGCTCTCGTCAAATAGTATGTCTGTTCCTGCACTGCTGCACAGAAGCATGCCCACACGTACCCCGTCAGCACCAAAATCTTCCATTAGCTTTATAGGATCGGGTGAGTTGCCAAGCGATTTTGACATTTTCCTTCCTGATTTGTCTCTTACAGTACCCGTCAAATATACATTCCTAAAGGGAAGGTCGCCGCAGAACTCATGTCCGGCCATAACCATACGGGCTACCCAGAAAAAGAGAATTTCAGGGGCTGTAACCAAATCATTCGTAGGATAATAGTAAGCAAGTTCCTTGTTTGGCTCCCTATCCGGGAAGCCGGGTTTTGCGGTATCAAAAACAGATATTGGCCACAACCATGATGAAAACCAGGTGTCCAGAACATCATTGTCCTGTTGAAGATCAGACATAGACAAAGCCGGATTTATCTTTTGAGCTGCTTTAAGTGCATCTGTTTCGTTTGATTCAACCACAAGCGATCCATCTGGCAGGTACCATGCAGGTATTCTCTGACCCCACCAAAGTTGACGGGAGATACACCAGTCATGTACATTTTCCATCCAATGTCTGTATGTATTCTTGTACTTGTCGGGAATCAGTCTTATCTGGTCACTTTCCACATATTGCAAGGCATTTCCTGCGGCTTCATTCATTTTCAGGAACCATTGCAGAGAAAGTCTTGGCTCAATCACAGCATTAGTCCTTTCTGAATAGCCAATCTGAGATGTATATGGCTCCTCTTTCTCAAGATTACCTGCCTCTGCAAGCATCTTAACAATCTTTTTCCTCGCAGAAAATCTCTCCTCTCCAATCAGTATATGTGCTTTATCATTCAGTTTGGCATATTTATCCAGAATATCAATTACCGGAAGCTTATGTCTCAGTCCTATTTCATAGTCATTGATGTCATGTGCCGGTGTTATTTTCAGGCAGCCGGTTCCGAAATCCATCGAGACATAATCATCTTCAATAACCGGAATCTCTTTATTGATAAGCGGAATCAAGACCTTTTTGCCTTTCAGCCAATTATAACGTTCGTCAAGTGGATGTACACAAATTGCAGTGTCGGCCATTATTGTTTCAGGACGAGTTGTGGCAATAACTATGAACTTATCTGTAGCCTTGCCATTTTCTGAAATATAGTATTTAAGATAGAAAAGTTTCGACGGGGTCTCTTTATGGATCACCTCTTCGTCACTGACTGCTGTTTGTCCCTCCGGGTCCCAGTTAACCATTCTAACCCCTCTGTATATCCATCCTTTCTTATAAAAATACACGAATGTATTTATAACACTGTCACTTAGATCTTCATCCATGGTGAATTTTGTCCTTTCCCAGTCACAAGATGCTCCAAGCTTTTTCAGTTGTTCCAGGATAATGCCTCCGTGCTTCTCCTTCCACTCCCATGCATGTTTCAGAAAATCCTCTCTTGATATATCTGTTTTCTCTATTCCTTCAGCTTTAAGTTTTGCTACAACCTTCGCCTCCGTGGCTATGGATGCATGATCTGTACCCGGAACCCAGCAGGCATTTTTTCCCAACATTCTCGCACGTCTTATCAACACATCCTGTATGGTATTGTTAAGCATATGTCCCATGTGAAGAACACCAGTAACGTTTGGAGGAGGAATTACAATTGTATAGGCCTCTCTGTCATCTGGTTCAGAATGAAAAAAATTATTCTTTAACCAATAAGAATACCACTTATCCTCTGTTAAAGACGGGTCATATTTTGCGGGTAAATCCATATTTTATCAACACTTTTTTTGAATCTAAGCTACAAAGTTAATCAATTATAAAACGCATACAAAATTCGCTTATAAGAAAAAATCTTATCTTTGCAGGGTTTTAACACTAATAACATATTATGAATACTGATAATGAGCTAAATATAGAGTTAAGCGGAGAAGTAGCGCAAGGCTCTTACTCAAACCTCGCAATAATCACTCATTCGAGCAGTGAATTTATTATTGACTTTATAAGGATGATGCCTGGAGTGCCTAAACCACAGGTAAACAACAGAATAATAATGACTGCGGAACATGCCAAAAGACTATTCCTTGCACTTGAGGATAATATTGCAAAATTTGAAAAACAGTATGGAGAAATTGAGCTTCATAACGAGCAGAAAAACATGATTCCTATGGGCTTTGGAAGCAATTCAGCCGAAGCATAATATACATTAAACAAATATGACTAAAACCTTTAAAATTGTTGTACTGGCAAAGCAAGTGCCAGATACACGTAATGTTGGAAAGAATGCTATGAAAGAGGACGGAACCGTTAACCGTGCCGCTCTCCCAGCAATTTTTAATCCCGAGGACATGAATGCACTCGAACAAGCTTTAAGAATTAAGGATATGTTTCCCGGAAGTAAAGTATTACTTCTGACAATGGGACCATCCAGAGCTGCCGAGATAATCAGAGAAGGATTTTTCCGCGGTGCCGATGGTGGAGTATTATTGACAGACAGGAAATTTGCAGGCGCAGATACTCTGGCAACATCATATGCTCTGGCTATGGCCTTAAAGAAAATGCAACCCGATATCATAATTGCCGGGAGACAAGCAATTGACGGTGATACCGCCCAGGTGGGTCCACAGGTGGCAGAAAAGATGAACCTGCCTCAAGTGACATATGCAGAAGACATCATGAGTATAGAAAACGGAAAGATATCCATAAAAAGAAGACTTGAGAGAGGAATAGAAGTGGTGCAATCCACACTTCCGGTTGTCATTACTGTTAATGCCACTGCCGCTCCTTGCAGGCCAAGAAATGCCAAGCAATTGATGAGATTCAAGCATGCCAGAACATTAACCGAAGAACAGGACAACGAACATAACTCATATCTTCCCATATTCAGCCTTGAGTCATTGATTATCCCTGAATGGGGTGTTGCCGATGTCGGTGGTGATGAAGCAAATTACGGACTTTCAGGTTCTCCCACTAAGGTAAAAAAGATAGAAAACATAGTTTTTCAGGCAAAGGAATCCAAGAGACTTACCTCGGCTGACCAGGACATTGATACGCTTATTAAAGAGCTGATCTCTTCTCACACAATTGGTTAACAAATAACAAATGGACAATGAATAACATTATAGTATATATAGAAACAGAAAATAATAAAATAGGTGATGTGAGTCTTGAGTTGCTTACTAAGGCGCGTTCACTCGCTAAAGGGCTCTCATGCAATCTGGAGGCTTTACTTATAGGACATAAAGTAAGTGAACTACAGAATGAATTATTCGCATATGGTGTGCAAAAAATTCATATTGCCGACGACCAGAGACTTGTTAATTACCTAACCCTTCCATATTCTGCAATTACAATATCCCTCTTTAAAGAGGAGAAGCCACAGATAGCACTCTTTGGCGCAACCAGCATTGGAAGAGATCTGGCACCACGAGTTTCGAGTGCATTAAAAAGTGGTTTAACCGCAGATTGCACCTCACTGGAAATCGGAGATCATACAGATACAAAGTCAGGCACAGTATATAAAAACCTTCTATACCAGATTCGTCCGGCATTTGGCGGTAATATTATTGCTACAATCATAAATCCGGAGTGTCGTCCTCAGATGGCAACGGTAAGGGAAGGTGTAATGAAAAAAGAGCCTCTTGAATCTCCGGTAAAAGGTAAGGTAAACATTCTGGATGTTAAATCGATATTGAACAATGAGGACTTTATTGTTGAAATTATAGAGAGGCACATGGAAGAGAGAAAAATTGACATCAAAGGATCGCCGGTAATAATCGCCGGAGGGTTTGGTGTTGGTTCAAGGGAAAATTTCAAACAATTGTTTGATTTGGCTCATCTGCTAGGGGCAGAAGTCGGAGCGTCAAGAGCAGCTGTTGATGCAGGCTTTGCCGACCATGCAAGACAAATAGGTCAGACCGGAGTTACAGTAAGACCAAAATTGTTTATCTCCGTGGGTATTTCAGGTCAGATCCAACATACCGCAGGAATGGACGAATCGGCTATGATTATATCGATAAACAGCGATCCTGATGCTCCTATCCATCAGATTGCAGACTATGCAATCGTGGGTGATTTAAATGAAGTATTACCTAAGATGATACAGTCTTACAAAAAAAATAGCAAATAGTATGGCAAACTTTTATAAAGATAATAAAGACCTTAAATTTCAGTTTCAGAATCCGTTAATGAAAAAAATCGTGCAACTCAAGGAGCAGGATTTCAAGGATTCCGGCAAGTTTGATTACGCTCCATGTACAGGTGAAGATACTCTGGATTCTTACGAAAAAGTTATGGAGATTGCGGGTGAGATTTGTGGCGATGTAATTGCCGTAAATGCCGAGGAGGTGGATAAATGTGGACCACATCATGAAAATGGCAGAGTAACTTATGCTCCAGGTACGCAACAGAATCAGGATGTATTGATTCAGGCGGGACTTTACGGAATGTCACTTCCAAGAGAATTCGGTGGCCTGAATTTTTCTATGGTTCCTTATGTAATGGCAGGGGAAATGGTAGCAAGGGCAGATGCCGGTTTTGCAAATATCTGGGGACTTCAGGATTGTGCCGAAACAATCCATGAATTCGCATCAGAAGAGCTTAAAAACGAGTTTTTACCCAGAATAAATCAAGGTCAGACTTGTTCAATGGACCTTACCGAACCGGATGCAGGAAGTGATCTTCAGGCAGTTATGCTTAAAGCCACATATAATGAGAAAACCGGCTTATGGCATCTGAATGGAGTTAAACGGTTTATAACTAATGGAGATGCCCAGATTAAACTGGTACTGGCCCGTTCAGAAGAGAACACTACCGATGGAAGGGGACTTTCATATTTTGTTTATGACAAGGACTGGGAAGGAGTTCAGGTAAGAAGGATTGAAAACAAGCTTGGGATAAAGGGATCTCCTACATGTGAACTTGTATTCCATAACGCTCCCGCCAAATTGGTTGGTGAAAGAAGAATGGGGCTAATCAAGTATGTAATGACTCTTATGAATGGTGCTAGATTGGGAGTTGCTGCTCAATCAGTTGGAATATCAGAGGCTGCGTATCGTGAGGCTTTGAAATATGCTCATGAAAGGACACAGTTCGGTAAGCCGATTGTTCAGTTTCCTGCTGTTTACGAAATGTTAGCTATAATTAAGGCAAAACTTCAGGCATCAAGAGCTCTTCTTTATGAGACAACCCGTTTCGTAGATATTTACAAAGCTTATGGTTTTATTGCCGAACAACGTAAACTCACACCAGAGGAGAGACAGGAATCAAAAAGTTACCAAAGGCTAGCAGATATGTTTACGCCAATCGTAAAACTTATGGCGTCTGAATATTCAAATCAGAATGCATATGACTCGCTTCAAGTACATGGTGGTTCAGGTTTCATGAAGGATTATCCCATAGAGAGAATATTCAGAGACGCCCGCATTACAACAATTTATGAAGGAACGTCTCAATTACAGGTAGTTGCTGCTCAGAGATATGTGACAAACGGTGCATACCTCAACCAAATAAAAGAGTACGAAAAAACCGAACTTAAGCCTGGTTTTTCTCAATACAAAAAAACTCTTGTTGAGATGGCCGAACAATATCAGCAGGCTGTTGCGCTTGTTGCCGGGTCAGATAATGAAGTTATCGACTTTCATGCACGCAGGTTGGTAGAAATGGCGGCACATATAATAATGTCTTATTTGCTTATTATTGACTCTCAGTCTGACGACAGCTTTGAAAACTCAGCCTCTGTATATCTCAACAAATCAAAAGCATGGAACGATGAGCGTTATTCTTACATTAAAGATTTTGCTCCTTCTGACATAAATCCATTTGTATCTATAAAAGAAGAGATAGTACCGGAAGCATAACTTATTAATTAAGTCATGAAAAATATATTCACTATTCTTGGCACTTTTGTTTTGGTGGTTTTTATATCTTCATCTTGTTCAAGAAAGATATATTATACTGAAAACAAGAAACAACTGGACAAAAAAGTCTGGGCGTGGATGTCTGGCAAGATTGCCATGACACCTGAACAATGGGAACATTATTTCAGTTGTGCCTCAAGTGCCGGAATAGATGCAATAATATTGGAGTGTCATGGGGGATATCCCGAGATACAAGGTGATACTACAGATTTCACAGACAAGGGGGCAATCACTATTATTAAAACAGCAATACCCTATGCGAAGAAATTCAATATTGAATTGCATGCATGGATCTGGACAACAAACCGTACAGAATTGAATCTCAGAGAGTCTCATCCTGAACTTTATCAGGTGAATGCACTTGGTCAGTCATGTCTTGATATTAAATTGTACAACAGGGAACATTACAGATGGCTCTGCCCTACCCGACCAGGAACAACAGAATATCTGAAAGCCCGGGTGGCTGAATTGGCTGAAATTGATGGCCTTGCAGGTATTCATCTGGATTTTATACGGTATCCCGATGCAATTCTTCCTTATGGTTTGCACAAGTCTCGTGGAGTCGTCCAGGATAAGGTTTACCCGCTATGGGATCATTGCTACTGCGAAGTTTGCAGGGCAGAATTCAGCAAAAAGACAGGGATTGACCCAATTAAGCTGGATGACCCTACTTCACATACAGAATGGATGCAATTCAGATATAATGCCATTGCCAAGGTTGCGAGTGAACTTTGTCATGAGATTAAATCACACGGCAAAATTGCTTCTGCTGCAGTTTTTGCATCACCGGAGGAGTCAAAAAAGCTTGTCAGACAAGATTGGGCCAACTTCAAGGAAATAGACGTCATTTTTCCAATGATTTATCATAAATTCTACGACAAACCAGATGAATGGATAGAAACTGCAACAAAAGAGGGTGTTATTGCACTCAGAAAACACAAGAGCAGTGCTTACCTTTGTTCCGGACTGTTCGTGGGACATGTGCCTAAAGAGAAAATTGACGAAATGTTTGGTTATGCATCAAAAGGCGGATCAAAGGGAATATGTCTTTTCTCTCTCGAGGGGGTTGACAAAACAGATGGTTATTGGGATGCTCTTCGTGAAGCAATCAGCAGATATAAAAAATAGGTTCTCCTATCAGCATTTTTCCTTATATCCACAATCACCTGCCTCTTCGGTACCCTCAAACTCAATAGTGATGTGTCCGATTCCATACTTCTCTCCTATACAACGAATCTTTTGTTTGTATTCCATCTGCTTCTCTAATGATGAGTTATTTGTCAGAACAACATGAAGAGTAAGAATATGATTCACTCCATCAAGGCTCCAAAGATGGAGATCGTGAATAGATTCAATATCATCCATCATACTTATCTCCTTTATGAATTCATCTGTCTTCACATCTCGGGGTATCTCCTGAAGCATTATTTTTAGTGTTTTTGATAAATTGTTATAAACATTCACTAATACCCAGATTGTTATCCCTATTGAAAGGAGTGGGTCGAGTACCGGTATATTCACGAACATCATTACCACACTTGCAATAAGTACTGCAATCCAGCCAAGCACGTCCTCCATCATATGAATCAATACAGCTTTTTCATTCAATGAAGATCCTTTTTTCAGTCTTAATACTGCTATTCCGTTGACTATTATACCTAGAATAGCCAGTAGCAGCATTCCCGTGGCATTTGAATGTTGTGGTTCAATTACTCTTTTTACACTCTCTGTTATAATAAAGACCGAACTTACTGCTAGAACAATGGATATGAATACCGACCCAAGAAGAGAAAATCGTTTATATCCATAGGAATAAAACTCATCACTCTTTTTACCGGATTTTTTTTGCAAATAAAATGCAACTCCCAGAGATATACTGTCTCCAAAGTCGTGAAGTGCATCAGAAAGAATAGCTACACTATTGGTGAAGAGTCCGCCTGCCAGTTCTATAATGGCAAACGCGAGATTAAGGACAAATGCCATTTTTAAGTTACCAGAAGATGCTGAATTGGCAATGCTACAATTATGTTCTTTTGTATCCATATTTTTACAAGAAAATTATTGATCAAAAATATTTACCTTTGTCAAATATAGCAACAATACGGCAATGGGTAATAATCTGAAAGTAGTTATCTTCTCATCTTCTCTTCATGACTCATCTACTCTTCTTGATACTAGAGAGGCACTTTTAAACGAATTACGATCGGAACATGAAGTTGAACTAATTGATAGCTCTGAGGTTGAAAACTCTTTAGCCGGAGAAAATCTTGTTGTTGCATTTATTGCTACCGGAGGAACGGAAGAGAAGTTTACTCAAAAATACGGGATGCTCTCCAATCCTTTAGTTATTTTAAGCGACTCATACCACAACTCTCTGGCGGCCTCTCTTGAAATCTCCTCATGGCTAACCAACAAAGAAATAAAACACAAGCACTTAAATTTCCCTCTTTTACCGTCGAAGAAATTCTGCGAAGAGTTTAAGCAGGAGATTTCAGCTCTTATGCATATCCAGTCGGCACGTTATAAGTTATCTAAAGCTGTGATTGGTCTTGTTGGCGGGGAATCATCATGGTTGATTTCTTCCAAGGTTAATATCAAATCTGTTTCAGAAAAATTTGGAACAAAATTTCTTCCCTTAAACATTTCCGAACTTGAGAAATTATATAATCAAGAGGTCGATTCAGACAACAATTATGATGTATTAATAAAAGAGTTGATAGACAAGAGAGATGGCGACAGATCTCAGAAAGATATTACCGATGCTGTAAAAATGTACATGGCTTTGATCAAACTAATTGATAATCACAATTTGAATGCTCTTACTATCAAATGTTTTGATTTACTTTCATCTTGCAAGACAACATCATGCCTGGCTTTATCAATGTTGAACGACAGAGGAGTTGTATCGGGCTGTGAAGGAGACGTTCCATCTCTCTGGTCGATGCTTATCGCCGGCACACTTTGCGGTACATCATCATTTATGGCAAATCCTTCATCAATAGAGATGGAAGAGAGAAGTGTCGATTTTGCTCACTGTACAGCACCTGTCAGTTTGTCAAAAGATTTTTCTTTGCCTTCACACTATGAATCAAAGATTGGAATAGGTGTTGCTGCACTACTACCCCTGGGAAAGTATACTGTTTTTAAATGCGCAGGTGAAAACCTGGATAAATATTATGCATTTGAGGGAGAAATTGTTCAGAATACAAGTGTGGTTGAGCGATGCAGGACACAGGTCAAGTTTATTTTCAAATCTGATTCGGATTTAGATGCCTTTCTTAACAGTCATTTAGGAAATCATACGATAATTATACCCGGAAAGCATAAAAAAATATTAAGCGAATTTTTTAAACTAAATTGACTTCAATAATGAGAAACAGCAACTCAAAACATTTATTATCAGTAAATAAAACAATACTGTTAATAATTGCAACAATATTGTTATTAAGTGCCAAAACTGCTTCCTCGCAACAAATAGCTAATCTTGACCCTTTGATAATTCAGGGAGTGTCTTCATTATCCGCTGACAGCATTAAAAACTATGTTAAAGATCTACTTAAGTTCCATACAAGACATAATCTTAGTTCAAAAAACGATCAGAATATTGGCATAGGAGCTGCATCAAACTATATTTTCAACAAAATCAATTCATTTGCTAAAGAATCAGGCCCGGAGATATGTGTGGAAAGAATAGAATATAAAGCTGGGGGGAAAGGAAGCAGGTTGGGAAAGGAAATCGTTTTATCCAACATTGTTGCAACAATAAAAGGTGCTTCTACCCAAGATAAAAGAGTGATTGTTCTACTGGCTCATTACGACAATCGAATTGACAACAACAACGATTCAACATCGTTTGCCCCAGGGGCTAACGACAACGGAAGCGGAGTATCTGCTCTTATAGAGATTGCAAGGGTATTATCCTCTTATAAACTGCCTTTAACAATAAAGCTTATGTTTCTTTCAGGCGAGGAACATGGCCTTCTGGGGGCGGACCATATGGCCCAGATTGCATTAAACGAAAAATGGGATATTCTCTCTGTCATCAACAATGACATGATAGGAAACTCCGCTGCTAGTGAAACAGACAGTCGGAACAATACAATGGTGAGAGTCTTTTCAGAAAATATTCCTGCCTTGGAAAGTGAAGAGATGAAAAGAGATAGAATTTTCAATTCCTCTGAAAACGACAGCCCGTCACGCCAGTTGGCCCGATATATCAAGGAAACAGGAGAGAGATATGTATTGAACCTGAATATCAGTCTTATATACAGGAATGACCGTTTTGGCCGGGGTGGGGACCATACTCCATTCAGTAAGAGGGGTTTCACATCAGTCAGGATTTGCGAATATTATGAGAACTACAACAGAACTCACCAACCTATTATTTTCAAAGATGGAATCCAATATGGTGATCTTATTGACGGGGTCGATTTTGAATATGTAAGAAAAAACGCCTCTGCCAATCTTGCAACAGTGATGAACCTCTCTTTGGCTCCATCAGTACCTGTTGATGTGAAAATTGACCTCTCTACATTATCCGGCGAGACCAAAATAACATGGAAATCTCCTGTAACCGGGAAGAAACCGGATGCTTACTATTTACTAATCAGGGAAACAGATATGTCTCACTGGCAAAAGAAAATACTTGTAAAGGAGAATTTCGTGGTTGTCCCGTTAAGCAGAGACAATTATTTCTTCGCAATACAATCTGTAGATAACAATGGGCATGAAAGCCTGCCGGTGTTTGCAACAGGCACCAGATAATTTGTGAAAAACATGTACAGAATATCATTTTGTGGTTCAGGAAATGTAGCATACCGATTGTCAATGGCAATAAAAGCTGCTGGGTTTTCGGTGCCGTATATTTGCGGAAGGAATACAGAATCGTCGGAAAAGCTTGTTCATATCCTTAATAAAAGTGACAATAATCCACACCACATAAGTGAAATCACAAAGTATACAAAAGAATATCAGATGCTTGCAGATTCAGATATTGTTATCTTGGCAGTCTCCGATGATGCAATTGAAGAACTTGCGGATAATTTTGTAAATGCTTTAACGGGAAGTTTGAAGAAACCAATCTTACTTCATACCAGTGGGGCCTCTTCTATGAATCTGCTTTCCGGAAACGATTCATATGGAGTAATATATCCTTTAATGACTCTTAGTAAGATAAAACCCGTAGATTTCAGACAAGTACCTTTTTTCATTGAATTTTCAAATGATGAAGTTAAAAAAGTGTTGACTGAAATTATATTCTCTCTAGGGGCAGAATACAAGATTGCAGACTCGCAGGAAAGGCTCAAAATTCATCTTGCAGCTGTTTATGTCAGCAATTTTGTCAACTATCTGACAGGTCTTGCATTTGATCTGGCAAAACCAAACCATATGTTTCTTATGCCACTTGCAATTGAGACTGTCAGAAAGGCATTTCTTTACGAACACCCATCAATCGTTCAAACCGGACCTGCAAAAAGGGGTGATATGAAAACCATCGATAAACACCTGTCTCTGCTCTCAGACATGACTGAACACAAAGAGTTATATGAGATTATCTCAAAGCTGATAGCAGAACAAAAATCAAAAAAATAAAAACAACAATTTATGTCTAATTACAAAATAAAACTCTCTAAAATCAAAGCCTTTGCCTTTGATGTAGACGGGGTATTCACCGATGGAACCGTACTAGCTACTGACACTGGCGACCTTCTAAGGTCTCACAATGCAAAAGATGGCTTTGCAGTCAGAAAGGCAACTATTCAGGGTTTTCCGGTTGCTATAATAACCGGCGGAGCTTCCGAAAGTATTGTAAAAAGATTCGCTCTCATTGGAATGGATAGAAATGACATCTACCTTAAATCCAATTATAAAATCCCTGACTTCATTGACTTTTGTGAAAGGCACAAATTGCAGCCCGATGAGGTTCTGTTTATGGGTGACGATATCCCGGACATAGGTGTGCTTAAGTTGTGCGGTCTGGCAACATGCCCTGCAGATGCTGTTTCTGAAGTAAAAGAGATAAGTGAATACATTTCACTTTATCCTGGAGGCAAAGGATGTGTTAGAGACGTAATAGAACAGACACTTAAAATCCATAATAAATGGAACACAGATCCCGAAACATATTCTGGTTAAATTCACTGCTTAAGAAAAACAAATGTTACGAGATAAACTAAAAGGGTTTGATATTATCCTGGCCTCTGCTTCACCCAGGCGGAAGCAATTGCTTGAAGGAATAGATCTGGACTTTACAATTGAAAATGGTGGGGATATCGAGGAGATATTTGATCCTACAATGAATGTAAAGTTGGTTCCGGAATATCTGGCAGAACTAAAATCAAAAGAATTTGCCAGAGCACTCAAAGATAATGAAATACTTATTACAGCCGACACTATGGTATTGTGCGATAATGAAATACTTGGCAAACCACTTGACAGGCAAGATGCTGTTGGGATGCTTAGCAAACTTTCAGGAAAAAAGCATCAGGTATTGACAGGAGTATTTATAAGAAACAACTTTAAAAGCGGATCGTTTACTGCTATTACCGATGTTTATTTCCGAGATTTGTCAGTAAAAGAAATTGAATTCTACGTAGATAAATATCGTCCTTATGATAAGGCAGGCGCATACGGGGCACAAGAGTGGATCGGTTATATTGCAATTAGCAGAATTGAGGGCTCCTACTTCAATGTCATGGGACTTCCTGTTCAACGTCTCTATTTAGAACTTGATAAATTCTTAACAGACTAAAGAATAATATTCATTTTCCACTTTCACCCCTCCCCTGTCAATAAGATCTCTCAAGATATGAATATAAGTATCTGTTTCATCACCCATTAATTCAGAAATCTCCTGTAATGATCTGGGAGCCAATGCTAAAAACTCCATCATTTTGCTTTCAACCTCAAATTCATAACTCCTGCAATCTCCAGATTTTCTATCTTCTATACACACATCACAAAATTCACATTTCCGTGAGTCATCCTGACCAAAATATTTGAGCAACTGTATCGATCTGCATACCTCATTATTAGAAACATAAGAAATTATACTGTCGATTCTTGATTTGTATGTGTTCTTGCGTTCCTCGTATTTTTTTGTAGAGATATATAGATTTTTATTATCAAGTCTCTCTTCGTTTAATATTAGCAATGGAGATCTCACACTTGGTATGTAATTAATTATATGCATTCTGGAAAGCAATATGAGGTTTGAGGCTACAGATGCTTTGCTGTTCCTAGAAACCCTTGCAATGTACTCTTCATCAATAGGAATAAATGCAGAAAAAAGTCCAGTGTAAATCCTGAGAATAACCTTAATAAAAGAGTCCAGAGATGTGCTCTTGAGTTGAATTTTATACAGCTCATCTCTGTTTACTGTAAACATAATCCTGCTTGGATTATCAATATCTTCAGTCAAATTCCAGTAACCCTCTGTCTGAATATATTTAATGGCATGATATGCCGACAGTGTGTGCAACTTCATGCTTTTGGTAAAGTCTGCGAGATTGAATTTTATCACTTCTCCCTTTCCCGATCCATAAGCAAGGCCAAGGTATATAAACAGCTTTTGGTAGACATCCTTGATATAGTCGATTTCCGGGAATGTAAGATTTGTTATCTGACGTAATCTGCTAATATCGCTCCTGTTCCAAAGCAGAACCGCATATGCTCTTTCATCGTCACGTCCGGCTCTTCCTGCCTCCTGAAAATAGGCCTCGACTGACTCAGGAAGGTCATAATGGCATACGAACCTAACGTCGCTCTTATCAATTCCCATTCCAAATGCATTGGTGGAAACTATTATTCTTGTCTCTCCTTTTTTCCATTCATCCTGTTTTTTTGATCTTTCAGAAGAGCTGAACCCAGCATGATAAGCTTCAGCATCAACCCCTTGAGACAACAGAAACGAAGCCAGCTCTTCTGCACGTTTTCTCTCCCTTACATAAATAATTCCTGATCCCGGAACAGAGTGGACAATCTTTAGAATCTGACCATTTTTATCTTCTACTTTCCTTACAACATAAGAAATATTAGGCCTTTCAAACCCGGATTGTATAAGGTTAGGTTTTTTGAAACCAAGCTGATTCATGATATCCACGGCAACAAAAGGGGTCGCTGTAGCCGTAAGCGCAATAATTGGAACATCCCCTATTATTTCTTTAAAATCTTTTATTGAGAGATAGCTAGGTCTGAAATCATACCCCCACTGAGATATGCAATGGGCTTCATCAACAACCAGATAATTTATTTTCATCTGAGAAACTCTCACTCTTAGCATTTCGTTATGCAACCTCTCGGGGGATATGTACAAAAATTTATAATCTCCATACACTGCATTATCTAGTGCTACATCAATCTCGTTTTTTGTCATACCTGAATGTACAGCCAAGGCTTTGATATTCTTATTTCTGAGAGTCTCTACCTGATCTTTCATCAAAGCAATAAGCGGAGATACAACAATGCAGACACCCTCTTGTATGAGAGCAGGAATCTGAAAACATACAGATTTTCCACCTCCTGTAGGCAGGAGTGCCAAAGTGTCATTACCAGAAAGAGCCGAGTTGATAATCTCCTCCTGCATTGGCCGGAATGACTGGTAGGACCAGTAGTTTTCAAGTATTTCCAGGGGAGTTTTCATTCCATTTTGCTATAGGGCAAATTTAGCAAATATCGGGGGTTTATGGCAAGATTTTTGCTGAATTATAATGCGTTTTTATCGAATGTTAAGATAATAATATCGGTTTTAATAAAAATTATATATATGACTAATTTAGATCTAACCAAGTACGGCATTAAAAATGTCACGAATGTTATCCAAAATCCTTCTTACGAAGTTATGTTTCAAGCAGAAATGTCTGAAAAAAACGAAGGATTTGAAAAAGGAACACTCACAAATACAGGAGCAGTAGCGGTAAAAACAGGAGTTTTCACTGGCCGTTCTCCCAAGGATAAATTCATTGTTAAAGACTCAATAACCGAAAATACGATATGGTGGGATGGCACTATTAACAAACCAATTGAACAAAATGTGTGGACAGATTGTAAAGAACTTGTTCAAAATCAACTTTCAGATAAAGAGACTATTTATGTGTTGATGCATATTGCGGCACAAACGAAGATACTCGTATTAAGGTTCGTTTTATAATGGAGGTTGCATGGCAAGCGCATTTTGTGACGAATATGTTTATCCGTCCGTCAAAGTACGAATTGGATAATTTCGG
Organism: Bacteroidales bacterium; assembly: GCA_041659025.1. Lineage (GTDB taxonomy): Bacteria > Bacteroidota > Bacteroidia > Bacteroidales > UBA932 > Bact-08. The sequence continues at coordinate 130,695 of JBAZZA010000005.1, read as the reverse complement.
TGAACCTGATTTTGTCTTTCTGAATGGTTCAAAAGTTACAAATCCTAAATGGAAGGAACATAATTTGCATTCAGATGTTTTCGTACTATTTAATCTCACTGAGAAAATGTCTGTTTGTGGAGGTACCTGGTACGGTGGAGAGATGAAGAAAGGGATATTTTCTATGATGAACTATTATCTTCCACTTAAAGGAATAGCATCAATGCATTGTTCGGCAAATGTAGGAAATGATGGTGATGTTGCGGTTTTCTTTGGTCTTTCAGGTACCGGTAAGACTACTCTGTCTGCCGACCCAAAAAGATATCTCATTGGTGATGACGAACATGGTTGGGACGAACATGGTGTATTCAATTATGAGGGTGGATGTTATGCAAAAACAATCAATCTAAGTGAAGAAAACGAACCGGATATCTGGAGAGCAATCAAGAGAGACGCACTACTAGAAAATGTTACTGTAAATCAAGACGGTTCCGTAGATTATTCTGATGGTTCAATTACTGAGAATACTCGTGTATCTTACCCTATATATCACATAAACAAGATAGTTCTTCCATCAAAAGCCGGTCATGCTAAGAAGATCATATATCTTTCTGCTGATGCTTTTGGAGTTTTGCCTCCGGTTTCAATTCTGGATAGAGATCAGGCTCAGTATCACTTCCTTTGCGGTTATACATCAAAATTAGCCGGAACAGAAAGAGGTATAACAGAACCTGTTCCATCGTTCTCCCCTGCATTCGGAGAGGCATTCCTTACATTGCATCCTACAATGTATGCACAGACCCTTGTAAAAAAGATGGATCAACACGGTGCAAAAGCATATCTTGTAAACACAGGATGGAACGGTACAGGAAAAAGAATCTCAATAAAAGATACACGTGCTATTATTGATTCAATTATTGAAGGCACAATTGATCAGGTTCCTACAGTCAAAATCCCTATCCTTAACCTTACAGCTCCGCTAAAACTAAAGAATGTATCTGAAGGTATTCTAGATCCAAGAGATACATATACCAACAAAGAGGAGTGGACAGAAAAGGCAAAATCACTGGCTGCTAAATACATAAAGAATTTCGAACAATATTGCGACAATGATGCGGCAAAAGCTCTTATAGCTTGCGGACCAAAGTTATAATGTTGATAAGGGTTCACAGATTGTGTCCCTTATAATTACCGGATAAACGGGAATTGACAGAAGTTGGACAACAACTAAATAATCTGCCAATTTCCCGTTTTCTGTTTTCTGACATATACAAAAAGGAAAGAAAAATATTAATAACTTTATAAAAAAATTGAAATGAATAAAACAACATTATTTTTTGCAGCATGCGCATTGTTTGTAAGCTGTAATAATCAGGATGAAATGAAGTTAAAAGAAATTATCAGTCAGACAGAGAGTACTGTCAGGCCATTAGCCATAGAGGCAAATCTTGCATACTGGAATGGTACCATTACCGGTGATACAGCAGATTTCAAAAAATATTCTGATGCTAACATTAAAATAACACAGATATTTTCTAATCCGGAAACTTTCGCAACTTTAAAACAGATAAAAGAGAATGGTAAGATAAAAGATTCTCTTTTAAGCAGGCAGCTTACCATACTGTACAACTCTTTTCTTTCAAACCAGACAGATACTTCCCTATTGAATTCAATAATTAACAAGACAGCTGCTTTAGAACAGAAGTATGCAGAGTTCAGGGCTAATTTCAAAGGCAAGGATATTTCTGACAATGAGGTTGAACGTATTCTTCAATCATCAAACGATAACAAGGAGCTGATGGATGTTTGGATGGCACATAAGAACATTGGACCCCATGTTGCAACAGATGTAATAGAATTGGTCAAATTAAGAAACAAAGTTGCAGTCTCTCTGGGATTCGACAATTATCATACAATGTCACTGGAGCTTTCTGGTCAGAATCCGGAAGAGATATCTTCGCTTTTTGATGAACTTGACTCTTTAACCAGAGGTGCTTTTGGCAAGTTGAAAGATGAAATGGATTCTGCTTTTGCAATAAGATACAAAGTAAAAAAAGAGATGCTGATGCCTTGGCATTTTCAAGGAAGATTTTTTCAGGAATCTCCTCAACTCTATCCTGTTGATCTTGACAAGTATTACAAAGGGAAAAATCTTGAACAATTGACCAGCGATTTCTACATGAGCATTGGTCTGGACGTAAGCAAGATTATGGCAAACAGTGATTTGTATGAGAAACCAAAGAAAAACCAGCATGCATATTGTACCGACATTGACTCTGATGGTGATATAAGGGTTCTGTGTAATATCAGTGACAATGAGCAGTGGATGGGAACCATGTTGCATGAATTCGGCCATGCAGTCTATTCTCAGGGACATGATATACCGGAAAATCCATACTTACTGAGAAATGCCGCACATACATTCACAACAGAAGCTGTAGCAATGATTTTCGGCCGCTTGTCACGTAATCCGCAGTGGATGAAGCAAAGTCTGGGAATTCCTCAGGAGGAGATTGACAAAATAGCTGATGACTGCAATAAATCACTTAAATTACAGCAATTGGTGTTTAGTCGCTGGGTACAAGTGGTTTACCGTTTCGAAAAAGCAATGTACGCTAACCCCGATCAGGATTTGAACACACTCTGGTGGGATCTTGTAGAAAAATATCAGATGCTGAATCGTCCGGAAAACCGCAACTCACCTGATTGGGCAAGCAAAATTCATATAGCACTTTATCCTTGCTATTACCACAATTATCAGCTGGGAGAATTATTTGCTTCTCAGATGCATTATTATATAGTGAACAATATTTCCAAGACCGGTGATTTTAAAAATGAATCATATATTGGTAATAAGGAAATCGGCACTTGGATGACAAAAAACATTTTTAATGCAGGAATGAAATATGAGTGGAACGATATGATTGAGAAAGCAACAGGAGAAAAACTTACCGCCAAGTATTTTGCGGCACAGTTTGTAGATTAAATATCAACATAACCCATTTAGAAGGCGCATCAAATATCTGATGTGCCTTCTTTCATTATATCCCCTATTGAATAATGAAATATACTTTTCCTTGGTAAGCATAATAATCTGAGTTCTTCCCCTACTGCAATCCCAATCTCTGATAATGAATCAAAGGCTGCCTTATATGCAAGGTCAGGAGTATTGTTGTTTTCACTCAGATGACACAAGAACAGGGATCTTAAATCGGGATGATATATCTCTTTCAATGCTTTTGCTGTCTCATTATTGCATAGATGTCCCTTTCCATTCCTGATTCTTTCAATTAGAACCTTGGGATAACTGCCACCGACAAGCATTTCATAGTCATAGTTAGATTCCAGTATCAAATGGTTGGCTCTCTTTGCATAACTGATTACTTCATCAGTTATCCTTCCTGCATCTGTAATAAGTGTAAATTTCTCACCAAAAAAGTCAATATGAAAGCCTATAGTGTCTGTAGCATCATGTAAAACTTCAAAAGGAGTTATCTTGACCCCTTTGTAATCATACTCTTTGTCTTTGACAATAATTCTGCGACAATCAATCAATGTACCTCTTGTACATGGATGGTATAAAAGTGATTTATGAAGTTCCGATGTTGCCCAGACCGGAATTCTGTAACGTTCTGCAAATGATCCAAGATGCTTCACATGATCAATATGGTCATGTGTAACTAATATCAGATCAATAAGTCCAATCTGAATTTTACATTCGGCAAGTCTCTTTTTTATTGTTCTTACACCTATTCCAACATCTATCAAAATTGAGACATCTTCGTTGCCTATATAGTAACAATTCCCATTACTTCCGCTTGACAGGCTTATGAAATTTATCATAATACAGATCTTATCTCTGTTTCCAAATCACTCTCCTGGGTAGCCAATAGAGTTTTATAACCCAACAATGATGCGGAATGTAAATTTGCCGGTCCATCATCAATAAAGAGAGTCTCCTGAGCCTTGATAGATGCAATTTCCAAAACTTTAGCGAAAATTTCTACATCTGGTTTAGCCATTTTCATTTGATATGAGAGGAACATTCTATGGAAATAGTCCTCCATTGTCATACCGTATGATTTAAAAAATGGCTTAACTGCCTTTATAGCAATAGGATTTGTATTACTTAACAAGAAAACATTGTAGCTACTTTTCAATCTTAATATTGTATCCAGTTTGTTTTTCGGGATCTCAACAAGAAAGTCGGACATTGCATTATCAATATCTGAATCAGTCACATTATTTTTAATATTCTGCCTTATAAAAGACCTGAATTCATCTTCGGTTAAGAGTCCCAATTCAAAATCCAGAAAAGGTCCCTTTTGAACAAACTCGTTAAGGATACTCCCAAAATCTTCAAATCCTAATTTCTTGAATGACTCAATGCAAGTATTTTTATCTAATCTTACAATTACGCCCCCTAAATCAAATATTATATTCTTAATCATGTCAAACTTAAAAATTATATGGGTATTTATAAATACCTTTTTCCGTTATTATGCCGGTAATATTCTCTGCTCGTGTAATGTCAAAAGCAGGATTATATACTTTCACTCCCTTTGGAGCAACACTCGATTTAAACAATAAATCGGTCACCTCAAAAGACGGCCTCTCCTCTATTATTATCTCGGCTCCACTCATACATGTATTGTCAATAGATGAAGAGGGGCCCAAAACATAGAATGGTATTCCCTTGTTTTTTGCAAGTACGGCAAGGCCTGCAGTACCAATCTTGTTAGCTACATCGCCATTTTTTGCTATTCTGTCACATCCTACAAATACTATATCTACCCATCCTCTGTCCATAACTGAATAGGCCATATTGTCACAAATCAAGGTAACATCAATTCCGCATTTCATCAACTCGAAAGCCGTCAGTCTTGATCCCTGCAATAAGGGCCTCGTTTCGTCAGCATAGACTCTAATTTGGTATCCAGCCTCCTTTGCAAGATAAAGAGGACCTAAAGCTGTACCAAGTCTTGATACGGCAATATGGCCGGCATTGCAGTGTGTAAGCACTCCCATCCCTGGTTTCAACAGTGTCAGACCATACTCAGAAATAGACCTGCACATTTCCACATCTTCTGTTTTGATTGCATTAGCCTCCTCGAACATAGATTTTAGCAACACTTCTGTTGTTATTCCGGGATATGCCAATAGTGACAAGAATTTCCTTTCCATTCTTTTAAGTGCCCACGATAAATTAACTGCTGTAGGCCTGGATGAATTAAGTCTTGATATTACCTCCAGTGTTCTTAATTTAAATCCGTTTACACTTAATGACTTCTCTCTATTCATAATTACGCAAAGGCCAAATGCTGCAGCTATTCCAATTGCCGGCGCACCTCTTACTTTAAGAGTATATATCGCATCAAAAATTTCATTCTCTTCATTTAATTGAAGAAACACTTCCATTGCCGGTAGTTTTGTTTGATCTAAGATGACCAGGAAAGATTTGTCTGAGGAAAGGTCGACAGAATCGTATGGAAATAGTAACCCCATTACTTAAAAAACCTCTTTTTAAGTTCGTGTAATTGAGTAAGTTGCTTGTATGAAAATTGTCTCGGAACAGCTTTTCTTGAATCAATCAGATGTGATATTTTGCAATGAGCTTCAACAATTTCTGTCCTCCAGTATGCATCTCTGATGCTCTCTCCCCAAGTAAGAAGACCATGATTTTGAAGAATGAGTACGTTTTTTCCTCTGGAAAGAGTTTCTACTTGAGATGCCAATTCATCTGAACCAGGGAGAGAATATGGTGCGAATACCAGATCGTCAATCCATATTATTGCCTCCGGGCTCAAAAGCTGAGTTGGAAAGTGATCTGTATATGCATATGAACACGTGTATGGCGGATGTGAATGAATTACTGACTGAGCCGATGGGTTCGATTTATATACAGAAAGATGAGATGATATTTCTGAAGTTACAATGTTCTCCCCATAAAGTTGTACTCCGTTTTTGTCAATAATAGTAAGATCATCAACTGTCAAACCTTTTTTTGCATATAAAGTTGGAGTTGCAACTATCAAAAACTCAGAGATTTTTAACGTAATATTTCCCCCGTTTCCTTCAACAAAAGCTTTTTGCCATAGAAGATCTGAGTAGTAACATACACTCTCTGCTTCCGGATAATATTTTTTTGGTATTGGAGGCATAATTCTGATTTTAATTATAAATTGGTGATCAAGTTAATAAATAATTGCGACATTTTTTCTGCTGCCCTGTTTGCAGCGTTAATAACATCGTTTCCATCATTGACAAAGTCTTCTGCAAATGAAAAAGCTTCGTTAGTTATCACAGATACTCCAAAAACGGGAATACCTGAGTGTCTCGCAACAATAACCTCCGGGACAGTGGACATACCAACTGCATCTGCACCTATCTTAGAAAAAAATCCATATTCTGCCGGTGTTTCATATGTAGGGCCGGTACCAGCCAGATAAACACCCTTTTGCATAGGGATTTTAAGTTTAAGAGAGATTTCTTCTGCTTTTTTTATCAACCCTAGATCATAAGGTCTTGTCATATCCGGGAACCTCGGACCAAATTCCTCAAGATTCTTCCCGATAAGTGGATTTGGCATTAAATTTATATGGTCTCTTATTATCATAAGGTCTCCTACCCTGAACGAAGGATTCACGCCACCAGCAGCATTAGAGACAAAAATATAACTGACTCCAAGTTGCTTCATTACTCGGATTGGTAACGTCACCTGATCCATGCCATACCCCTCATAATAATGAAATCGTCCTTGCATGGCCACAACAAACTTGCCTCCTATCTCACCTGCAATAAGATTACCTTTATGGCCAATTGCTGTAGACTGAGAAAAATGAGGAATAGTCGAATATGGTATTACAATTTTATTATCAATTTTTTCTGCAAGGTCACCAAGTCCACTGCCTAATACAATTCCTACAAATGGTATCCTTCCGGAAATTTTTGATTTTACAAATTCTGTCGCTGACTTGATTTTATCTATGTATTCCATAATTAGTATTTTACAATAAGTTTATATATAGCTTATTAGCCATACGAAGAATCTCTTGTTCACCTTCAATCATTCTGTTTTCCATCAATATCTTACCATCACATATAACAGTATCTACACATGAACTGTTTGCAGAATAGATTAGATTCGCCAGAAAATTAATATTTGGAGTAAATGCATAAGAATTTGTATCTATAATTACCAAATCTGCCAGATAACCTTCTTTTATTACACCACATTTAATTCCAAGTGATTTACCCCCATTAACAGTTGCAAGTGAAATGAGTTCATCTAGAGGCAATTCTCTGGGATCTCCCCTCCATCCCTTCTGTACCAATGCAGTTGTTTTCATGGTCTCAATCATATCAAGATTATTCGATGAAGCACAACCATCAGTCCCCAGCGAAACAGTTAAACCCGCATCTCTGAACTCATTATATCTGAATTTATAGCCTGAGGCTATTTTTAGATTCGAATTAATATTGTGAACTATTTTAACATCTCTTTTTGCAAGCAGCTCTATATCTGCATCATCCATCCATAGACTATGGGCAGCAATCATTTTTGAATTAAGTACCCCTAACTGTTCAAGATAAAAAGTGGGACTTACTCCGTGAAGAGCTACAGACCGTTCGTTTTCTCCTTTGGTCTCTGAGAGATGAATGTGTACAAGCAGATCTCTCTTCTGAGCGAACTCGCTTGCCCACACAATCATATTTCTAGATACACTATACGGAGCATGCAATCCTATTGCAAACTTGTTTCTGCTACTCCATGTGCCGGACAGTTCATACATTTTTTCACACTCATACTTAATTTTTTTTGAATTCGATTCATCCAGAAGATCTAGAATTACATAAGGCTGAAAAGATCTCATACCCATCTCGTCAGCAGCTTTTACTGCATAAGGAAGACTCCAGTACTGATCATTGAAACATGTTGTCCCGGATTTAATCATCTCCAGACAAGCAAGCTTTGTTCCCCAATAGACCATCTCGTCTGTAAGTTTTCTCTCAGTTGGCCAAATTTTTGTCTCCAGCCACTCTGTTAAAGATAAATCCTCACCTATGCCCCTCATAAGAGTCATAGCAGCATGAGTATGCATATTTACCAACCCCGGTATGACTGATCGTCCATTTCCATTAATTATTCTATCAGCCTGAAAATCTATGTTTTCAGAAATTTTGTCAATTAGATTGTCTTTTATCAGGATGTCTGATAGTTTGTTATTTAGGACTATATTTTTTATTAATATCGATTTCATACATTTTTCTTTAATCTTGTAAAAATAGTTAGATTTTTGTAGTAACTCAAATATTTTTTGCTAATATTGTTATCAAAACCGATTTTAACACACTAAAAATATTATCATGAAATACATTTGCGTTGTATGCGACTATATCTATGATCCACAGCTAGGTGATCCCGACGGAGGTATTGCACCCGGTACAGAATTTAAAGACATTCCTGATAGCTGGGTTTGTCCCCTATGTGGAGTCGGAAAGGAGGATTTTGAACCTCTGAAGTAAAATGAGGTTGATCTGGTTAGATATTAATGCCTCTTACTCACATTCTTCGCTGGCTCTTCCGGCACTTCACGCACAACTTACAAAAAATCAATCAGAAAGTATAGAATGGCATGTGGTTTCCGGTACTATTAACAGTGATTCCTCTCTGTTATTACTTGAAATATCTGATTTTTGCCCAGACATTATTCTTTCAACTGCATGGCTTTTCAACCACTCATTCATCCTGAATATCTTAGGTAGATATAAGAGTTTGGACCCAAAAACTGTTGTAATTCTTGGAGGTCCTGAATTTTTCGGAAAAAATGAAGATTATCTGACAACACATAAATTTATTAATGCAGTTTTCAGAGGAGAGGGTGAGGAATCCTTTCCATTATTGATTGACTCTCTATTCCAATCTTCATCTTGGACCACATTACAAGGAATGTGCTGGATAAATGAGTATGGGGACTATAATGATAACGGAGATGCAATAGTCTCAGATTTTTCAATTCTTAATCCACCGGAAATGTCTCGCTTCTTTAACTGGGACAAGCATTTCGTCCAAATAGAAACGTCTAGGGGTTGCTTTAACAATTGCACTTTTTGTGTCAGTGGAGGGTGCAGAATGGTACAAAGTATCTCTCCATCAAATATCAATGATAGGCTAAAGTATTTCTGTTTGAAAGGGGTAAAGGAAATAAGGGTGTTAGACAGAACATTCAACGCCAATTCTGAAAGGGCAGAGGAACTTCTAAAGATATTCAATGATTTCAAGGGTAAATTGAAATTCCATCTGGAAATCCACCCTGCTCTATTGTCAGAAAATATCAGAAAAAGGTTGTCTATGACAGAACCTGGGTTATTGCATCTGGAAGCAGGATTGCAGAGTCTTGATAATCAGGTATTAAATGCTTGCAAAAGAGCCGGCAGTAGTGAAAAGTCTGTTGATGGGGTGAAATTCCTTGTATCACTAAATAAATTCGAGCTGCATGTCGACCTAATTGCAGGACTTCCTTTCTATACGTATAATGCATTAATTGAAGACGTAAAGTTTTTACTGACACTTGGGGTAGATGAGATTCAAATTGAGTTACTCAAACTGCTCCCTGGGACAAAATTAATAGAAGATGCTGATATTTACGGGATTGTCTATTCTTCTACTCCTCCATACGAAGTTCTTAGAACCAAGGCAATATCTGTTAATGAGTTGTATAAAGTGTCTGTTCTCTCAAAAATGATCGATATCTGGTACAACAACAAAATATGGTGCGAAACCTTAAGAAATCTTCAGAAAGATAATCCATTATTTATTGAGATTTTCCTTGATTATATTTTAACCAACAAATCACTCAATAACAGACTGAGTCAGGAGAACAATGGTATATTGCTTTATGAATTCTGTGAAGAGTTCAATAAAAAAGCAGTTTTTGAAGTAGCTTCCGCTTGGATAGTTGCAGGTTTTTCTCTTAAAAAAGGACCGGGAAAACTGGCGATGCCATGGATTAAGGGCCTTTCAACAGAAAGCAACCCATTATATAACGAAATGAATAACCCCAATGAGTTTAATTACTATTACTTACATAGTGACGCTCAGAAACTTTGGTTTGCTTTGGACAAAAAAGACAAAAAGGGCAAACCTGCCAAAATACATTTATCAAAACAATCCATCTAATAATAATAACCTAAAATCAATTTTTTCATTACTTATTATTATATTTGTGGCCAAAATTCTTTAAATATGATAACAAAACAGCTGATTTCGCCAAAAAGTATAGTTATTGTCGGTGGTTCTGACGACAAACAAAAGCCCGGTGGTAGCGTTCTTAATAATTTGATTGACACCGGATACAAAGGTAAATTGTATGTTGTGAATCCAAGGTCAGAAATCGTACAAGGTATTAAAAGTTACAATAGCGTAGAGGAACTTCCACAGGTAGATCTGGCAATTCTGGCCATACCTGCACACATGTGTCCCGACAGCGTTGACATACTATGTAACAAGAAAGACTGCAAGGCAATAATCATCTTGTCTGCCGGGTTCCATGAAGATAGTAAGGAGGGTGCAATTTTAGAGGAAAAAATAGTCGAACTTGTCAACAAAGCAGGAGCATCATTGATTGGGCCAAATTGTATCGGAGTAATGACTCCTGGCTATACAGGCATATTTACTAAACCCATTCCAAAACTTGTTGAAACAGGTGTGGATATCATATCCGGATCGGGAGCAACAGTTGTATTTATTCTGGAGGCTGCCATGCAGCTAGGGCTGAGATTTTCTTCCGTATTTTCGGTTGGCAACAGTGCTCAACTTGGTATCGAAGAAATTCTGAAGCATCTTGATGAAACATATGTACATGGGAAAAGTGCTCCGGTCAAACTCTTGTATATTGAGAGTATAAACAAACCGGATATGCTCTTAAAGCATTCAATATCATTAATTCAGAAAGGCGCTAGAATAGCTGCTATAAAATCCGGGTTCAGCGAAGCAGGCAGTAGAGCGGCTTCATCTCATACAGGTGCAATGGCCAGCCCAGACAAAGCAGTTACAGCTCTTTTCAGAAAAGCTGGCATAATAAGATGCTATAGCCGTACTGAACTTGTAACAGTAGCCTCTGTGCTTATGCATCGTCATCCGGAAGGAAATAAAGCTGCCATTATCACTCATGCGGGTGGTCCTGCTGTTATGCTTACTGATGTTTTGTCAGAAAACGGAATCAGTATTCCTCACATTTCAGGACAAAAGGCAGACGAACTTCTGACAAAATTATATCCTGGTTCATCGGTATCAAACCCTATCGACTTTCTTGCCACAGGGACAGCAAATCAACTGGAAAAAATTATTGATGCCTGCGAAAATGACTTTGATGTTGATTCTATGGCAGTAATCTTTGGCAGTCCGGGTCTGACTCAGGTTTACGATGTTTACGATAAGCTTATAGATAAGATCAAAAAATGCAAAAAACCTATTTATGCCATTTTGCCTTCCACAGTAAATGCCAAAGATGAAATAGAAATGTTCAAAGAGAAAGGAGGCATCTGTTTTCCCGATGAAGTACAGTTTGGCAAGGCTCTATCTACTGTACACAACACAAAAGGCTCAATAACAGACTGTCAATTGCCCCCGGTTGACTTTAAGATGATTCGCGATGTAATCAAATCATGCGATAATGGGTACCTTCAACCGGAACAGGTCCAGAAGCTATTGGATGCTGCAGGGATTAACAGAGCAAAAGAGGCTGTGGTAGACAATATTCAGAGTTTGAAAAAGGCAGTTAAGGATATCGGCTACCCTTTGGTTATGAAAGTCGTTGGCCCAGTTCATAAGTCCGATGTAGGAGGTGTGGTGCTTAACGTAACCGAAGAAGAGACACTTATTATAGAATTTAACAGGATGATAAATATTCCTCAGACAAAGGCCATTATGATACAACCAATGTTAAGCGGGACGCAAATATTTATTGGTGCCAAAAGAGAAGATAAATTCGGGCACCTCATATTGTGTGGTCTTGGAGGAATATTTGTAGAGGCACTTCATGATATAAACACTTCATTATCTCCCGTTTCTAAAAATGAAGCAGACGAAATGATCAAAAATCTGAGAGGATACAAGTTGATTCAGGGGACAAGAGGACAGGAAGGAGTAAATGAATATCTTTTTAATGAAGCAATCAGAAGGGTTTCTGCCCTATGCAGTGCCGCACCGGAAATCTTTGAAATGGATCTTAATCCACTTTTAGGTAATGCCAGACAGGTGATTGCTGTTGATGCAAGGATCAGGATAGAAAAACAGTAATATTGAATGTTTAAAAAAGCATATAAAGAGTTTAAGGATTTAAACCCGAATATTCAGGGATTTATAATACTTATAGTGATTTTGATAATTGGAATTATTATAAGATGGGATTACATAATTGATAATATTATTCGTGGTTTTAAATATTTTTCTAAATAATTGTCGTTTTTACATTACGATTTGTTGCTTTTTTAGAGAAATTTATTTACATTTGTAAAAATTTATAAATTAAACTATTAGTAAATATGGCATTAAAAGGAGCTATAGTAGTTGACAGAGAAAAATGCAAGGGATGTGGTGTATGTCTTGTAAACTGTCCTACAAATACCATTGCTTTAGCTAAAGATGTTAACAGCAAAGGTTACAATTTTGCTTTTATGGCGTCACCGGAAAGTTGCACAGGATGTACCAATTGCGCAACAGTATGCCCTGACACATGCATCACAGTTTATCGGGTTAAAGTATAACTGAATAATATTAAAAATTTCAATATGGCAGAGAAGATTTTAATGAAAGGAAACGAAGCAATCGCCCATGCTGCAATTCGTTGCGGATGCGACGGTTACTTTGGCTATCCTATAACTCCTCAATCAGAGATCATGGAAACCCTGATGGAAGAGCAACCGTGGGAAACCACAGGAATGGTGGTTTTACAAGCAGAAAGTGAAACATCATCAATAAACATGATATACGGTGGTGCCTGCTGTGGCAAGAAGGTGATGACATCTTCAAGCAGTCCGGGCGTCAGTCTTATGTGTGAAGGTCTCAGCTATCTTGCTGGTGCAGAACTTCCATGTCTGGTAGTCAATGTAGTAAGAGGAGGCCCTGGACTAGGAACAATTCAACCCGGACAGGGTGACTATTTCCAGACTTGCAAAGGTGGCGGTCACGGTGATTATAAGATGGTTGTGCTTGCACCATCTTCAGCTCAGGAGATGTATGATTTTGTTGATCTGTCATTCGAACTGGCATTCAAATACAGAACTCCGGCAATGATTCTTGCTGACGGAGTTGTTGGTCAGATGATGGAAACCGTTGAGTTACGTCCGATGAAGCCAAGGCTGACAAATGAGCAAATCATAGAAAAATACTCTTCATGGGCTACAACCGGAAAAACCCCGGGAAGAAAACAAAATGTCGTTACATCTTTGGCTTTGGATTCAATAATTCATGAACAGCTGAACAATACTCTTCAGGCAAAGTACAGGAAGATGGAAGAAGATGACGTACGCTTTGAAGAGATAATGTGCGACGATGCAGAACATGTAATTGTTGCATATGGTTGTATGGCAAGAATATGCGAGAGCACTGTAGAAATGGCCCGAAAAGAGGGAATCAAACTTGGTTTATTGAGGCCAATAACTCTTTTCCCTTTCCCTACAAATGAGATAAACAGACTTGTACCCCAGCTTAAAACAATGATGTCGGTAGAACTTAGTGCCGGCCAGATGGTCGAGGATGTAAGGCTGGCAGTGAACGGAAGAATTCCTGTAAACTTCTTTGGACGTCTAGGTGGTATTGTTCCATCTCCGGATGAGGTATTTGAGGCATTTAAAAAAGCTATTAACAAATAATCAAAATTGCAATCATGGATGTAAATGATATAATCAAACCAGAGAACATGGTGTATTCAAAGACACCTGTTCTTACAAGTACAACTATGCATTATTGCCCAGGTTGTTCTCACGGTACCGTACACAAATTAATTGCAGAAGTTATAGACGAGATGGGGATCCAGGAAAAGACCATTGGTGTCTCTCCTGTTGGGTGTGCTGTGTTCGCTTACAATTATGTAGATATAGACTGGCAACAGGCAGCTCATGGAAGGGCACCCGCAGTAGCCACAGCAACTAAGAGACTTCATCCTGAGAAATATGTATTCACATATCAGGGTGACGGAGATCTGGCTTCAATTGGTACCGCTGAAATAATGCACGCCTGTAACAGAGGAGAAAACATTGTTGTTATTTTTATCAACAATGCTATATATGGGATGACCGGTGGGCAGATGGCCCCTACTACCCTGCTTGGAATGAAGACTGCTACATCTCCTTACGGAAGGACAAAAGAGCTCCACGGATCACCACTCAGAATAACAGAACTTCTTGCACAGTTGGAAGGCACCTGTTATGTAACACGTCAATCGGTACACAATGCAGCTTCTGCTCGCAAAACAAAACGAGCAATCAGAAAGGCTTTTGAAAATTCTGCTCTGGGAAAAGGGACGTCATTTGTAGAAGTAGTAAGTACTTGTAATTCAGGCTGGAAACTTAGCCCTGTAAAGGCTAACGAATGGATGGTAGAAAATATGTTCCCAAAATACCCTGTTGGTGATATTAAAGATTTGTAAAAAAGAAAGAGATATGAAAGAAGAAATAATTATAGCTGGTTTTGGCGGACAGGGAGTTTTGTCTATGGGTAAGATCTTAGCATATTCCGGAATCATGCAAGGACAAGAAGTAACTTGGATGCCCTCTTACGGACCGGAGATGCGCGGTGGAACTGCAAATGTTACAGTAATTCTGAGTGATAAGAAAATCAGTTCTCCAATTTTAAGCAAATTTGATACTGCAATTATACTGAATCAGCAGTCGATGGATAAGTTTGAAGATGGTGTAAAGCCGGGTGGATTGCTGATATATGATCCAAATGGAATCACTCGTCATCCAAAAAGAAAAGATATTATCGTGTGCACGATTGCAGCAGTTGATTTGTCTGCAGAATTAGGCAATTCAAAAGCTTATAACATGGTAGTATTAGGAGCATTTCTCAGTAAAAAACCTATCGTAAATCTGGAAAATGTCATAAAAGGATTAAAGAAATCAATACCGGAGCGACATCATTCCCTTATTCCTATGAATGAGCAGGCGATTAAGGTTGGTATGGAGAAGATTCAGGTTATTAATAGCCTGTAAGGGCAAATAAATTCTTATTAAAGCTGTCTGATTAGTTTTAGACAGCTTTTTTGTTTAATACTTTTTAAATTTTATTATCTTTGTGATATTGCATAACAAAGTATGAGCAAAGATTATCAAATAGTCATTAACAGTCTTAAACAGAAGATTGAACTTATAATATCAAGATATGAACAGGTTGTGACCGAAAATCAAAGATTATCTGCAGATCTCCTCTACTGTAAAGATGCATTAAACAGTAGTATTAACAACGTAAAAGAATTAGAAGAAAAAGTAAATAAATTACAGTTAGTTGAAGCTTTCAAGACATCCTCACAGGATGTTAAGGAGGCAAAGCAGAAAATTGGCAGAATGGTGAAAGAGATAGACAAATGTATTGCACTTTTAAATGACTAAGTATTAATGGAACAACAATCAATACGGATCAGCATTGCAGACAGATACTATCCTCTCAAAATAGCGATTTCAGATGAGGAGAAGATAAGGGCCGCAGCAAAAATTATTAATGAAAAGGTAGATTTATATAAAAAAAGGTATATAAATCGCGATACACAAGATGCTCTTTCGATGGCTCTTCTTCAGTTCGTGATTCGTTTGATAGAATCTGAACAAAAAGAGGAGAGCAATCAGATAATTGACGAACTGCAAAATCTGGATACTCTTCTTGATGAGTACATCAAGGTCAATATTTCTTAAATTCAACTATAGTGCTTAGCCGTTGGTTTAGCTCTTTGCCAAAATCAACACTAAAAAATTACCGGGCGAAACTCGACAGTCAAAAACAGGCCTATTTACCCTCACGGGGATTCCATTCTGGGACGTTGGACGTTTGCGACACAAGTCGGTGCTCAAATCTTATTATTAAGGTTTTTGACTAAACAGCTCTTCCAACGGCTTTTTTGAAAATTACAACACTATATATATACACAAATGGAAATAATTTTAACAATTCTACTCCCCGCAATAGCCGGTTTTGGTATAGCGTACTATGTGGGCAACAATATTTTACTTAAGAAACGCAGAGAAGAGATAATTAAATGTGCAGAACAAGATGGTGAAAACATCAAGAAAGAGAAGATCTTTCAGGCGAAAGAGAAGTTTCTGCAACTAAAAAGTGATCATGAGCAACAAATACTTGAACGTAGCAATCAGGTAGTCCAACAGGAAAACCGGCTTAAACAGAGAGAGCTGGTTCTTAACCAGCAAGCATCTGAGATTCAGAAAAAGAACAAAGAGGCAGAGACAATAAAGGAAAACCTTAAACTACAATCGGACCATCTTGAGAAAAAGCAGGAGGAGTATGAAAAACTAAGGATAGAAGCAATCCAGAAGATTGAAAACTTAGCCGGAATGTCTGCTGTAGAAGCTAAAAACCAATTAGTTGAAACTATGAAGTCAGAGGCGAAATCTGAAGCAATGTCATATATAAGCGAAGTTGTTGATGAAGCAAGACTGACAGCTAGCAAAGAGGCTAAGAGAATAGTTATAAACACCATACAGAGAATTGCCCCGGAAACTGCCATTGAAAATGCGGTTACGGTATTCAATATTGAAAGTGACGAAATCAAAGGAAGGATTATTGGAAGGGAAGGAAGAAATATTCGTGCACTGGAAGCTGCAACAGGTGTGGAGATTGTTGTAGACGATACCCCTGAGGCAATATTGTTGTCAGCTTTTGATCCTGTGAGGAGAGAGGTTGCCAGATTGGCTCTTCATCAGCTTGTTACAGATGGAAGAATTCACCCTGCAAGAATTGAGGAGGTTGTTGCAAAGGTTCAGAAACAGCTCGACGATGAAATTATGGAGACCGGCAAGAGGACTTGCATAGACCTTGGGGTTCACGGACTTCATGTAGAACTTATAAGACTTATAGGAAGAATGAAGTACCGTTCTTCATATGGGCAGAATTTACTTCAACACTCAAGGGAGGTTGCAAATATTTGCGCTACAATGGCTTCCGAACTTGGCCTTAACACAAAGACAGCAAAACGCGCAGGTTTGCTTCATGACATTGGAAAGGTTTCAGACGAGGATCCTGAACTTCCACACGCTATTCTTGGTATGAAGCTAGCAGAAAAATACAAGGAGAAACCCGAGATTTGTAATGCGATTGGATCTCACCATGAGGAGGTTGAGATGACCTCCCTCATTTCGCCTTTGGTTTTGGTGAGTGATGCAATATCAGGAGCAAGGCCAGGTGCAAGAAGAGAGGTTATTGAGTCTTATATCAAGAGGTTGAAGGAGATGGAAGATTTAGCATTGGCCTATCCGGGAGTAACTAAGACATATGCCATACAGGCAGGCAGGGAGCTTAGGGTTATTGTTGGAAGCGAAATGGTTTCCGATAAAGACTCTGAACAATTGTCAATGGATATTGCAAAGAAGATTCAGGAAGAAATGGTCTATCCAGGTCAGGTGAAAATTACAGTTATAAGGGAAACCCGGGCAGTAAGTTTTGCGAAATAGGGATTGTACTTGTTGTTATTTGAATTTTATAAGCATAAGTACAGGATTATCTTCTTCACTCATTTGATCAGTAATTTGTTTTAGTTTATCGGGGAGACTTTTATAGTTTTCTATAAGAAATTTATATCCAAAGCTCCTTACAATATAATTTGAGTTTAATGTTTTATTGTATTGAAGAATTTTAATATTGTCCCTGAAGGCCGCATCTGGATTTCCCGAATCTTCTTTATTGGAATTATTCTTAATTTTGAAAATCTTATGTTGGTCTTTATCATATGCTAAATATTTGATACTTGTGTGATCATAATTTCCTCCGATCGGTATTGTAGTAGTTAAAAAAACATATTTATCCGTCTCCAATACAGGGAAGATACAGATCTCTCCTTTATTATTGTATTCTGTAACATCAACAAATCTTGGAGTAATCCTCAAAGAATCATCCATGAAGTAAGTTGTATCAGATCTTAATGTAACTAAATATGATCCATTTCGAGTTGTTGTAATTGCCGCAATTCCCGTGCCTGTCTTGTCGATGTGAATTCTTTTAAAACCAATATCTGGAATGTCAATTAATGATAAATTTTCTTTGTCAAGATAAGTTATTGATCGTCCGGAATTACTAATTTTCTCACCAAATCTTTTTGAGAGCCACTCAGGCAAGTATGTAATCGCATTTGGAGTAAAGCCAACTAAAGTTTTATCATTTATATTTTCAAAATTAAGGAATCTCACTTTATTTAACTCTTTAGTGGATCTTATATATTGTCCCTCAATATTATAAACATATAATTGGCGTTCAATAGTACCCCAAATGTATACTTCTCGCTTAATTGTATCTACGGTAAAATGAAAAAATCCAGAAAGTTCTCCTGGACCTCTGCCGATTTCTCCTATTTTGTATAATGGTTCTCCATCAAAATTATATACAACAATTTTTGGGTCAGTCTGATTATTATCTGCTACAAGAATTCTGTCACTCATTACAAATACGCCCCTTGTAGGAGCACCGCTTATCAGTAAAATTGGGTCTTTTCCCAATTTTAACGGGACATAAGTTATATCTGCAATATCACTCAATTTGAGATCCAGTACAGGGTAGTTCTTGTTTGCATCAATTTCGATGATTTTATCATGCGGTTGCGTGCTACAAGATAAAATTACGATCAAAATAACAAAGCTTACAAAAATCCAATGATCAAATTTATTTGTCATAATCATACTTTTATTAAAATTCTGAAAATCAATCCAAAACTAATAAAAAATATACAAATAAAAGAAATTGTCAGTCTTTAAATAGTAAGTTGTAATCTCTTATTGATGCTCTATTTACTAATTTTTCAGGGACAAACTTCCATTGATTAAGTCTGGTTGCTTTGATTGATCCAATTTGCTTCAATTTGTCGTATATCAAGCCTCTGATATCGGAAGACCGGCTTACGACCCTGCTATCAAGTTCACCCCTCGGAATCTTTGCTCCTTGTTCCAGAATATCGCCTCCACCATTGGCCCTATACGATGAAAGTGCCACCTTGTATTTTGATTCGGGATTAAACTCCTTACCATCAGCCATCGATTTAATCGTGATCCTCTCTCCGTCTCCCTTTTGAACATCAACCTCATATATTATTCCTGCAGCAGAATCGAAGTTGAAATTCATGTTTTTAAATCTGTACCGGCCGTCATCGCCTCGTATTTCTATGTTCAGCAAATGGTCGTCAGCACTTTTCATCTGATTTATCCATTTTGAATATGAATACTCCAGGTAATCTTTTATCTCCTTGCCTGTCATCTCAATAACATACAACTGATTCTCGAAAGGATAAAGGTTAAGAAGATCCTGATAGTTCAATTCTCCGGCAGGAATGGTAATATCAAGAGACAGTGGTGCAGCAAATGAGATATCGGCATTTGATTTTTCTAGTTGTATTGTATGTATCATATCTATATACTCCGATGACCCGAAATAGGAATCGCGTGATGTAACTGTATTTTCAAGCCTTCCAACTACGGTATTCGTAAATTTCTTAACAGCGAGGAATTCCTCGTGAAACTTATTTGTATAGTCATTATCCGCAGAAATACCCTTCATAGGAATTGACTGTGGCTCGTATGTCTTTGAGACAACCTCTCCATTTTCAACTTTAATATTCACTTTGATAAACGATAGAGATGATGCCCTGCTGCCACCCTCCATTACCAGAACACTGTCTTGACCGTTCTTGACAAACTCTGCAACTGTTTTATGATCATGAGCAGCCATTACAACATCTATTCCCTTGACATTTTTTGCAACATACTTCGCCGGATCTTCTATTTGGTATATGTTTTCATTTCCCAGCCCAGCATGCAATGCAGCAATTATCAGTTGTGGTTTCTCTTTTCTTTGTATATCCGCTACAAGATTTTCCAGTAATGGTATTATCTCTTCAAATCGCATTCCGCTCCATAACTCCTGAGATAGCCATTTGCTGATATTAGGATTTGTCATCCCGATAACTGCAATTTTTATCCCCTGTCTGACAATTATTGTATATGGTTCAAAATAAGGTTTACCGGTTTTTACATCTGTCGCATTAGCTGTAAGATATGGGGGATTGAGCTCTTTTACTATTTTGTCGTAAACAGTATGCCCTGCCTCAATATCATGATTTCCAACTACAACAGCATCATATTTAAGGTAATTTACCACTTTGCTGAAAATATGCTCACTTTTTGTATCAACATAATTGTAGTAAAACACAGAATTGTCACCTTGAAGGTGGTCCCCGATATCAAGAAGTATGACCGAGCTCTCTCCTGCCCTTTCTCGTGCCCCTTTTATGTACGTAGAGACGGATGAAAGAGAGAATGGGTGAGTTGTAGTATCTGTATATAATGAATCAAATAAACGCCCATGTAGGTCGTTCGTTGCATATATCTCTATTGAAAAGTTTCCATCTTTTATCTTTTCACCCGTGCATCCGGTAAGCGAAACAAAAAGAATAAATATTAAATAAAAAAAATATCGTTTCATTTTTAAATTATTTTAAAGTTGTCTGCATCTTTCCAAGCCTTGAATTTTTGTCTGAATAATACAAGGTCATTAATGTCCAGATTATAGGTTTTGTAATTAAATTCATCAGAAAAATGTTCAAGTGTCATTGGTTCACCTTTATAATCCGATACGAATCCTACAGGATTATAGTTGTTAAGAGGGTCATTGCCTGATCTGTTTGCAAAAGCATAATAACTTAAGTTTTCAATTGCTCTTGCTCGTACCATAGGCTCTATTACACTCTCCCGGGAAGATGGCCAGTTTGCCATATTGATTACAAGGTCGTAGGAAAGGTTTATATTTCTTGACCATACAGGGAACCTGAGATCATAACAAACTTGCAATAAAATATTAAACCCTTTATAGTTCACAATTGTATTGGAATCACCTCTTGAATAAACAGTATCTTCTCCGCCATAACTGAAGAGGTGTCTTTTATCGTAATGATATTCAGTTCCGTCCGGTTGAATAAAATATGCTCTGTTGAACAGTTTGTCCTGCGCCCTTATTGGAACAGTGGCAGTAATTGCTATATTATATTTCCTGCATTTCTCTCTCATCCATGAAATTGAAGGTCCATTTATGCTCTCGGCAATTTCGCTATTCATAGTAAAACCATATGTGAAAAATTCAGGCAGAACCAATATATCTGTTCCGGAACCCATACTTATGAATAAATCTTCCAAAAGATTGTCACAGTGTTCAATATTTTCTGCTCTTCTCTCCCATTCAATAGGGATCTGACATAATGTTATTCTCATATAAATAAATATAGTCAAAGTTAGTCATTCAATTTGAAAAATTTAAATTAGGTTTGTTACAAAATTCTTTGTCATGAAGGTGCACTTTTCTATTTCCTATATAACCACTTTTGGCCAGAAATTGTTTATTACCATGTCTGGCAAGGGAGCAATTCCCTTAACTTTAATTGACAATGAATGGACTTACACAATTGAAAAAGATAACTTTGAAAACTTTGAATACTCATATTTCCTGATTAATGAAGATGACAATATAGAATTCGAGGCAGGACCTGCCAGAAAATTTATCTACTCTCCTCAATTCAATGAATATTTCATTAAAGATGAATGGAAGCAATACAGCGATGAATCTCCGTTTCTTTCAACTGCCTTTAAAAAGGTTTTGTATTTCAAATCAAAGTATATCAGTAATGAATCAGGAGATATAACTATAAGATTATCTGCGAATAATACTGTATTGAACACCACTATTGCCATTTGTGGAGATTGTCCATATCTTGGAAGCTGGCAACCTGGGAAATCAAAAGAGATGCATCTAAACAGTGATGGCTTTTGGGAAATTGCTTTTAAGAAAACAGACATTCCCCAATTAATTGAATATAAATTTATTCAGATTGTTAACGATACAGATATCAAATATATCTGGGAAGAGGGGAATAATCGTACAATCAGAATCCCGGGGCTGAGTACCTTATCATCTCTGACGGTAAATCATTTTTCCATTAACCTGACTGCAGCAAAAACCAGAATTGCAGGTACAGCTGTGCCTGTTTTTTCATTAAGAACTGAAGACAGCTGTGGTATCGGTGACTTTCTTGACCTTAAGAAAATGATAGATTTTCTGAAAGTAACCAGTCAGAATGTTTTACAGTTATTACCGGTGAATGATACTACAATGACCCACACATGGAAGGATTCCTATCCATATGGAGCAATATCAATTTATGCACTCCATCCTGTATACATCAATCTGGAGGCAGCAGGCAGAGTAAAAGACGAAGAATTTCTTAAATCGTTTTATAAAAGGGCTGGCAAATTAAACAATTTGGAAAGTATAGATTATGAAGCTGTTGAGAGACTAAAATGGTCATATCTAAGAAAAATATTTGAACAAGAGGGTGATAAAACACTGGAAAGCGAAGAGTATAAATCTTACTTTGAACTTAACAGGCATTGGCTTGAACCTTATTCAGCTTTTTGTTTTCTTAGAGACAAGTATAAAACAGCAGAATTCTCTAAATGGCCGAAATATTCAGTTTACAGAGACGAGGAAATTAAAAATCTCCCGAAGGAATCCGGAAACACGTTACGTTCTATTTTATTACACCGTTTTGTTCAGTATCATCTGCATAAACAACTCTCATCCGTCCATGAATATGCCAGTCATAATAACATAATCCTCAAGGGAGATATCCCAATTGGTGTTAACAGAAACTCTGTTGAAACGTGGGTAGAACCCACTCTCTTTAACATCAAAGGGCAGGCCGGAGCTCCTCCCGATGTTTTTTCAGAGAAAGGGCAGAATTGGGGATTTCCAACCTATGACTGGTCAAAAATGGAACTTGACAGTTATTCGTGGTGGAAGAAAAGATTCCGGAAAATGGCTGAATATTTTGATGCATATAGAATCGACCATATTTTGGGATTTTTTAGGATATGGGAAATTCCAGAAGATTCAATCGAAGGATTAATGGGCCACTTCAATCCGTCATTGCCATTTTCGGCCGAGGAAATAAAAAATCAAGGATATGTATTTGACTATGAAAGAGATTGCAAACCTTTTATAGACGAATCTGTTTTGGACCAGTATTTTGGCATCAATAAAGAGGCCATTAAGAACTATTTTCTTGATTTCAAAGCTGGAGAGCGATATGCACTCAAGGAGAGGTTTT
The DNA here is from genome assembly GCA_041659025.1 of Bacteroidales bacterium. Taxonomy (GTDB): domain Bacteria; phylum Bacteroidota; class Bacteroidia; order Bacteroidales; family UBA932; genus Bact-08. The sequence continues at coordinate 107,347 of JBAZZA010000005.1, read as the reverse complement.
CTACACAAAGATTGATTGAGGATTATTTCTCTGCAAACTCTATATCAGCTCTTAAAGTACATAAAGAGGGGTTATTCACTTTGTGTTCAGAAGTTTTGTTTCTTAAAGATCCTGAGGACCATACCAGATATCATCCAAGAATAAACGCACAACTCACTACCTCATACAGGTCTCTGGGAGACAATCAGAAAAAATGCTTTAACAGAATATATAATAACTATTATTATCTGAGAAATGATCTTTTGTGGTTACACACAGCAATGAAGAGACTGCCGTCGCTTATATCGGCAACCGGGATGCTTGTTTGTGGAGAGGATTTGGGTATGATACCATCATGTGTGCCGTCTGTAATGAATACTTTAAGTATAATTAGTCTGGAGATTCAGAGAATGCCTAAAAACCCGGGAATACAATTCGCAGATACATCAAAGTATCCTTATCTGTCTGTATGTACTACCGGAACTCACGACACAAGCACCCTAAGAGCATGGTGGAAAGAGAATTATGACTCTAGTAATAAGTACTTTAATGAGGTGCTTGATGAAGAGGGTATTGCCCCTGTCAATTGCGAACCTTGGCTTTGCAGGAAAATAATTGAAACTCACCTGAATTCTCCTTCTATGCTTGCTATATTCCCTTTACAGGACTGGTTGTCCATCTCGGGTAACCTAAGAAGATCCATTCCTGAAGACGAGAGAATAAATGTGCCATCTAATCCCAAACATTATTGGAGATACAGAATGCATATATATGTGGAGGACTTACTTAATGATAATGAGCTTATAAAGAATATCAGGAAGATGATTCAGAATTCAGGAAGAGAATTGAAATAATCACTATTTCCTCTCTTTTGAATATATTTTATCCATAACCAGAGCAATTGCGCCATCTCCTGTTACATTACAGGCGGTTCCAAAACTATCCATAGTAATATAAAGGGCAATCATCAACCCTATTAAAGTTTCATCAAATCCTAGCATCGACTGTAGTATTCCAACTGCTGCCATAATTGCACCTCCCGGCACACCAGGTGCCGCAACCATAATGATTCCCAACATAAAGATAAACCCGGCAAACACATCCAATCCAACAGGCATGTTCATCATCCACATAATTGCAAATGCACATGCTACAATTTTCAAGGTGCTGCCGGCTAAATGAATAGTTGCACAAAGGGGGATCACAAAGTCTGCTATTTCCGGGTCAACTCCATTCTTTTTTGTCTGTGCCAAAGTCACTGGAATTGTTGCTGCAGAAGACTGAGTTCCTAAGGCAGTCATGTATGCAGGTAGCATATTTATAAGTGACTTAATAGGATTCCTGCCTGTTATTGCGCCCATTACAAAAAATTGAAACAGTAACAATAGAATATGCATTACAAAAATTACTAATATAACTTTAAAGAAAAGACCCATAATAAGTGTGACTTGTCCCTCTTCCGTTATTTTAAGGAAGATGCCAAATATATAGATAGGTAAAACAGGAATTATTGCTTTTGTAATGACTAGTGTGATAAGTTCTCTGAATTCAAATAAAGATTTCTTGATAAGATCACCTTGAACAGCCGCCAGGCCTAATCCTAAAACAAACGCAAGGACTAACGATGATGTTACTCCCATAACTGGTGGCAGGTCTATAGTAAAGAATGCAGGCAGTGAGTTAGATGTAAGATTTCCCAGACTCTCCAAAGACAATGACTTGTCCATCAAAAGAGGGAGAGAGAATTTTGTTGTGAAATATGAGAAAAACCCCGAAAAAAGTGTGGAACCATATGCTATCAAAGCAGTTATCCCAAGTAACTTACCGGCACCTTTACCCAGATCGGCTATTCCTGGAGCAACCAGTCCAAGAATGATCAAAGGTATGACAAACCCAAGAAAATTGCTGAATATTGAATTGAAAGTCACGAAAATCCTGACTATTGAAACTGGAAAAATAAAAGATGAGAGAATACCAAGAATTATAGCAATTATTATCTTAGTCAGAAGCCCTGTTTTGAATTTTATCATACTATTTGTGTTGTTATTAATTTTCTTATTTTAGGACACCAACTCCATGATCTCCTGATGCTTTTGCCCAGGCTCTATGCATCATTTGAGTATTGAAAACCATTGATATATTTCCAAATTTGTCAACAGCTATTACTCCGCCTCCTGATCCACCCATAGGACTAATTTTATTGAAAATAACCTCTCTTGCAGCTTGTTCAAGAGAGAGACCCTTATACTCCATCAATGCAGAAATATCATAAGCAACCACCCTCCGTATCCATAATTCCCCGTGACCTGTTCCCGAAACTGCAACTGTGTTGTTATTTGCATAAGTTCCTGCTCCAATAATCGGAACATCTCCTACCCTGCCCCATTTTTTTCCTGACATCCCTCCTGTAGAAGTAGCGGCAGCAAGATTCCCTCTGTTATCCAATGCCACACAGCCAACAGTTCCCCTGGGATCGGGCTTCTCCTTTTGGTCCTTTATGCTATTAATTTGTTCAACCCTCTCTTTAGTAGAAAAATATGAGTTTTCTACAATAATCTCTCCATGTGATTTTGCAAAAGCCGATGCCCCTTCACCTATAAGTAGTACATGTTGGGTACTATCCATTACAAGTCTTGCAGTCTTTATCGGGTTCTTTATATCTCTTACACCTGCAATAGCTCCCGCCTTAAGATTGGAGCCATCCATTATTGCTGCATCAAGTTCATGAATGCCATTGATATTTAAAACAGCGCCTTTCCCTGCATTGAACAGAGGGCAATCTTCAAGATAGACAACCACTGTCTGAACTGTATTTAGACTGCTCTCTCCTCTTGATAGCATCTCTGTTCCAATATTTAGTGCTATCAGAAGGTGCTTTTCGTACTCTTTCCTCTTCTCATCAGAAATTGAAGCAGACCCGCCTGCTCCACCATGAATGGCTATGGCCCATTTTTCTAGCACCTTTTTTTCTTGACAAATACCTAATTGACTACTAAATATCGTCAGTATTAATGACCCGATTATATTAATTTTCATAGTACTTAAATTATTACACTTTCGTTTTGAAAGAAACAATTTGTCTTTTCGAAATTTTAATTAAATTTATACGAAATTAGTTAAAAAAATGAAAAGACTTTATATTGTTTTGACACTCTGCTGTCTCTCTTTTGCCTTGGCATCAAATGCTCAGTCAGCATCGGCCAGAATGGTTGATTCATTCAACCCTTCTACGGTGAGAAATGTATACGAAATAATAAAGTATGTTCCAATTGAAGAAAAAAAGCAGATTGCATTGGCAAGGTTAATCGAAGAAGAGGATCGCTTTTATACAAAATGTCTGAAGGATGATAAAGTAATTAGTAACCGGAATAAAAACATTCTCTTGGCAATGAGGAAGGAAAACCTTCAAAAAGTGCTTACAGATGAGGAGCTTGAACAGTATTACAGGGGAATAAGCGATATTGGAGCAGAAGAAATGGCTGCTGACGTAAGAGAAAAAACAAAAATTCAATTAGGAACATCGTACCAAGAGGGAAAGTTCATTTATGCCTCTTTTTATAAAATATTCCTTGAGTCTAAAGTGGCTGGGTTGAAATATGCAGATAAACCAAAACAGCTGGATTCTGCGCTAAAAAAGATAAAAGAGGATGAACTTAAGGTTTTGCTAGAAAAAAGTGGGCTTTCAGTAGATGATAATTTTGTCGCCAGACGAGTCTGGACATTCAAACCTAATACACCTTTAAGATAAATAATTTAATAAAAAAGATAAAGATGAATTCCAAAATATTGACAAAATACGCAATTGGTATAGGCTCTCTTGCGCTTTCCGGAACATTGTTACCGATATCCGGCAATGCACAGAATCCTCATAAAAACAATTTCAGCCCCAAAAAACCCAACATACTTTTTATTGCAATTGATGATCTCCGGCCGGTAATATCTGTCTATGGCGACAAGATGGCCCGTACCCCAAATTTCGACAGGTTAGCAAAGTATGGAGTCACATTCACAAGTAACTACTGCCAGATGGCTCTTAGTGGACCGACCCGGGCTAGTTTGCTCACCGGTCTCCGTCCCGATCATATCGGTGTCTGGTCACTACAGGGCAATTTCCGTGTAAACAATCCTCAAGCCATCACTCTTCCTGAGATTCTTAAGATTAATGGTTATGAAACAGCCGGTGTAGGCAAGATATTCCATCCGCTGGACAATAAAAAATTCCGGGATGATCCTCAATCCTGGAGTATGCCATATATAAAAACACCCTCTCCCACATATATGATTGCCGGTGGCAGAAAGGCTACTGAATGTGCAGATGTTCCAGACAATGCTTACGAAGACGGGATTATTGCTGAAAGGGGTATTGAACAACTTAAGTCTTTATCAAAATCAGAAAAACCATTCTTCCTTGCCATAGGGTTCAAAAAACCACATGCACCATATGTTGCTCCCAAGAAATATTGGGATATGTATGACCGGGACAAGATGCCAATTGCAGAATATCAGGATATGTCATCTGATCCTGTCTTATATGCCTATCACCCTTCAAATGAACTTAAAGTTTATTCCGACATCCCTCCTTTCCATAGTTACGAGGACACAAAGCACCTTGATGAAGCAACTCAACGAAGAGTCATACACGCCTACTATGCTTGCGTATCCTATATTGATGCTCAGCTTGGAAAGATTTTGGATGAAATTGAGGTACTAGGGATTGCAGAAAACACAATTATCGTTTTATGGAGCGACCATGGCTATCATCTTGGTGATCATGGTCTTTGGAACAAGACAACAAACTTTGAAACATCTACACGTACAGCTTTGATTATTTGTGCCCCAGAAATGAAAAGAAATTTATACTCAAATTCAATTACTGAATTCGTTGATATATACCCAACAGTTTGTGACCTCGCTGGGGTTGAAGCACCCGCAAATCTTGACGGAAAAAGTTTAACTCCTGTACTAAGAAATCCCTCAACAAAGATAAAAGAGTATGCTTATGGTCAATATAACAGAGGCAATATTTACGGTTACTCATGCAGAAATTCAAGGTATCGTATGGTTGAATGGGTTAAAGACTTCAAGACATATCTCTCTTTTGAAGGGAAGGAGGTTGTTGGTATTGAGCTCTATGATTATGTAAAAGATCCTCTTGAAACTAAAAACGTAGCCAACGACCCTTTATATAAAAAGATTGTGACTAAAATGCAAAATGATCTTCACCATTTTTATCAGAATCAATTTGAAAAGAGCAAGAAGTATAATATTGCAGAACTATTTCCAATGTACCAGAAAGCAAAGGAGGAGGAAGAGGAGTAATATTTCTCATACCAACATAAAAAAAACCGGCTCATAACAGGGCCGGTTTTTTATTGGGTATATTATTTATTAGTTAGGTATCAGAACTTTGATGTCATCCAGGAATATCCTGTTCTTTCCTGCGCCAACTCCCGACAATGCGTAATCTCTGCCCAGGAACTTGATTTGTGTTTCAGATGTTGCTCCGGTAATTGTAAACGACCTTTCTGTGGCAATATCAGCCCAAATAGCAGTACATGTTGGGTCAGTTGTAAAATTAGGCCAGTTATCTATTGTAAATGTGCTGGTACCTATTGTACCCGGGCCAATAATGCTTACAACAAGAATGTTGTCGTCTTTTGTACCCGCTGCTGTCATATAAGGAACGGCCTTGAACTTAACCAATAAGTTCTTTGTCCCTACAAGTGCTGTTAATTTTGGAGAAATTAAATCCCCGCCATAACTGGTCAATCCCAATTTCACAAACCCTGGACGAGAATATAATGCAACTTTTGTATAGAAAGGATTTACTGTAGTTGTCCATCCTCTCGTTTGTTCTGCAGTTGTCCAGGAATCATATCTTGTTTCACCTGTTGTTGTATAGAAAATTGGGCTACCATAGGTCAACCAGCTAAAGTTTTCAAACAATACAATTGTTCCTTCGCTCTTGCCTTCTTGTTTAACAACAAGTGTTACATTTAAATTTGGAAAAGCAGCACAAACAAATGATACATTAGCGGTTCTTGGAGCTGTCTGTGTATTTTCTGTTGCGGCAAAGGTCAGGTCAGTTCCCGAAGCTCCAACTACTGAACTTTTAAGTGTCAGCCATGCTGCATCGGAACTGTAGGTATAAGTAACGTTAGCTTTTACATTAATCTTAATATCCTGAGCAAGCAAATTAATATTCTTGCCGGCAGCAATATCAGATACTGTCAGGTAAGGTGTAGCTTTATCCTGATTGACAGTAAATAATACTGGTTGCTCTTTACCATCAACCAGAAAAGTAAATTGCATCTGACGATCTACAAATGTATTATTTTGCTGAACAATGATTTTCACTATACCATCATCATTTCCTTCATTTGGAAAGAATTTTACCCAGTTGTTTGTAGTTTTTTCCACAATTTTCCAACTCTGATTTGAGCGGATAATATGCTTTAATCCAGTAAGATTGCCCACATAACCTACTGTGTACCCGGTAGGACTTGTTTGCTCTGTAGCATCCTTAAAAAGAAAATACGGATCTCCAGTCTCGGTCAACTTTTTTTCACATGAAGTTAACACAGCAACCACTAAGAGAAGCAGTATATAAATATTTTTTGTTTTCATACTTAAATAATTGTTTTTCATATTAATAGTAATATGCTAAATTCTATTTTATTGCTTGCTTACTCCACCAAACTGGTGTTTTCATATCATTTGGACCACCCATATCAAGTAACGCTGCATTTGCGTTCTCTGAATTCGTAGACATTGTGGTATTTGGATATCCAAAACGAGTAGGTAGGATATTGTCGTTGTAAACAGTACCTGCTCCTATTGTCAGAACCGGATAACCTGTTCTGCGATACTCATGATATGCTTCCATCCCAACCCAGAATAGTGCCAGATATTTTTGATTACCAAGGAATTCAGCCTTATTTGTAGCCAAATCCCATGAACCCAGTGGCGATGCCAGATAGGTATCTACGTTTGCTGTAGTTATTGATACAGGCGGAACACAATATGCTCCCTGAGCTGACCATTTTTCCATAGATGCTCTTACGCCTGCTTCATAGTATGTTTTAGCAGCTGCTGTTCCACCACTTATCAGTCCTTTCAACGCAGCTTCAGCAAAAATGAATTTGATCTCTGCATAATCCATATAAGTGGCAGGAGCATCTTTTCTGCAGAATACCAGATAGTTTAACCAAGATGTTCCAACATCGACTGTGCCTCTTTCTTGGTCTGTACAGCCCGATTTTGTTCCTATCCATATATTGAAAGGATTCACTGCTAGAGTAGGATTCTTCTTTCCAATAATAGGTAACCTTGGGTCAACATAAGACTGACTACCATTCTGATCTATCTGTACAGTCATCTTAATAAGTTGATTTGTAAGTTTTCTCCCACTTGAAGTAAAGCCACTTTCTGTAGTTGTTCCAAAATTACTCAGATATGGATCTATGCCGGAGAATTTGACAGTTGCATTTTCGTTGTTAGATGCAAAAATCGGATACTTAGTTGAATTACCTAATATCTCTGTCATTTTGGTTCCCACATTCATTTCAGTACGTCCGCTTACCCTGCATAGAAGTCTAAGATATAAAGAGTTATTGAATTTCCTCCACAAAGACATATTACCTCCGTACATTCCATCCATAGAAGGCTTCTGAAATGTAGGGTTAGTTGCATAAATTGTATTTGCTGCTTCTAGGTCCGCAAACATAAACTGATATATCTCTTTCTGAGAGTTGAATTTTGGAGTAAGCGTACCACCCACTTTTCTTCCGGAGAATGCCTCTTCATAAGGAACACTGCCAAACATATCTGTCATATTTGAGAAGAATAGAACTTTAAATGTCAAAGCAATTGCTTCTAACGATTTGTCTCCCTCTTCAACAGCTAATTCATGCATATGGTCCACGTTTTTCCCGTAATTTGCATAATGGTTCCAAAAGCCGGCCCAATCCCTTGATTCTTCAAGAAAATAAAGATGTTCTCTCCGTGTTATGCCACCTGTGTGAGCAGTAAATTGAATCAGCTCATTGTTATAATACCAGGTGCGCTCAAGCCATTGATTGGCAGAATTGTATAAAATGGGTTCAAACATGTTGGTGGCTTGTATCATACCAACAATTGTCCTGTTTGGATTTGTATTAGTTTCCTGGAAATTCTTCGTACAAGAACTAATTGTTCCGAGAACAAACCCACACAATATTATTAATTTCAGTTTTTTCATTTCTTATTAATATTATAATTAAAATGATAGTTTTAAGTTAACGCCATAAGTGCGTGTCATAGGAAATGAACCTGCTTCAATGCCATTGAACACATTAGTACCGGTCATCATACCACCTTCAGGATCATATTGCGGCCAATTATCGATAGAGAAGATATTAGTTGCAAAAACAGCAATATTGGCTCCTTGAAGGAAACCTGTTCTTTTGCACAGTTTCTCAGGAATACTGTATTCCAGTCTTGCCTCTCTGAATTTGAGGAAGGATGTATCATAAGTATGCGCCTCTCCGTTATATCGGTCTAGAGTAAGTGCTTGATAATAAGTATAGATATTCTCTGTTATTGTGTTGTTTACTTTGCATGTTGTTGTACCATCTGTATTTGTGGAAACCAGATTTACACCCTCTGCAACTATACCATCATAACGTCCATTTAGCGAGTTTGTAAGTTTCCCCTGATAAGACAAAATACCGTCGGTAACTGAGAATCTGTTACCACCCCATTGATATGAGAATGACATGTTCAGTGTAAGGTTTTTATATCTGAGAGATGTATTGAAACCTCCCCTCCAGTCGGGATTAACTTTCCCAAGATAATTATCTGCTGTGGAAACAACAGATGGTAAACCTGTTTGTTCACTTAGAAGAACTTTTCCCGAACAATCTACCTTGTTACCAGATGCATCCAGATAAAATGAACCTTCGGGTGCTTTTTTCATTGCAAACCCATATAGTTGATGCATCTCTTGTCCAATGTATGAGTATACATGGAGTCTTCCTCCAATAGTCGTTCCCATATCTGTTTCCAGAGGTTTAGTCGGATCCCATCCATCTTGAAGGCTTACAAGCTTGTTGATGTTTTTTGACCAGTTGGCGTTAAAAATCCATGTAAAATCTTTTGTTTTAACAGGTGTTGTATTCAAAGAAATCTCTATACCCTTATTATTAATCTCGCCTGCATTGATTTTCATTGAAGATGCACCCACTATTGGATCTATATCGACAGCGATAATTTGGTTGGTAGTTGTAGAATTGTAAACTGCTATATCAAGGCCTAAGCGATTCTTAAAGAATTTTGTCTCAAGACCAAGTTCCCAACTCTCAACATTCTCTGGTTTAATCATAGGGTCAGGAATTACTGATGGTAAAGTATATCCACCGCTTATAGCAGCAGCTGAATAATACTGGTCGAGTGAATATGGACCTGTGTCATTACCTACGTTTGCCCATGAAAGACGAAGTTTGGCAAATGAAATTGCCGGAGCATTATTTTGAAAATCAAAAATCTTGTCTAGCAATACACTACCGGCAACTGACGGATAAAAATATGACCAGTTACCTTTTGACAAAGTACTCGACCAGTCATTACGGCCTGTAATATCAAGATAGTAAGTGTCCTTCCAGCCGAGAGAAACCAAACCATACAAGCTGTTGATTATTTTGGAACTTCTGTAGTTAGTAGGAATAGGATTTATTCCTGTAGGAACATTAGATGTGTTGTATACTCCGTCAAGATTTAATTCGTTAAGCTGAATATTATTCTTCAGATATTGTGTTGACATGTTGTTTCCGCCAAATGCCGCAGTTAATGAGAGCCGGTTATCTAACATCTCTTTTTGATATTTTAGAAGGAAATCTGTGTTGAACTCATAGTTTATTAGAGTCTCTTCCCTATAAAATCCATTATTCCATACTGCAGTTAATTTTGGTTTTCTTTGTGTCCTGAATTCAACACCCATATCTATCCCCGACTTAACATCAAGTGTAAGTCCTTTAGCAATATTGAATGTAAATCCAGCAGAGCCAAAAACTCTGTCCTTGTTTGTTGAGTTAAGCTCTTCATAAAGAATGCGGTAAGGGTTATATGAACCTGTACCGGCAACAACCAGACTGTTCCCGTTTTCTGAAATAGTTGCATTTCTGTTAATAGCATTGAATCTTCCCTGAAAATACTCATCCCTCCAATTACTCATCGAATTTGAATTGTAGCCCCACATCAAGTCATACATTACAGTAGTCTCATGGTAACCTGCCATTGGCATATTATCACTATCGGTACGGTAATAGTTAACTTTTGAATTAAATTTTATCCATTTGTTAACTGGTGATTCAAAAGAGAATGAATATGACTGTTTTTTATAACCTGTATTGGGTAAAATCCACTCGTTTTTTATGTCGGCCATCGAAAATCTCACATTTGTACCTTCTCCGTTACTGCCGTTAATTGAAAATGAGTTGTTATAGGTTACACCATTTCTGAAAATACCTGTAAACCAGTCATCATGATACACAAAGGGTGTCATTGAAATTTTACCGGTTTCCCAGTTTTTACCTTCGTATTGATAACGAAGTTTATTTGGATCAAATTTTTCTCCCCATGCATAACGTGAAATTTGCCTGGCAGGAAAATCTGTGGTACCCACCAAGTCAGAATTTAATGTCCAGAAATTGAATGGATTAAGTCCCATATCCGAGCCAGATCCATATTCAGTCTGGAAAGAGGGCCAATAACCTGCTCTTTCAACAACTACTGATGAATTTACTGTTACACCAATCCCTTTATTCTTGCGACCGGTCTTTGTTGTAATTACAATTGCTCCATTGGCTGCACGTGAACCATATAGTGCTGTTGCTGCAGGACCTTTCAATACTGATACAGATTCGATATCTTCGGGATTTAGGTCACTCGCGCCATTTCCAAAGTCTACAGGAAAATCTGCTCCTGAATTTGTATAACTACTGCTGGAAGAGGTTGCTGTTGTTCCTGATCTTATAGGAACACCGTCCACTACAAAAAGCGCTTCATTACTTCCATAATTTAATGATTGGTCGCCTCTTAAGGTTACGCGTTGTGATGATATGGGGCCTGAACTGGCTCCGTTAAATGTAAGACCTGCGACTTTTCCCGCCATACCATTTAACCAGTTACCTGAAACAACCTGAGTAAGTTCTTCGCTTCCAACTTTAGTAACAGCATAACCAAGAGATTTTTGGTCACGAGTTAAACCTAAGGCTGTTACGACAAGTCCTTCAAGTTGTCTTGTTGAAAATGCAAGTATTACATCTATCTGATTTTGTTTGGCAACTGTGACGCTTTTTGCATCATAACCTATACAAGTGAATTCAAGTACCTGACCTTCATTGGCTTTTATGCTATAAATTCCATTAAGATCTGTAACTGCTCCACGTGTAGTACCTTTAACCATGATGGCACACCCGATTACAGGTGTTTTTCCATCTGACTCATACACGGTTCCTTTAATTGTGGTCTGAGCCCAAAGTTGCATAGCAAACAATGAGACTGTAACCAGAACCAAGAACTTTTTTAAGTAATTTTTTAGATTCATAGATTAAATAATTAGGATTAATATAAGATATTTTATTGCATCGATGTTTTGAATTCCTTTGGTCTTGTCATCGTTTCTGTAAATACATTACCATTCCGGTCTGTTAATTTGATTTCAAGTGTAGATGTTGCACTTGAAGCAGTTACTACAAAAATATGTGATGAATTATTCGTGATAAATGAAGATGTCGGCTCGGCGTTATAATTAAGACGTTGCATCTCATAAGAAATTATATGTAGTGGATCTTTTTTATATTTACGTGTGACAGTAAGTGATGTGCCATTTTCTTTAACTTCCAGGGTGCAGGCATTGTCATAATTGAATACATTTATCATAACAATATTACCCATATTCTGTGTGTTGTATTCACCCGCATATGTCGGAACCATTGCTTTATAAGTATCACTGGCATTTGGAGTAAAATTTGAAGCATTTATCGCTATGGTATTTCTGTCATATGTACGAAACTGCTTGTTTTTATTGTATCCAATACCTTTGAATGTGTATTTTACAACCTTGTCATTAACTTCAAAAATACCATATCCACCCGGAGATCCATCTTTACATATATGGTTTCCGGCATATCCGCTCTTTCCTGTCCACCACCAAGTGGCACTTACCGCTGCAATGTTATGTTCATACATATTGCTGGATATTTCCACATTACAATTAATATGCGTATGACCAGAAATGAACTTTACATTTGAAAATCCATTAAGTACTGCTTTTAATTCTGCCCCGTTCGTCAAATCAGTGGTATTTACCTGTTGTCCGGAGGTATTGACAGAAACAGAATGTACAGGACTATGAAGGGCTACAATTACAGGGGTTGATTTATCAGTTATTTCTGCGAGGTCCTTTATCAGCCAACTCATTTGTTCTGCTGAGACAACTTCGGTATAATCCCTTGCACCTATAACACCTTGTGATCCACCGGCATTAATATATTGAATGTCATCAAGGATTACATAATGTACCTTACCAATATTTATTGAATAATATGAAGGGCCGATAATTTGTTTGAATGGAGATTCTGCTGGAAAATCGAATGCTTTATAAGGATCATTGTCATGATTACCCATAATGTTGAATATCTGAAATCCAATTCCGTCAATTTCATTAAGATAATTGCTCAGGGCAAATGAGTTTTCATACCAATATGCATCCCAACTCATATCCCCCAAGGCAATACCATAAATTTTAATACCTGAACTCTTCAGCTGGCTAGCATAAGAGGAGGCTTCTGCATAAAAACCACTTTTAAATTGGGTAATGTCGTTATTTCTGTTGGCCAGATGCATGTCTGCCATTGCAACAACCACATGGTTTTTGTTATCTGTTTCAAAAAGTTCAAAATTTCGCTGATCAACAACTGATGTACTGCTTGTTAAGTAGTCAAAAAAAGCAGGAAGCTTATTCTTGGTTGCAACTTCATAGTTAGATGGAATGGAAATAAACACATATCCGTGTTTTTTGGCTGACTGCAGATAGTATATTCCATCAGCATTTGTCTTTGTAATTTCAATCCCGTCAGAAACAACAACATTAGCTATTCCTCTGCCATTGCAATAAACTATTCCTTTAATGTTCTTGCCTGCTATATCCGGAATGTTCGTGTTTGATTGGATGCTTAATACAGTCGACCCAAGAGAAATCTCATTAGTGCCTCTGATTGCAGTTATATTATACCGGCCGGAATTGATACTCGCTCCTATATTGATGGTAACACCAGATGTAGTAACATTATTTACGGTAAATTCATGTTTTACAGCAGGGTTGTCAACTGAAACAAATTTTAGTTTATCTCCGGCAGCAAACCCGTTACCTGTTATTGTTATATCAGAATTCAAAGTAACAGAAATAGTACCAGGTATTGATACTCCTGTTAACTTAAACGTATTTGTTGGTTCTGGCACTACTGTCTTTCCACATCCTGTAAAAAGCAATACGCCTATTAACAGAAGATTCAGAATTATTCTATTTTTCGTTAGTTTTTTCATTAATGATTTTTTGTAAATAATTATCATAACAAGTTGAACCAGTTAAAGTTCAGTCACTTGTCAATTAAGAACACACGCTGCTTTCTCTCTTTTCCATGTAGTTGCCGAGAAGATTATTGCTAATGCGCTGGCCATTATAAATATCCAGAATGTGGCATTCCATCCGAACTTGCTGCTAGCAACTGCTCCAATTAATATTTTTGATAAAAGAGCATCTCCAATCAGATATCCAAACAAGCCAACAAATCCCGCTGCAGTACCTGCTGCATTTTTTGGAACAAGATTTACAGCCTGTACTCCAATCAATGCAACCGGACCATATATAAAGAAGCCTATAGAGATTAGAGAACTATATACAACTGCTACTCTTGTTGCTAAAAGTTCAGTTGAGAATGTTTCAGAAATAAAGGCAGCAACAGGAGCTGCTTTCCAGTACAAAACAACAGAAAGTAATACAAGAGCCATGTATATGACATTTGCAGGTGCACATCTCCCCTTGAATAGTTTTGAAGATAGTAATCCACATACAATTGTGCCGGGAACCCCTGCATAATTATGAAGCGAAAATGCCATCTTACTCTGTTCACTTGTTAATAAACCTGCTTCCTGACAATAAGTAGGTGACCAATCCCCTATACCATAGCGGACTAAGTATACAAAAATATTAGCAAAGGCAATCAGCCAAAGAATTTTATTTTTAAATATGTATTTTACAAATAATTCAGATACAGGAATTTTGGCATCAGAACTCATCTCTTTTTTTACACTAAGATCATTCCGGTACTTGTCAACAGGTGGCAACCCACAGGACTGGGGAGTATCTCTTAATGCCCACCAGCAAAAAGCTGCAACGACGAGTGCAACAGCAGCAGGAAATACAAATACTGCCCTCCAGCTCTGATCAACCATAGTTCCTCCTCCAATATCGACAAGGAAGAAACCACCCAAAACGACTGTGCCTACAGCTGCAAGGTTACCCATCAAACCACTGCCGAATGTATGCGATGTGTTCCATATAGACATTTTAAAACTTCTCTCATTGTGAGAGAACCAATAAACCATAACTCTACCACAAGGGGGCCATCCCATACCTGAGAGCCATCCTATAACCAACATAAAGAAAAATATGATTGCAACAGAGCTGGTTGCAAAAGAGAACAAGCCAACAGACATCATTATCGCAGAGGATAGGATAAGTCCGATAACCAGAAACTTCCGGGCATCAGACCTGTCGGAAAGGGCTCCCATTAAGAATTTGCTGAATGAATATGCTATTGCAATTGCAGACATGGCAATTCCCAATTCAAGCTTCGAATACCCCAGACCTCCATTTTCGACAGACTGTATCATTCCGGGAATTGCTAATGCTAGATTTTTCCTAACCAGATAATAGGCAGCATATCCCAAAAATGCACCTAAGAAAACCTTAAGTCTCATTTTTTTGTACTCCGATGCAATTTTATCTTCAGGAAGTAAAGGTTTAGCAGCTGGCGGTTCTAAAAATTTCAACATACATCTTATTAATTTATTGATGGTAAAAATAGGTTTATAAAGTTACTATTTGATTACAAAATAATGAAAATTGAGTTAATCACAATATATATTACTTTATAATGTAATTCTCTGCAATACTATTAAAACTGGCAATCTGTAAATCTATCCATTTCTGGTCATATCCAAATTCCCTGGCCATAACTTCAGCTACCTTCGGCGCTGCCTCAACCGCAGCTCTAGCATCAATATATAATAGCCTTACTCGACGTGAAAGCACATCTTCAATATTCCTGGCCATCTCTTCACGAACTGCCCAGACAACCTCTGCTACTGAATATTTATATTTTGGATGAATCTTAACCGCCATTTCAGGGTCTTCCTTAATCATCATTTCAATGGCTGCCATGTCAGATCCATAAACATACATATGATTTGAAAGATCCGGGTCCGGTTTGTAACCGTGAATTCTGTAATTTTTTGACACACATTTTTTAGGGCTAATCAATTGCATTTTAATTGCCTTATCTACAGTATCTTCTGCCATGCGTCGATATGTGGTCCATTTCCCTCCGGTGATTGTTATCAGATTATTTTCCGAAACAATTATCTTATGACTTCTTGATATCTCCTTTGTGCTTTTCCCTTCTTTCTTTGGAGCTGCCAGAGGTCTCTGTCCTGCAAATAGTGAAAGGATGTCTTTCCTTTCAGGTTTACGTACCATATATAGAGCAGCTGTCTTCAATATGAATTCTATCTCTTCTTCCATAGGAACTGGTTCAAGCTCAGCCTTCTCTCTTACAATGTCAGTAGTGCCGACTACCACTTTGTCATGCCAAGGAACCGCAAATAAAACCCTTCCGTCCGAAGTCGCCGGAATCATAAGTGCATAATCACTGTTTAAGAAAGATTTGTCAAATACCAAGTGAACCCCTTGACTCGGTTTAACCAATCTGTTATTTGACGGCTCGTCCATTTGTATAATATCGTCAACAAAAACACCTGTTGCATTAATTACAGATTTTGATTTTACTGAGTAAACAGATTGTGACTCTAAATCTTGAACCTTGACTCCGGAAACATTACCAAAGTCATCATGAAGTATTCCTATTACCTTCATGTGATTTATCGGACATCCATTATTTTCGGCACATGATTGTGCAAGATTGATTGCAAGACGCGAATCATCAAATTGGCCATCATGATATATAACTCCTCCTTTGAGGCCCTCAGTTTTTACAGTTGGAAGGAATTTTGCCGTCTTTTTTTTAGGTATAAACAGTGATCTGCCTAAACTCAAGCCACCCCAAGATAACATATCGTAAAGTGTCAATCCACAAGTATACATCAAATTGTCAAAATAAGAATAATTTGGTATAACAAATGACTGGTCTTTAACTAGATGTGGAGCATTATGTTTTAAACGGCCTCTCTCTGTCAATGCCTCTCTGACTAATGCTACATCTCCTTTCTGCAGGTAACGGACTCCTCCATGAACCAGTTTAGTACTTCTGCTTGAGGTACACTTTGCAAAATCATCTTGTTCAAACATAGCTACTTTATATCCTCTTAATGCAGCATCTAAAGCAACCCCTAAGCCTGTTGCACCTCCGCCAATGACAATCATGTCCCAAACATTTGTCTCATCGGTGATTTTCTTTATTAACTCTTCGCGTTTCATTAAACTAATTTTATGAATATATATTTCTTTTCGTAAGACTTGTTAATAGTTTCGAAACAAATCTAAGCACTTGTTTTAATATTTCAAAATTATTTATTGATTTATGCTTTCATTTCGACAATTACAGGGTAAATAAAATGAATTAAATTTCGATACAAAAGAAAATCGAGCTAAAACTTCCGAAAATTTCATAAAACTTTCTCATTGTAAAACAAAATGCTATATTAGTATTCAAATTCAACTTTAAAAAAACATGGTAAAGAATACGATTAATATATTGAATGACAGGCATGAATATATACTTGACACTCTTAGAAAACAGAGTTCCGTTTCAGTCACATCATTTGCCAGTCAATTAAATGTTTCCGAAGTCACTATAAGGAAAGATCTTAGTTATCTAGAATCTTTAAATATGTTATATAGGGCTCATGGGTGTGCAATATTAATTAATCCATATATTAATGACAGACACATTAATGAAAAGGAAAAGATCAACACAGAAAAAAAACGAGCAATCGGAATTAAAGCAGCCTCACTCATTACAGACAACGACTCAATAATTATTGCATCTGGAACCACTATGCTTTCTCTGGCTCGTGAGATTAAAACAAACACACATTTAACTGTTGTGACAGCAGCAGTGAACGTAGCTTCAATTTTATCCAGAGATAAGAACATAGATATAATCCAGCTGGGTGGAATTCTAAGAAACAGCTCAATATCTGCAGTTGGTTCATATGCTGAGAACATGATTCAAGACTTTTCCTGCAGTAAACTTTTCATTGGGGTAGATGGTTTTGACACTAGTTTTGGGTTGACAACAACAAATCTAATGGAGGCTAACCTTAACAGAATGATGATGAATGCAGCGCAAAAGATAATAGTTCTTGCAGATTCATCAAAATTCGGGTTAAGAGGATTTAGTAAAATTTGTGATATTTCAGAAATTGATCAGGTTATAACCGATGATAAAGCTCCAAAGCATTTTATAGATAAATTAAACGATATGGGAATAGAGGTTTCCATCGTTAAAGAATAAGTGATGGATAAAATATCCGATGTTCTTAATTTTCTTGAAAGCTTGTCTATATCCTACACTCTTTTCAGGCATCCGCCTCTCCCTACAATAGATAAAGCTATGGAGTACTGGATAGATATACCCGGCACTCACTGCAAAAACATTTTTTTAAGAAACCATAAAGGAGACAAACATTATCTGGTAATTTTTGAATGTCATCAGGAGCTCAAAATTCATGATCTGGAAAAAAGGCTCAGAGAGGGCAAGTTATCTTTTGCATCTCCAGAAAGACTAGAGGCAAACCTTGCTCTTTCTCCAGGATCAGTCTCACCTTTCGGGCTGATTAATGATAAAGATCACAAAGTCAAGGTTTTTATCGATATTAATCTGTTTGACAGTGATTCTCTCACTTTCCACCCAAATGACAATACAGCAACAATTATTATAAAAACAGATGATTTTAAAAAGTTCCTGAAAATATGCAAGAACGAATGCCATTTTCAGGAACTTTATTAATAGTTTAATTTAAGCTCTTTCAATATATAAGCCGAAGGTGAATACTTGTCGAGGATGTATAAAATATACCTGATATCCACTGCTATTGATCTAGACGAAAATTTATCATATCTATAATCTGAAGCAACTCCTTGCCAGATGCGGTCAAAATTCAATCCGATTAGTTCTCCCTTTGCATTCAATACGGGTGAACCTGAATTGCCACTTGTTGTATGGCAGTCTGTCAGGAAATTAACTGGTAGGTTGCCACTCTTGTCAGAGTACTTCCCATAATCTTTTATTTGATTTAATTCCCTCATTTTCTTTGGCATATAATATTGTTCGTCTTCTAGGTTGTTGTAGTACTTTTCAGATACGCCATCGAATGTAGTATTATAAGTATAATACAAACCGTCCTGGGGTCTTACACCTTTGATACGTCCATAGCTAATTCGAAGAGAATTGTTTGCATCGGGATATAGAATTTTATGTTTATTCATTTCTGTAAATCCTTCCATATATATCTCAAACAGCTCCATCTGCTTAGATTGCAGTAAAGTTTTTTGACTTACAATCTTTTCTACATTAACCATATAATAACCAATGGCAATCTGATAAAGAGGATCCTTCTTTATAGTGCTGTCGATATTTTTATTGTCATTTTCTAGAAATTTCTTTAAATCTGGTTTTTTGGTAAAAATTGAATTTTCGAAAATTTCTTTTGATAGTTTTTCTATATCTCCTTCATACAGGTTGATATATTTTACCATTGCATCAGATTTGAATTTATCAGGAAGGTTTTTGTAGTATTTTATCATTAAATTCCGGAACATCTCTCTGTCGATTTCAGGTTCCCAGTTTACAAAAAAATGATCTGTAAGCCCTTCCAACCTTTTAGATTCAAGTTGAGCAGCTTTCAAATCAACTTTTTTACGAGCATACATCGACACTAGTTTTTCAAATTTTCCAATGAAAGGTACAATTTCAGAGCCATTTATACCTGCTTCATTAAAATAAACATCAGCTAAATTATAAACAGATACTTCTATATAAAGCTCTTCCATTTGTTGTAATATTGTCCCATATCTGGCTGCTCTTTCCGGTGATGAATTTGCCCAGATATTGAAGAGTTTTTCCTCTTCCCTTTTTATATTTACAAGATTCATTCTTGTAACACCCAAGATCTCTCCTTTCCATCTTAAGTAACTATTTCCAATTGATGACAATCTTGTTGTGTACCTGAATTTAAGATCAGGATTCTCAGCAATTGCCTTTTTGAGAATATTCATCTTCTCACCTCTTATTGCAACTTTTACAGAATTCTCGGCATTAATTATCTTATCTAAGGCGAAGGATGGAATATATTCTCTGGTTGTTCCCGGATATCCCGGAGTCATTACAAAATCCCCCTCATTATATCCCGATAACGAAATTGTTAAACTCTTTTTTGGTTTGTAAAACACATTTGCTTTTGAATATACACCTGGTTTATTATTCTCTTTAGAATAAGCACGAAGAATAGCAAAGTCTCCGGTATGTCTTGGCCAAGAATAATTATCTGCATTGTCTCCAAATTTACCTATACTATAGGGAGGAGCTGCAACCATTCTAATATCCTTATATACAACATATACACTCATAATATATTGGTTATTGCCAAACAAAGACTGCATTTTCACCTCATACTCAGTCCCCTTTATTGTTTCTTCTGCAAGAGTTTTCCCATTTTCATTTATTTTATTAACCTTATCTCGTCCTTTAAGTCCCTCTGTGCCTAGAAGTAATCTATCCGTAACATCTTCCATGCGTATTAGTTGCTTTAACTGGAGTCCTCTACAGTAACTCTCTTCTTCGGAGTTTCGGGCCCAGTAACCATACTTTATAAAATCATTTTCTTTAGACGAAAATTGTTCAATATAAGATAACACAACATGATAATTTGTTATAATCAAACCATTATCGGAAATAAAGCTTGCAGTACCATAACTCTGTAGATTTGATCCTTCTGACATTAAACCTATTACAGCGTCTTTGACACATGTTTGATTTATACTGTATATCTCCTCTGCGCTTAGTTTCAGACCCATTTTTCTCATTTCTGAATATTTCTGGTTCTTTAATAACAGAGGCAGCCACATCCCTTCCTCTGCACTTGCAGATGGAGCTATTATACAAAACATTAAAATATATAAGAGATATCGTTTCATAGTTTATTTTAATTTTCTATCAGATTTGTCAGAAAATGATAATATGACAAATCATTTTTTTCATTTAATTGTTTGAGCTTAGCAGCTGTTAGTCTTTTCTGTTCGAATACTGCTTCTCTTATCAATACATTCGTGTCGGATGATAAAGAAGCCAGTGATTTGATATAGACTGTTTGAATATTTTTGATGTAGCTGTTTAGCACATTGCACCTGCTTTCGTCAAAAATCAAACTGTCCAGATTTTTAAAATATTCACTAAGAGTGTACTGATCTTCTGTTGTTAACTCATTATTATTCAGTCTAGCTAATAATAAATTACCTAACAGAGATGTTATAATATCTGTTTGTTTTTTTAAGATTGCCTCTTTCTGAATTGGAATTATTCCATATAACTCTTTTACATCCAAATATTTGTGCGATTCAAAAAGTTCGTTTACAACAAATTTCAATGCTTCTTTCTGTTTTTCCTTATTTACCTGAACATACTTAAGTTGTTTCTCGTCAAATGGACCTGGGAATTGATAGATTCCTCCAATATATGATAATGTCAATGACAGATATCTAAAATATTGTTTCGAGAGTGCTTCATATCTTGTTAGTAACAACTCATCATTACCCCCGGCATCTAGTGTCCATTTTTTCAAATTTTTCAGAATAATCTGCGTGTTCATTATTCCGTAACCAGATGATTTTACAATATCATCTCCAAGTGATTCTGATTGGCCCGAAGGATCGGGAGGAATTGGTGATGCTATAAATGGAGCAAATAAAAAAACAGGATCATGCTTCTTTTCAGTAAATAGTTTATCCAGAGCAGCCAGTTCGTCATTTTCATTTTTTGCATCATAGAATATTTTATAACCATATTGAACAGAGAATTTATCAAATGGGCCCAATACGGGAGGTGTCATTCTTACTCCTCTTTCTAAATCACCAACCTGTGCTACATGATTGTTCCTGGCATAATCCATAATTGATGCAGTAGTGCCATATTTTTGCGTAAAAGAGGCTGATCTGAGAGAATCAACAGGATATGCAAAGGAACTTCTCATATTATGCTGTAATCCGAGCATATGTCCTGTTTCGTGAGCAATTGCATACCTTATCATCTCTCCGGTTATCTCTTTTGAATAATTAATTGCTCTGGCTTTTGGATCTACTGCTGCAGTTTGAGTAAACCGCCACATTTTTATCAACTCAATTACATTGTTCCACCAAAGAATATCACCTTGTATTATCTCTCCACATGTTGGATCTATCCATATCTGCCCGGCAGCATTTGCTTCATCCAATGGCAAATATCTTACACAATTAATTTTTATATCCTCCGGATCGAAGTCTGCATCGTCAGGAAACTCTTTAGCTACAATTGCATTTTTGAAACCTATAGTCTCAAAGGCTTTTTGCCAATCTTCAATACCTTGTTTTATATATGGAATCCAATCCTTTGGAAAATATGGTTCTATATATACAATAATTGGTTTAGCAGGTTCCACAAGTATACCTGATCTGTGTTTTTTAACATCTTCCGGTTTGGGTTCAATCCTCCATCTACATATTATCTCTTTTGTAACTATTGGTTTCCCAGACTCGTATCTTTTAATGTTAATTGATTGGTATCCTATTCTCTCATCATTATAACGAATTTTTTGAGCCTCTTTTGGGAGCAGAAGCATAAAATACTGAACAGTAATGCTGAACGGTTCCTTGCCTCCTGTATATCCATAATGACAACGGATATTTATATGATCCGAATGCTCTCTCATCTGAAGTATGGCACTTAACTTTGACTCTAATCTCCCTTTTTTAACATTGTCAGGCAGGGGCCAGGCTAATGTTACCTCATCAGAAAAGTATTTTGTCACATCAATAAATGATGAATTGTCTGAATTACTTCTTGAATCAATATCAAATGTCTGTACTGCAGAGATCTTCTGATTTTTTTCTATTGCCTTAAATATTGGATCATCTGTATCTGCCTGAAAATTATTTACTATCTGCTGCATGATAAGTTGTTTGCCCGATCTTACAAACCTTATTACAACAGGTGGTGTTCTTAACTGACCCGCTGCATATACTTTTGCAGAAGGTTCACTGATATCAATTATCCTTGACCCGAACAGAATATTCCTGTCTAATAATGAGTCAGGAATTTCAAACTGATAACCCCTATCCTTTTTAATCTTAAAAAAAATATTCTGAGCAACTAAAGAAATTGGAGAAAGTATAAGCAAGACAAGAAATAAAAAAAATCTGCTCATATCTTATTTAGGGGTAAATTTGTAACTTAACTTATAAAGATTACCCTCTTTGACAATATTATGAGTTGAAGGTATGTTTTTCATAAAATATTTAGAGCTACTTGAAAACCACGCGTTAAAACATATTGACGGGATAACATCATCCATATTGAATGTACCTTCAAGTCTGACGAGATTAATCTCAATAACATCAAATATCAGTGAATAAGTTGTTTGTGATATTAATCCATTTGTAAGTTTAGAGTCGATATGCCACTGTTTATTACCATTAGTACCTGTTTCCCAGTCAATTTTTTTAACAAGTTTTGCTGTAAATTTCTGTGGGGCGGCAATAACTGTTCCCCTTCTAATATTTTCACCATCTGCTACAAATCTTACCAATGAATCTGAGGGACTGAAATATCTTGTAGTTTTTCCTACTCCATAATCTGCTATAACAGTATCAGTGTTAGCAAAATTGAGCAATTCTGCTAATCTCAGGATATCACCACCCGGCGAGTTGGAATTACACAGAAATGCAGTATTATATGACATGTTTCTGAAAGTTTTTAAATAATTTGCCCTGCTGGCAATCTTATCCATATTAAGAGCAACCTTACCTGCGTATGTTCCATCTATTGCCTTTATTGCCTGCTCCATAATAAAACCCGCACCTCCTAATAACGCAGGAGATTTAAGCAATGAGGTAAAATCGACAACCGGATCAATTACTTTAATATTCGCGAAAGATGTCTCTGCCAATACAATACAGCTTTTAACAGTAACAGGGACCAGTGTAAATTTCAGATTCTGACTAAATCCGGCACTATCTTTTTTTCTGAATTTTACTTCGAATGTTTTTTGTTTAACTCCTTTTTGAACTGTTATTATATTTGAATTGCCGCCATTAATAGAAAAATCTGCCCCGATTGTTAAGCCACCCTCAATATTCAGACGGATATCTGTGTCAACTCTTAAAGTTTCAGTCAGATTAAGTTCATATGTTATTATCTCTTCAAGAAAAGGATTAGTAAATCTGTTTTGCTCGCTGGATTTAAAACTTAAAGTAGGCAGAATTATCTCTTTTGTTATGTTTAATTTAAATTCACTATTTAGTTCTGGCTGTATTGCATATTGCCGTCCGGGAGCTAATAAGCATTTAATATCAAGTAACTCATCATAGATATTGTCTTTAAGTATTGATATATTGAAAGATGCTTCGCTTGAACCGGCAGGTATAATTACTGTATTGGCATCAACTGTATAATGTTCTCCATTAATAGCCGAACCAGTAAAATCGCATTTAATTGTTACCTCTTTTTGCAAGGGTTTAGATAATAATATTTTCACATTGTATGTCCCAGCATCAGCCTTAATTGTAGCTGCTGCTTTTTCAAAAGACGCTGTTGGTGTAAATATTCGTGTCTCTTCAATTTTCTCACATGCCTGGAAAACAATAAACATAGTAAGAAACAGTGACAGATTAAAAATAAATTTATTATTCATGTAGTTAATAATTATAGAGTTAGAATCCCAATACTAAAACCTGCGTTAGACCAGTTCATTGAATCCGAAGCAAAAATGTTTCCTGCAAAAAATCTGGCATATCCTTGCATCTTTGATTTTCCAAAACTCAAAGGAAAAGTATACTTAACTTCAAGACTTCCATCTAAAGTTTTTTTGTTGTGAAATTCAAGGTCTGGTTGTAATACCTGAGTAGAAATCTCTGTCTGAGTAGCCAATGTAAGCACACTTTTTGATGGAACACCAGCAACTGCTCTGAATACAAAATCAATGCAGTGATGTTTCTTGTCCAGTAATGAATATGAACCGTTCAATCCTGCAAATAATTTGGAAACACTATATTGTGAATAAGGCAAATAATAATAATTACTAAATTCATTATAGGAAGCTACAAAACCAATGTTCCATAAATAACCTTTACTATCCTTATTGCTCGAATAAAGTTTATAATCGGTTGACAAATCTTTGGTTTTAACAATAAAACGGTTTATGTATTTATATGTGGTTTCCCAAGTCTCGGTTACTTCATTTGTCTCTGGATCTCTGATGCTTATCAATGATTGCCGGAACTCATCAGCCCCTCCGTCAAGTATCGATCCCCTTATTTTCAAATCATGAGTGTATTTTCCCGACCTTAAAATTAAATTGGTAAGAAGAGTGTAATTATACGAATTATATGAACCCGGGCTTTGTTTCTTGTTTCCCAATGTTTCCTGCCTTTGAGAGTCAAATCCGACTGAAGTCAACCAACTGATTTTTTTGTTATTATAATTGTACTGTATAGCTACTCCCATATAATCACTTACAAACTGCCTCTGGAAGCCTAAATACCCTCCTATTTTCCCATCAACATGTTCTAATCCAATAAAATCGAAATATTTTAAATTTGGATTAGTTTGAACAGTAGAGAGGCCAGGCATCTTCTCTTTTTCAAATCTGTACTTTACGTTTATGCCTATGGTATGTGTCTTGCTAATAGAATATGTGAGTGATGGTAACAATGAGTAATCTAAAAGATATGATCTGGATCTTGGATCTCTTTGCTTTGCCATGTCTGCGACCTTATAATCAAATTCAACACCAACGTTGAATTTTCCTAAGTTAGAGGTATACACCTTTACGTTAAGGTCAAAACGCTGTGTCTCATAATTACCTTTCACACTACTGCCATAAATATATGGATTCGAGTTATATGTGTGAAAGACATCTGACCATGCACGGTCAAGTTCTCTTTCTCTTGTAAAAATGAAGCTCCCTTTTACATACAATTTTTGGTTGAATTTATCATACCTTTCGGTCCTGAATTGTAAAGCATTTCTTGCAGATCCTTCCTGTGCCTTATGGTAGTCACCTGAACCGGTAATAAGACCTAGAGTTGTAAAGCTACCTGTGTTAACATGACTAAATCCCATACCTGCTGAGTTTCCTGTCATGTTCCAATTTTGATGTAAAATCTGCATCTCTCTCTCCTTTAAAGTACCGGGATAAGTAATTGAATCCCTGCTCTGAGCAACTAAAGCTCCGTTGGATATCAAAGTCAGATATATAAGTGTTGTTATACAAATTCTCTTCATTTTTGTCTAGTTAATGAGTTCAGGTTTATCATATTTTTTAGGAGTAGGATCCAGTGTTATTACAAAATCCTCAGTACTGTTGTTGCTGTCTTTTACTTTGACAACACCGTTAATGGTACTTACTACTTTACGCTCTAAAGATTCATGAGTATAACCGCTTGTTGTATTCACATATGTATATCCCGCATCGATTATAAACTGAAGTCTTTTCAAATTAACATCGGGACCTGTCCCTACGTTATTTTTTAAACATTCTACTCCATCTAGTACTGATGTAGTTGGGATTTTACGGAATCTCTCTCCGGATGTCTTTCCTGGGGCATATACTTCTGGCCAAGTCATTATATCTTCACTTGTCTCAAACAGGAAAACCCCATTTCCTCCTCCGGTAAGCAGGTTCAGGAATTTTACTGTAGTAGAATTAGATACTAGTGGCAATGCTTTCACATCCGGATTTCCAGAACCATCAGTATCCTTTACTTCAAAATCAGCAAAAGAGAGGTCTACTGATGTAGAAGCACTTGTCCTGTGGTCTCTAGCACCCTTTGCTGCTATAACAATACTTTTTCCTGGTTCTATAGGATAATCTTTCCCTGTCCCGGGGAATTTACATATTTGTCTGGCATAGATGAAGTCTGGGTTATCCTTTGCCGGATATGCAGGTGTACTCATAGATTCTGTAAGACCAATATATTTTCCATCAATGTATGCTATTTCATCTGATGTGTTAAAAATTTCAATATATGCATCTGTGGTATAATTTCTATTAGCATTATCCTTAGTTCCTGTGAAGTAAACCTTAGAAATGAGTAAACTTTTAAGTACAATCTTTTCAAGGACTAGATTTATATCTTTGGCAGAATAAATCTGTTCTTTATTAAGTACTGCAGTAATTAAAACCTTTGCCTTATCTTCTACCGGTTCAGGATCGTTTATCATTGCCTTGTATTCAGCACCAGTCATCTCCCAACTTGTAGTAATATTATATTCATCGGGTATAAGATTGGTAATATTTGCATTACCCTGTACATCAGTTGTGACTTTATATGTATTTGATACACTGGTAAATATTATTTCTTTGTTTGCATATTTTATAGTTGATTTGATATTAGCAGGTAAAATTACCCCCACTTTAATTGCACTGATTGGTTGCGGTATTTCTCGTATACAAGACGCAGATAATACTATCAGCAATATTAACATTATTAATTCTTTAACTCTTTTCATAATTAAAATCTATCATATTTTTATAAATAACTCCATACCAAAAGAAAAAGTACCAGTGTTTCTCTCTGTTAAAGTCCCGGAATTGCTACTGGATTGATATGGAGTATAGAAAAACGCATTATTGACAAAAAATGAAAATCCAAGAGATTTTGAAATATCCTTTGACAAACGGGCCATAATAATCCAGATTGGAGGCTGTGTAATTGCCTCTGGGGTAGTTGGATTCTTTCTCTGATCTGATAATAATATCCCTTTTATTCTATACTCTGGATCACTTAGCATTTCCGAAGTTATCTTATGATATGAAAGGTCTGTATCTATCCATCCAATCGGATCTACTTTCTGATTCGTTGTTTTTGAATAATTGTACCATATTATCTGACCTGTAATAGAAGCAACCATTTTCATTTTTGGTATATTAGTAACAACTCTCAGAACATTACTGAACCTTCTTTGTATCGATTTTGACCTGCCAGAAGGATACTCTAATTTAAACGGAGGGGTATTTGAACCACCCTGACCATAAACAGATGAAGGCGCAATACCTGTTGGTGATGAGAAATCACGTCCGTTATCCCAACTTTGAGTCTCCATATATGCTCCACTCAAGTAAAATGATGTTCTTATAGACTTTATATGTCCGAAGTCAAAGTCAAATTCTACTCCTCTGTCAAGATTTGCCTGAGTGTTTCCAGTTCTTCCTGTTGTTGTAAATACTGTGTCAACTCTTGCCGGATTATTCCAGTCAACAATTGGCTTTTGACCTGGAATAATGATTAATCCTTTATTTGCAGTGTAGTAATTAGAATTATATGTAATGTACTCAGTAAAATTCCCGAATCCATTTGGCATAAAATCATTATACCCAACAATTGAAAATTTCATATTATTTGGTAGAGCGATATCGAATCCTAATTCGGAACGAGTGTTTGTTGCATTCTTCAAATCGTTGTTTCTCTGTACATAAATAATATTTGTATTATATATGACCAGCTGATTTGCAATGGTTGTTGGAAGATACCTGACTGATTCCCTGTCGCTATAGTTTGGTTCAGGATATAAATGTGACAAACCAGGTGTCTTTGAATTTAGTCCCCAGCCCCCTCTTATTTCCAGCCAGTTTAGGAGATTAAGAGAGGCATTAATTCGTGGAGAGAATGATGAAACTTGTTCTGCTATACCTGGTTGCATCATATTAAACCTTATGCCAGCCTGTATTTTAAAGTTTAATTGTTCAGAAAATTTTAACTCAATATTATCTTCCACAAATGCCGATATCTGATTTAAAGAGGGAATATCATAATATGGTCTTGGTCTTCCGTTACTATTAGGTCTTATTGGATAATTATCATCATCATTATAAAATCCCCTTGCTTTATTTTCTTCCCATTTATATTCCACGCCCATATTAAAGCGTTGATGTAATTTATTAATTTTTGCACTGAATGCATTTGTTACTTTTGCGAATAAGCTTCTTGGACGACCGATTGTTCCGCCGGATGCTTTATATGAATTAGTTAAATATGGTATTTCGTAGTATCCGGGAGTAAGAGCAGTAATAACAGGAAGACCCCCTCCGGCAGAAACAGTTGTAGTATTTCTTGATTCACTTATTGATTCACTATATCCAAGTGAATATGAAAGAGTTCTCATCAAAGGAGCGTTAACACTTATTTTACCATTATGACTAATCCTTAGAGACAGAGATTTCTGGCTATTTATTGTTCCCTCAGAAATTATATCTGGATCTTCGATTCTTGTATCAATCAAGCTGTTAATATTGATCTTCGTCGTTGTATACCAAAGTTTACCAAACGTTTTACTGTATGCTACTCCACCAGAAACTCGGTCAAAAGAAGAGCTTTTTTGTCTGGGATCTCCCCATGCCTGCACATAATCGAAGTTAACATTTAGATTTCCTTTCTTCTTTCCAAGGTTCCATCCTTTTCCAAATGAAGCATTTAGATTACTTGGATTTATCTTTGCTCTTACTTCGTAAGGTGTATAACCAGATTTTGTATTAACTAGTACAGCACCTGACGCCAGATCTCCGTACTCAGCAGAGGGAATACCTCTGATAACTTCCACTGATTCTATATTATCTGCCCCTATTTGTCTTAAATCAACGCCAGTTGCTCCAGTAGAATTGATTGCTGTTTTGTCCTTTAGGCTAGCATTATCAGATACCGGAATCCCATCTACAAGAATCGAAGTTCCAAAAGCATTGTTGGCACTATAAGAATTTAAAGTCCGTATTGTTAATTTCTCAGCTGAAGTCATATCGTTAACACCAGTAATAAGCTGTCCGGGAAGTAGTTGCATAATATCCTTCAAGCTAGTGGCTTGTAAGTGATCCATAGCCTGCCTACCAATTTTTGAACTTGTTGAAGTTCCAGCAGCACTTGCTTTTGCGACAACAGTTACCTCTTCAAGTTGAAGAGATGTTGGTTGTATTGCAATCCTTATATCTAAAGGTGAGTTAATATTAATAGTGGCCGAATAAGTTTCATATCCCAGCATTTGTATCTCAAATGCAGCTTCTCCTGATGGAACATTTTTTAAAACTGCTATTCCTTCAAGATCTGCCACACCATATATTCCATAATTTTTCAATAGACAAGAGGCTCCTATTACAGGTTCCTTAGTTAGGCTATCCACAATTGTAACTCTTACAGATGTTGCTTTTGGAACAGGTGCCTGTTTTGATTGTTCAACTTTTTGTATGGTCTTAAAAATGAGTATGACCTTGTTATTCAGTTCATAACTGAACCCTGTATTTGCTAAAATGCTTCTTAATACTACATTCAGGTCAACGCTTTCTGCTGAATAGGTAATCCCTTTTACGGCTTTTAAATCTAAGCCCTTGAATAGATAACCATAACCTGTCTGTTTCTCAATCTGCTTTAAACACTCGTCAAGTGTTGCATTATGCACATTAAATACTTTAATCTGCTGTCCATTGGCATTGGATGTCAATAAAATAGCAAAAATAAGTACCAAAAGTGACAATAGAGACTGAATACTTTTTTTCATAATTAGTTTTATATTGAGAATATTATTTGGTTTTTACTTTTAAAATACCGTTTTCTAAGGAAAAGACTACATCAGATACTTTTTCAAGTTGTTCTAGTATTATTCCAAGATTGTCATTAAGCGGAACCTTCCCTGTAAAAATTTCTTCCCCTGCTGACTTATCTAATAATTCAACTTTTATATCATATCGCCTTTGTATAATGTTCAGAATTGCTGAGAGTGACATGTTTTCAATTCTAAGAATATCATCTCTCCAAGATGTATATAAATCTGTATCAACGCTTTCAATATTGACAGAACGGTCTTCTTTATTGTATCTATACTGCTCTCCTGCTTTTACTCTGATACTTGAAAGTTGTTTGCCAGGTATTTCTATAGATCCTGAAACAAGTGTCGTTGCAGTGATTTTTTCTTCCGGGTATGCATTTACATTAAATTTTGTTCCCAGAACACGCACCTCATAATCTGAAGTCTCTACAATAAAAGGCTTACTTTCGTCTCTTGTGACATCAAATAAAGCTTCTCCAGTTATGATTACCCTTCTCTCTGATGAAGTGAATGATACCGGATAGCTTAATTTACTAAGTGCATTTAGCCAAACCTTAGTACCATCACTTAAAACAAGAGAATAAGAACGTCCTTTTGGAATTGATAGTTCGTTATACTCTGTTTTAAAAGATTTCTGTTGAAGAATTTCAGATTGCAAATTCGTTGATTCATAAGAGATTTCCCCTTTTTCTGAATCAACTTTTATTCCTGTTAGATTTTTTTGAAAATTCTTTAATGAATCAACTTCAAGAATTTCTCCGGAAGCAAGTTTGAGAGTTACGGCTCCTTGTGCCGGCATTAGATTGATAGGTATCTCTCCTGTCATTATACCCTTATTGGATACATTATAATTATTGAATAAGGAAAAAAAGATGATTAGTGAAGCAGCAGCAGTAGAATAAATCGCTACTTTCTCAGCATTTGCCCTGAACCAAAATTTGATCCAATTTTTTCTGGTATTGATTTTAGAAATCGACGACCTCCTTTCCACATATTCTTTTACTTGCGAGTCATTTGGTCCATCGAGAATCTTTCCAGCCAATTCACGAGCATCCTCTATTGCTTTTTTGTATATATTTTCCATTTTTTGTGTAAAAAAGTTAAATCAAATTCACTTCTTACAACTAAAACGGATAAATCAGAAAAAGGGTGACAAAAGAATTAGAAAAATTTCTCCGAATGAATCACGCAAAATTTTATATGCTCTTGATTTCAGCGTTTTAACAGTATTAACAGACACACTAAGTTTAACTGCAGTTTCTTGAATTGACAGACCTTCCATAGCATATTGAATAACCCTCCTGCTTTGTGGAGGTAATTCTAAAATAGCCTTATCTAGCAACCTGAAAGCTTCTTCTTTTAAAACTTCATTTGCCTCCTCCTCTATATTGCCAGCTATTTCAATATTGCTGAACATCAGCTTTTTTTTCCTAAGGAAATCAATACAGTGGTTCCTGGTAGAAAGGTAGAGATATGCTTTAAATGATATTTCATTAGGAAATACTGGTTCAGCTTTCCATAATTTCAGAAAAACCTCTTGAACAATATCTTCCGAGTTAATATTGTTCTTTAGAATTCTTCTGGCAAACAGAAGCTGAGATGCAAAGAAATCGTTAAAAATTTCCTTGAAATCATATTGTGTATTACCTATGTTTATGTGATGGTTAAACATTAGATACCTCTATAGTAAAACCTACGGCACTATATATCGGAATCATATGCATATTTAGCAGCAATATTTATCAAATTATTAAATACCAATGTCTTTTTAAATTCACACAAAGTATTTTCTAAAAGATTATCATTTAATATAAACTCATCATCGACTCGTTGTGAAAGGAAATAATCCTTTAGTTTAAAATATTCTGAAAATTCAGAGTCTTGAGGAAAACCAGTCGGTACCTTCTTAAGGGAACTACTACTGTCAAGATTGAATTTCCTTGCAATATTTACAGCTGTAGAAAAATTTTTTCCGTTTAGCATAATCTCCTCACGTATACTTTTAATAACTTTTGGATCTGGACAATAAATTCCTGTGCTTAACAAGTGACTACCAATATAATTAGCATCTCGTGCTTCAATGTGAAAATAGTAACCAGAATAGCCTCCAGATTTTCCATGAGGAGCTATAAATGCCCCCATATGAGTTTTGTAGGGAGTTTTGTCATTGGAAAATCTTATATCTCTATAGATCCTGTAGATACAATCTTTAACTGAAAGGTTTTTTATCAAAGGGTCAAATGAAGAAATACCGGCAATTAACTTTTCCGCAAACATATTGAAGACTGTCTGTGCATCCTTGTACTCCGTCTTGTGATCCTCAAACCAGTCCCTATTGTTATTGTTCTGAAGCTGATTCAGAAAAAGAAGAATATTTTTCATGCTAGTTTATTAAAGATCTATAATTATTGATTCGTGCAAATTTAACAAACAAAATTGATTGAGTAACTAATAATATATTTAGTATTATCCATTCCTGTACAAAAGCAATACCCCTCCGTTTGCGCCGATGCTCCCCCTGCCTCCCTCACAGACACACAGGAGGCAGGCACGCCGCCATCTTTCAGGGAGTGAAATTTAAAGATTGTATCCTTTTTTGTAATGCATATCCTTTTTATGACATCCATCAGGGCCTAGTACCGTATGGGGGCATCTCAGCCGGAGGGAACGCAGCAAGGCGTAGTGACTGAGGATGGAAAATGCCCCATACGGTAATAAGCCCTGATGGCCATTTGGCATGGATATACAAAAAAAAAGGAGACTTAATCTTACGATTAAATCTCCTTTAAAAGATGGCGGCTCACTCTCTCCCACTTGGTATAGCAGTACCCTTTTGCTTTAACATGGCACTCTGCTGCGTCATGCGTCATAATCCTGCGCTCATGTGGCGCTGCCACACTACACTTGGATTATTTCCTGTTCCTTGCATAGTACCCATTTTAAAGCAAAAGCAATACCCCTCGTTTGCGCCGATGCTCCCCCTGCCTCCCTCCCAGACACACAGGAGGCAGGCACGCCGCCATCTTTTTGGATAATATTCCTAGGTTAGGTCTCTTTACATTTTATTGATGCATTTATGAAGCTTCTCTGGCTATATGTTCACAAATAGGTAAACCTCGGCCGGAGAGAGCTCTGCGACCGAGGACGCACTTGCCTATTTGTAAACATATAGCCAGAATAAATCCCTATCCCGGATATTAACAAAAAAAAAAGAGACCTAACCTTTCGATTAGATCTCTTTTAAAAGATGGCGGCTACCTACTCTCCCACTTGGTATAGCAGTACCATCGGCGCAAACGGGCTTAACTTCTCTGTTCGGAATGGGAAGAGGTGGATCCCCGTCGCTATAGCCACCTTAATGACTTCGGCCTGTAGGCCGTATATTATGTAAAGAGAGAGATAAATCGATGAAGAATATCGTGTATGCTGATCAGTAAAACAATTATTGATAATTATCTATCTGTACGTATAAGAAGCCTATCGGGCTATTAGTACTGCTCGGCTATGACATTACTGCCTTTACACCTACAGCCTATCGACGTGGTAGTCTACCACGACCCTCAAGGGAAATCTCATCTTGGGGCTAGCTTCGCGCTTAGATGCTTTCAGCGCTTATCTAAACCGCACATAGCTACCCGGCGGTGCAGCTGGCGCCACAACCGGTACACTAGCGGTGCGTCCATCCCGGTCCTCTCGTACTAAGGACAGACCCCCTCAAATTTCCTACGCCCACAACAGATAGGGACCGAACTGTCTCACGACGTTCTGAACCCAGCTCGCGTGCCACTTTAATCGGCGAACAGCCGAACCCTTGGGACCTGCTCCAGCCCCAGGATGTGACGAGCCGACATCGAGGTGCCAAACCGCTCCGTCGATTTGAGCTCTTGGGAGCGATCAGCCTGTTATCCCCGGAGTACCTTTTATCCTTTGAGCGATGGCCCACCCATGCGGAACCACCGGATCACTTTGCCCTACTTTCGTACCTGGTCGACTTGTATGTCTCACAGTCAAGCGCACTTGTACCAATATACTCTATGCACGGTTACCATTCGTGCGGAGTGCACCTTGGGAAGCCTCCGTTACTCTTTTGGAGGCGACCACCCCAGTCAAACTACCCACCAAGCGGTGTCTTTCTCTCGAAGTTAGATTCCAAATAATCAAAGGGTGGTATTTCAACATTGACTCCACGAATACTAGCGTACCCGCTTCGCAGTCTCCCACCTATCCTACACATCAATTACCCAAAATCAGCGCTAAGTTGCAGTAAAGGTTCACGGGGTCTTTCCGTCCCGTTGCGGGTAAGCGGCATCTTCACCGCTACTACAATTTCACCGAGCTCATGGCTGAGACAGTGCCCAGATCGTTACACCATTCGTGCAGGTCGGAACTTACCCGACAAGGAATTTCGCTACCTTAGGACCGTTATAGTTACGGCCGCCGTTTACTGGGGCTTCGATTCAATGCTTCGCCTTGCAGCTAACATCCCCTCTTAACCTTCCAGCACCGGGCAGGTGTCAGGCCTTATTCTTCATCTTTCGATTTAGCAAAGCCCTGTGTTTTTGTTAAACAGTCGCCTGGGCCATTTCTCTGCGCCCTATCGCTAGGGTCCCCTTCTCCCGAAGTTACGGGGTTAATTTGCCGAGTTCCTTAGCCATGATTCACTCGAGCACCTTAGGATTCTCTCCTCACCCACCTGTGTCGGTTTACGGTACGGGCTGTATATCAATTTAATACGCGGAAGATTTTCTTGGAAGTCTGTTTACCACAACTATCATCTCATCCGAAGACTCAATGTACTGTAAACCATCAGCATCATCTAGCTATTAACTTGACAATATACCTACGGCCTTCAACCAACTATTCCGTCAGTTGGCGTGTGTGTCACTACTCCGTCTCTCCTTTGCTCAATATACAGGTAATGGAATATTAACCATTTGTCCATCGGATTCGCCTTTCGGCTACTCCTTAGGCCCCGACTAACCCTGATCCGATTAACGTTGATCAGGAACCCTTGGGTTTTCGGTGTGCAGGTTTCTCGCCTGCATTATCGTTACTTATGCCTACATCTTCTTTTCCATACGCTCCAGCAAACCTCACAGTTCACCTTCAGCGCTGAATGGAATGCTCCCCTACCACTATACTTTAGTACAGTCCATAGCTTCGGCAGTGTGCTTGATGCCCGATTATTATCCACGCCCGGTCGCTCGACTAGTGAGCTGTTACGCACTCTTTAAATGAATAGCTGCTTCCAAGCTAACATCCTAGCTGTCGCTGCTACCAGACATCGTTCTATCAACTTAACACACGTTTAGGGGCCTTAGCTGTTGGTCTGGGCTCTTTCCCTCTCGCCGCCGGACATTAGCACCCAACGACTCACTCCCGAGAAACACTTATCGGCATTCGGAGTTTGTCAGGAATTGATAGGCGATGAAGCCCTCGCATCCTATCAGTAGCTCTACCTCCGATAAGCTATTACTCGAGGCTGTCCCAAAAGACATTTCGGGGAGTACGAGCTATCTCCCAGTTTGATTAGCCTTTCACCCCTACCCTCAACTCATCCAAATCCTTTTCAACGGAAACTGGTTCGGTCCTCCACAGCCTGTTACGGCTCCTTCAACCTGGTCAAGGGTAGATCACAAGGTTTCGCGTCTGCTCCCACTAACTAAGCGCCCTATTCAGACTCGCTTTCGCTTCGGCTCCGTACCTTAAGTACTTAACCTCGCTAGTGAGATGCAACTCGTAGGCTCATTATGCAAAAGGCACGCCGTCATCCCACGAAGGGACTCCGACCGCTTGTAAGCGAACGGTTTCAGGTTCTATTTCACCCCCCTGTTCGGGGTACTTTTCACCTTTCCTTCACAGTACTGGTTCACTATCGGTCTTCTATTGGTATTTAGCCTTGCGGGATGGTCCCCGCAGTTTCAGACAGGATTCCTCGTGTCCCGCCTTACTCAGGATACTGCTGTCTATCTTAGTCGTTGCGTGTACGGGATTATCACCCTCTCCGACCCAATTTTCCAATTGGTTCCACTTCTTACTAAGATAAAGTGTCGCAGTCCTACAACCCCGAAATTGCCTGAACAACTCCGGTTTGGGCTATTCCCCTTTCGCTCGCCACTACTCAGAGAATCGATATTTCTTTCTTTTCCTGCAGGTACTAAGATGTTTCAGTTCCCTGCGTTGGCTCATGTAAACATGTGACAGGCCTTCAACCTGCCGGGTTCCCCCATTCAGACATCTGCGGATCAAATCTCGTTTGCAAATCCCCGCAGCTTTTCGCAGCTTACCACGTCTTTCTTCGCCCATAGAAGCCTAGGCATCCTCCGTTCGCCCTTAAGTAACTTCTTAAAACGTATTGAAATTGTAGTCCCTTAATCTTTCAATTAACAGACCCAATCTATTTTTTTTCGCTCGAGATGATTTTTGCGTTTCTAATAAATTAAAAACCATTATATCTACCTCATATTCTTTACCTCTTTATCTCTCTCAAAACTTCAAAGAACTGTCCGTTTTTTTCTCAAACGGGCTGCAAAGGTATGGACTTTTTTTTAATCTCCAAATTTTTTTGGGATATTTTAAAACTAATTACTCAGTAATGACAAATTCACTATCTTGGCTAAAAAAATTGACAAAATATGAAGAGACTTATTTTATCCTGTCTGCTGATTTTTTCCCTTAATATTCAGAAAGGGGAAGCATGTACAAATTTATTGATAACCAAGGGTGCATCCCAAGATGGATCGTGCATGGTAAGTTATTCGGCCGACTCACATACAAGGTACGGAGTACTTGTTCACTACCCCGCACAAAAGTATCCGAAGGGGACCATGATGAAGATTTACGAATGGGGCAAGGGACGGTACCTGGGAGAGATACCACAGGCAGAACATACATACAATGTTATTGGTAATATGAATGAATATCAGGTTGTCATAGGAGAATCAACCTGGGGAGGGCTTGAATCGCAGCTCGACCCCGATGCGTTACTTGACTATGGTTCACTCATGTACATAGCTTTACAGAGAGCAAAGACAGCAAGAGAGGCAATAAAGGTTATTGCAGACCTTGTTGCAGAATATGGTTACGCATCAAGCGGTGAATCTATATCTATTGCCGACCCTAACGAAGTCTGGTTCCTGGAGATTATTGGCAAGGCTCCAAGAAAAGTTAACGGGATTAACAAAAACAAGGGGGCACTATGGGTAGCGGTAAGGCTTCCAGACGGAACTGTATCGGGACACGCAAATCAGGCAAGGATTACCACATTCCCGTTAAACGATCCGGAAAATTGTATGTATGTGCAAGATCTTATATCTCAGGCACGAGAGCAGGGACTGTTCAAAGGAGAGGACAAGGATTTCAGCTTTGCCGAAACATACGGTCCTGCCGGAGGAGAGACCGTTAGAGGTTGCGATGCACGTGTATGGAGCTTTTTTAACCGCTTTGTGCTGGAAGATATGAGTAAATATCTTGATTATGCAATGGGTAAAAATATGAACAACAGGATGCCTCTTTATTTCAAGGTTAAGGCAAAACTCTCTGTGAAGGATGTAGCAGAGATGATGAGGGATCATTATGAGGGAACACCCATGGATATGACCCAGGATATTGGTGCCGGCGGTAACGTGCTGCCATACAGATGGCGTCCTATGTCATATGAAGTGGATGGAAAGAAATATATAAACGAAAGAGCCATTGCAACTCAGCAGACTGGTTTCTGGTTTGTTGGAGAGTGTCGTTCATGGATGCCTAAGGCGATAGGAGGAATCTTCTGGTTCGGTGTCGATGATGCAGGAACTTCACCACTTACACCTGTATACACCTCCTCTAAGAGCATATCAAGCCATTATGCCTTGGGTAACGGGTCGATGCTTAAGTATTCAGAAACATCTATGTTCTGGATGGTAAACAGGATAGCACAGTTCGCTTATCTCAGATATAATCATATTGGTGCTGAGGTCCGTTCGATAATAGATAAACATGAGAATACAATGTTTGCAGAGGTGGCCGAAACAGATAGAAAAGCAAAGGAGATACTTGCCGGGAGTGCCGGGAATACCTCATCTGTGAGAGATTTTCTTACAAGTTTTTCTGTGGGCAAGGCTGATGATCTGTTTGAAATGTGGAAAAATCTTGATCGTTATCTTCTGATAAAGTTCATCGACGGAAATACAAAAAAACAAAATCCGGACGGTTCATTTGTAAATAACGGCTTCTCGCCGGACATTCCGCCGGCTCCTGAATTTCCGGGATATTCCGAGAGATGGAAAAAAGCAGTCAAGGCGGAATCGGGCAGCAGGCTGACATTATAGAAAAGTAGTAAACCGTTTTACTATTTCGATTTTAAGTTTATATTTGTGGTTAATTAACTTTAATTATGAATAACTTCTCTTATGAACACAAAATTTCTTGCACAGTTTAAGAACGAGGACTGGATAGCAACCATATTAGGTGCGATACTGGTTATTGGCGTAATCATTTTCCCAAAATTCATGTCGAACATATATGTGATCTTTGCTTCTGTAGGAATACTAGGAGCAATTGGTCTCAGGATACTTGGAAGCAGCCTTAAAGGATTTGCGATTTCATACACTCTTCTGTTCTTGATCGCTCTTTTAGCCCAATATTTAAGCGGAATATCATTTATTAAGACAACCGGATTTGAAGCGGTCTTCTTTTCGGTGGCAATTGGTCTGCTTATCAGAAACACAGTGGGCCTTCCTAAATGGCTGGAGTCTGCTGTAAGAAGCGAGTACTATATTAAAGCAGGTCTAGTACTTCTTGGTACATCAATACT
The DNA here is from genome assembly GCA_041659025.1 of Bacteroidales bacterium. Classification (GTDB taxonomy): domain Bacteria; phylum Bacteroidota; class Bacteroidia; order Bacteroidales; family UBA932; genus Bact-08. Next base: position 68,449 of record JBAZZA010000005.1, on the reverse strand, counting down.
ATTCGGCGAAATTATGAAGGCAGGCGCCCTCGGAATGGTTCAGGCCGTTATTGTTGTAATATCTGTATGGTATTTCTCGTATTGGGTGGCAAAAAAATTTGGTGTAGACAAAGAGATGGCCGTCATGTTGTCTAGTGCGGTTTCTATTTGCGGGGTATCTGCTGCAATTGCTACATGCGGCGCAATAAAGGGGGATAGCAAGAAGTTGTCTTTTGTTATATCGATAGTACTTGTTGTTGCTGTTCCAATGATGTATCTGATGCCATTTCTGGCAAAATTGCTGGGCCTTAGTCCGGAGGTTGCCGGAGCATGGCTTGGTGGCACAATTGACACAACAGGGGCGGTTGTGGCATCGGGCAAGTTTTTGGGAGATGTTGCAGAGAAATACAGCGTTATAATCAAATCTTCGCAAAATGTACTTCTTGGTGTTGCTGCATTTGCAATTTCAATTTACTGGTCATACAGAGGAACAAACAAGGATATTAAGCCATCTGCAAGTGTATTGTGGGAGAGGTTCCCTAAGTTCGTACTTGGATTCATACTGGCATCACTCGTTTTCAGCTTTATGTTTGAACCGAACTATGCAAAGGATCTCGGCAAGGTTGCAAAGGGGCTTCGCGAAACGCTGTTTTCAATTGCGTTTGTCTCGATTGGTCTGGAAACCGATTTTAAGAAAATTTTTAATAAGGACAACAAGAACTACATATATACATTTCTTATTGCCCAGACCTTCAATATTCTTATAACATTGCTGGCTGCTTTCCTTCTTTTTGGAAATTACGCCTACTTCAACTGATACTATTTTAACTGATTAAGGGCCGAATCCATTTTGGCCTTGATTTCAGAAGTACACAGGTTGCCTATACTCCCCTTGTGAGTGTGGGCAACCTCTTTTTTTGCTATGAACCTACCCTCCATCACCTCTTTCCCTACCCTCTTGTATGCATCACGGAAAGGGACCCCGTCCAGAACAAGCTTGTTAACCTCCTCTACTGTAAAAAGATAGTCGTATTTTGAATCATCCAGTATGTTTTTGTTGATACTGATATTGGATAACATTAGCATAGTCATATGAACTGAGTTGTGCATCCTCTCAATTGTTGGGAAAAGAATGTCCTTTAGCAGCTGAAAATCCCTGTGATACCCGTGAGGGAGGTTGGTGCAGAGCAGTGATATCTCATTTGGAGTGTTCTGGATACGGTTACAATTTGCCCTTATCAACTCCCACACATCTGGGTTTTTCTTATGCGGCATTATGCTGGAACCAGTTGTAAGCTCATCCGGGAAAGAGATAAAGCCAAAGTTTCCGCACATGTACATTGTACAGTCGGATGCTAGCTTGTTGAGTGTAGATGCCAGCGAAGAGAGTGCATTAGCGACAACCTTTTCGGACTTGCCTCTGCTTAACTGCGCAGAGATAGAATTGTAGTTCATGCTTTTAAATTCCAGAAGAGTTGTTGTCATCTCTCTGTCGAGAGGAAAAGAGCTACCATAACCGGCTGCCGAACCTAAAGGGTTTTGATTTACTACGTTCCATGCTGCTGTCAGTGAATATATATCATCAATCAGAGTCTCTGCATACGCTCCGAACCATAATCCGAATGAGGAGGGCATTGCAATCTGACCATGTGTGTAGCCGGGCATAAGTACATTTTTATACTCTTCGCTCAGCTTCTGCAGCAGATTGAAGAGAGAGAGTATCTCCTCCTTAAAAACGAGAATTTCTTCACGCAAAAAGAGCTTTATATCTACAAGAACCTGGTCGTTTCTCGACCTGCCCGAGTGAATCTTCTTGCCTGTCTCACCAAGAACCTTAGTTAGGCACAGCTCAACCTGAGAGTGTATATCCTCGACATCGTCGTCTATTGAGAATTTACCGTTTTCTGCCTCTCTAAGCAAAACCGACAACTCGTTTTTTAGTAGTGCAAGCTCTTCCGATGTTATAAGCCCGATGCTCTCCAGCATGGTTATATGGGCCACCGAACCAAGAATGTCGTATTTTGCCATTCTGATGTCCAGCTCCCTGTCGCGGCCAACAGTAAAATCTTCTACCAGCTTATTTGCTTCTACTCCCTTTTCCCATAATTTGCTCATAATCTATAACTCAAGTTTGTTGACAAAATTTATGTATCCCTCTACTCCTTGCCTCACCTCACTTTTAAAAATATATTCATCTGCCCTGTGCGACCTTGAAGAGTCACCCGGGCCCATCTTTATTGCAGGAACTGATAGACGCATCCAGTCCGAAGTTGTCGGAGATACATATTTCTCTATACCCAGAAGATCTGCTGTTTTGACTAAAGGATGGCCGGCATGTATTGAAGAACTTTTATTTGTAAGAGATCTTGCCTTAAGGTCACTTTTCATGTGTGATTTCAAAATCTCCATTATCTGCGGATTTGTATATTGGTCCGTAGGTCTTATATCAATTACAAATTTACAGACGTCAGGAACAACATTGTGCTGAACTCCTGCCTCTATCTGCGTTACAGTAGCCCTGACCTCTCCCATTAAATCTGATATAAGCGGAAACTTATATTCTCTGATCCAGTTTATATCTTCAATTGCTATGTAAATTGCATTTACTCCTTCGCCCCGGGCTGCATGACCGCTTTTCCCTCTGGCAATTGCATCAACAACCAGAAGACCCCTCTCGGCAATGGCAACACGCATACCTGTAGGCTCGCCTACAATTGCACAGCTTATTTCAGGAGTTTTCTTCAGCACCAGATCCATTCCGTTTTTTCCGGAATTCTCCTCCTCAGCAGAGAGAACAAGAAGGATGTTGAATGGGAGTGAATGGCTGTTGAAATAGAGGAAGGTCTCAATCATTGAAACAACTGACCCACCGGCATCATTACTGCCAAGGCCCAGTATCCTGTCTTCAGAAAGAGGAGGATTAAGCGGGTCAAAAGTATAGCCGCTTCCTGCCTTTACTGTATCCAGATGCGAGTTTAGCATAAGTGTTGGTCTGGAAGGTTTGAAATCCCTCGAATATGCAATTACGTTGTTTTTTACTTTTACACAGTCTGCACCCTTATCTGACAGATAATTGAAAACAAACTGAGCTGCCATGTTCTCCTCTCCTGAATATGATACTATCCGTACCAACTTGTGAAGAAGTGCATCTGCCTCAGAAAAATATTTCTCTTCTATCTTCATTAACCTTTACCTTAAAACTGTCCCCTTGTTGTTTCCCAGATTTGATGCATGCTTGATGCAAACTTCAGATACTCCACTCTCAATTGCTGCAAATGCGTTGTCAAGCTTAGGTAGCATTCCACCGGTAATTGCTCCATTATCTTTCATTGTCTGATAGTTGGCCCTTGTAATTAGTGGTACTACAGAGTCCGGATTCTCCTGGTCATATAGTACCCCCTCTTTTTCGAAGCAGTAGATGAGCCTTGTATAGAAATCCCTCGAAAGAGCAATTGCCAGACTGGATGCCATTGTATCGGCATTGGTATTAAGCAGTGAACCGTTCCTGTCGTGTGTAATAGCGCAAAACACGGGAGTTATCCCTCTGCCAAGCAGACTCTCAAGAAGTGCGGAGTTGATATCTACCGGATTCACATCACCCACATAGCCGAAATCAACCGGCTCGGGTGATCTTCTTGTCGCAGGCACTAGATCTCCATCGGCACCTGAAAGTCCTATTGCGTTGCACCCTAGCTTTTGCAATATTGCTACAATGCTTTTATTTATCCAACCCGCATAAACCATAGTGACTAATTTAAGCGTATCCATATCAGTTACTCTTCTGCCATTTTGCATCTTTACCTCTATACCCATTTTGCCAGAAAGCTCACTTGCCATAACGCCACCACCATGAATCAGGATTTTTGGGGCAGGGTACTTACTGAAGGCTTTAAGAAACTCTTCAAGTGCCGCCGGCTGGTCAACTATGTTCCCGCCAATTTTTATTACAGTCAACTCCTTCATAATCTTTTATATAAATACGTTATATTAAAGTGCCTTTAACATCTCTCTCAGCACAACTTGTGCCGAAACTACTCTGTTTGCTGCCTCTTGTACCACTATTGAGTCAGGGCCATCTATAACCTCATCGCTCACAATCATGTTCCTTCTCACCGGAAGACAGTGCATGAATTTGGCATTGTTGGTGAGTTGCATCTTTCTTGAATCTACCATCCAGCTTCTGTCGATACTCAATATCTGACCATAATTAGGGTCACTGAATGCAGACCAGTTCTTTGCATATACGAAATCTGCTCCCTTATAGGCAGCTTCTATATCATACTCCACCTTTGCACTCTTTACAAAATCGGGAGAAAGTTCATACCCTTTGGGATGAGTAATCACGAACTCGTAATCTGTTTCATTCATCCACTCTGCAAAAGAGTTGGGAACTGCCTGCGGAAGAGCCTTTGGATGAGGTGCCCATGTAAGGAGAACCTTTGGTCTTGCTACTGTTTTATACTCTTCTATGGTGATAAGGTCGGCAAAGCTCTGGAGCGGATGGCGGGTGGCCGCCTCCATACTAAATACTGGCTTTCCTGAATATTTGATAAACTGATTAATTATTACCTCATTGTAATCGTTTGCCTTGCTCTCGAATCTTGCAAATGAGCGGACTCCAATAATATCGCAGTACGAAGCCATCACAGGAATTGCCTCAAGAATATGTTCAGATTTGTCTCCGTCCATAATCACACCCTTCTCTGTTTCAAGCTTCCATGCACCCTGATTGATATCCAGCACAATAACATTCATACCCAGATTCATAGCAGCCTTTTGAGTACTTAGTCTTGTCCTCAGGCTTGAATCGAAGAATATCATCAGCAGGGTCTTGTTTTTTCCCAGATGGCTGTCGGCAAAAGGATTTGCCTTTACCTCCGCGGCCATTGCAAGTGCTATGTCCAAAGGACCTGCATCTTGTACACACGTAAATTTTTTCATCGGTAGTTAAATTGATTTTTTAAAACATGTTAAAAAATGGTCAATCTCTCCCCTGGTGATTGTCAAAGGAGGTAAAAGTCTTATAATATTAGATTTTGCCCCTCCGGTAAAAATCTTGTCCTCAAACAACAGCTTATCCCTGACTTTTATAAAATCGCTTTCCATCTCTATACCAATCATAAGGCCCATACCCCTGATATCTGCAATTGCTTTTGAACCTGTACCGGACTTAATCTTGTTCAATTCAGTGATTATGTACTCTCCAAATTCTGCTGCTTTGTTGATGAGGGACTCTTCTTCAATTACCTTAAGTACAGCTATTGCAGCAGTGCACGCCAGGTGATTTCCGCCAAATGTTGTCCCGAGCATACCTTGTTTTGGTTTGAATGACGGTGATATAAGTACTCCCCCTATCGGGAATCCGTTCCCCATTCCTTTTGCAGTGGTAATAATATCGGGTTTTATTCCTGAGTGCTGGTGCGCAAAGAATTTTCCCGAACGGCCGTAACCGGATTGGACCTCGTCCAGGATAAGAGCAGCACCGTACTTGATTGTCAGTTCCCTTAACCCCTGAAGAAACGTATCCGTTGGTATATATATACCGGCAACTCCCTGAATTCCTTCTATTATAACAGCTGCGCAATCATCTTTCGCAAGCTCCTTCTCAACAGCGTCCAGATTATTAAGAGGAACAAACGTAACCTCGTGTCCGGAGTTGAATGGGCTTACAATGTTCTTGTTATCTGTTACTGCCACCGCTCCCGATGTTCTTCCGTGAAATGCCCCTTCGAAGGCTATGACCCTCTTCTTTCCGCTGCTGAATGATGCAAGTTTGAGTGCATTTTCATTTGCCTCGGCACCGGAATTACACAGGAAAAGGGAGTAGTCGGGATAGCCGCTCACCCTTCCGAGCCTCTCTGCCAGCTCCTCCTGCAGAGAATTTTGAACCGAGTTTGAGTAGAAACATATCTTCTCAAGTTGTTCTTTTATCATATCATTATAAACCGGATGTCCATGTCCTATTGAGATAACTGCGTGACCACCGTAAAGGTCGAGATACTCTGTGCCATCCTTGTCCCACACTTTACACCCTTTGGCTTTTACAGGCTCAATGGGCCAGAGTTTATATACTTCAAAATTCTTCATTGAATTACTTTGTTAATTTTTATGTAAATTTTTAGAAAGCGTTCCCTTTAAGCTTAAGTCCGCAATTCTCCTCAAAACCGCACATGATATTCATGTTCTGGACAGCCTGACCTGAAGCGCCTTTAATTAAATTATCTATAATAACTGTTAAATGCCAGTAACCGTTGTGCTTTTCGATATGTAACAGTGCCTTGTTTGTGTTAACAACCTCTTTAAGAGATATACTCTCGTCAGATACAAATACAAAAGGTGAGTTGTTGTATGTTTGTCTGAAGTATTCCCGCATATCCTCAAGCGATGTGTCGTCGGAACATTTTGTATATATGCTGGCAAATATCCCCCTTGCAAAGTCACCCCTCATAGGAACAAAATTAATGACCGGAGCCTTTGAACCCATCATGTTTGCAAGAGTTTTTTCAATCTCTCCAAGGTGCTGATGAGTGAAGGGTTTGTATACCGATATGTTGGAGCTTCTGTAACTGAAATGGGTGCTCTCAGATGGTGACTTTCCTGCTCCTGTTGAACCGGTAATAGCATGAATGTGAATGTCATCTGTAAGGACTCCTTTCAAAGCCAATGGTGAAAGCCCCAGCAGGATCGCTGTTGCAAAGCACCCGGGGTTTGCAATATGATTTGCCGATTCTATCTCTTTCTTGTTGAACTCGCTAAGACCATATACAAATTCCGACTGGTTGTACCTGCTCTCAAGACGAAAGTCGTTTCCAAGGTCTATCACTTTGCATTTGGCCGAAATCTTGAAATCGTCCAGAAACTTTTTAGACAAACCATGTCCAAGGCACAGAAAAAGCACATCAAGACTACTCTTGACATTTTCGAACTCTGTGTTGCCGGAAAATCTAAGATACGTATCTCCCAAAAGATCTCTGTGCGCCGAGGATACTAATGCTCCCACAGAACTGGTGCTGTAGACCGACACGACCTCGGAATGAGGATGATTTATCAGAATTCTGAGGAGTTCTCCGGCAGTATAGCCCGTCCCTCCGGCCACCGCAACCTTAATCATTTTTATGTACAGAATAGTAAATTTTCAATGGATTAGCCAAAACCTTGGTAAAGCCAATTACATCTTGTCCGGTGAAAGATTTGTTAGCCTCTCCGTAATCACCGAACTTAGAGTTCATAAGATCGTAAGGGCTCTCGCAACCTAAGACTGCAAAATGATATGGACGAAGCTCCACCTCAACCACACCGCAAACCGAAGCCTGTGTGTCATCTAAAAAGACCTCGATATTTCTCATAAGCGGATCGAGATACTGAGCCTCATGCATAAGTTGTCCGTACCATCCGGCAAGCTGCTCTTTCCAGTAGAGTTGCCCCTTTGTAAGAGTGTGTTTTTCAAGAAGATGATGTGCCTTTACTAAAATAAGCGGTGCTGATGCCTCAAAGCCCACTCTCCCCTTTATTCCAATAATGGTATCTCCCACATGGATATCTCTGCCTGCTCCAAAGGCCGATGCAATTGCATTAAGCTTGTGAATGAGTGAGACAGGGTCCATCTTCTCGCCATTGAGTGAACATGGTTGGCCCTTTTCAAAACCGATTTTAACTCTTTCGGGATTAGTTTTTGTCACCTTAGATGGATATGCCTCTTCTGGCAGTACTCCAGAGGAGCTTAATGTCTCCACTCCCCCTATGCTGGTTCCCCAGATACCCTGGTTTATAGAATACTTAGCCTTCTCCCATGAGAAGTCAAAACCGTGTTTGTTCAGATAATCTATCTCATCTTTCCTTGATAGTGCAAGTTCCCTTATTGGAGCTATAACGCCAACCTCGGGTGCCATAACTTCAAAAACAAGGTCAAACCGTACCTGGTCGTTCCCGGCACCGGTGCTGCCATGTGCAACGAATTCTGCATTGAGTTCCTTAACAACTTTAAGAACCTCTAGTGCCTGAAAAATCCTTTCTGAACTTACGGAAAGTGGATATGTAGAGTTTTTGAGTATGTTGCCGAAAAGCAGATACTTGATCCCTTTTTTATAGTACTCCTCAACTGCATTGATACAAGTGTGTGAGGCTGCACCCAGTGTAAGTGCCCTCTCCTCTATCTTCTTCTCCTCTTCTGCTGTGAAGCCGCCTGTGTTCACAACAACAGTATGTACTTCGAGATCCTTTTCAATTTTCAAATACGGAACACAGAATGATGTGTCCAAACCGCCGCTGAATGCCAATACTACTTTCTTTTTCATCTCTTATACACTATTTTTTAAATGATATTATTGAATTGATTTTTGTCAAAGGTGCCACCAGTAACGCTTTCCCAACATAAGCCAGAAAAGGATTCGACCTGCTTTGTGTTGTTTTCTCCTTTGCCACCTCTGCAGGATCGTAGAGCAATCCTGTACAGAGACACATTTTATGGTTGTTTCTTTGGAGTATGTCAAAGTTCTTACACCCTTCGCAACCCCTCCAGAAATCCTTGTCGTCTGTCAGTTCAGAAAACGTAACAGGTTTAAAACCGAGTTCGGTATTAAGCTTCATTACAGCCAGACCAGTTGTGATGCTGAAGATTTTAGCATCGGGATATAGTTTTCTGGAGTGCTCGAATATCTTGGCCTTTACCCTTCTTGCCAGCCCCGAATGTCGGTAATCGTGGGCAATTATCAAACCTGAGTTTGCCACAAACTTGCTGTGGCTCCAGGTCTCAATATATGAAAAACCGGCTACCTCGTCGCCATCCAGAGCAATGACCGCCTTGCCGGCAATCATCTTCTCAGCAATGTATTCAGGAGACCTTGTCGCAATTCCGGTGCCTCTCTCCTGTGCCGAAATATATACTAGTTCGCAGATACGCTCTGCATACTTTACATGACTAATATTAGCCACACAAATGGTTACATCCATTTTGAATAAACAGTAAAATTGTTAGTATGTGATTGATTTTTGCAGGGTACACTACCTGCGTCAGATTGATCTAAGATAGACCAGAGTAAAACTGCCTACTCAGGCACATCGTCGGACGTGTCTGTGTTTACGGTTGAAATTGATATTGCAGTTTGTTTGATTCATTGTAGCGGCAAAGGTAAAATAATTATTTAGAAAATTCATACCTTTGAATATTAAACCAAAAAAAACATGGAAACAGAGAACAGCAAACCAAAAGGTTTACCGGAAAATGCGTATCGCGAACTGAAGCAAGGCGAAGAGTACAAGCCCATTATGTCACCCTCAAAAAACTACCCGGAGGTTAGTGTCTGGTCGGTATCAATGGGGGTACTTATGACAATTATTTTTTCTGCCGCGGCAGCTTATCTTGGATTGAAGGTTGGGCAGGTGTTTGAAGCAGCAATTCCAATAGCGATAATCGCAGTTGGAGTGTCAGGCGCTCTTAAAAGGAAAAACGCACTTGGCGAGAATGTAATCATACAGTCTATAGGGGCATGTTCCGGCGCAATTGTGGCCGGTGCAATCTTCACTTTGCCGGCACTTTATATTCTTCAGGCTAAGTATCCTGAGCTTACAGTAGATTTTGCAAAGGTGTTCATGAGCTCTCTGCTCGGAGGTGTTTTAGGTATCTTGTTTCTCATTCCATTCAGAAAATATTTTGTTTCCGATATGCACGGGAAGTATCCTTTCCCTGAGGCTACAGCAACAACCCAGGTTCTGGTAAGCGGAGAGACCGGTGGTACAGGAGCTAAGCTTCTGCTTGTAAGCGGTCTTATTGGAGGTTTATATGACTTTATTGTATCTACATTCGGATGGTGGTCGGAGGTATTCACAACAAGAGTACTTCCTTATGGTGAGGTCATTGCAGAGAAAGCCAAAATGGTTGTCAAGATAAATGTAGGAGCTGCAGTTCTGGGTCTTGGATACATTGTTGGGTTGAAATACGCATTTATTATTGCCTGTGGCTCTATGCTTGTATGGTTTGTAATCATTCCCCTGATGAATCTTATCTTTGGCGCACAGGTTATAGACCTTATGAATACAGGTCTGGCTCAGACAATAGGAAGCATGTCGCCGGAAATGATATTCAGAACATATGCCAGACATATAGGTATTGGTGGTATCGCTACAGCAGGTGTGATTGGTATCATACGCTCTGCCGGAATTATCAAATCTGCCTTTGGTCTTGCAGCAAAAGAACTTAAAGGAAATTCCGATCCTAATAAATCTACATTGAGAACTCAGAGAGATATACCTATGAAAATCATAGCTATAGGTATTTTAGTTGCTATGGCAGCAACCTTTGTGTTCTTCTACTTTGGAGTGGTGAACAATCTTTATCACGCAATTATAGCACTTGTTGTTGTGGGCGTAATTGCTTTTCTGTTTACAACAGTGGCTGCAAATGCAATCGCTATTGTAGGGACAAACCCTGTAAGCGGAATGACACTTATGACACTTATACTTGCATCGGTTGTTATGGTGGCAAGCGGTCTTAAAGGTACAGCAGGTATGACTGCAGCACTTATTATTGGTAGCGTTGTATGTACGGCACTCTCTGTTTCGGGAGCATTTATTACCGACCTCAAGATTGGTTATTGGCTTGGTTCGACTCCTGCAAAACAACAGTCATGGAAGTTCCTGGGTACCCTTGTAGCTGCTGCAACAGTTGGTGGAGTTATGATAATCCTGAACAAAACATACGGATTCGTTGGGGAACATGCTCTTGTAGCTCCTCAGGCAAATGCAATGGCTGCTGTAATTGAACCGCTTATGTCCGGTGGCGGTGCACCTTGGCTGCTTTACGGAATCGGCGCCATAATATCTATATTCCTCACACTCTTCGGAGTACCAGCATTGGCATTCTCTCTTGGGATGTTCATCCCTCTTGAGCTTAACCTTCCGTTACTGGTTGGTGGTGCAATTGCATGGTTTGTTTCTACACGCAGCAAGGATGAGTCCCTCAATACCGCACGCAAGGAGAGAGGAACACTTCTGGCTTCAGGTTTTATTGCCGGTGGTGCATTGATGGGAGTGGTAAGTGCTATGATCAGATTCGGAGGAGTCAACCTTACAAACCCTGAATGGATGGAGTCCTCTCCTGCTGTTCTGCTTGCTTTAGGCATGTATATTGTAATTATCGGTTATCTCATCTGGGACAGCTTAAGGGCCAAGGCTGAGAATTAGAAGCAAGATATTAACATCACCAAAAAGAAGAAAAAATGGAATCTGTATTAGATAAATTTTTAAGATATATTTCAATTGACACAGCATCTGACCCGGATTCGGAGAGTCAGCCAAGCACACAGAAGCAGCTTGTTCTCTCGCGGATGCTGGTAAAAGAGTTGCAGGCCATGGGAGTCAGCGATGCCTCTCTGGATGAATTCGGATATGTAATGGCAACTGTGCCATCCAATCTGCCTGCCGGGACAAAGGTGCCTAAGATAGGGTTCATTGCCCATGTTGACAGTGCCCCTGACGCATCCGGAGCAGACATTAAGCCGCAGATTGTAAAGAACTACGATGGTGGCGACATAGTTATAAACAAGGAGAAGAACCTTGTCCTTAAAGTTACTGATTTTCCCGAACTTCCTGACTATAAGGGTCAGACAATTATCACAACCGACGGAAACACGCTTCTTGGAGCAGACGACAAGGCGGGAATTGCAGAGATAATGACCGCTGTAGAGTACATAATGACACATCCTGAATTCCAGCACGGCGAAATTAAGATAGGATTCACTCCCGACGAAGAGATTGGTCGCGGTGTAGACAAGTTCGATGTTAAGAAGTTTGGTGCCGACTACGCTTATACTCTTGATGGCGGACAGATTGGAGAACTCGAATATGAGAACTTCAACGCCGCTTCTGCAAAGATTTACATACAGGGTCGTAACATCCATCCGGGATATTCAAAGAATAAGATGGTGAATGCCATTATTCTGGCAAGTGAGTTCAACTCATTGCTTCCGGTTGAGCAACGCCCCGAATTCACTCAGGACTACGAAGGTTTCTTCCACATAATAAGATTTGACGGAACCGTAGAACAGGCTATGATTCAATATATCATAAGAGATCATAACATGTCTAAGTTCGAAGACAAAAAGACCCTTATAGAGGAGTGCATAACCTTCATGAATATGAAGTATGGAGAGGGGACCTTCCGTCTTGAATTAAAGGACCAGTACTACAACATGCGTAAAGAGGTGGAGCCTCACTACCATATTGTAGAGAAGGCCATTAAGGCAATGGAGATGTCTTCGATTGTTCCTCTTATCAAGCCAATCCGGGGTGGTACCGACGGAGCGAGACTCTCATTCATGGGTCTGCCTTGCCCCAATATTTTTGCCGGAGGGCACAACTTCCACGGCAAGTTTGAATACGTTCCGGTAGAGAGCATGGAGAAAGCCACCGAAGTTATCATAAACCTCATCTCCCTATATACCCATAATTAATTAGCATATTAGCATATTAACCAATTAGCAAATTAGCAAATTACCATGTTACTAACAACAACTTCAACCCTTCAGGGAAGAGATATCGACCAATATTTAGGTTTAGTCTCAGGAGAAACAATCATTGGAGCCAATATAGTGAAAGACTTCTTTGCCGGAATCACAGATATCGTAGGTGGACGTTCAGGTTCGTACGAGAGAGTTCTTAAGGAGGCAAAAGAGGAGGCCATCAGGGAGATGACCAATCAGGCCATGGCTATGGGAGCCAATGCCATAATAGGAATTGATCTGGACTATGAAACTATAGGATCATCTATGCTTATGGTAACTGCAGCAGGTACTGCTGTAAAGGTTCGTTAAGAGAAAACTGCACCATAGATGTACAATTTCGACAAGATTATCAACAGGCAAGGCACCTCCTGTGTGAAGTATGATTTGCGCAAGGAGGTGTTTGGCACTGAAGATCTCCTTCCTATGTGGGTTGCCGATATGGATTTCCAGTCACCTCCTGCGGTAACTGAAGCAGCCAGTAGGCTCAGTGAACATGGGGTCTTTGGCTATACATTCCGGTCGGAGAGCTCCAAAGAGGCTTTTATAAGCTGGGTTGCTAAAATGCACAACTGGGATGTAAAGATTGAGTGGATAACATCCAGCCCCGGAATAGTTGCCGCCCTGCCGATAGCAATACGGGCATTTACAGAAAAAGGTGACAAGGTTTTAATACAGACTCCGGTGTATCCTCCGTTCCATTCTATTGTTAAGGAGCAGAAAAGGGAACTGATATGCTCCCCTCTTTACCAGAAGGATGGCCAGTACTATGTGGACTGGGATGATTTTGAGGCGAAGTTAAAGAGTGGCGTCAAGTTATTCATCCTCTGCAACTCTCATAATCCGCTGGGCAGAGCTTGGAGCCGGGAAGAGCTTAAACAGATGGGTGATTTGTGCTGCAAATATGGAGTGAAGATCTTTTCCGACGAGATTCATTCTGACCTTGCCCTGTTCGGGAACAAACATACGGTTCTGGCATCGGTCTCAGAGGAGATTGCTCAGATAACCATTACAGGTATGGCTCCAAGCAAGACATTCAACATTGCCGGTATGCTTAACTCGGTAATAGTATCATCGTCCAGAGAGTTATTGTTGGCATTCAACAGGGAGCTTACCTCCCTTCATCTCGATCTTGGAAACATTTTCGGACACATCACAATGGAGGCAGCGTACAAGGGTGGCGAGGATTGGCTGAACCATCTTATAAAGTATCTTGAAGGAAACGTCAATTATGTATATGATTTCCTAAAAGAAGAGCTACCGGCTGTAAAGATGGTAAAACCCCAGAGCTCATTTCTGCTCTGGCTAGACTTCAGAGCCACAGAATACACTCACGATGAGGTTAGCGAAAGGCTGATTAAGGTTGCAAAGCTCGGGCTTAACGATGGCGCCCAGTTTGGAACAGAGGGAATTGGCTTCCGTCGAATGAACATCGGGGCACCTCTTTCGGTTGTAAAGGAGGGGATGGAGCGGTTGAAAAAAATCTAGCGTGGCACGAGCATTATTTTAAATGATATATCACCAACAATGGATTGTCTGAATCGGAGTTGTGTGATTCGACAATCTTTTTTTGATTCTCTGTCAATATTTTATCAAAAGCAGCAGCATTTTTATCTGAATAAACATTTACTATCGAATTGTCGTATATTAAATACATATATGGTGTGACGCCCTCGATAGTCTCTTTAATGACCTTGCATTCCTTATTCTCTTTATTATAAAAAACTTGTTTGCTAGAACCGTTATATCTTGTCGAGATTCCCCTATACGTTTTTGACTCAATACTCAAACCCGGATAATGTTTCATGTATTTTTTACTTGTCAACACCTCATCCAAATTAACTCCTCTCCCCTGTCCGTACTGTTCTTTCTGATAGGATTCAAATCCCTTCATTTGTTCTTCTGTAATGTTATTTTCCCCAAAGTCCCAGGAATACTTCACCAGATTAGTAGTGTCAGATAAATTTATAACAGTATTATTAAGATCATCGCTAAAGAATATTGAGCCATCGTAGTTGTATGTTTTACGAGTAGTTGGAAAGAGGGTTCTTTGCTCAGGTGTAACTTTAAGAAATCTCTTAAGTATCTTATTTCCTGAGAGTGAATAATAAGCTGCCCTATACTCGTTTATTGACAAGAATAGTAAAACATCCTTGTTAATTGAATGAACTTCGTTATAATTTCTTATCTCTTCCGGCAATTTTACTTTGGATATGAAATTGCCGTCCAAATCGAAATATAAAATAGATCCCCTCGGAACCAGCATCATTATCTTATTATTGAATTTATCAATATTTACAAACTCACAATTTAGGTACTCATCGGGGCCTCTCCCCAGTTTGTTTATCTTGAACAGGAATCTGCCACTATCATCAAAGCAAAATACGGTATAAAGCATCCTATCATAAATATAAAATCTGTTTTTATGAGAAATAATTTGTATCATAAATTTTATGAAACATTCGGGTTTTGTCTCCAGTTTTATTACAGAGATTGAATCAACCAAATCAAATATTGACACCTTATCGTTTCTGTTTAAGTCAATAACTATTGATTCATTCTTTTTCTGACAACTAAACAGGGATAGTAAAAAGATAGCAAAAATTACTCTTCTCATACAACAAGTTTTTCTCATAATTTCCTGAATATTAAATTTCAAGATAAAGATAATAAATTAACCTCTAGCAAATTCATCAGGATGATTGATCGTGAAGGGTAATCATAGCAACTAATTAAATTTACAATTAAATAACCTGACCCTCTAGTATGATTTTTTCAAATCTATTGGAAGCGTTTGATTCAAAATAGATAGTTCTTGAAAATTTTCCTTTGGCTTTTGTATCATAAAGAAAGTTGCATTCAACACTTTCATTAGGCATTATAGATTTTTTGGGGTAATCAACAATTAGACAACTACATGAAACTCTTGTCTGGAGAATAACAAGTGGATATGTGCCCTTGTTTGTAATCTTTACCGTGATTTTAAATTCTTTCCCTCTCTTTATATTGCCACAATCAATTTTTTGTTTGTTAAATGTAAGCAGAGGCATTGTAGTTACTTGCGTTCTGTAAATATTTGAAAAATCTTTGATCCTATCGTTCAAATCTGAGTAAAACAATGGATTGGAATCAGACATATATTTTTGGTAAGATAAATCTGCACAATTATTTGCACTTACTGAATCTTTTAACTTTAACGCTAATTGAGTTTTAAGATAAACTATATTATAATTTAAGTTATCCTCTCTTATTCCATCAAGTATTTTCTTTGCTTGTAAAAGTGTGTCCGTCGAATCTGAATAGTACACAATATTACTAGCTTTAATAAGTATACTAAGATGATTCAATGGATCAATGCGTTTTAAAAAGTTATTCTCTGAGGAATCTACATTAGATGGCTTTTCGTTTATAACAGAATTTAATTGGTTCTCAGTGAATGCCCTAATATTGCTTGAGTATTCAAATAGACTTATTATATTCCCCTTATTGTCAAATATGTATGAGTTTGGTATACTATGTGGTTTTAAAATGTACCAGTACTGCTCATTCTCTTTGATATTACAGGCATAGTAAATAAAATTGTTTTCATATTTCTCAAATATACCATTTCTACTTAACTCATTTAAAAAAGCTGTTGTATGTTTAGTATCCTTTGTATCACCAATAACCACCCATAAATATTTATTCTCCTGCCTTGCTTTTTCTAAAGCTTGATGAAATTTAACTCCTTCAATTACATATCTTAGGTATGCCTGGTCATCTCCTTTGCAGTTGTACAAACAAGAAATGGAAATGAGAACCACAATTAGTGAAAACATAGATTTTAAATAAATCATCCTTATTTATAGAATTTTGGTCGATTTAAACTTAGCTTATAGATCTTGTAACGACTGTAAATATTTTTTTGTCCGGTCAAAGTCTACCTTTACTACTATGTGTATTGAGATAACTTCTAAATTGCTATTGAGTTTAAAAAAGAAAGGAACGTCATTTTTTTCAACAGGCAACCCTAGCATCTTAAATTGTAATGATAATAATTTTTTACCGTAACAATTATCTGCAAGTCTTTTGGGGTAATCTGGAGAAATGAAGATAATAGAGCTATCACTTTGATAATTTGGGTATTGTTGTTTAATTACCTCAATTGTATTGACAATACATGGAGGACAAATTTTATCAGAAAAATAAAAAAATACTTTACTACTATCCCATATGTTTCTGAACATAACTAATTTTGTAGAATCTTTACCAAAGTAGCATTTTTGGTCAAGAACAGTACTATAAAGGTTCTCTCTTTCTAATTGTTCAGCCCTGCCAACAATAGATCTAATGAATTCCTTGTTTACCAATTTATCCCTGTTATTACTTTTAATAAAAGACACAGCAAAAATTGTAATTGCAGCGGCAAATACAATTAAGGAGAGTATTAACGATAATTTCTTAATCATATCATTATTACTTAAAATGATATATCACCAAAAACGGGTTATCGTTATTTGGGTTATGATTTTCCACAATCTTAAATTGATCTGGAGTTAGTACGTTTTTAGAGAAATAGTTTTCCACAAACTTTGTTTTATATGTAATGAGGGAGCTTTCATAAACCGATAGGAAATAAAAACCAATACCTTCAGTCGTTTCTCTAAAAACATAATTTTTCCCGTCATTTTTATCATTAAATATCATTAGAAATGTGCCTGGATCTTTGTAAAGTAACGAAGTAATTCTGTATTTTTTAGTCTCAAAACTAGTGAAAGTATAATAGTTAGGAAAATCTTTATTTCCAAGATTGTTTATCGGAGAAGAATTGGGATTACGCTCATTACTCATTCGTTGTTCATATTGTTGTGCTTCATTTATCTGCTCAGTTGTATTGTTATTCTTGCCAAAGTTCCAGGAATAGGCAATAGATTGAATCTCGTCTGTCAGATTCAAAACATCATTATTAATGCCCACATTATTAAAGAAAAGTGAATCACTGTAATAATATGTTTTATGCAACGGGTTAAAAATATATTGTTTATCATTTGTTACGTGTAAGAACCTTTTTAAAATTTTGCCACTTACTTTAGAATAATAAGATGCTTGATATTCATTCCATGAAATGAATAGCAATTTATCTCTATTCAACGCATACACCTCATTATAAGCTTGTACTTCGCTTGGAAGCTTAACTTTAGAAATAAAATTGCCATCTAAATCGTAATACAAAATATTACCCCAAGGGACCAATATCATCAATTGGTCATTATATGGGTCAATATTGAATTCCCCTAAATAATTGTATTCCTCAGGACCTCTCCCTCTCTTGTTAATTTTAAATAGATATTCACCATTTGCATTGAAGCATAAAACGGCTTGTTGGGTGTAATCTACGATATAAAACCTATTTTTATGTGAAATTATTCGCTGTATTCCTCCAATTAAAGATTCCTCTTTCGTTTCAAGTTGAACGACAGAGATTGAGTCTACAAGATCCCGGACAGATACCTTGTCCATCTGGTCAAGGTTTATGGAATTATTATCTGTCTTTGCACAAGAGAAAATCATTTGTGCTATGATTAATATTATAAATAATGATCGCATAAAAATAGGTTTATAAGTAATATCGAGAACTCAGTAATTCTGAGAATTCGTTCACTATCACTACTAACTTTCGACATACTTAATAGATTTTTGTTAATTAGAAATAGAAATAAGCACAATTATTTACCTGCACACCTGTCCATACACATGGTGGATAATATGTGAAATCTAGTTTATAACATATTAAAAGAGTACCGTATTCAATATGTTGGGTGCATGAGATCGAAGGTTCCCCTTGAATGCATATTCCATCTGGTAGTAAACAAAACATACCTGGAGGACAATCATTATCCTCACCACAACGCATATCTTCTGCATAAAGAACCGCAGAAAAAAGTGTTGCAAAAGAAACCAAAAGGGTAAAGAAATAAGATTTCTTTTTAAAAAAATTCTTCATACTAATTTTTTTTAGAATTAATAATTATTTTAATATAACCTAATTGATAAATACTAAAATTAAGAATTAGTATTTTCGCAATTAAATTTGCTTAATATTAATTTTGACCTAACTACGAACCTCAACTATCTGATTTCCCCCTTTTTTCGCATGTCCTAACAATTGTTCCATCATCATAGACATTCTCATCTTCATAGGTTTTGTTAGAAATTGTAGTGGTATATGCCTCTTTATCGGTAAACTCTCTTTTAACCTGAGTAACCGGTAACTTTGCGAGAAGGTTCTGCAGTTTCATATTCTGAAGGTTGAAAAGCGCATCCTTTTTCCCATTCCTCAGTACAATAAACTTCTTTCCGTCACCGAAGTTGATATTGCCCATAAATCCGGTAATAATCTGAGGGGTTCTGGAAAATATGTCCAACATAGAAGAACTTTTCTGTAACGGATCGGCTGTGATATTGTAGATTATCTGGTCGTCATACTCTTCTATAAGTGGCCTTACTACAATCTCCTGTAGTTCATTAGGTGCTTTCTCCATCTGCACCTTGCCAATTTCGACATATGAACTGTCGGCTTTCACATTCACCGAAACCTTTTTCATCCCCATGTATGTAAATTTCAGACAGATATCCTTGTCAACGGGAATTGTCAGTGTAAATCCACCGGATTTGCAGGTTACCGCCATTTTGAGCGGATTGGTTCTGGCGTTTGCAAAATATGAGACTACCGTCACATAAGGTAAAGGCTCATTATCGTCGTCGGTAACAATTCCGGAAACTTTAATACCCGGATTGTTCTGTGCATAAAACACTCCGGAATGTAGCAGTAGTAATGCTATTGATGAAATTAGCAGCATAAATCTGTATTGTGGTTTCATATATAATTAATTAGCTCTAACTATATAACACAGAAAATGCAAAAAATCGTTAGTGAAATATTGAAAAAATATAAACTTTGTGGATAAATATATCAAATAACCCCTAAAGAAGATTCGTCCGAAAGAGGTTGCTGCGCAAAGTTGCGCTTGGGGTGCTGTTTACTTAACGATTTTTCCGGAAAGTTGCCAGCCTGTGATTGTAGAAATGTAGGGGATAAGGTTCATGGCTATCTTCTTCTGTCCCTCGTAGTTTGGGTGTCCGGATGAGCCTTGATCGGAGTCGTTGTTGTAGACTCCCTGCAGATAAGCGGCGAAGTGGAGGTTCTTATCGCCCTTTGCCTGGCAGAATGACTGTATGTATTCAAAAGCGGGGCCCTTTGGCGGGGCAACACAAAGAACAGGTATGTCGCCATATTTTGCTCTTATCTGACCAATTATCTGGTCGTATGCCTTCAGAAACTCATCTTTGAGCGGATGAGGCTTTGTGGAAAAGTCGTTGGAGCCGAGGTTAATCACAACTACGTCGGGTGTGTAGTCGCTGAAGTTCCACATTTGATCTTTGTTTTCATCAAATGTTCGCATCATGAGATCTTTCATTGAATACTTTGAAACTCTTGCGGTATCGCCGTAATTACGTGCAGCTCCTCGTCCGGAGTGGGCTATGAGGGTGTAATCTGCGTCGAAATATCTGGAAACTATACAGCTGAATGCCAGGTTACAGTTCTCCGTCTCGGCCTTGAATGGTTCTGTTTTGGAGAGCCCCTCGGTGCCGTAGCCACATGTTATTGAGTTTCCTATAAATTCTATGTGCCTCTCTTTTGTGGCATTGGCCGGCAAAAGTTTTCCTTTTGCCGACAATTCAAAGCTGTGGATGGTGGTTTTGCCCTGCTCCCCCTCGCTTCTCTTTTGCAAAAGCAGTGTATGAGGGGCATTTTTGAGCCCTTTCGCTAGTACTACCAGTGAATCCTTTCCAAAGGTGGTCACTACCCCTGTAAGTTTGTCGTCTATAAAAACATTGTAGTAGTTCTTCCTTGTGTCAGAAACTCTAATGGCGCAATAACTGCCGGTAAATTTTGCAGTTAAATAGGTTCCGCTCCAGTCAAAGCTGACTGCACCCGCTTCTGATTTTTGGATGCGGCCGACATAGCTTATATTCTTGTCATCTGCACGAAAAACTGTTGTCTTTGTCTGTGCACACAGGCTGCTTACAGAGAGAACCAGCAACAGCAGGTATATTGTCTTTTTAGTCATATTCCCGATAATTAATTCTTAATTTTGATGTAGTTGCCAAAAATGTCCACCCCGGCATTGTTGAAAGGATCTGCAAACTTGTCTATAATGACTGCACACTCTCCTCTTGTGAGGGGTCTGTTGGTGTCAAATATACCAAGTTCAAGTTTGGTCCATTCGCCATTTATCTTCTTCTCCATTTCCGAAGGAGTTATGTTGACTGCAATTGTGGAAAGCATTTTGCTTAAAGATTTTACAGTAGTCTGCTGTTCAGAAGTGTTTTCAAATTTCTTTTCCGGATAAACCTCATTGAGTCCTTGTGAAAGTTCCTTGTCGCTTATTAATGAGTCGGCCCTGAACCATGTCTGGTTTTCCCATCCTTTGTTCATTCCAATTCCCTTGATAATACCCGTAACCCCTATCCTCTGAAGTGCCTTGAAGTGCTTATGGTTAGATGGCAGGTCAAGATATGGCAACAGATAACCTCCCGAGTTGAGAACATTTTTTTGTACTTCCCTTATTGAGATTTCAGACACATCCTTGCCCTCCTTAACTGCAATGGCTGCAAGTGCGCCGGCAGCAAAACCAATCTGCATGACAACAGGCTGGAGCCTTGTAGAGCCGTTTACCAGATTTGTCACTGATATTGATTTTTCTGCAACTATAAGTCCTTTAACCTCTTTTGGGATCATTACACCAAGAGGGAGGCCGTAAGATGGTACGGGGTGAAAGTGAAGGTCGGGCAGCTCTGCCCATCCTGAATATCTTGTATGGTGATGGTCCACCGGGTAGTCGCCTACGGCAACCGAGGTACGGTATAGCTGCTGCTTTTGCCCGAACGGGTCCGACACATCCTTTACAGAAAAGCGTACAACTCCGTCAATACGGCGCGACTCTCTGTGGTATGGTATAAACGGAAGTTTGTCTGCAGTGGGGTATTCATCATCGGCCAGCCCGAGGTTCTTGAACCCCAACTCTGTCTGCATATAGTATAAGAAAGACAATGAGTGGTTCTTTGCCTTTTGGAGTGCCTCTTCCCTCTGTTTTGGGCCCATCTCCAGAACATTTACATAGTAGTCGTTACCCTCTATCGGCCAGTTTATCATGTATTTTTTGTTCGGAAGCTTTCCGTAGGTTATCATCATCTCCTTGCTCCAGAGCCTCTGCTTCTCCTTTGGATGCTTGCACTTGTCACTTATACAACTGCAATAGAACAGCGCAGGATTGTATCCCTCCGGTTTGGCAATGGTCATGTCGCGGTCATACTCCTTAAGTATCATTACGTATGTAAGATCCTGAATTATATCATTCTCCTCTGCAGGGGCAATATCCTCGCCTGTTATATGGCGGGAATCCATGCCGATATCATATCTTACACCCAGCTCCTTTGCAACATCGCCCAACTCGGTGGCATCTATCAGAACCTTGGCAAAAACTCTCCTTAAGCGACCATAGCTGTTTATCACTATCTCCCATTTGCCATCCTCTCTCTTGAAACTTACAGGAACGCTTCTGTACCAAATATTCAGGTTCCTCTCCTTCTGTGCGATTTTCTTGAAAATCTTGTTCCCAACTGAAGGTTCAAAGAGGATGTTGCTCACCCAGCCTGTCTTAAGCGCCCCATCTCCTCCATAGTAACTGCTCAGTGAATCTCTGAACTCTCCCCAGAAGCCACCCTTAAGTTTGAAGTTTCCGTCGAATGCGCTCACCCCGGCAGCGGTGATCATACCACCCAGCCAGTCAAACTCTTCTGTAATAAGGGTCCTCACTCCCGAACGAGCCGCCTGTATACCCGCTGCCGTTCCGCTGTTACCTCCCCCGATAATCACAACATCATATTCACTTTTCACCTCTTGGGTATAGCGGTTCCCGAAACGGTCAGTAGCAACAATCTCAGTTTTTCCGGCAGTTCCTGAAGGCTTTGCCCTGTAGAAATGGTCCGACAGAGATGGGTAAATCCATTTATGGTCTAGCTTGTCTGAATTTGAATAGAGTTGCCTTGCAGAGGGGTCGTATGCCTCAAACCGCTCCATGGGCCCCATGTTCCTGCCATCTTCGTATAACTCGACCCTCCACGAAGGGTCGCTGTTCCAGATGTTGGCCACTATATATCCTTTAAACTCAGGAAAATCTTCTCCGTTGTAGGTTTTTATCTGATAATCCTTTGGATAGCCGGTCGATTTGTAGTACCAGCTGATGCTGTCGCCACTTACCTCATAGACACCATAGCCCCTTGGGGTTCCGTCTGTACAGAGCTCTCCCTGCCACCATGCACCTGAGAGGGCAGGGGTAACATGTTCGTACAATTTGGGAGCTATCTGCTGATTGTATGCAGTATGGGTATGTCCCGAAATTATGTGCGCGTTGAATTGTTCAAGAATCTTGTACAACCCCCTGTGATTCGTCATCGTTCCCCCTGCCCTCTCATAGCTGAACTGCTTGCGGTCCTTTGGTTCGCATGATGAGGGAATATGCAAGGCAACAACAACCGTTGAACCGCTCTTTACAAATGCAAGGTCCCTCTCCAGCCACGAAAGCTGCTTCTCCTCAAGGTATCCGATATAGAAGTAGTCGCGCCCGATGTAAAAGTTGTCGTTAAGTACCACGTAATGGACCTTCCCTACGTTGTATGAGTAGTATGAAGGGCCGAATGTCTCTTCATATTTTCCCTGACTTGTCTCGAAGGACCTTCCGTAATTGACCATATCGTGATTTCCCATGGTGTTGTAAAAGGGAATTCCGGATTGGTTTATGGTTTCTGTGTAGAGAGGATAAAACGAGTGGTCATTTGAGACGATGTCGCCACAACATATTCCGTGAAAGGGAATTGATGCGGGATGCTCTTTTATTGTGGATCTGATATCGGTTGCGGCACTCTCCAGAAGGGTAAACTCCTTTTTGGACCATATCTGTGGATCGGCTATTGCTATGAATGCATGCTTGTTATCGTCCTGGCTCTTCTTTGTAAGGGAGAAGTCGTATGTTTTTTTTGTATCGTCAATTTTAATGAAAAAGTTAATCACTCCATCTTTGAGGGGAGCGCTGTATCCGGCTGGTGTGGAGATATATACAAAACGGCTCCCTGCCGGGCCATTTATGCTGTATCTCCCTTTTTTGTCAGTAACAGAGAAATTAACTCCGTCTGTTACTACCACTCCGGACAACGGCCTCTCTTCACAGGTTACACTACCTTTTATGTTTATAACCCCGGTTCCCCATGAAGAGAGGTAAAAAACCAGAAATGCAAGAAGGGTGATTGCCTTTTTCATTATCCTGCTATTTACATTGTTCCAATACTTTGTTTATCTGATATAGTCCGCGTGGTATATGGAAACAACCTTTCCACTTGCCACCTTTAAGGTCGAGAAGAACCTCTCCTCTCCTGTTCAGGTAGCCGAACCATTCGGGATGATCCTTGTCCTTGAAATGCTCCCAGGTGTAGTCATGCACCTTTTCGAACCACTCAAGACACTCTTGCGACCCGGTAAGCTGATAACCCTTTATAAGGGTGATAAGTGTCTCTATGTGAACCCACCATAGCTTCTGGTCCCACTCAAGCTGCTGGGTGGGATGGCCATGAATATCCATGAAGTAGAAAATCCCCCCATATTGTTTGTCCCATCCGAACTCAATTGTCCTTAGAGCAATCTTTACAGCCTTGTCTATAATATCCTTCCTGCCAAGCTTTACCCCAAGATCCATTATGAACCACATAGATTCCAGCGAGTGACCCGGATTTATAAGTCTTCCTTCAAAAGAGTCGGAGAATTTGCCGTCCAGGGTTACATTTTCCATAATCAACCCCGAATCTTCTCTGTAGAAGACATTCATAACCTCGTTCAGACACTTTTCTATTGTGCTGTCCAAAAGGGATTTATCTATAAGATGCTCAATTTCAATAGAGAGGTTGCACAGGATCATTGGCAGAGAAAACCCCTTGAGATCACGTGTGCCCGGATAAGCCTTGTTCCAGATTCCCTTGGGATTATCCTGTTTTTCTATGATTCTGCAGAATGTACTCTTTGCTATGTGTGCATATTCGTCATTGCCGGTGGCAGTACTCAGCTCGGCAAAGGCCATTGTTGCAAATGTATATGAAAATATGTTGTAAGGCTGTATGAGTGGCCGCCCCTCTCTGGTAACTGAAAAATACCAGTTGTAGTTACCGTCGTGCCCATATTTCTTCAAAAATTCTGCCCCTTGCACTGCTATATCGAGCCACTCCTTTCTTTTTTCGAGCTTGTTGTAAAGCATGGAGAAGAGCCAGACCTCCCGCCCCTGCAGCCAGATGAACTTATCTGTATCGTAAACCTTTCCCTCCCTGTCCAGACAGGTAAAATAACCTCCGTACTCCTCGTCCTGAGAATTGTTCAACCAAAAGGGCAAAATATTATTAAGCAGCTCATCCTTGTACTGATGAGCAAGTTGCTGAAATTTCATAATTGATTCGTTTGTTTTTCAAGAGATTCTAAATATTCGATGTACCTGTTGTAAAGATGTCCCGCCTGCAGGTAGGCCGACTGCGGACTCATGAAATGGGAAAATTCAAATGTTACGGCATTCTCAATTCCCGCCTTTTGTGCAAGATTCATTTTGAGAAGCAGCTTCTCCCATTTTATTGGTAAAAATTTGATTGGCATGTCACGGTCGAAGGTCTCGGAATTTGTCCAACACTCCAGACCATGTTTGTCTGCCAGTTTTTTATTGATTGTAAGGAAGTTCACCAGTTCGTCATACCCAACATGGCCATCCTGAAATGCCACTATGTCTACCGCCCCTTTTATTCCGGCAAAAATTTCATCCCACTCAGCTTCATGCTCCTCAAGTGTTATTGAGTTGCCCTTTGTGGTCTGTGATGTGTACTGGCTAATATTCTTGGCACCGTCTATATATGGCGATATCATTGTAGGCAACCCGCCTGAAACCTTCTTGCAATAGAGGCCAAGACTTGCATAGATGTCTATTATCTTACCTGTCTTGCGGCTGCACTCCTGAGAGATGTACCATCCGGCAAATGATTCATGATGTCCATACTTATTCCAGACTTCGTCAATCACCTTTTTGTTTATGGATATCTCCTTCTCATAATCGCCCTGCTCCCAGTATTTTCCCGAGTCGTATAGCCCAAAATAGAAGTTCATTTTCCATTTGTCGCTCAACCTGAGATACATGTCAACAAGATCTACCGGTGGAGCATAGCAACCCTCCTCAGCAGTCAGAACTGCCGATGGAAATGTCTGCCAGCGGCGATATCCGCTCCTTATAAGGATTACCGTATCTATCCCGGCCCTTTTCATGTGGCCAAAGTCTGTGTCCCACTCCTTCTCGCTCCAGTTCTGGTGAGGAATGTCGTGACTTATCTCGTCTAGAAATGTTCCTTTTATTCTCATATCTTTATATTATCTTATTTCAAAAATCCGGACCTTTTAAGATAATCTGCCCAGATAACATATGCCTGCGGATGAATATGCAGCCCGTCCTTTGTAAGTTCGATCCTGAGATCTCCATTTTTGTCTGACAACAGCGAGGCAATATCGAGAAACATAATTCCCTCCTCTCCACACATTGTTTTCAATCTGCTGTTCAGATCTCTCACAACCGGATTCTTACCCTTTACGAGCGGAAAAGCCAGACGGTTCTCATTCAAAGGGAGGACACTCTGCACGTAAAACTTGCAAGAGGGCGCCATCTTCCTTGACATTTTCACCATTTTTCTGATATTGCTCACAATAGTATCCTGCGGAAAATTAAGGGAGATGTCGTTTATTCCTGCCATCAGAAAGACCTTTTGGGGCCTTGAGGCAAGTATCTCCGGCATCCTGTCAACCATTCCGTATGTATTGTCGCCACCGATTCCCCTGTTCACTATGTTCTTAGCCTTGAAGAGCATGCTCCACCAACCCTGTTCGGTTATACTGTTACCCATAAAGACAACAGAACCCTCGGGCAGACCCTCCTGATTGTGTGCGGTCCTGCGGGTTTCGTAATACAATCCCCCGAATTTAGACTCTTTCTTTGTCTCCTGGGCATTTGCTACAGTGAATGAAAGGGCCAGTATAGTTACAGAAAGCAGACAAAATAATTTTTTCATGACTATTTCTTGATTGAATTCAGATAGCTGTCTATGCCTGTCTTAACATATTGCCATTGGTTTGCCTTTTTAAGGTGAATCATGTCGAACAGAAAGTATCCGTCAGCTGCATTTATGCATGCATCAACAGATTGGGTAACTGATAAATTCACATCTGTTCCGGCAGGAACCGTCCAGTTCCCTACATCTGGCCCACCATAAACCGGTGCGGCTCCTTTTATTATGTCCTTCGCTTTTATGCAGAAGCCCTGCATTGTCCACTCACCGCTTCCGTAAACCTTATTTGCTGCTGCATAGGCACCAATCAACATAAGATCCATATGGTCGGCATAGCCGTAATTCTTGTAATTCGGACTTGCCCAGCCATAATAAGAAGAGGTGTTGTAATTCGGACTTGCCCAGTTTACCCCCACATCGTAATATGAAGAGTACCATGCTCCTACGTATACACCAAACTTGATATTCGGGTTTATGGCCTTAACTCTGGTTTTGGCTTTCACCATAAAATCGTGTATAACCTTAACCCTGAATTCCAGCCATGATTTCATAAATGTGGGGTATGGCGATGGAAGGGCTCCAACCTGTGTTCCCGGAGGAAGCACCGAATTTGGAAAATTGTTTACCTGAAGACCGGTGAACTCTTCGAATTTCTGTTTTGTGAATGTTGAGAAATCACTTTCAAAACCATCAAAACGGCATCTGTCAAGTACAATTCCATCAAGTGTGCCGTACCTTGCAAGATCTTCCAGTATAGAACAGAGGTACTCCTGAACCTCAGGAAGTACAGGGTTGAA
Source organism: Bacteroidales bacterium (assembly GCA_041659025.1). Taxonomy (GTDB): domain Bacteria; phylum Bacteroidota; class Bacteroidia; order Bacteroidales; family UBA932; genus Bact-08. The sequence goes on along the minus strand of JBAZZA010000005.1, from coordinate 41,001 downwards.
GAACTTTGCACTCTTTCCTGCATCCATAATGCTGACAATTCCCCCTGTCTGGTTTAGTTGGGTTGCCCATGACCGCTTTGCAGCATCGCGGAAAAGCACCCCTTCCGAACCGAGTGAGGTTGTGTTTCCACCTACCATTGTATTGAAGCCGGCATGTACCTTTAGTCCCAGTTTATGCCCCTCGTCTATGAATGCCTGAAGGTAATCCCACGTGGCAGTTCTTTCAATTTTTGTATAACCCGATGATAACCAAGCACCCAGCCATTTAACCTGATCTACCTTGGATGTTGTAAAAAGAACATCACCCGTTGTAGGTCTAATATCAACAACAACATCGGTGAATCCTGCATTTTTTGCAAGAGTAAGGTCCCTTATAATATTGTCCTTGCTGTTTGCAAAGTCGGGAAAGTTAGCTGCGGCATCAATCCAGATAAAGCGAGGCTTCTCGGTCATATCGGTCTCTTCTGGCCATTCCCAGGGGGGTGTCACTGGTGCCTTGCTGCAGGAGAATGTAGAGAAAGAACATCCCAGAAATGCAAAAGGAATCAAAAATGCTATTATTTTGTTTCTCATCGTCATTACTTGATAATTACACAGGTATCCCTCAAAAAGGGATACCTGTAAATTTACACAATTTATTTATCTATGCAGTCAAATTGATATGCCTGCAATACTCCGTTATTTGAGCCTACAAAGTAGAGGTTCATCATGAATCCGTCATCAGATACATTTAGCAGAACGTCTGAATAAGCTGTACCGCTCAGAGAACTTGCATAGAATGTAGGACTGGTGAATACTTTTGATGAAGTGTTGTCGAATGTACCGCTGAAACTTGCAAGTGTACTTACATCTAACACCATGGCTCTGGTTGCACTGTAGGTGAAGTGAGCACCACCGTATACAACAACATAAGATGCCTTGTTAAACTTTGCAAAGTCTACGCATGAGAAGTTGCTGTTTGCATCACTTGCACCTTTTGTAACAATACCTTTCTGCGCATTGGTGGCTCCGTTCACAACCTCAAGGCTGTTTCCGCTGTAGCTTGTAACAAACAGGTCAGATGTAATGTCAGAAGATGAGTACACTAAATCTACGTTACCTCCGTTCCATGCCAGAACTCCTGTAAGAGTCACGGCCTCTGGGGCCCCTAATACACCACCGGTAACCTTGATGCGGATAAATTCACGACATGCTGCCGGACTTGTCCAGTACCAGTCGTTGATTATTATTATTGCATCACCTTTTATATCGCCCGAAACAGAAATTTTCGAACCAATTCTTGCGCCTAAACCAATATTGAATGTCCAGCTCAGAATCTCCTGTGGAGATGATGTAACGGAAGTTAATTTATAGAGTTTAAGCACACCATTCTTGGCAACAGAGTTACACATGATAACGTTTCCACCCTTGTCGCTGGTTATTGCTCCACCGGTCAGGTCTACTCCATTCATATTGATTTTGTCTATAAATGTACCGGTAGACTTGTTTATGTAGTTGATGTTGGTGTTTCCTGTTGAAAGAAGAAGGTTGTCGCCCAATACAGCAAGCGTATAGTTTACGTTTGCACCCTTTGTGATAGCAGGATTCGCATTGAGAGTTGTAGTTCCCCAAAGTAAATTCTGGCTGCCTGCTCTCATTCCGAATGGTGTTTTGTTAGGAATCTGTTTTTTAACAGTGTATACCTTTTTAGTAACACCATCATTGGCGGTTACAGTTAGCGTGACGTCTGAATTGTAGTTCAGTTGTGTAACTGCAGGGTCAGGAGAAATTGTTGCGTGATAAGAGAGACGGTAACTTGCAGTTGCTGGCTGGATTGTTCCCACTGCGATCAGTGCAATTGTTCTTGTATCTTCGTTGACAATACCAGTAAGGCCTTGCGAAGGTATTCTGAACTCCTCTATTGAACAGGCGTTGCTCTTTCTTATCTCTCCCCTTACTTTATATGTTTTCAGCTTTTTCAGCTGATCTGTCACAGTTATAAGATTATTCTGCGATAGGTCCATATAAAGAATTGCTGGAGTAATAGTCACGTTATCGTCAAGATTTGCAACAACCCTCATTTTCTTAAGGCTGGCTGCAGGTGTGATGTTGTCGCTGCTTTCCGGAAAGTAGTAAGGAACCGGAATTATAATCTCATCGCTTGTCTCCGAAGAGTATCCGATAAATGAACCGGTACCATCTTCGAATGTTGCTGTTATGCTGTTTATACCATTACGGGAAACAGATGGTAACAGCTCGTCTGGTTTCTGGCAACTGCTTAGAGTTACCAGCAGCCCCAGGATAAATAACAAATATATTTTAGTTCTCATATATTCCAATAATTATTTCCATTCATCATATTGCTCTATAGCAGAATTATTCGCCAGTTCGCTGTAAGGAACAGGTAAGACATATGTTTTCTGAAGGAACTTACGGTCTTGTAAGTCGCAGTCTACATATTCGTAGGTATAACCAGCTCCCGCAGGAGAGATTTTCAAGCCATGCACCCTGTAGTTGTTATATTCTACATGTGCAAGTTTCCAACGGCGCATATCCCAGTAAAGATGACCCTCATAAGAGAGTTCTATCTTTCTCTCCTGACGTATCGCATTAAAGAGTGCAGTACCTGTGAGCCCTTGTTTAGCAGGCAGGTTTACGCCCGGACGTGCCCTTACTGTGTTTATATCGGCAAGAGCAAGTCCCTCTTTGCTCAGACGGTAGTAAGCCTCTGCCCTGTTAAGGTAAACCTCTGCAAATCTAATCTCTACCCATGTCTGTGTACTCTTGTAGGTAAGCAGGTCGGTATGAGTTTCGTTCATCAGCTTCTTAAGATAGTAACCGGTTGTTGTTCTGCCTTTGGCATAAACATCCTCTCTGTAACCCATGAACCTGCCCCAGTTTCCGCCAACGCTGTTTTGCATTGTGTGTCCTTTCCAAGTTGAGCCGTTGTATATTACTGTTGCCTGAAAACGAGGCTCCAGCTGACTGTAAGGAGGAGTTACTGTTGTTGTGCCATGCCATGGTGTCCAGTCAATTTTAGTACCGTCGGCTTTTTCATAGGCTTCAACCATCTCTTGTGTAGGAGAGCCTTTACCACCCTCATTTTCTATATCTCCGTATGGAGCATAGTTTCTGTCGAATGTGTGGTTAGGGCCGGTTGTGATATACTTGTACTGAAGGATAGACTCGCTGTTGTCGCCTTTCCATGCATTTTTATAATCACTTACAAGCGCATAGAGACCTGTGGCAAGAACTGAGTCTGCTGCACTTGCTGCACTCTGCCATCTCTCTGCATATAGCATTGCTCTTGATTTTAATGCAAAAGCTGCTCCTTTGGTGATTCTTCCCGAACTCTCAGCGGGCCATGCCTTTGGTAGTACCGATGCTGCATAATCCAGATCCTTTTCTATTAGGTTCCATGTTTCTGCTGCTGTGCTTCTTGCTTTGTTCTTCTCAAGGTTCATGTCTTCATAAAGGATAACCCCTCCGTGTCTTTTAGCAAGCTGGAAGTAAAGAAATGCACGGAAAAACCTTACTTGTCCCTCCAGCTTCTTGTTTTGTTCAGCTGTGAGTTGAGAGAATTTTTCAAGTGATACAAGAAATTCGTTTACACGTCTTATTCTTGTATAGGTATCGGACCATGTTCCAAGGAGATTTCCTGTTGGAGTAAGTACTTCAGGAATCATGGCGTAGTTGTTTGCATCTCCTGCCATTGTACCGGGAGCATACGAGCCATATTTCAGTGTCTCTGTAAGTCCCTCAGTAAGGCTGCCCGAGAATTGCTCGTCCCCGAAGCTTCCGTATCGGTCCAAATATGGATAGAATCCATTAACGTAAAGTTCTACGCTTTTAATGTCTTTCCAGACAATTTTGTCGGAAATACTGCTCGTAGGTGTTGTTTCGAGAAACTTGTCACAAGAAGTTGCCAAAACTATAACCGCAAGCATCAATATTGATTTTGTAATATATTTTTTCATAATTATCAATCAATTAGAAAGTTAAATTGATACCAAGTGAAATCACCCTTTGTTGAGGATAGTATCCGTTGGAAACTCCTGGCTGTTCCGGGTCTATGTTGTATTTTGTCAGTTTGCTTATTGTAAGCAGGTTCTGACCTTCTGCGTATATCCTGATTTTCTCCAGTCCTGCTTTTTTAACCAAACTTGCAGGAAGAGAGTAACCAATCTGAGTGCTCTTTAGTCTTACATAGTCACCACTTCTGTACCAGTAAGTAGATGAGAATGCGTTGTTGCTGCTTGCAGGAACAAGTGACAGACGAGGAAATTCTGCATTTGTGTTGTCCTCTCTCCATGAATTCTCTACAAGGTATTGCGGGGTATTTCCTCCGTGATAGAATGGACGGGTCATTGATGTGTTATCCATGATGCCACTTGAGTAAACTCCAGTTAAAGCCACGTCCCTTCCAAAACCTGCTTGTACAAGAAGTGACAGGTCTATACCTCTCCATTCACCATTGAATGTCATACCTGCAATAAACTTAGGATATGCCGATTTTCCAGTGTAGCCGCGGTCTTGCTCATAAGTGATCTTACCATCGCCGTTTCTGTCGAGATATTTTATATCTCCAACTTTAACCGGTTTGCCCGGGATAAGTGCAGAGTTGGCAATTTCTGCCTCGTTCTGGAACAGTCCTAAAGCAATGAAACCTACTTGAGCCCCAACCTCTTTTCCTGTAAGCTTAAGGTGGTCAGGAGTGTTTTCAGAATCAGAATACCTTAACCATCTGCGTTTTGTGTAACTTCCGTTTGCACCAATTGTGTATTTGAAATCACCAATCTTTGCAGAATGGCTTAGAGATAGCTCGAAACCTTTGTAATCCTGCTTGTTGTTATTCGCCAGAGAGTAATAGAAACCTCCGAAAGAGTCCGGGTAGGTTGCAGATACTGAACTAAGGATGTCATACATATACTTGTAGAACACGTCAAACTCTGCATTTAACATACCATCCCATAGAGTGGCCTCAAAACCTGCATTGTATTGAAGTGATTTTGACCATGTAAGGTTGATATTTGCAGGGCTGGAGGTAATTAGTCCGTTCACGGTTGTTCCACCAATGATTGCTGCTTTCTCAAGAATAGAAAGAGTGTTAAGGAATTGATAAGGAGAGATTCCAGATGTTCCTGTAAGGCCGACACTGGCTCTCAGTTTAAGATTGCTTACGAATGGAAGTGCTTTGTGGAACCACTCTTCATTTGAGATTCTCCATCCGATTGATGCTGCAGGGAACGGGCTCCATCTTTTACCCGGAACCATTCCGCCAAAAAGATAACTTCCGTCATATCTGCAAGAGGCCTCAACCAGATACTTGTCTTTATAATCGTAGTTAACACGGGCAAGGAAACCTGCTTTTCTCGATTCGCTGCTACCGCCTGAAATGTTGTTCTTTTCAGCTATGTTGGCATAATTAAGTTCATCAAGCTCATAGAAGTCGAATCCGTAACCATAAGCTCCAAAATTGTTGCCTGCACCTTTATAAGTTTCAGCAAGAACCAATGCAGAAACATTATGGTTCCCAAAGGTGTTTGCATAATTGATACTTGTATTGGTGGTGATGTTGGTGTTTAGGGAGAGACCTTCTACAAGGCTGGCTGTTGTGCCTCTTGCATCTGTTACCAGAGAATATGCGATGTTAGTTGTAGCTGCTGTAGGAGCTGTTGCTACATAAGTCTGATAAGGTGTCGAGAAACCTTTTGAGGTATAGTAAGACAAGTCGTAGGCTCCAAGGAACTTAACATTAAGCCCTTTGATTCCGGGAACATCATATTTAAGCGTAAAGTTCGACTGTAGTGTTGTAGTTTTTGATTTTTTGTATCCTGTAAGGTCCGATGCTGCTATAGGGCTTACATACGAACTTGCTGTTCTTGTAGATACAGGAATACCATCTATATACATAGGAACATAAGGGTGGGCCCTCATTGCCTGCTGAGGAATATTGTTCCAGTCATCGGGATTGGAACCGTATCCAGGGGTTAGCCTGTCTTCCATACGGGCAGACAAGTCAAATGTAAGGTTCAGGTTCTTTGCGATTTTAGCATCGATGTTAGACCTTACGTTGTACCTTTTGAAGTTGAATCCTCTTACGTTACCCGATTGGTCATAAATACCAAGCGATGTAAAATATTTGATCCTGTCATTTCCTCCACTTGAGTTTACATTGTGGGACATACTTGTACCTACTCCAAAAGTCTCCTTGTACCAGTTTGTATTTCCCCAACCGTCGGTAGGGTCGTTGTTCTGCATCATGGCAATATGACTTGAGGTGAACACAGGAGTGTCACCATCCATTACCCTGGCTTTATTGTACCAGTATGCATAACCAGGTCCGTCAAGCAATTGCAGCATAACTGCATTGGAGCTTATACCATATGTTCCGGAGTATGAGATTTTTGAATCCTTGCTACCACCCCTTTTGGTTGTAATTATTATAACAGCATTTGCATCTAGTCCGTAAACTGCTGCCGATGCGGCATCCTTCAAAACAGAGATTGTCTCAATTTCGTTAGGGTCAAGTTCTGCAAGACTCCTTTGAACACCGTCGACAATGTATTTTGCTCCTGAACCACGGACAATTATGCTTGCTGCATCTGCTCCTGGTTGTCCTGACTGTTGAAGCGAAGTCACGCCTGTGATACGGCCACCGAGTAGATTGGTAATGTTGCCGACAGGAGCCTTTAAAAGTTCCTTGCCGCTGATTTGCGAAACAGAGCCGGTTACACTGGCCCTTTTTTGCGTTCCGTAACCGACAACAATTATCTCATCTAGCTTTGCTGCATCTTCTGCCAACATAACGTTAATAGTAGATTTACCTGCCAGTGGGATCCTTTCTGTCTTGAAACCCAAATAGATAAATTCGATAACGGCATCCTTCATGTTTGCCGCTGAGACTGCCAGAGAATACGAACCGTCAGATTCGGTAAATGTCTGTACAGATGCACCTTGAATTACAACCGATACTCCGGGCAATGGATTGCCTGTGTTATCGGTCACTCTCCCTCTTAAGGTTGTCTGAGCCGAAATCATTCCGACGCAGACAAATAAAAAAATCAGAGAAGAAATTAACCTTTTCATAAAGATTTTAAGGTAAGTTAATAGTTAATATATTTAGTTAGTTTTGTTTATGCCATCATCAAGGATGTTCCACCAGTTTCTTTTTATGATATGGCTTATGTCGAAAATCATAAGACCGTCTGAACTTATAAGAGCCTGTTTAACTGCTTTTTTGAACAACTCCTCGTTCCCTTCATACTGTTCAACATAGAGAGATCCGGTTACGGGAACCACTCCGGCTGTTATCTCCTTGACCAATGCAGCCCCTCCCTCTACAGAGTACCAGTATGATCTGCTGTTGTCCATACCTGCTTCTGTCCTTTTTCCTACAACTCCGTTTGCTTTGTCAACATCGTCCTTGGTAACGTTTGTATAGTAGAGACCGGTCATATATATGTCCAGCAGTTCTGCATAACCACTGTTCTTGTACTCAGGGGTGGCCCATTTGAACTCCTTAGACGGATCATAAGTTTTGCTTGCCCAGTTTACACCAACGTGATAGTATGTTGGATACCATCCACCTGTGTAATCGCCCAGAGCCAGTTTCTTGTTTATTTTTTTCAATTCCCTGCGAACATCCTCTGCAAACGATTTTATTATCATGGCGCGCCACTCTGCCCATTTGTTAAAGTGTTTTCCCAACTTCCACTCCATTTTTCCATTAACTGTTTCCCAATAAAGAATGTCATCGGGATATTTTTCGAGTTTCAATCCCGAATACTCTTCGAACTGAACCTTTGATTGAGGGCTGAAATCAGATGTGATATTGTCGAACCTCATCCTGTCCAGTATCAAGCCGTCAAGATTTTTGTATTTTGCTACGCACTCCTTTAAAATTTCAAGCTGATAGTTGCGGACTTCCGGGTTTGCCGGATTCATCATACCATTGTAGTTCCATTTCATCTCTCCAATTGGCATTATCTTTCCCTGCCAGTAAACCTGAGACTGCCATTCCGGATGCTGCTTGTAGATTATTCCTCTGTTGAAGAAGTTATGTCCCCCGGCAAATACGTTAAGAGAGGCATGCACTTTAAGCCCCAGCTTATGTCCCTGTTCAATGAAAATCTTAAGCATGTCAAAATCTTCGCTTCTGTAATGGCCCTCCCACTCACCCATATAGGGAGCAATCTTGCTTTTATAGAGAACCTCTCCCATAATTGACTTGACATCTATAACCACATCTGTGAAACCAATGCTTTTTACCTTCTTTAGATAAAAAACAATTGAATCTTTGCTGCTCAGTCTTTCATAATTTGCCTCACAGTCGAACCACATATATTTTGGCTTAACCTGTCCAAATGAAGTACTGACAATAAAAAAGAGAGTAATCAGGAGTAAGAAACGCTTCATAATTATGTCTTGAGTTTATCGATTATTATGCTACAAACATAATAAATATATTTTTTATATGCACAACAATTAATAAATATTTTTAATAATGATGGCAATGTTCTTAAATTTTATTGCCATTTTTGCACCGTTAGAAAATTTTATTATTTTTGCGAGGTTATACACTAATTAAACTTAAACTCTATGAGCCTTTCGTGGATAGACATTCTGGTAATCTGTTGCTATATCGTGACAATTCTGGCCATCGGTTTTTTCTTGTCTAAAAGAGCTTCAAAAAACTTAGACTCCTATTTTCTTGGAGGGAAGAAAATCAAATGGTACTTTCTTGGACTCTCAAACGCCTCCGGCATGTTCGATATCTCGGGCACAATGTGGACAGTGGCCATATTGTTCGTGTATGGGATTAAAAGTGTATGGTTGCCGTGGTTGTGGCCGGTGTGGAACCAGGTGTTCGTTATGGTTTTCCTTGCAATATGGATGCGTCGTTCTAATGTAATGACAGGTGCAGAGTGGATACTCACCCGATTCAGCGGAAGAGGCGGCAAGCTCTCTCATATAGTTGTAATCTGTTTTGCTATAATTAGTGTTATCGGTTTCATGGCCTACTTCTTCGAAGGAATCGGCAAGTTTGCAATACAGATTCTCCCTTGGGACCTCACAGCCGATTTAGGTTTCATGACCCTTACCTCTGCCCAGTCCTATGCTCTTATTATAATTGGTATAACAACTCTTTACACTCTTACAGGTGGAATGATGAGTGTTGTAGCGGCTGATATCTTTCAATTTATAATAATGACAATCTCCTGTCTCATTGTTGGTTATATTGCCTACACCTCCGTTACAGGAGAACAGATAGCAGCACTTACTCCTGATGGTTGGGATAATCTCTTTTTTGGATGGCACCTTAACATGAACTGGGACGGACTCATGCCTGCCCTCAACGACAAGATATCGACAGATGGGTACGACCTGTTTGGCGCACTGGTTCTGATGATGATATTCAAGGGAATATTCGCCAGCCTGGCCGGGCCGGTTCCAAGCTACGACATGCAACGTATACTTTCTACCAAGAAACCATCCGAAGCAGCCAAGATGAGCGGGCTTACAATTCTTCTGCTTTTTGCTCCGAGATACCTCATGGTTGCAGGTCTGGCTGCTCTCACTTTGGTCTACTTGTCTCCGGAGCTGGCCGGCCTTGGATCTGCAATGGACTTCGAAACCATATTACCGGTTGCGATAACACGGTTTGTTCCTATCGGACTCAAAGGTTTGCTTCTAGCTGGTCTGCTTGCAGCATTTGTAGGTACACTTGCAGCATTTGTCAACTCGGCACCCGCATATATAGTTAATGACCTCTATAAAAAATACATCAAACCCGACGCTGCTCCCAAGACATATGTGCGTTTCAGCTACCTTGCGTCTATCGTTCTGGTAGTGGTAGGAGTTGCTTTCGGATTTTATGCCAAATCACTTAACTCCCTTACTCTCTGGATAACATCTTCTCTCTACGGAGGCTACGCAGCCGCCAACGTCCTTAAATGGATATGGTGGAGATTCAACGGTTACGGATACTTCTGGGGAATGCTTGCAGGGTTGATTGCATCTACAGTGAAGCTGGTTGTTTTCCCCGATTTTACTGATATATATTTCTTCCCAATCATACTAGGCTTCTCATTTATCGGATGTTTTGCGGGGAGTCTTTTTACCAAACCCGACACCGACGAAATTCTGATGAAGTTCTACAAAAATGTACGCCCTTGGGGTTTCTGGAAACCTATTTACGAAAAAGTTGTTAAAGAATCTCCTGATTTTGAAGCAAATAAAGATTTTGGAAGGGATATGGTTAACGTAGTTGTCGGAATTGTATGGCAGATGTCGCTTGTTGTGCTGCCTATCTATATCATTATACATAAAACCAATGCAATCTGGATAACACTGGCCGTGATTGCAGTGACAATGACAATTTTAAAGTTTAACTGGTACGACAAGCTTGTGAATGCCGACAAGGGTTTCGAAAACCAATAATTTATAATACATTTGTTAGGAGAATAAATCATTTTCAACCATGAATACCTCATTTTTACAACAATCCTACGACGGAAACAAGAGTGCCTCTTTAAAGAAGGAGCTCATAAGACTCTTTGTTGTAAATGGGAACTTCAGCATTACAGATCTTAGCAAGGAGGTCAATATCAGTGCCCCCACAATCACAAAACTTATAGGGGAACTTATAACCGAAGGATTTGTAATAGACTTTGGAAAACAAGGCACAAGCGGGGGCCGCAGACCCAATATGTACGGACTTAATCCGGAGGCCGGCTACTTTGTAGGGGTCGATATCAAAAAGGACAGCCTCTCCCTTGGGCTGATAACATTCAAGGGGCAACTGATAGAGCATGAGGACAAGACATTCATTCTTGAGAATACCATGCAGTCACTTGACAAGCTTTGTTCGCTTATAAAATCGTATGTCTCTAAACTTTCTATACCTAAGGACAAAATTCTTGCTGTGGGGGTAAACATATCTGGGCGGGTAAACTCAGAGTCGGGCTACAGTTACAGTTTTTACTATCTCGACGAAAAGCCTCTCTCTATGCTTATTGAAGAGAGAATTGACTGTAGTGTATTCATAGAGAACGACTCCCGCTCCATGACCTATGGGGAGTATATGCTTGGCGAAAACAACAGTCCAAAGAACATGCTCTTCATAAATGCCAGCTGGGGATTGGGAATCGGAATCATTATCGACGGCAAGCTTTACTATGGCAAATCAGGATTTTCAGGTGAGTACGGACACTTTCCGTTTTTCGACAATGAGATAATCTGCAGATGCGGCAAACGTGGCTGTCTCGAGACAGGAGCTTCAGGTTCTGCCGTGCATCGCATATTCATGGAGAGGCTAAAGGAGGGAAGGGTATCGATGCTCTCGAACAAGTATGGCCGTGGTGAACAGATTACTCTGGAGGACATCATGGATGCTGTTCTTAAGGAAGATGTGCTGGCAATAGAGATAATGGAATCTGTAGGTAATGAGCTGGGCAAAGCCATTTCCGGTCTGATAAACCTTTTCAACCCGGAACTTATTGTTATTGGAGGCACCCTGTCGAGCGCCAAAGACTATATACTGCTCCCGATAAAGAGTGCGATCAACAAGTACTCGCTAATTCTGGTGAGCAAGGACACAAAAGTCAAGATTTCCAAACTAGGCGACAAGTGTGGCATAATGGGTGCATGCATGCTTGCACGGAGCAAAACGCTTGGGTTGCTTTAATTTCTTAAAACTTTATCTGAAACTATAATTTAACTTATGAAGAAAACTCTTTTTGCCGGAATCATCTTATCGGCCCTGCTAATGCTGAGCAGCAGTAACAGCCTATTTTGTCAGGATATCCTGTCCAGTGTGATTAATGGAAAAATTGATGAAGTAAAGGCCTTATTGGCAAAAGGGGTTAGTCCCAATACAAAACCGGGGAAGGAGAGTATTTTAGCTATGTCACCTACCAGTACATTTCCTGAGATGACTAAGTTGCTGATTAATGCCAAAGGCATAAAGCTCAACGAGTGGAACATAGAGTCGATGCCAGAACTTTCGTGGAAATATCAGGTTCTTATGAAGAACATCGAGTTCCCGGAAATTGTAAAATTGCTTATAGATAAGGGTGCCATGCTTGATCTGCAGGACGACAAAATAATGTGGGACGGAAAGCTTCACGAAAGCGGTGGTTATACTGCGCTTATGTTTGCAGTTGGCGCACCCAATTTTACTTACACCGAGTCTGCAAAGCTTCTTATTGACAAGGGGGCAAAGATAGACATTCAGAATAAGATGGGTTATACGGCGTTAATGCTGGGGGTGCATAATACGGAAATTTCAAAGATTCTTATTGACAAAGGTGCAAAGCTAGATCTTCAGTCAAAAGGTGGAGAGACCGCTTTGATGCTTGCTGCCGGAAAATATACCGATGTTGTAAAAATGCTTATCGATAAAGGAGCGAATATCCTAATCAGACAATCGACCTATAAAGTTTCGCCAAATGCAATGGACTACGCTGCAATGAAAGGGAACATAGAGGCAGCAAAATTATTGATGGCAAGGGCCGTGAGCCTTGGTGTGAAGAGCGAAATGATATATAGTGCATTGCACTGGGCGGTCATATCCAATCAGCTGGAGATGGCAAAATACCTACTGGACGAGGGGGCGAATATTGAGGGGAACGATGATCTTGGCGGATATACTCCTCTTATGGAGACCTCTATGCTGGAAATGGTTGAGATGCTCGTTTCCCGCGGGGCCAATGTAAATGCCAGAAACAAATTTGATTACACCCCTTTACATAAAGCAGTGAGCAACTACATGGTTGCCGATCCGAATGAAAAAAATTGCGACAAGATACTCAACCTGCTTATTGAGAAAGGTGCAAAGATTGATGCACAGGATGGTAATGGAAATACTCCATTGATTTATTCAGTACAAAAAATCGGTCCTTTTAAAACACTGATTGCCAAAGGGGCTAATATAAATATGCAGAACAAGAACGGCGAAAGCGTTCTTATGTTTGCCGTTAAGGGCGGTTTACTTAAGGTTGTATTGGGTATTATGCCTGTTGTTGGTGGTTCTGTGGATGCTGTCAAATTACTTTTAAGCAAAGGTGCCGACATTGAGTTGCAGGACAAATGGGGTAAAACCGCCCTGATGCATGCCGCAGGCGGAGTGAATGCTCTAGGAAACAAATATGGCACATACACAGACATTCTTGAAATGCTTGTAAAAAAAGGGGCAAAGCTAGAGGTTGAGGACAAAGAGGGACATACTGCTTTGTATTGGGCAAAGCGATACAATCGCACAAAATCGGTTGACCTGTTGCTTGCAAAGGGGGCCAACCCTGCCAAAAGCTACGATAAGGCCGCAGACAAATCAAATGTTACCGAAGGTCTTGTGGGAATATGGGAAAAGTATTTCAAGCACGAAGGCGTTACCTACACCACAAGGGTTGTATTGAATAAGGACTGGACTTATAGCAAGGCAATGAAAACCTCTACCAGCCAATGGGTTCCTGACGGACCTGGATATAATTCATACGAGCTGAGAGATGGCCGTATGTGGATATTCATCAACAACTCGTTTCCTGCCGTTATAGAATACCGCTTAGAGGGAAAGGATCTTGTAATGAACGGCGAAAAGTATGTGAAGGTGGTTAAATAAGGGTTACTAAAAATTTGATATATTTGTCGGGTGGAAACGAACATACCCGGAACTGCTGAATTTTCGATAATTTCTGCTATTAAAGCAGGAAACGAAAGGGCTTTTGAGCTTTTCTACCGGGCTGAATACTGCAATCTAAAGTATTTTCTCTCCCGATATATGACTGATTACACAATAATTGAAGATATTGTCCATGACTCTTTTCTGACAATTTGGGAGAACAGGGAGAAAATCAATCTGGACCAGAGTTTAAAGTCGTTTCTATTTACCATAGCCAGAAACAGAATCATCAACATTCTAAGAAATCGTGCTTTCAAATTGACCGATTCTCTCGACAAGTCAGAAATTGCATACAAGATATCCGTTTTGAGTGACGACTATATGACCTCGCGGATAGACGCATTAGATATGCAGTATGTAATAGATAAAACATATGATATATTACCAGCTAAGATAAAGGACTCTTTTGTGTTGAGCCGTAAAAACGGACTCTCTTACAAGGAGATATCGGATCAGCTGGGTATTTCGGTAAAAACTGTAGAACACAACATCTCTGCCGCATTAAAGATATTCAAGAAGAAATTGGGACGGTTTATTCAGTTTCTTCCATTTTTTATGGGGTTACTGCGTTAAAAATTGTATAATATGAGAAGTACTTTGCACACATGAATAGTATTAAAGATAAATATTTAAAGGGTACCGCTTCTGATTCCGAGAAAGAAAAGCTGTTCAAACATCTGGAAGAGAATCCGGAGGATAGGAAAGATTTCATAAGAAGGGACATTGACAGGACCATGTCTGACATGCCAAACAATGCTGCTCCCGAAAGGATGGTCTCTTCCATGATGTCCGATATACGGAGAAGACGTAACTACACTTTTTTATATAAGATAGCAGCAATACTGGCAATCCCACTCGTTGGCATGCTATTATATCAGTATATTCATTTCAGTAATAAAATAAAAACGCTAGAACAAAATGCAATTGCGTTTAGCTATATTGCTCCGGAACAGGATAGCACCACATTCCAATACACTGTAAATCCGGGAGTAAAGGGTTTAATAACCCTGCCCGACGGCAGTAAAGTATGGCTAAACAGCAACAGCTCAATAAAGTGTCCCCAGAAGTTCGCGAACAGAAGCAGGGACATTGAGCTCTCCGGTGAGGGATATTTTCAGGTGGAGAGCAATGTAAAATGGCCGATGAATATAAAAACGGCGTCGGGATATACTGTAAAGGTAACCGGTACTGAGTTTAATCTCTCTTCATATTCAAATGATAATGTACTCAAACTTACTATGGTCTCCGGGACAGTCAGGCTCATTAAGGAGTCCGATAAAAGTGAACTTGAGGTAAACAAACTAGAAGAGATTACGGTCCCTGTTAATAAAGGAGTAGCTGTAACTGAAATAAATAAGGCCAATCTTTATCTGAATACCAGCTGGAAAAACGGACTGCTTGTCTTTGACAACACACCTATGAACGAAGTCATAAAAAAGATGGAGCGTTGGTTTGGTGTAAAAATCCTTGTTAAAGATTCTACCGTTCTAACCAACCACCTTACCGGAGAATTTCAATCAGAATCTATAGCCCAGGTTCTTGAATACATGAAGGTTACATCAAACATAAAATTTACGGTTAAAGAAAAAAGTTACACGTTATACGTCGAATAAACAAAAAATCCGGGGGTAGTGAGAGGTTTCTGCGTATAATATGAAACCTTAAAAAAATTACTATGTTAAAAAATGCAAAACTAACAAGCAGATCTTTTATTTGCAGTTTCGTTTTGGTTTCATGTTTTTTGTTTTTTTCACAAACATCTTATAGCCAAAACATCACGCTCAAATTTAAGGATGTTCCCCTCAAGACAGTATTGAAGGAAGTTCAGAAACAGACCGATTACAGGTTTGTTTACAACGACAACCTCATCAATGTCAATTCATTGGTCACTATTAATTCATCTAGACTTTCTATCGAGAAAGCACTGGATGAGATTCTTGGAAAAACCAATATCACCTACAAAATCGAGGGGAAACAAATTCTTCTCTCTCCAAGTAGTATTATAATCAAGTCTAAACAGGACTTACAAAATGGTCATATTATATCTTGCATGGTAAAAGATGCTGATGGTAATCCCCTTCCCGGAGCAATTATTCAACATAAAAGGTTAAAATTAAATTTATATTCCGATCGCGATGGAAAAATAGAAATTGGATCAGTCTTACCTTCAGACACTATCCAGGTTTCAATCCTAGGCATGAAGAACAAATCTTTAGTTATTGGTAATCGTAAAGAGATTGAAGTAGTTCTCACAGAAGATGCTATTTATTTGGAGAACGTTGTAATTACAGGTTATTATACTCTTCCAAAAGAGAGGAGTGCCGGAGCTTTTAAAACCGTGACATCCGATCTTATCTCAGAAAAAGCATCCTCCTCTATCTTGGATAGACTAAGTGGTACTATTCCCGGCCTTGTGGTAAATATGAATGATGGAGCAACCGATCGGTATCTCATTAGGGGGGCATCTTCAATTAACTCATCACGCGAACCTTTGGTGGTTGTTGATGGTACTCCAATGGCAATGTCTACCTTTCAAACAACTGTTAGCCAGGAGGACGTAGCATCCATTACAGTGCTTAAAGATGCTACAGCAGCTTCAATCTGGGGAGCAAAAGCGGCAAACGGAGTACTAGTTGTAACTACTAAAAGAGGCTCATTCCAAAGCAAATTATCTGTAAGATACACTGGTAATGTCCAGATTAAAGGGAGACCAGATTTCTCATATCTGAATTATATGAATGCAAAAGAGTACGTTGATTTTTCGTCAAGTATCTTTAATCAGAATTTTGACTATGCAAATGTTCTCTCAAACTATGGTCTTATCACCCCAATTGAAAGGGCGATGCATAAAAATAAAATTGGGACATTAAGTGCTTCTCAACTGGAAACCTATTTAAACACCTTAAGAAATTCAGATAATAGTGAGCAGATTAAAAATTTATTGTACAGAAATAAATTATCCCATCAGCACAATCTAAAAATCAGCGGAGGCTCCGATAAGAGTGCCTTCTTAATATCTTTTGACTACAATCGCACCAATCCAAGTAGGATCGGATCCTCAAATGACAGGATGATCCTGGATATGAAGAACGATGTTAAGCTTACCAATTGGCTCAAAGTATCTACAGGAGTGAATATAACCTCGTTAAATGTTAGTTCTATTGGTGAACCTAATGTAATAGGAATGATTCCTTACGAATTATTACAAAATGCGGATGGAAGCAATAACTCGATTCTTCACTCTTTCTATAGTAATGAGACTAGTTCTTTTATAATGAGCGAATTGGCTAAAAGAAATGAAAATCCCTTTGATTACAAAATCATGGAGGATATTTACAAACAGAAAACCGAGTCAAAAGCTCTCAATACTCGATTTAATACAGCCCTGCAGTTTAAGTTAATTGATGGACTGGAGTTTGAAAGCAAGTTTGCATATCAGAAAGGCTATAATTATAAGTCAGATTTGTATGAACCCAACTCGTTTTATGTGAGAAATCTCAGAGCCACCCAAACTCCTCTTACAGCAAGTGCAAAATCTAGAATTCCAGCAGGTTATATTTATAACAAGTCCGACATCTCTAGTTATGATTGGACTTTGCGGAATCAATTATCTTATAATAAAAATTTTGACAAACACTCCATAAACGCTATTATAGGTACAGAGATTAGAAAGAGTTACGCATCAACTTTCAATAAAAAATTCTTTGGATATAATCCTACTAACAGATCATACTCAAAGATGGATGAAACAACAATGTCTTCCGGGGTAGCAGGAGGCAGATTAACATCGCCAGCATCCGGCAGTTCGGCAGCTGTTACTTTTTCCGATTTTGGTTCTGGATTTCTGGATAACGATGACAGGTTCTTCTCAGTTTACTCAAATTTTGCTTATAACTATTCCAATAAATACTCACTGAATGCAAGTATCAGAATGGATCAAGCAAACCTCTTTGGGGTCGGAGTCAGATATAAGCCTATATGGTCAATCGGAGGAGTATGGAATATCTCTCAGGAGAACTTCTTTAAGGTTAACTGGATTGAGTCTTTATCTATTAGAGTAAGCAGGGGTATCGCAGGTAATACTCCAAACTCCACAATAGGAGGCCCTTACGATATTGCATCCACAGGTCAAACCAATTTTTATTTAGCCAATATACCATCTTCAACTATAGTTTCTCCAGCTCTTAAACATCTAAAGTGGGAGAGAACTGATATTTTCAATCTCGGTTTAGACTTTGATATTCTTAATGGGAGGGTTTATGGAAGCCTTGATTACTACACAAAAAAGAGTACTGATTTAATTGGTAGCCTGACAATTGACCCTACTAAAGGATTTACTACAATTAATACTAATATAGGGGCTATGAAAAACAGTGGTATTGAAGTTATGCTTAATACCAACAATATAGTAAGTGAAAATTTCAAATGGAGCACGGCATTTAATCTTTCATATAATAAAAACATGATTGACAACATATATATTAATCCAACATATGACAGCTATATATATGGACAAGGATTTATAGCAGGATATCCTGCTTACTCGACCTTCTCCTATAAATGGGCTGGATTAAACAATGTTGGAGAGCCCACAGTTTATGATGCCAAAGGTGATGCTACGTCACAACTAGTAGCCGATACAAAAGCACTGGTTTACACAGGAACGAAACAATCCCCAATAACCGGAGGGTTAAGTAACACGTTTAAATACAAAAAAATTAGCCTTTGGTTCCAGTTGTCTTACCAATTTGGTGGAGTAGCAAGAAAAGACCTTTCAGTGCCTCAAGGTCAAAGCCTAAGGCTTGTATATAGCAACTTATCCAACCATTTCGGTGTAAGCCCTTGGATAGTACCTGTCAATAAAATCATGAAAGATGCCTGGAAGCAACCTGGAGATGAACAAAAGACCGATATAGCTAAATGGATTAAACAGGGAGACCCATCCAGACCAATGAATTACTATCAGATTTCGGATAAATCAATTATAAGCAGCTCATATATCCATCTTAGCGACATCTCTTTGAGCTATGAATTAACTAACTCATATTTGAAAAAATTAGGAGTAAAATCCTCATCACTCACTGCTCAGATAACAGATCTTTACATCTATCCATTGAATAAAGAGAGGATTGATCCAAGATATATTACAACATTATCTGGAAGATTTGGTGCAGAATATACTTTAAAATTAATTTTAAATTTTTAAAAAAGATAGAATTATGAAAAAAAATATAATATATATACTCCTTATCGGCACATTGCTTTCGTGTGAGAAATTCCTGGATGTTATACCAACTTCAAATATTACAATTCCAACAAATTTGGCAGAATACAGGGCATTAGTATATCCAATAACTTCCGTTTACGGATATTGTTCCAGCAACAGTTTCGGTGGCGATGATCTCTATTATACAGACAAATGGTATCGCTCTCAACCTGTTTCTGAAGCAGAAAGAAACGCTTATATATGGAAAGATGTCATTTACGATATGGTAACAGATCCAGCTGTATGGAATCAGAGTTACTCATACATCTATGCTTTGAATAAGGTAATAGCCGAAGTTCCTCTTTTAATAGATGATGAAGGGGCAAAAAACAAGGTGATTGCGCAGGCAAAAATGATGCGGGCCTACCAATATTTTCATCTGGTTAATACTTACGGCAAACCATACCAAATGGCTAAAGATAGCGACCTTTCAATTCCTTACATAAAAGAAAATGATGTTATGAAAGATGCTCTTGAGCAATCAACAATCAAGACTATTTATGATAATATCTTACAGGATTTAGACTATGCAATCGAACATCTAGATATGTTCCCAACTGTTAGTTCAAGGTTTATGGCGTGTAAAGTCTCTGCTGTTTCATTAAAGGCAAAAGTTCTTTTTTTCATGGGCAAATATTCAGAAGCATCAACAGTAATAGAGAGTGCATTAACGCTTATTAAAAACAATGTAGCACCCGATGGATTAAAATATGATGTTTTAGATTTTAGGACTGCCGTGAAGTTTATTGACGAAAATGCTCCACACAGAGGTTTAAGTCCCGATTTTCCATATTCATCCTCTTCTTTGACTGATGTAGAAAATGTGTTTGCAGCAAATCAATATATTTACTCTCCTGCCAGCGGAATGTATCTTGGCTTTAGAGGATTCAATGCTTGTTATGTATCTGATATGACAATAAATTTGTATGACTCAAGACCAGGCGATTTAAGAAGAGCTTATTGGCTTTTTGATAAGAACTCCGGTGGACTACCGTGGGATAGCTCAAACCCCGGGAAATTTATGAAAAAAAATTATGGAGCAAGAATTGGAGTAACCTACCCAGAGTTACTACTTATGGCTGCTGAGTGTCAGGCCCGTGAAAACAAACTGTCAAAGGCCCTAGAGTATTTAGAGCAGGTAAGAGTAAAGAGATACAAGGCAGCAAATTATGTAGCATTAAATTCTACAGATAAGAATACTGTAGTCAAATGGTGTATAGAAGAAAGAATTCGCGAATTTGTAGGGCAAGGTCACCGTTGGTGGGATATGCGCCGTCTTTGGGAAGATGAGGTTGGCTCACAAACAATTGTTAAAACCAGAACCATTGAAGGGAAGAACTACACTTTAACAAAAGAGCGTCTGACCTTTAGATTCCCGGATAAAATTATGCAATTTAATAAAGTCTGGAAGCAAAATGATTAGTATTCATTCTCTGAGATTTTGTTCAAATCTAATAATAACAGAATATAGAAATTATATATATCCCTAAAATATTGTTTTTAGATAAATGACAAAATCTCAGAATTGGGAAATAAATAAACATAAATGTATTTAACACAAATAAAAAAAGCACAAATGAAAAAAGCACAAATGAAAAAAGCACTGTTTTCAACACTTCTGATAACCCTTTTATCTGGAGTTATCTATGCACAACAAGGAGTTTTGTATGATCCTGAAGGAGTTATTAAGAAAGCTCAGGCGAAAAGTACCATCGACCCTCAATCGACAAATATTAGCGGAAAGATTTCTGCTTTAGCAGGTAAGACTATTATGACTGTTTATGGCAGGACTATTGATACAGTTCAGGTTGCTAATGATGGTACTTTTTCAGTAAACATCAAAGTTCTGGAAGATGAGGTATTGATTAGAATAATGGGAGTGCCTGAAGTTCTTGCTGTCATGGCCGGAAAGGGTAAACAGGTTAATTTTACTGTAAATGGTAATGACGTTGTATTTAACGGGGATAATCCAAATTACAACAGTTATATAACAGCTTTTCACTCAATTCCCAGAGTTTGGACAGATCAGAAAATTACCGGATATAGTAACTTTGGCACTTTTAAAGTAGAGGTTGATAAGTACTTTACCACACTAAACGAAAAGCTAAATACTATTGAGAATAAATCAGCCATAGCGGATTTAAAGAAAGAGTTGGATGGTACACAAAAGCCTCTTTATTTTAAATATGGCAGTGCAAATAGCAAAATAAACAAAGTAGCAGTATATAGTGACAAGGATTTCATAAAATTTGCCAATGAGATAGATGTTAATGATAGGCGAATGCTTGAAGAAGCTTTTGGAGTAGAGCCAATTACCAATTTAATAGAACTTCGACTCAAATGGGAGATTGAAAATATCCCAACACATACAAAGGAGCCAATTCTGCAATAAACTATTATACTGCCATCAATAATCTGGTTAAGGACTCTGAAATTGCTAACAAACTATCTACGAAACATTTTAATATGTATCTAGTAATATTGATAGATAAATACGCAGAAGAGACTTTTTCTGCCTTTAAGAAAGTTGCCACAGATCCTAACTCACTTGAAAAGTTAACCAAGAGATACAACGATCTTAAAGAACTTAGTCCAGGAAAGATGGCTCCAGATTTTGGACTTTTTGATGTTAATGGGAAGAAAATTATGCTATCTGATCTTCGCGGAAAAAATGTATTCATAGATATTTGGTCTACTTGGTGTGGACCGTGTATTAAGGAGATTCCTTATATAGAGAAGCTTCATGAAAAATATAAGAATAGCAAAAATCTTGAGTTTGTAAGTATCTCCGTTGATGATGATATTAAAGCGTGGAAAAATAAACTCGCAGAAGATAAGCCTTCCTGGAAAAATTTTGTTGCTGAAGGAGGCTATAATAGTTCTTTAAATAAAAAATATTTCATCACTGCAATACCTCGTTTTATTTTAATTGATAAAGATGGCAAAATAATTTCTGTTAACGCTTTACGACCATCTTCTCCAGATATTGAAAAATATTTGGAACCATATTTATAAAATAAATTCTCTAGAAACATTTGTAAATGAAAAAGATAATTTTTTCACTTATTATAATCCTCCAATTTGTACAATTAGCGTCAGCAGAGACCAAAATCATGATATCTGCAAAAAACTACAAAGGCGCAAAGATGAATATTGCATGGCTTGGAGCAGATGGTCAATATATTGTACAAGGTATTCCTATAAAAGACAGCTCAGGAGAAATCATAATAGATGCTCCTGAAGGAACAAGTCTATCCCTTGTCAATTTAGATTCTCGTAATTTAATTACCATGGGCAATGCTGTAATGCCCGGAATAAGTTTCACATTTTTTGCCGAAGAAGGAACAATTAAAATTTCTTTTGATGGAGATTATTGGCCTTTATTGACAATAGAAGGTGGCGTTTTAAGCAAAGATTGCAATACCTACTGGTCTGCCGTTGCCCCTATTGAGAAGGCAAGATTTGAACACCGCAAGAAATTAATTGGTGTTGATATAACAAAACCCAATCCTGAATTAGATAGCGAAAAAGAGAGATTAGAAAAAGAGTTAGATAAAATCCAGCATACCTTCATAGTAAAAAACCCGGGATCTCTACTTGCCATTGATATCTTGTCTAAAATAATTCTAAAATACACTTTGGACGAATATGAACAACTTTATAACAACCTTGATAAATCTGTAAAAGAGTCCGAAAAAGGAAAGGCCTTTGCTGCAAAAATAGCTGCAGCAAAGGCAACTAAACCCGGCATACCCGCTCCAAAATTCACGAAGAAAGATAAAGATGGCAAGATAATATCATTAGATATGTTTAAGGGTAAATATGTTCTAATTGATTTCTGGGGAACATGGTGTAAGCCTTGCCGCGCCTCTTTCCCTCATCTTGTAAAGCTTTACAACAAATACAACCCAATGGGATTGGTGTTTATAAACATTGCCCAAGAGAATACTCTAAATGCAAGAGATAAATGGCTCAAAGCCATTGAAGAGGATGGTTTGGTATGGACTCAAATTTTAAATGATGAAGATAAAGATAAATGCGACATTGTAAGCATCTTCAACATTCAGGCTTTCCCGACTAAGGTATTGATTGACCCTAAAGGTAACATAGTAGATACCTGGATAGGAGAATCTCCAAAATTTGAAGAAAAACTAAAAGAGATATTTGGAAAATAATTTTAGGAATAAGCAGTAATAATTCATTGAAACTCTCTGACTAAACATAATTGGTCAGGGAGTTTTCTCTTTTAATTATGAGACACTGATTATTTCTGACTATACTTTTTATGATATTCCGACAATTGGATAAATAAACGGTTAAAAAGGATTGAAAAAAGAGAACCTTCGTGATAATATGTTGGCCCAACTTTCCACTAAACGAATCTCGGAAACAACTAACCCTGATTCGATGGATGAACACGCAAAGGAACTTACTTCATGGTTAGCAAGTTGCCTCAAACTGCGTCAAAGTGTATGCTGTTCAAAATATTCAAATGTCTGCGTCGGGTTGATCCACAATTTACGTATATCTACAAAGGAATTTATGCGAAGTTCCCCCTGTTATCTCTGAGATAGAAATTTGTTCTTATATTTGTTTAAAATCAAAGGGGTGGCAGATTTTTTTAATAGCAAGGAGTTAAGGTCTGTTAATGAGCAATATATTGAAAAGATATATATTACTCATTACTGGAGGGCTGTCAATTATGCAAATCAATTCCTTAGGGATACCGAACTTGCGAGAGAGATTGCTCAGGATGCCTTTATAAGTCTTTGGGAGAAGCGTGAGAGTCTGGACATGGGTAATAATATAGAATATTATCTGCTTTCAACAGTAAGGAATAAAGTCTTCAACCACATGAGGAGTAAACAGAGAAGGACTAACCATATGGGAGAGGAACTTCCTGTAAGTGACAGATTGAATCTGATAACTTTGAGCGACTATTCATCTGAGAGGTTACTCTGTTCGGAGCTATCTGCAATTCTTAAAAATACTCTTAACAAAATGTCTCCTAATATACGAGAGACATTCCTGCTGTGCAGGGAGGAGGAGCTCGGCTATAAGGAGATTGCCACAAAGCTTGGAATCTCTATAAAAACAGTCGAGTACAGAATCAGCAAAGCACTTGCAATCTTGAGAGAGGCGTTGAAGGACTATCTGCCACTGTTGTTATCTTTGATTTTATTGAGGGATTTAGGTTAAAATGGTGTATGTAATTATATGGAAGAGCTAATACTAAAATATCTGAAAGGAGAAGCAACCGAAAACGAGATGCTTGAGATAGAGGCATGGGTAAAGGAGTCTCCTGAAAACAGAAAGGATTTTGCTAAAAAGGTCAATCTTTATGCACTTGCAGTGAATGTTAATGGCAAGGCAGATATGTCTGATCTTGGCCGGATAATATCGACAATACGGCGGATCGACAAGAGAAGGGGTGCTGTAAGATATTTTGCAGCAGCGGTGATGGCATCTGCTCTCATTGTCGGTGCCGGTTTGTACAGCTCATATAAAATTGGAACCTACAAAAGCGAGGTGGCATATATCCTGGAACAGAGTAATACTACACTGGAATACTCAACACCATACGGAGTAAAAAGCAGGATTACACTGCCCGACAACTCTGTTGTATGGCTGAATTCAGGCAGTAGAATAAGTTTTCCATCAAAGTTCACCGGAAACGAAAGGCTTATCTCTTTCTCAGGAGAGGGGTTTTTTAAGGTTGAAAAAGACTCTCTCAGGCCTATGAAGATTGTCACTCCGGGAGATGTTACCGTCAATGTACTAGGCACAAAATTTAATCTCTATACTTATGCAGAAGACAGATCAATGTCGCTTCTTCTGTTAAGCGGCAGGGTCAATATACAGATGAAAAACGGATCTGTTATTGAGAATATCAAACCTTCCGAAAAAATTATAATCGACAAGATTGAAAATAGCACAAGAATAAATCCAGTTAAAGATACTATGCCTACTACCGGATGGAGAGATGGTTGGCTAATTTTTGACGACCTGACACTTTCTGATGTGTTCGTTAAGATGAAAAGATGGTACGGGATCTCTATTAAGGTAGAAGATAACTCAATATTATATAAACGACTATCAGCAAAATTCAGGGAGGAGAGTGCATCACAGGTTATGGATTTAATGCACAAGACCCAATTGATTAACTATACTATACAGGACAGCATTGCATACGTAAAAAATTATTCCTGGTAAATTTCTCTGTAAATTTAGGGTGGTGATTAAGTTTGGCGTATGTAATAATGAAAACCAAATTTAATTCTATGAAAAAAGTATTGTTAGTATTTTCACTGGTTCTTTACTCACTCGGACTTTATGCCCAGGATGTGAGAATTACCATCAGGATGGAGAATGAACCGATAAAATCTATTCTCAACGAGATAGAAAAAAAATCGAACTACACTTTCATCTACTCTTCTACTCTTATTGACACTAAGAGGAATATCTCATTAACTGCAGAAAACGAAAAGCTGGAGACAGTGGTTTCTAAACTCTGTTCGCTTGCCGGATTTTCATATTCTTTTGAAGGTAAGCGGATAGTACTCACTCAAAAACTTACACCTAGAGAACCAGCAAGAGGGTCACAGAAGACAATCCTGGTTACAGGTAAAGTTCTTGACGATCAAAACCAACCGCTCCCCGGTGCCTATGTATTATTAAAGAACAATCGCAATATTCGCACAGTGAGTAATCTGGATGGGAAATTTTCTCTGAATATTGCCGATGGGCTTATAGATAAAGACGCTATTCAGGTCACATTCATTGGAATGAAAATGGCAGAAATTCCTTTTGCCGGCAGTGCCGATTTAATTATAGTTCTTGAGGGGGACACTCATATCCTGGAAAACGTTGTAGTTACTGGATATCAGACACTCTCACGAGAGAGGAGTTCAGGTTCATTTTCAGTCATTCGTAATACGGCACTTGAGTCTAAGACATCAAGCATGAATATAGTAGACCGTCTGGAAGGTCTCGTACCGGGTCTGTCCGTAAACATGAGTGCAGGTGCCGAGAAGTTTCTGATGAGAGGTCTTACTTCAATTAATGCAGCAAAATCGCCTCTTGTTGTAATTGATGGAGTCCCTTCAAACTATGATGTGGTTTCGTCGCTGGTAAACCCAAATGATGTGGAAAGCATAACATTCTTAAAAGATGCCACAGCAGCTTCTATCTGGGGAGCCTCTGCCGCAAATGGAGTTATCAACATCACGACAAAAGTGGGAAAGCCTCAGGTAAGAAAACCAAAAGTTATTTATAACAGTTTTGTCTCTTTGAGAGGAAAACCAGATTACAGCTATCAGAACATGATGACAAGCAGCCAACTGGTTGATGCCGCAAAGGAGGTATTTTCGATTACAGACTATCCCTGGAACACGGTAATAGCATCCTCCTCCACAGCACGTAACCCTGTTATTTATCCTCATGAAAAAATTCTCTACGATCTTAGCAGGGGACTGATAAACCAAACAACTGCCGATTCCCGGATTGACTCTCTTAAAAGATTAAACAACAGAGAGCAGATTGAAGATTACTTTACTCAAAACGCCTTGGTAACAAACCATAGTTTAAGTTTCTCCGGGGGTAGTGATTTTCACACGTATTATGCTTCCTATGCTTATACAGGTGATAGAAAGTCAAATAAATCCTCTTCATCAAAACATCAGATAAACATACGTCAGGATTTCAAGTTCACAAAAAATATCAAACTAGACCTGACTGCCAATATCTCTTATGAAACCGGGGAGCAGTATCTTGTTCCTGATCTGCCCACAACTTTGAACAATTATCTTCCTTATGCCATGTTCTCCGATAATAGTGGAAATGCTTTATCTCAGGCATACTTAAAAAAATACGAACCATTCAGAAAGGATGCAGAAAACAAGAGCCTTTTGAACCTGGATTATTTCCCTATGCTCGAAAACAGTTACACTCAAAACAGCAGCAGTAGCTTTATTGCAAGAGTAAATGCCGGTCTGAGCATCAATCTTCTCCCGGGGTTACAATATCAGGGAAAATTCCAGTATCAGAAAGAATTTGATAAAGGCTACGCTTATTACAGCAAAAACTCATATAAAGTGAGAGATGAACTTGTCTGCTTTACAGTTGCCCCCGCATCTCCAACATCGTTACCAACATATTACCTGCCAACAACAGGTGGCCACTATCAAACAAACAGTGTAAATAACACATCGTGGACCGTGAGAAATCAACTCCTTTTCGATAAAACCTTCGCCGAGAAACACCAAATTACATCTCTTGCAGGAACAGAAGTAAGGGGAGATCTTTCTGTCATGCATGATACATACAGAAGAGGTTTTGATATGCAAACACAAACATACAGCCCTTATGACGAGAAAGCACTCTCTACAACCGGAGTCTCCTCTCCAATCATTATTTCGGGAACCACGTCAACAAGTATCCTAAATTCGAAAGCAGAGACATTCGGTGAATATGATTCCAGGTTCTTCTCTCTGTATGCAAATGCATCTTACACTTATGATAAGAGATATACCTTAAACGGTAGTATAAGAATGGATCAGTCTAATCTGTTCGGCTCTAATAAGAGTACACAGTTTAAGCCAATATGGAGCTTTGGAGCTTCATGGAACATTACTAAAGAGAAGTTTTGCACATCCGATCTTATAGATAATTTAAACTTGAGAGTTACCTACGGCTTTGGAGGAAACTCTCCGAGACCAGGTTCGGGGGGTCCTTTCGATATTCTGTTCCCAACAAACAATTCACGTTTTACAGAGATTGGATATGTTGTTGCACTTCCGGGTAATGCTGGTCTTTCATGGGAGAGAACCTCAACAACCAACATAGGTATTGACTTTGCTGTGCTAAAAAACAGAATTTCCGGTTCAGTAGATGTATATCAGAAAAAAACAACAGATCTGTTAGGTTATCAGCCGCTTGACCCAACTACCGGCTGGTACTATGCTTATGGAAACCTCGGTCAGATAGATAATAAAGGGTTTGAGGTAATGATCAACAGTGTAAATATCTCAACCAAAAACTTTATATGGAACACCGGATTTACTCTCTCATACAATAATAACAGGTTAACTGAGATTAAACGTAATACATCTCTTGATTTCAGCAGTAAAATAAATGAGCAGTTTATTGAAGGATATCCGGCATACTCACTATTTGGTTTTGATAATATTGGCCTTAACCAAAATGGTAATCCTGTTGCACGTAAGGCAAACGGAAATGAAGCAACATTATCGTCTCAGTTGTCGATTGATGACCCTATTTTTAAAGGAGTTACCCAACCTAAATGGTATGGTGGAATTACAAACGAATTCTCGTGGAATGGATTTACTCTTTCTGCGCTCATAATATACAACCTTGGGCATATGATGAGAAACGATGTTAACACATTCTATACAGGAAGAGTGACTGAAAATTTAAAGGAGAGTTTTAGCTCCAGATGGAAAGTAGCCGGCGATGAGGCCATTACTGACGTACCAAAATATATTGCTAACAGTGGTACTAGTAATTCCCAAAGATATCTGCCAATATATACCCAATCTGCTCAAAACATCATAAGTGCCTCCTATGCAAAAATCAGAGATTTTACAATATCTTATTCAATACCAAAAAAGATAATTTCTAAGATATTTATGGAGAGTCTCTCCGTTTATGGACAAGTGAATAATATAATGATTTGGAAAAACAACAAGTTTGATATTGATCCTGAATTTTATAATATCAGACAAGGTGTCAGAACAGACAAGACTCCTCCGTTTATTACGATTGGTCTGAAAGTCACCCTTTTATAACAGCTAAAATTAATAACAATGAGAAAAATTAACATGACAAAAATATTAATAGCTGCTGTTTTACTGTTATCAGTCAGCAGTTGTGAGAAGTTCCTGGATGTTAAACCAAAAGGAAAAGATATTTTAGAAAATATTGACCATTACAATGGCCTTTTAAACAACATTATGCTTCTCAATCTTCAAAATTTCAGAACTCTGGAAAGTGGAGGAACTCTAATTTTAGGTGCTGCAAGTGCTCCATTAATTATGTCGGACGATGTTTTTACAACACCTCAATATTTTGGTTCAAAGGCTCCGTATGAAATAAAAGCATATAAATGGAGTGACAATATTTACGAAGAGAACGAAGATCCTAACGAATGGGGAGCCATGTATGTTCCTATATACGTTTACAATCTTGCAATAAATGGTGTAATGAATTGTACAGGTGCCACAGACCAGCGAAAAAAAGAGGTGCAGGCTGAGGCAAGAATTAACAGGGCCTTTAATTATCTTCTCCTTATAAACCAGTTTGCAAAACCTTATAACTTTGCAACCGCTGCTCAGGATCCAGGTGTTCCACTCGTTACTAAGGCAGATATAACAGCAAAAGATTTCACCCGTGCATCTGTAAAAGAGATTTATGATTTTATCGTCAAGGAGATTGAAGAGTCTATTCCGGATCTACCTGTTCAGGCAAAGGTGAGGGTTCGCCTCGGTCGTTCGGCAGCATGGTTTATTCTTGGACGAACATATTTTTATATGGGAGATTATACCAAAGCAATAACTGCTCTTAATAACTCCGAAACTGCAGTTGCCTCTCTCCCTTTCAAAGTTGAACTTTATGATTACAACACTCTTATGAACTCTGCTCCTCCTGCAGGATGGTACAACCCTGCTCAACCAAACAGAGGTGCTTCCGGACATCCGACAATGTTCGACAGTTATGAAGTTATATATATGAGACAGCTCTCTATCGTAATGAACTACTTCTATAGTAATATTTTTGTGAAAGATGCTGTAATGAACAAATTTGGAACATCCGACTTAAGAAGACGACTGTTTTCCAACAAAGACTATATGATGGGGTCTACAACTCTACCGGGTTATCAGAGATGTTCTCCAGGTGGAGTTAACTGGGGTGCTAGTCTTCCCGATCTCTATCTAATGAGGGCAGAGTGTAAAGCCAGAACTAACGATTTAACCGGGGCTAAAGCAGATGTTGAAACTCTTCGTAAAAAAAGGATGCCTGAGGCAGATGCTATTGTTTCTGTTACTACAAAAGATGCTATGATCAGATTTATTTTAGAGGAGAGAATCAGGGAATTTGCCGGCACCGGGTTAAGATGGTTTGACATGAGAAGACTTTCTCTGGAGGGTACATACAATAATATTGACAACACCAGAACCTATGGAACTGAAACATTTACATTACAGAACAAAAGGCTTACAATGAAGATTCCTGCTAAGGTTCTATTATTGAATCCTGATATGAGCGATAATGAATAATTATTATTTATCATAGAAATAGTTATAAAGGGGAGGCTATATGTCTCCCCTTTTTATCTTTTCGGTTAAACTGTTTAATTTAAAATATTTGAATACGTTATTTATGAGAAAAATCATTTTGTTTTCGTTATTGTGCTGGATTACAGCAACACTAATTCCATGTTCCGCCTTTGCTCAGGATGGAATCAAATTTGAAACCGGAAGCTGGAAAGAGGTGTTGGAAAAGGCCCGGACAGAAAAAAAACTAGTATTTATAGATGTATATACATCATGGTGCGGCCCCTGCAAGCTTATGGCAAAAGATATATTCCCAAGTAAGAGTGTCGGTGATGTGTTCAACAAAAACTTTATCAACTATAAAATTGATGCAGAAAAGGGAGAAGGGGTTGCAATCGCAAAAAAATACGGTGTTACAGGTTTCCCTACATATCTCTTTATAAATGGCGATGGAATACTTTTCTATAGCAGTATGGGATCGATGCCGGAAGAGAAATTTTTGAAGGAGGCAGAAAATGCTATTAGGGAGTTTAGTGACCCTGAGCCATTTGCTCTTTTGAAAAGTCAATATGACGCCAAAAGTAAAGACAAGGAGTTTCTGTTGAAATATATGCAAAAAAGCCAGGTGAGAGGTGTCAGCAGTGCAGATGCTGCAGATATGTATGTATCTCTATGTTCAAAAGATGAAATACTAAATAAAGAGACTCTCACAATTTTGCTGAAAAATAAAAACATCAATGTAGATGGTTTATTTTTCGGATTTCTGACAGATAATAAAGATGAGGTTGCAAAAAAACTTGGTTACCCCAAAACAGAAACCCTCATGAGGACTCTAGGTTATCTGGCAAGTAGCGACATTGAACGCGCTATTGAGAAAAGAGACGAAGTTCTTCTGAAAAAAATAATTAGTGCTCTGGTTTTATTTAATACAGATAATATAAACAAGGAGTGGATTGCCGACGAAGCGTTTATGAAGTATTACACAGCTACTTCAAACGATAAAAAACTATCTGAGGTATTATCCAGATATAGTAAATCGGTACTGAATTACGATAAAAAACTAATTGCAAAATCTGACTCCGTTTCTTTGATAAAGTTTGAACAGCAAGTTAAATCCGGCATGTTTAAAGATAGAACAGAGGATGAGATTGGTTTAGCGCGAAAGATGGCAAAAATGGAATCTTTAAACTATGGTTTTCGTTTACGCAATATTGCACAATCTGCATTAAAAGTAGTGACCGATAAGAATTTGCTGACCGATGCTCTAAATTGGGCAGATCTTGCTTACCAGTATTTTGATAACTTCACAATGACAGAGGTAAAAGCGGGGTTACTATTCAAGCTTGGACGGGTAGAAGAGGGAATCAAATGTCAAAAAAAGGCAATTTCTGAGTTTGAAAATCTGAAGATGGCTAACGAACCCATTAAAAACAGACTATTAGATCAACTGAAAAAAATGGAACAAAGTGCTGTCAGCAATTTACCATCACAGGCAAAATCTGTTAATATTGCGGGAAATGTAAGCGGTATTCCTGACCAGCAAATATTTCTTGAATTAGTTGGCATAAATGGTGAAAATAAAATAGTTCAATCAACCAATATTGTTAACGGGAGTTTTTCATTCAATGTTAATTTAACCGATTGTCCTGTTTTATTACAGCTTAGAATAGAAGACAAAACAGCCAGGCTGAATTGCAAGGTTCTAGGGATGAGGTCTGGGAATGGTAATATACTTGCAGAAAACAACTTTAATATCAATGTGAATATCTCTGCAACCTCTTATGAAGTGACCAATAATGCTCCATCTTTTCAAAGTGTAATTTCGCTTAGGAAAATCTTAGATGAAAAATTTGACACTCCTATGAGTAATGTCCAAACTAAAATGATGGGATTAAATATCGACTGGTCCAAGAATCCCAAACCAGAAGACCTAAGTGATGATATCCGCACTAAACTTTTACAATACAGGGCAGAAAACAGGAAACTAGCAGAAGATAAAAGAGACTTTCTTAAATCTTATGTTAAAACTAACACAAGTGATATTAGTAGCTTATTTTGTCTGTTTGAGCTTGGAAAGTCGCCCCTTCCTTTTGCGCGCGTAGAAGAGTTATGGCCCGATCTATTTAATAGTCTGAGCGATGAGGTTAAGAGCTCTCATATTGGACAAATTTTCAAGGCAATAGTAGATAAAAATGTGATGAATGATATGATGGTAAAATCCGTTGGGGTCGGAAAATTATTTAAAGATTTTTCTTTAATGAATATTAATGGCAAAGAGGTTAAAATGAGTTCTTGCCTTAAGAAGGGACATTATATTCTACTCGATTTCTGGGCTTCGTGGTGTGGTCCATGCAGGGGAGAGAATCCAAATTTATTGAAGGCCTATAATAAATATAACTCAAAAGGGTTTGATGTTGTAGCCGTTTCTCTGGATGAGAAAAAGGAGTCCTGGATGAAAGCTGTTGCAGATGATAAGATGCCTTGGATCCAACTTTCAGATTTAAAAGGATGGAAGAGCGAAATCATTAGAATGTATGGTGTTACGGGAATCCCAGCAAATTTTTTGTTAGATGAAAATGGTACTATTGTAGCAACAAGTTTACGTGGAGAAGCATTGGAGAAGAAGCTGGAGGAGTTGTTAAAGTAAAAATATGTCCTAACTGCGTACAACTTTATCTCTCTGGACATAAACGAGTAAATGTCCAGAGAGATTTTTTTAGAATAAGTTTTTTATATTTGCATTCAAATTAGTTTAAATGTTCCTGGCGAACCATACTCCATCCCCCTTCGGGGTTAATTATCTTTCTCTTTCTTAAAGGGGAGTTTGTTCGTCTATCGAATTCTCCGTCAAATAAATCTTTTATTTATTTTTTTATTGTTTAGGTTGCCGATAACGGCAGTTTAAACGCTATCCTGTCATGCAGGATATTAAAATTCAAACATTTAAACATTATGAATAGCGAAAACAAGAACAGGGTCCTTAAGACCCTGGCAGGTCTGCTTAAAAAAAACGCCCAGAATATTATTGATCAAAGCACAAAAGATCTACTCTCACTTGAGAAGATGGATATAGCATTGATTGAACGATTAAAAGTTGACCCAAGAAAAATCGGAAGTATGATTGACTCTCTTACATCAATATCCGATGCAAAGGACCCGGAAAACGAAAATATATACACATTTACCCATTCAAATGGCATGAAGGTGGTCAACAAGAGAGTGCCGTTTGGAAGTGTCCTTATAATATATGAATCAAGACCCGATGTCACAATTGAGGCTGCAGCCGTTGCCTTTAAGGCCGGCAACAAGGTTTTACTTAAAGGTGGCAAGGAGGCCAGATTCACCAATCAATACCTTACTGGCCTCTGGAACATTGCGTTAACTATATGCAATCATGATCCTGAAATTGTCAGATATCTGGATTACACCCGGATAGAGACTCAGAAGCTTATAAGTGGCGATGATATGAAAATCGACCTTATAATTCCAAGAGGAGGAGAAGAGCTAATCAATTATGTGAGGAACAACAGTTCCATTCCTGTAATTGCAAGCGGCAGAGGTAACAATTTTCTGTATATCCACTCTCAATGTGATTTTGAATTAGCAATTGATGTTATACTGGACGGAAAGAGAAGGATAGGCGTTTGCAATGCTTTAGATAAGGTGTTAATTGACAAAAATCTTCCAGATCTGCAATCCTGTATTGATAAACTTAAAAATTCCTTAAAAAATGAAAACATTGAGATTGTAGACAGGACTGATATCGAAATATCACTAGTAACTCCCGATGATATCATGATTGCAGAAATTCTCAAAGAGGAATTTCTCTCAAAAAAAATATTCATAACAATTGTACCTGGTGTGGAGATGGCAATTTCTATAATTAACACATTCTCAGGTGGACACTCTGCTACCATTATAACATCCGATAACGATGCTGCAAATGAATTCCTTTTGCAAACCGATTGTGGCGCGGTTTATCATAACGCTTCAACGAGGTTTACCGATGGTGGTGAGTTTGGGTTAGGAGCAGAGATTGCCATCAGTACCCAGAAGCTGCACTCCCGTGGTCCGATAGGTATAAACCAATTAGTTACAAATAAATGGTTTATATATGGAAACGGGCAAGTAAGGAATTAGAAAACAATGATGAATATAAAAATTAAAAGTATGAAAAAGAGAGTAGTTATAAAAATAGGGACATCTACACTTACCTCCGGAACAAAAAGGATATCCTTTGGCAAGATTGAAGATATTGCTAGTCAGATAGAAAAAATCAAAGATAAATACGATGTTATAATTGTATCTTCCGGAGCAATTGCAGCTGCAAAACAGGTAGTTGAGATATCGGGGTATAATAAAAAAGTCGATTCAAAACAGGCTATGGCCGCTATCGGTCAGCCTAAACTGATAAGAATCTATGATGACATTTTCTGCCGGTTTGGATTGAATGTTTCGCAATGTCTTATGACGTACAGGGATTTTGAGAATGAAACTTCTAAAAACAATACCAGGAACACCATTAATAAGTTGCTGGAATATGGTTACATACCTATCGTTAATGAAAATGACACTGTTGCCGTAGAAGAGATTATTCTTGGAGACAACGACAAGTTATCTGCACTTGTAGCACTTACAATTGAGGCCGACCTTCTTATAATTGCATCCGATATTGACGGATTATTTGATTCCAATCCAAAAATCAACAAAAACGCCAAATTGATTGAGAAAGTGTACAATATTGATGAGGTCTTTCATTTTGCAGATTGTAACAAATCGGACCAGGGCACAGGTGGGATGATATCAAAATTTCAGGCGGCCAAAATTTGTAAGGATGGAGGTGTTGAGATGTGGATAGTTAACGGAGGATACGACAATTTTTTTGCTGACGCATTAGCTAATAAAATTGTTTTCACAAAATTTATAGTATAACATTATGAGACATGGATTTATAGGATACGGTAATGTAATACGGGCTATCCACAAGGCAATGAAAAACAGTGATGACAACACCTTCGGCTATTATTCAAAAACAAATTCACACAAAGAGTTACGGGCATTTTCTTCAATATCCGAGCTGACAATCAATTCTGATGTGATATGGCTGGGAATAAAACCTCAGAACATAATCAACGTTTTGGATAACCTTAGAAAGGAAGATTTAACGGACAAGCTGATTATTTCTGTTGTTGCGGGTAAGAGCATGAGTTTTATTGCAGAAAACATAGGTTCCGATATCTCAATTATAAGGATTATGACAAATCTTGCAATTGAGTTCGGGAGCTCAGTCACGGCTTATACCAACAACAATGTTGACCACCCATGTCGCTGCAATATCAAGCAATTATTGGAAAATATGGGTGTTCTTATTGAGACACCCGAGCGCGATTTTGATATATTCACAGCAATTTTTGGAAGCGGTCCGGCATTTTTATTAAAACTGATTGACGTACAGAAAACTAAAATGATGGAGATGGGAGTAATTGAACAAGATGTCAATCGAATGCTGGTTGGACTTTTGGCAGGGACAACCGACTATTATCGAGAATATTGCAACACAATGAGCATAGACAAGCTTATCGACAATATTGCCAGTAAAGGTGGCACCACAGAAGCGGGAATTAAGTATCTTACCGATAACAACATTGATATCCTTTTCGATAATGTGATCAATATAGCGCAAAAGCGGGCTGCGGAGATCTAAGCGGCAAGTCCAGCCCCGGCAATCCAGCCCTATGCTTTCATGGCCAAATGCTGATAATCAATGGTTTAGCAAATATTCGCATTGAGCGTATTTGCCTGACAACCAAAGACATGCCATGAAAGCATAGGGCTGGATTGTGCGGATTGTGTGAAAATCAAGGGAAGATGTGGGATTTGCAGATGCTTGCAGTGAGGGTTTGGGCACCCACTAAGCGAATGGAGCGTTAGAAAAAACAAGAGCTGAAACCTGCAGCCTTTTGTACTGGCATACTTGGTTTCAGCCTTCGTTTTTTAGCGAAATGAGCGCGAAGCGGGCAAATCTGGTACACAGGCAATTGAATATTTTGCATCTCAAAAATTTGATTGTGTAGTTGCCCGAAGGGGCGTTGCATGGAGCATTTGGGTACCCGCTAAGCGAAAGTCGCGTTTTGAAAAACAACAAGCGACCCCTGCAGCTCTTTGCAAAAGCACATTCTTGGGGTCGCCTTTGTTTTTTAGCAAATTGAGCGCTAAGCGGGTAAATGCGGTGCACTGCCCCTTCGGGCAACTACACAACAAACAAGAAAGGAGATGCAAAATCTACTTATACAGATAGTACCTCTTAGAAAGCACCCTGAACGCCTCAACATCCTTGTACCAGTAATCCCTGATATCCGCAAACTTATGCCGCTGCGCAAAACGCAACCTTATCTGGTCGCTGCCCGCAACCTGATCAAACATCTTGTAACGCTTTTCATTAGCATTCTTGAACACAGCCTTGTCCGGATAAAGATCGGCAAGAGCCTCCATAACATAAAACTGAATATCAGAAAGAGCAACTTTGTCATAATCCATTATATGAACCTGCACACCCTGATAATTCAAACCAACACCAACAGAGTAGAACGGTTTAAGGTGTATTGGTCTGAAAACGATCCCTGGAAGTTTGTATCCATTTAATTTATCGGCAAGCTCTTCTGCTTTTATCCATTCAGAGGCGAAAATCTGGAACGGTATAGTGTAACCTACACCAATAGAGATATATCCCAGCTCTCCCAGAATACCCGAAACAGGGTAGAAAAATGCACTTATAGGTTGAGGAATATGAGGAGATGACGGCACCCACTGAAGACCGGTTTTGTCGAAGGTCATATCCCTGCTCCATCCTGCCATCTTCACAACTGAAAGCTTGCACTGCTTACTCAGCATTTTCTCACCGTTAAGCAGAAGTGCGAGTTCGCCGCAAGTCAGACCATAAACGTAAGGAATCTTAAACTGACTGACAAATGATATGAATCCATCCTCAACAAGATTGCCCTCTACCTTCAACCCTCCAAGCGGATTAGGCCTGTCCAGGATAACTAGTTCGATATTGTTCTCAGCAGCAGCCTCCATGGCAAGACCCATAGTACTGATATAAGTGAATGACCTACTTCCAATATCCTGAATATCATATACCAGCACATCAATTCCCTTTAACATCTCAGGAGTGGCCTTGCGGGTACTGCCATAAAGAGAGTAGACAGGGAGCCCGGTCTTAGGGTCATTTACAGTTTCAACTTTATCACCGGCATGTGCATCACCCCGTACTCCATGCTCTGGACCAAAAAGAGCCACAAGCTTAACGTTGGGAGCTTCAAACAGAATATCGATGGTTGACTTTACATGATTGTCAAATCCTGTAGGGTTTGTAATGAGACCCACACGCTTTCCTTCTAGAATCTTGAAATTCTGATACTTGAGAACCTCAATTCCGGTTTTGATTTTCTGGGCATGTGCCGCACCTGCAAAAATGCATATTGCAGAAATCAGTAATA
The DNA here is from genome assembly GCA_041659025.1 of Bacteroidales bacterium. GTDB lineage: Bacteria > Bacteroidota > Bacteroidia > Bacteroidales > UBA932 > Bact-08. The sequence continues at coordinate 3,285 of JBAZZA010000005.1, read as the reverse complement.
ATACTTTTTTCATTTCAAGTGATTTTTATAACCCTGTTAATAATTTTACTACCCCTTCGCCACCTCTTTCTTGCCAAATCCCTCATCTACCTTGATAAATGAAGTAACTACAATTGTTGCCACACAGCAGATCATTACCCAGTAGAAGAAATTCTGGTATCCTATCAGCTCCTGCAGCCAGCCTGCCGACATTCCCGGCATCATCATACCAAGAGCCATGAAAGCAGTACAGATTGCATAGTGCGCCGTTTTGTGCTCCCCAACTGCAAAGTATATCATGAACAACATATAGGCGGTAAACCCGAATCCGTAGCCGAACTGCTCAATAAATACACAGAGATATACAACAAAAAGATTTTCCGGCTGGAACACGCTCAGGTAAACGAACGTTGCACAAGTCAGAGAGATTGTCCATGCCATTGGCCAAAGCCACTTTTTAAGACCCCCTTTGGCAGCAATGATTCCACCAATAATACCTCCCAGTGTTAATCCGAGTATACCGATTGTACCATAAACCAACCCAACCTGACCGGTGGTAAGTCCCATTCCACCAACCTCTCTGGCATCCAGAAGGAAAGGAGAGATAAGCTTCACCAGCTGCGCCTCCGGTAGACGGTATAGCAGCAAGAAGGCAATTGCAACCCAAATCTGTTTCTTTTTGAAGAATGAGGCAAAAGTCTCAAAGAACTCCCTGAAGATAGTCCTTGGAGTAACCTCTTTTGCAGGCTTGTCAGAAGCCGGCCGTGGAAGTATGAATCTGTGATAAAGGGCAACGGCCATAAAAAAGCCGGCCATTATGAAAAATGTGATTGACCATGCAAAAGTGATATTTCCCGATAATCCGTTAAATGTAGCAGATGCCTCTGTCTTAAGCTTAGGATCTGCCTGCACAAGAAGGTAAGCAGGTTTGTTCCAGTTTTCAGATGTAAATTCTATTCTCTCGCCATAAGCTATGAAGATACTCTTGTCACCCTTCTTCAATGAGGTGTTCAGAACAATTTTTTCACCAGCAGCAGGAGCCTTTGTCAGTTTGACACTTACCAGATGAGAATTACCTGTAAGTTTATGAACCTCCTTGCCGGCATTCTCCTCACCAAAGTTGCGTTTTATGAATTGACCCAGAGGTTCAGACACGCTTTTTGTCCACCACGATTTTTCTGCCTGAATATCGGCTTTTGATTTTTCGGCAACAGCAAATCCATTGAGAATATTCTGCTCAACAGCATAAACCTTAAGGATAGCAGCAGAGTCTACAGAAATAGTGTTTGTACTTAAATTAACCATAGAAGGTGTAACCACGAAGGAAAAATCATCCGTCTGAGCGACAGCTGACGAGTCTGTCAGAGTAGTGTCTGCAGCAGGAAGAGTAATAGTGTTGCTGAACTGCGGCCCCGCATTCACTACAATTTCCGCAGGCTTGATTCCTGTAGAGGACTCAAGAAGACCGGCAATCACAATCAGGAGCCCCTGCCCCATTATTGTTGCCACTCTGTAAAAAGTGCTTCTTATACCAACGTACAACGACTGGTCATGACTATCCAGTGCAAGCATGTAGAAACCGTCTGCAGCAATATCGTGAGTAGCAGAGCTGAATGCAACCAGCCAGAATACCGCCAGAGTCACCTGGAAGAAGTTGCTTGCAGGTATAGTAAAGGCAATTCCGGCCAGACCTGCTCCCACCAGGAGCTGCATGGTTACTACCCACCAGCGTTTAGTTTTCAAAAGATCGATAAAAGGACTCCAGAAGGGCTTGATTACCCATGGCAGATAGAGCCAGCTTGTATAGAGGGCAATATCGGTATTGGAAATGCCGAGCCTCTTGTACATTATTACAGAGATTGTCATTACTGCCACATAAGGCAGTCCCTGAGCAAAATACAGCGATGGTATCCAGGCCCACGGCGATCTTTTCTTGTTATTCATTGTATGATTGTTTGGTGTGATTAATACAATTTTTCAATAGAAGCACCCACGAAATAGTGTAACAGTATTTCGTCGTACTTATACCCCTTCTCACCCATTACCGCAGCTCCAATCTGACATAGTCCCACTCCATGCCCCCAGCCTGCACCCTTTAGTATGAACTTCTCTGGAATTTCACCCTCACCCATAACCTTATCAACAATGAAGGCCGATGAATAAAGATGTGATTTAGATAGCGTTCTCCTTATCTCCAGCTCTTTACCTATGGTTCTTGTCCTCTTGCTGCCTACAATTTTCAACCTGACAAGCCTACCAGAAGTTCCTCGCTCAACCGGAATAAGATCCAGAATATCACCATAATCTACGCCTGATCTTTGCAAAATCAAAGAGAATAGTTCACTCTGAGAATATTCCACTTTCCAGCGGTAGAAATTTACAGTTTCCTGATCGTAATTGTTGAGAACCTGTGAGAGGATATGCTTGTCAGAAGTGTTACAGAATGCCTCTGGCGACGAAAGTATCCACTCCCCGGCATTTTTTTCAATAGTAAGATCCGGAATTTCAGTTATCGTTTTGCTATCCCTCACCTTAACCAGATATGGATAGTGAATATTTTCCCAGCAGTTCTGGAACTCTTCAAAGACACCACCGCAACTCTTAGAGTAGCGGGCATCGCAGATTTTACCGTCAAACATGAGCAACTGTCCCCATGTCTCCTTTATTGCCTCCCTCACCTTTCCGGTAGAGGCTTTTGTAGTTCCCTGATACCTCTGGCAATGGTCGTCGGCACAAATGTCAAACTTAGTGTGATCCTCTCTGTCATACCACTTTACCAACTCCTCCTCAGTCTCCTGCATAGTACTGTATGCCTCCTTAGACTCCACAATCTCTTTGTTTTTCTGAATCTGAGCCAACAGCCACGACCTCGATATCACGGCATGCGCCTTTAGGAGTTCAGGTGATGCAGTCGCACTCATCTCAGAAGATATTACAGATGTAAGGTAATCTTCTATTCCAATCAGGTTTATGGCCGTAATTTTATCTCCTTCCACAATAAGCTTTAGAGAACCCATAAAGCTTTGGTTTTCTTTTCTTTCCCAGTGAAAATTAACACCGATGGTCACATCGCAGAGTTCAAAGATATCCTGCGAAGGGTTCGCTGGTTCAAACAGAAGTTCGCTGTACGATTGTCCGTTCCATTCTATCTTTCCCTGAGAAGAGTTGACAATCTGCCTGCCACTGCACGCTTTGCCACCACAAATAAAACCGGAGGAGAGGTGAAACTCAATCCTGTGTTCCGACATTATACCTACGCTTACTTTTGGCTCTATCATGATAACTATAGTATTGATTTGATTCTGT